>JBEPUW010000107.1:0-1534 GCA_041691315.1 Caulobacteraceae bacterium | reverse complement strand
CCGCATTCCGCGGCTAAAGCCGCTCCAGCGGGGGATGACGGGGAGGAGAGGGCCATTGATCCAAAGCGCTCAACAGGCAAGGTTTGAGGCAACGAACGGAGGCTAAGGGTGAGCCAGGATGAATCCGCCGACGTGACGCTGGTCCGCGAGGGCCGGGTGGCGCTGGTCACCATCAAACGCGGCGATCGGTTGAACGCGCTGTCCCGCGATGTGATGAGCGCGCTGACCGAGATCGCGAGAGAGCTTCGCGGCGACACCTCGACCAGCGCCGTGGTGCTGAGCGGCGATCCGGTGTTTTCCGCCGGCGCCGACCTCAGCGACCGCAAGCTCGGCATCGGGGCCGAGGTCCCGCTGATCGAGCGGCGCGAGGCGTTGCGCATCGGCCCGGACATGTGCGCGGCCTGGGAGGCGATCGACCAGACCACTATCGCCGCCGTCGAGGGCTTTTGCATCGGCGGCGCGCTGGCCCTGGTCGCGGCCTGCGACTTCCGCATCGCCGGGCGCGGTGCGCATTTCCGCCTGCCGGAGGTCCCGTTGGGCATGAATATGAGTTGGGGGACCCAGCCGCGGCTGGTCAATCTGATCGGCCCGTCACGGGCCAAGCAACTGACCATCTTCGGCGAGCGCGTTCCGGCCAGCCAAGCCGAGGCCTGGGGACTGGTCGACGTGGTCACCGAGGAAGGCGGCGCGCTGGCCGCCGCGCGCCAGTGGGCCGACAAGGTTGCCGCCCTGCCGCCGCTGACGGTGCGCATGGCCAAGCGGGCCATCACCGCCATCGCCACCGCCAACAACGCCGCCGCCACCTATATGGACGCCGACCAGTACGCGCTGGCGGCGTTGAGCGACGACCATCGCGAGGCGGTCGCCGCCTTCTTCGAAAAGCGGCCCGGCCGCTTCACCGGGAGCTGACCGTCATGATCGAGTTCTTCTTCGACTGTTCCAGTCCCTGGACCTATCTGGCGTTTGAGAACATCCAGCCGATGGCGGCCGAGCT
Source organism: Caulobacteraceae bacterium (assembly GCA_041691315.1). Classification (GTDB taxonomy): domain Bacteria; phylum Pseudomonadota; class Alphaproteobacteria; order Caulobacterales; family Caulobacteraceae; genus Poindextera. The sequence continues at coordinate 540 of JBEPUW010000107.1, read as the reverse complement.
GGGCGCGGCGATCGTCTGGCGGCCGATCCTGGTCGGCGGCATCTTCAACACCATCAATCCCAGCGTCTATCAGAGCCGCGAGACCCCGGTGCCGGCCAAGGCGCGCTATTCGGGCAAGGACCTGCAGGACTGGGCCCGCGTCGCCGGCCTGAAGATCAAGATGCCGCCGTCGGTCTTTCCGGTGAACAGCGTCAAGGTCATGCGCGCCTGCATCGTGCTGGAGCCGCAAGGCAAGCTGGTCGACTTCGCTCGGGCCGCTCTCGAGGCCTATTGGGGCGACGACCGCGATATCTCCCAGGACGCGGTGATCGCCGACGTCTGCGCCAAGGCCGGCGTCGCGGCCGAGCCGCTGTTCGCTGCCATCTCGCGGCAGGAGATCAAGGACGCCTTGAAGGCCAACACCGACGAAGTGATGCGCCGCGGCGGCTTCGGCTCGCCGACCCTGTTCGTGGGCGACGACATGTACTTCGGCAATGACCGCCTGCCGCTGGTGCGAGCAGCATTGGTGCGCGCCAACTAGACTTCTCCCAGAGGGAGAAG
>JBEPUW010000106.1:0-2803 GCA_041691315.1 Caulobacteraceae bacterium | reverse complement strand
ACCGCGCCCGCCACAAGCCGCAGCAGCTTTCCGGCGGCCAGCAGCAGCGGGTGGCGGTGGCGCGAGCCCTGGTCTCGGCGCCCAGCCTGATCCTGGCCGACGAGCCGACCGGCAATCTCGACACCGCCAATGGCGAGGCGGTGATGGCGCTGCTGAAGGCCGCCGCCGCCGCCGGGGTCACGGTGGTAATGGTCACCCACTCGCTGGTCCACGCCGCCGAGGCGCAACGGACCATCAAGCTGCTCGACGGCCGCGTCGTCAGCGAAACCCTGGTCGCGGCCTGAAGGGAGGACCGTCATGTTCCGCAACTATCTCTCCGCCGCCTTGCGCAATCTGGAGCGCAACAGCCTCTATGCCGGGGTGACCATATTCGGCCTCGCGGTCGGATTTGCAGCGGCGCTGCTGATCGCCCTCTTCGTGCGCGGCGAGCTGAGCTACGACCGGTTCATCCCCGGCCATGAGCGGGTCTACGTTTTTTCGGAGCGCATCGACTATCCGGGCGAACGGCCGGTGCTGACCGACGTCAGCTCGACCCGGGTCGGGCCGGCGTTGAAATCGGAGATCCCGCAGGTCGAATACGCGGCGCGGATCACCAACCAGGACCTCCCCGTCACCGTCAAACGCGGCGATTTCACCGCCTCCGAGCCCAACCTCACCTGGGCCGATCCGGACTTCTTCCGGGTCATGCCGATGCCGGTGGTCGCCGGCGACCTGGCCAGCGCGCTGGACGAGCCGGACGGGCTGGTCATCACCCGCGCCGTCGCGCGCAAGTATTTCGGTCGCGACGCGCCGATCGGCCAGCCGCTGCTGATCAATGGCGCGCCCATGAAGGTGACGGCGGTGATCCAGGACCTGCCGCCCACCACCCACCTGATCTTCGACATGTACGGGTCGACCCGCGCGCCGCAGTCGCCGATGGCGGCGCTGGAAAAACGCGACACGCCGCAGAACCTGGTCGTCACCACCTATGTCCGGCTGAAGCTTGGCGCGAGCCTCGCCGGCGTCGATATGGCCGGTTTCGCCCGCCGGCACTTTTCACCCGAACAACTCGGCGCGGACTCCAGCCGCACCCGCATCGCCACCTCCCTGACGCCGCTCAGCCAGATCCACCTGCGCCCCGACATCCAGGGCGCTTTCAGCACCGGGACAGACATCGCCGTCCTGGCCGGGGTCGGCGCGGTCGGGGCGCTGATCGTGCTGGTGGCGGCAATCAACTTCGTCACCCTGATGACCGCGCGTGCCACCCGCCGGGCGGTGGAGGTCGGGGTGCGCAAGGCGGCCGGCGCGACGCGGCGCGACCTGATCGCCCAGTTCATGGGCGAGGCCCTGATCCATGTGGCGCTGGCCGGGCTGATCGCCGCGGCCCTGGCCGAACTGGTGCTGCCGGGCTTCAACGTGCTGGTCGGGCGCAAGATGGTCATCGACTATGGCGATCCGATCCTGTTCGCGGCCCTGCCGGCGCTGGTGCTGGTGGTCGGGCTGGCGGCCGGCGCCTATCCGGCCCTGGTGCTGTCCAACTTCCGGCCGGCGACGGTGCTGAAGGGCGGGTTACCGCCCTCGGTCGGCGGCGCGCTGGTCCGCCAGATGCTGGTGGTCGTGCAGTTCGCGGTGCTGATCGGGTTGATCCTGTTTGCCACCACCATCACCCGCCAGACCCTGTTCGCGTTGAACCAGGGCATGCGCCTGGACAAGGACCAGGTGCTGCTGGTGCTGGCCAAGCCGTGTACGGACAATCTGCGCGACGCCATGGCCGCCGTCGGTGGGGTCGAGAAGGCCGCCTGTTCCTCGGCCCAGGCGCTCAATCTCAGCGTCATCGGCGTCAAGGCGACGGTGGATGGGCGCGACGTCGGGGTGAATACGGCGCCGGTCGATTACGACTTCTTCGGCGTCTACAAGGTGGCGCCCCTCGCCGGCCGGGTGTTCGATCATAACCGCTCGGCCGATGGCTTCGCCGCCGGGTCGCCCTCCAACCCGCCGCTGGTGATCAACGAGACCGCGCGCCGGAAGTTGGGTTTCGCCAACGACCAGGCCGCCATTGGCAAGACCGTGACCTGGGCTTTCCACACCGATCTGGACGCTGCCTTCGGAAACGACCCGGCCAAGCCGTCGCAGATTATCGGGGTGATTCCCGATTTCACGTTCGGCACCATGCGCGCGCCGATCTCGCCCGTGCTGTTCATGGTCGGGCCGAAGGTTTCCTACTATTCGCTGGCGCTGAACCTGCGGCTCGATCGCCACCGCATGGCGCAGGCCTTGGCCGGCATCGACAAGGTCTGGCGGCGGTTCGCGCCGGGCGACCCGATCCAGCGCTACTTCGTCACCGAGTTTGCCCTGCACTCCTATATCGACACGCTGCGCGAGGCCGGCCTGATCGTGGCCGCGGCGCTGGTGGCGCTGTTCATCGCCGCGCTCGGCCTCTTCGCGCTCTCGGCCTACACCACCGAGCGGCGCACCAAGGAGATCGGCATCCGCAAGGCCATGGGTGCGGGGACCGGCGCGGTCTTGAGGCTGCTGATCTGGCAGTTCAGCCAGCCGGTGCTCTGGGCCAATCTGCTGGCCTGGCCGATCGCCTTTCTGGTGATGAACTGGTGGCTGCACGGCTTCGCCTACCATGTCGACCAGGCGCCCTGGGTGTTCGTCGCCGCCGGCGCCGCCGCCCTGATCGTCGCCTGGGCCACCGTATTCATCCACGCGCTGCGCGTCGCCCGCGCCAAACCCGTGGGGGCGTTGCGGTATGAATAGCCCGGCTGGAAATTGGGGACAGTGCGCCGGGAGGCCGGCGAGGAGGAGAGGGTGGAAGTCC
>JBEPUW010000105.1:0-3939 GCA_041691315.1 Caulobacteraceae bacterium | reverse complement strand
ACCTCAATCTGGCACATCGATGCCGTTCGGGGGCCGTCCACCCCAACATGAACGTCGATGCTGGCCGGTGATCGCGAGTGGTTGGATCGCGCCGCGAACTCACGTCCGCCCGTGTTCATGGATGGCCCGGACAAGCCGGGCCATGACGGAATGGGGTTGGCCTCTCTATGCTTCCGCCGCGTCCCGTGTCGCCCCCACCCGCTGGGCCAGGGAGGCGCCCATGAAGGCGTCGAGGTCGCCGTCGAGGACGCCTGAGGTGTCGGAGGTTTCGACGTCGGTGCGCAGGTCCTTGACCAGCTGGTAGGGCTGCAGGACGTAGGACCGGATCTGGTGACCCCAACCGATGTCGGTCTTCTGGTCCTCGATCGCCTGCGCCGCCGCGTCGCGCTTCTGCAGCTCAAGTTCGTAGAGCCGCGCGCGCAGCATCTTCCAGGCCTCATCGCGGTTCTGGTGCTGGGAGCGGCCGGCCTGGCAGGCGACCGCCACCCCGGTCGGGATGTGGGTCAGGCGCACCGCGGAGTCGGTCTTGTTGATGTGCTGGCCGCCGGCGCCCGAGGCCCGATAGGTGTCGGTGCGCACATCCGACGGATTGATCTCGATCTCGATCGTGTCGTCGACCACCGGATAGACCCAGACCGAGGCGAAGCTGGTGTGCCTTCGCGCGTTTGAGTCATATGGCGAGATGCGCACCAGCCGATGCACGCCGGCCTCGGTCTTCAGCCAGCCATAGGCGTTGGTTCCCTTGACCTGCAGGGTGGCCGACTTGATGCCGGCCTGTTCGCCCGGCGTCTCCTCGATCAGTTCGACGGTGAAGCCGTGCGCCGTCGACCAGCGGGTGTACATGCGCAGCAGCATGTTGGCCCAGTCGGCGGACTCGGTGCCGCCGGCGCCGGAATTGATCTCGACATAGGCGTCGTTGCCGTCCGCCTCGCCGGCCAGCAGCGCCTCGAGTTCGGCGCGGGCGGCGCGGGCCTTCAGCTCGGCCAGCTGGGCGCGGGCGTCGTCGAGCGAGGCCTCGTCGCTCTCCTCGTCGGCCATCTCGGCGAAGGCGACCGCGTCGGCCAGGTCGCGCTCAAGCCCCCGCACCGCCTCCACCTGGCCGGCCAGGCGGGTGCGTTCGCGCATGAGGCTCTGCGCCTGGGTGGGGCTGTCCCACAGGGTCGGGTCCTCGACCTTGGCGTCGAGTTCGTCGAGGCGTCTTAGGGCTGGATCCCAGTCAAAGGCGCCTCCTGAGCAGGTCGATCGACTGCTCGATGTCGGCCTGTGCGGCCTCGACATCCGGTCTCATGGAAATCTCCGGGTTGATGGTTCGACGCCTAATATAGGCCATTCAGATCGGCGGGCGCCTTTTTCGGCGGGGCGGGCGGTGCGCCGGCCGGCGGCGGCGCCCCAACCGGCGCGGCCGCGCCCTCCCTTGGCGCGATCACCGCGCCGACGTTGCCGCTCGGCACGTATGGCCGCGGGCCGGTCGGCTCGGTGCCTGGGCGGAAGGCCTCGCGGTTGCCGTTGACCATGCCGAACTTGGCGTCGGCCGGCGCGGTGAAGTCGCGCACCGGGGTGTCCTTCAGCGCGCTCTGCATGAAGTCGATGAAGATCGGCACGGCGTCCACCGCCCCGGTCTCATTATTGCCCAGCGAGCGGTTGTCGTCGAAGCCGACGAAGACGCCGACGACGATGTCTGGGGTGAAGCCGACGAACCAGGCGCTGCGGAAATCGTTGGTGGTGCCGGTCTTGCCGCCCACCGGCCGGCCCAGGATGTGGGCCTGATAGGCGGTGCCGCGCTGGACCACGCCTTCCAGCATCGAGGTGATCTGGTAGGCGGCGATGGGATCGAACACCTGGGTCCCGCCGGGCTCGACGCGAGGCGATTCATCGCCGTTGAAGGCCTGGCCGCAGCCCGGACAGGCGCGCTGGTCGGCGTTCAGGATCGGGTGGCCATCGCGGTCCTCGACCACCTCGATCAGGTGCGGGCTGATGCGCTTGCCGCCATTGATGAAGGCGGAATAGGCGGCGGTCAGGCGGAACGGCGTGGTCTCGCCGGCGCCGAGGGCCATCGACAGCACCGGCTCCATATTGTCGACCACCCCAGCGCGCTTGGCGGTCTCGACGATCTTCGGCATGCCGACCTGCATGGCCAGACGCACGGTCATGGTGTTCAGCGACAGCTCCAGCCCTCGCCGGAGCGGCTGGGCGCCCAGGAAGCCGTGGTGGAAGTTCTCCGGCGACCAGTCCTGGCCGCCATAGCCTTTCAGGGTGATTGGCCCGTCGACCACGGTCGAGGCGGGGGTGAAGCCGTTCTCCAGCGCCGTGGCATAGACGAAGGGTTTGAACGACGAGCCCGGCTGCCGCATGGCCTGGGTGGCGCGGTTGAAGTTGGACAGCGAGAAGCTGTAGCCGCCGACCATGGCCAGGGTCCGGCCCGACCAGGGATCGATCGCCACCAGGGCGCCGTTGACGTTCGGCACCTGGCGCAGGTTGAAAACCCCCGCGCTCTTCGGCTCGACGAAGACCAGGTCGCCCTCGTGCAGGCCCTTGCCGGCCTTGGCCCAGGCGACGTCGGCGCCGTCCAGCTGGCCTTCGGAGCCATCGGCGAGGCGCACGTGCCCGCCTTCCGACGACACGCGGGCCGGCCGCCAGGCGCGGCGCTCGGCCGGCGCGTGGGCCTGCGGGCCGTTCTGCCAGCCGTCGGCGGCCTCGGCATGGCCCCAGGCGCCGCGCCAGCCATGGCGGCGATCGTAGTTCTCCAGGCCGGTCATCAGGGCCTGGCGCGCCGCGGTCTGCAGCTTCGGGTCCAGGGTGGTGCGCATATAGTAGCCGCCCTCGTTGACCTTCGGCCCGAGGGTCTGGATGGCGCGCTCGCGCACCTCTTCGACGAAATAGTCGGCGTCGTGATACTTGGTCCGCTCGGGCGCGACCTGGACGGTCAGGTCCTCGGCCATGGCGGCGGCGGCCTGCTGGCGGCTGACCCAGCCCAGCTCGGCCATCTGCCCGATGACCCAGTTGCGCCGGCGCATGGCCGCGGCCTTGAACTTCACCGGCTGATAGTTGTCCGGCCCCTTGGGCAGCGAGGCCAGATAGGCGCATTGCGCCAGGTCGAGCTCGTTCAGCGACTTGCCGAAATAGTTATAGGCGGCGGCCCCCACCCCATAGGAGCGATAGCCCAGCCAGATCTCGTTCATATAGAGTTCGAGAATCTGCTGCTTGGTCAGGGTCTTTTCCAGCCGCTGGGCGAGGATGGCCTCCTTCAGCTTGCGGCCGAAGGTGGCTTCGCGGGTCAGCAGCACGTTCTTGGCCACCTGCTGGGTAATGGTCGAGCCGCCCTCCAGCCGGCGGCCGTGCATGGCGTTCATCACGTCCTTGCCCATGGCCCGCATCATGCCGGCCGGATCGACGCCGCCATGCTGAAAGAAGTTGCGGTCCTCGGCGGCGAGGAACGAGTTGATCAGCATCGGCGGGATCTGGTCGTAGGGCACGAAGATGCGCCGCTCGCGGGAGAATTCGCCGATCAGGGTGCCGTCCCAGGCATAGACCCGCGTCGCCGTCGGCGGCCGGTAGTCGGCCAGCTGCGAGGCGTCGGGCATGTCGTGAAACAGCCATGCGGCATAGATGGCCAGCGCGAAGCCGGCGACAGCAATCGCGCTCAGCGCGACCACCCCCGCCGCCGCGAACCATCGTCTTTGGACCTTCAACGCCGGATGACCTCCGAGGGCGCCCCTCGGATCAGCCCTTAGCGCGTGTCGGCCCCCACGCAAAGGCTCGCTCGCGCCGCAGCCTCATCGGCCTGTGGAGCGGCGTCCGTGAGCCCCATCGCCAGCGTGGCGCGGCGGCATCGCCCCGGAAGAATGAACCACGAAAAACACGAAAAACACGAACGGTAGGCAGCGTGGCCCTCTCCTCCCCGTCATCCCCCGCTGGAGCGGCTTTAGCCGCGGAATGCGG
>JBEPUW010000104.1:0-4245 GCA_041691315.1 Caulobacteraceae bacterium | reverse complement strand
AACACCCACAATTCACGGTGATCATGGGTGGCCCGGACAAGCCGGGCCATGACGGCTAGGGAGGTTCGGAAGGACCTAGGCCGTCACCCACGGCAGCCTGTCCAGGTCCACATTCCCGCCGCTGAGGATCATACCAACCCGCCGCCCGGCGAAGGCTTGCGGGTGCTCCAGCATGGCGGCCAGAGGGACGGCGGCGGAGGGTTCGACGATGATCTTCATCGCCGTCCAGATCAGCCGCATGGCCTCGACGATGCCGGGGTCGGTGACGGTGAGCACGTCGTCGACGCAGGCCATCATCACCGCGAAATTGCGCTCGCCCAGCGAGGTCAGCAGGCCGTCGGCGATGGTGTCTGGGCCGGCCTGCACGACCCGGACACCCGAGGTGAAGGCGCGCCAGGCGTCGTCGGCGCCGGCGGGCTCGGCGGCGATCATCCGCGCCTCCGGCTCCAGCCAGCGGGTCGCCAGCGCGGTTCCGGCCATGAGGCCGCCGCCGCCGACCGGGCAGGTGACGATTTCCAGGCCAGCAATCTCCTGGATCAGTTCGACAGCGGCCGTCGCCTGGCCGGCGATCACCGCGTCGTCGTCGTAGGGCGGCACCAGCCTGGCTCCGCTGCGCGCCTGGATCGCCGCCGCAGCCGCCTCCCGCGCCACCAGCGTCGGCTCACAGAAGCTGATCTGGGCGCCATAACCGGCCACCGCCGCCTTTTTGATCTCCGAGGCCGTTCGCGGCATGACGATATAGGCCGGGATGCCGCGCGTCGCCGCGGCCAGGGCCAGGGCCGCGGCGTGGTTGCCGGAGGAATGGGTTACGACCCCCGCTCCGGCCTCGGCGTCGCTCAGCGACAGCACCGCGTTGAAGGCGCCGCGGGCCTTGAACGCCCCCACCTTCTGGAAATTCTCAGCCTTGAACCAGACGCTCGCCCCGACGATCCCGTCGATCCGCCGGCTGGTCAGCACCGGCGTGCGATGCACGAACGGCGCGATGCGGGCGTGGGCGGCGGCGATAGTCTCGGGGGGGTGGGACAGGAGGCTGGTCATCGGGCTGGTGTTTTGCGGTACTTCATCTGCTCCGGTTCCGACAGAGAGAGAGTTTGGGGTTCATCATGCGCAAGCCGACGGCCAAGGCCCGGGTCGCAAAAGCTTCCGCCGTGCAGGCGGCCGGCCGTTGCGTCTGCGGTGCGGTGAAATTCGAGATCGACGTACCGGCGGTCTGGGCCTGGCATGACCACTCCGCAGCCAGCCGCCATGCCCACGGCGCGGCCTACGTCACCTATGTCGGCAGCTGGCGCAGCCGCTTTCGCCTGCTCGACGGCGAGGACAGCATCAGCCGCTACGAGGATGCCGATGCCGGAACCATCCGCAGCTTCTGCGCCCTCGGCACGCCGCTGTTCTACGAACGCCGACGCGCCCCAAAGATGATCAACATCCCCCGCCCCCTCTTCACCGGCCGCACCGGCCGCGAACCGCGCTACCACCTGGCCATCGGCCAGACCCCGGACTGGGCCTATCTCGGCGAGCCCCTGGCCCCCCTGAAGGGCTACCCCGGCGTGATGTGGGAGCGGCCCCGGCGGAAGAAGGCCCGCGAGGTCGATCCGCTGGCTTGAGCCTCACCCCTTGATGAAATCCACAAACGCCCTCAGCGGCGCTGGCAAATGCCGGCGGCCGGGGTAGTAGCGGAAGGGGCCGGAGAAGCTCTGCCACCAGGGCTGCAGGATCGACTCCAGGGCGCCGCTGTCGAAGTGCGGGCGCAGCCACGCCTCGAAGCTGTGCACGACGCCGAGCCCGGCGATGGCGCCGCTGACCATCAGGTCCGTCCCGCCGCCGAGCCGCACGACCAGCGGCCCGACCGGGTCGATGCGCACGATCTCGCCGTCGCGTTCGAACTCCCAAGCGTGGATCGCGCCGCTGGCGAACTGGCCGCGCAGGCAGGCCAACTTGAGCAGGTCGCGGGGGTGGTCCGGCCGGCCGTGGGCGTCGAGGAAGCCGCAAGCGGCCGCGGTCGCGAAGCGCTGGACGCGCGGGCCGATCGGCACGGCGATCATGTCCTGCTCCAGCCGCTCGTCATAGCGGACGCCGGCGTCGCAGCCGCTGGCCAGCACGTCGACGAAGCTCTCCTCGACGATCACCTCGAGCCGGATATCCGGATAGGCCTTGAGGAACGGCGGCACGATATCGGGCAGCACCAGGACGGCGACGCTGGCCGGCACGTTGAGCTTGAGCGTTCCGGCCGGGCGGTCGCGGAAGGCGTTGACCACGTCCATCGCCGCCTCGATCTCGTTCAGCGCCGGCGAGAGCCGTTCGACCAGGCGCGCACCGGCCTCGGTCGGGGCGATGCTGCGGGTGGTGCGGTTGAGCAGACGCACGCCCAGCCGCGCCTCCAGCCGCCGGACCGCCTCGCTGAGCCGGGACGCCGAGACGCCGCCGGCGCGCGCCGCGTCACGGAAGCCGCCGGCCCGCACCACCGCGACGAAGGCCGCCAGATCGTTGAGCTCCGCCGCCATTGTGCATAATCCCGAACGGCCTGTGCCGATTGTTATGGATTATCACGCAGAGCCGGCGGCTCCATATTCGGTCTGTTCCAGTCCGGAGACCTGACATGACCACCACAACCGCCACCGCTGACGCCGTCACGCTCGGCGACCGCGCCGTCAACCGCATGGGCTATGGCGCCATGCAGCTGGCCGGACCAGGGGTGTTCGGGCCGCCGAAGGATCATGCTGCCGCCATCGCCGTGCTGCGCGAAGCGGTGGCCAGCGGCGTCAACCACATCGACACCAGCGACTTCTACGGGCCCCACGTCACCAACCAGCTGATCCGCGAGGCGCTGCACCCCTATCCGGACGATCTGGTGATCGTGAGTAAGCTCGGCGCGGTGCGCGGGGCCGACGGCTCCTGGAACCCGGCGCAGACCCCCGCCGACCTGACGGCCGGGCTGCACGACAACCTGCGCAACCTGGGCCTCGAGCGGATCGACGTGGTCAATTTGCGGGTCGGCGGCATCCACGGGCCGAACGAGGCCCCGATCGAAGAGCAGTTCACTACCCTGGCCGAGCTGCAACGCCAGGGGCTGGTTCGCCACCTTGGCCTGAGCAACGTGACCGCGTCGCAGGTCGAGCGGGCCAGCGCCATCGCCCCGGTCGTCTGTGTGCAGAACAACTACAACATCGTGCACCGCGAGGACGACGCGCTGATCGACCTGCTGGCGGAAAAAGCCATCGCCTATGTGCCTTTCTTCCCGCTCGGCGGCTTCTCGCCGCTGCAGTCGTCGGCGTTGTCGGCGGTGGCGGCGAAGCTGGGTGCGACGCCGATGCAGATCGCGCTGGCCTGGCTGCTGCACCGGGCGCCCAACATCCTGCTGATTCCGGGCACCTCGTCGCTGGAGCACCTGCGCGAGAACCTGAAGGCCGCCGAGATCGAGCTCACGGCCGAGGGGCTGGCCGAACTGGACGCGATCGGAAAATAGGCCGTTCAGCCCGCGTCGGCCCTCGGCTAGTCTGGCGCCCGTTCAGCGCGCGAGGCGACGATGATCCTCTATGGCCACCCGTTTTCGTCCTACACCCAGAAGGCGCTGATCGCCTTCTATGAGAACGATATCCCGTTCGAGTACCGGGTGATCGGGCCGGACGAGCCGGCGCACGGCGAGCAGCTGGCGGCGATGTGGCCGCTGGCGAAGTTTCCGGTGCTGGTCGACGGCGGCGCGACGCTGCTGGAGGCCAGCATCATCATCGAGCATCTGGATGTGAACCATCCGGGCAAGGTGCGGCTTATTCCGGCCGCGCCGGCCGAGGCGCTGGCGGCGCGGATGCTGGACCGGGTGTTCGACAACTATGTGATGACACCAATGCAGGCGATGGTCGGCAACCAGCTGCGCCCGAAGGCGTCGCGCGACCCCTATGGCGTCGATCGGGCGCGGGCGGCGCTGGAGACCATCTACGCCTGGCTGGACGGGACGATGGCCGAGCGGACCTGGGCGACCGGCGGGGATTTCAGCTTGGCCGACTGCGCCGCGGCGCCGTCGCTGTTCTATGCCGACTGGGCGCATCCGATCGACGCGCGGTTCGGCGTCTTGCAGGCCTATCGCGCCCGGTTGCTGGCGCGGCCGTCCGTCGCGCGGGCGGTGGATGAGGCCAGGCCCTATCGCGCCTTCTTCCCGCTGGGCGCGCCCGACCGCGATTAGCTAGCCTCGGCCCGAAATTGGGGACACGTACGCATCGCTGATCGCTGCGGGCATGACTGCGAATGTCG
>JBEPUW010000103.1:0-4320 GCA_041691315.1 Caulobacteraceae bacterium | reverse complement strand
ACATATGGGTCCCCCGCATTCCGCGGCTAAAGCCGCTCCAGCGGGGGATGACGGGAGAGATGTGATTTTCGTGTTTTTCGTGTTTTTCGAGGTTCACTCTTCGGCAGATCTGCCGCTTGACCGCCTTCAAGGAGAAAACAGCCATGAGCTTCGACGTCCTGGCCGAAGGACTGCAGTTTCCTGAAGGCCCGATCGCCATGCCGGACGGCTCGGTGATCCTGGTCGAGATCGCGCGCGGGACGCTGAGCCGGGTGTGGAACGGCAAGGTCGAGGTGGTGTGCGATCTCGGCGGCGGCCCGAATGGCGCGGCGCTGGGGCCGGACGGCGCGGTCTATGTCGCCAACAACGGTGGCGGCGGCATGACCGCCCGGCCGGGCAGCCCGCCGCAGACGGACGGCGGCATCGACCGCGTCGATCTGGCCACCGGCAAGGGCGAGCGGCTCTATGCCAAGGTCGGCGGGCACAAGCTGTCGGCGCCCAACGACCTGGTCTTCGACGCCCAGGGCGGATTCTGGTTCACCGATTTCGGCCGGGCCAGCGGCCGCGAGCGGCACCTGAGCGGCATCTATTACGCCAAGGCGGACGGATCGTCGGTCGAGGAGGTCTCCTTCGGCGGCACCGGCTATAACGGCATCGGCCTGTCGCCCGACGAGACGTGCGTCTACGCCGCCGAGACCTTCACCGGCCGCCTGATCGCCTTCGACCTCGCCGGTCCCGGCCAAGTGGTGAAGGGCGGCCGCGGCGGCCGGCTGGTAGGCGCCGCGCCGGGTCGCGCCTTCTTCGACAGCCTGGCGCTCCAGGCCAACGGCGACGTCTGCGTCGCCTCGATCGCCGACGGCATCGCCACCCTCTCGCCCGCCGGCGCCTGCCGCCAGACCCCGCTGCCCGACCGCATGGTGACCAACATCTGCTTCGGCGGCCCCGACCTTCGCGGCGCCTACATCACCATGTCAGGCGTCGGCCAACTCATCCGGATGCGCTGGCCGGAACCGGGGCTGAAGCTGAACTTCAGCGCCTGACCTCATCGTGCGACCCCCGCATAGTAGCGCCGGAGCAGGATGAAGATCGCCGCCGAGCCAGGCAGGGAGAGCAGGATCGCAAGCGGCATGGGCGCCCCGATCCAGAGCAACGCGGCGCCGGCCAGGCAGGCGCAGCCCGCGCCGGCGTCCCAGCCGCCGTCAGCGGCGATCTGGAACCGCATCGGGCACGGCGCGCCCTTGGCCAGGTTGTAGACCGCGGTCATCAGGGTCGGGCCGCTGAAGGCGCCGGCCAGGGCCGCCGCGGCGTTGGCGGCGACGGCAAACCCCGGCGCGCCGTAGCTGCCGGCGCGCAGCAGGTCGACGGCGACCAGCAGACTGCCGACCATCCACACCGCCCGAGGCCCATGGCCCAGGTCGATGAAGCGGCCGAGCGCCAGGCTGATGGCCGCGCCGACCAGGGCCGCAAGCGCCATGGCGGCGCCGTAGCCGGCGAAATTCTCTCCCAGCAAGAGGAAGAGCGCGATCTGCCAGATGATGAAGGCGCCGTAGCACCAGCCGTCGGCGGCGAAGAGGCGCACGCCCTGCATCGCATCGCGCAAACCGCCCGGCGCCGACCTCGCGATCCGTACGTTCGGGGTCGCAAGGATCGGCAAGGCCGCCGTGAACACCACCGCGGCGGTCGCGTAGAAGGCCACGCGCGGGCCGAAGACCACCAGCGCCCAGCCGGTGAGCAGGGGCGCGACGACGCCGACGAGCGCGGAGAGCGCCTCGCGCACGCCCAGCTGATGGCCGCGATGCTCGGCATCGCCGAGCGCGGCGTAATAGGCGTGGTAGGCCGTCCAGTAGACCGTGTCGCCGAAGGCCGAGACGGCGCAGAGCTCCAGCAGCCACCAGCTGACGCCGTGCACCTCGGCGAGCAGCGGATATTGCAACGTACACAGAAGCGTCCCGGCGATGACCAGCGGCTTCAAGCCCCAGCGCTGGGCGGGCGCCAGCATGAACGGGCGAAGCGTGAAGCGGCCAAGATTGACCAGGGCCAGCGAACCCAGGACCGCCGGTACGGGCACGCCGGCGCGCAACAGGAAGGCTCCGTAGAAGGCGCCGCCGCCGCTGAGCGCCAACGCGTGGATTGCAAAGTGCAGATTGAGCCGATTGACGGCGTCGTTTCGGAAAAAGGCCATGAGTCCCAACATGTTCTGAGGGTTTTGCGCGGACGCGGGTTTCGCGTGAAGTTTGGGCGCAAAGCCTCATGGCCCCAGCGCCGCATAGGCGGGCTGCGGTTTGGCGTCGGTCCGACGCGTCAGAACTGGGTGTTAACGAGCCACGTACCGGTGGTACCCGATCCGCCGGCCGGGCTCAACGGCGGATCGTTTCGGCGGCGACTTCGCCGCGGCATGCCGTTAAGCCGGCGCCATGACCACCCCCGCACAGATCTGGATCGGCGCCGCGCATCATCCGGCCTTCCGCTGCGGCGGCTGGGCGAGCCTTTGCGTGGCTGCGGGCCAAGTCTCCGGCGCGGCCGGCGGCGAGCGCAACACCACGCCTGGCCGGATGGCGTTGGCCGGGTTGGTCTCGGCGCTGCGCGGCCTGCCCTTGGGGACCGGGCCAGGGTCCGTCCGTATACTGATGACTGGCGCCGAGCTGGCCATGTTGCCCGAGGTCCTGGCCGGCCGCGCCCAGCCGGAGGAAGACCTCGACCTCTGGGCGCAGATCGCCAAGGCCGCCGAGACCTGGCAGCTCGATCTGATGCGCGTCGCCCTCGACCCCGCCACGCCGACCGCCTTCGCCGCCGCCTGGGCCAACCTGGCGATGGACAAGGCCAAGGCCAGCGGTCCCTTCGCCGCCGCCATCCCCAGGTCCAACCTGGCCAAGGCGCCGGGGCTCGCCGTGCGCTAGCCGCCTGTCAGTCGGCGATGCGGATCAGCATCTTGCCGCTGTTGCGGCCTTCGAACAGGCCGATCAGGCCTTCGGGCGCGCGCTCGAAGCCGTCCAGCACCGTTTCCTGGTACTTGATGCGGCCGTCCTTCAGCCAGCCGGTCATGTCGGCGACGAAGGCCGCGTTCAGGTGGCCGAAATCGCTGGCCACGAAGCCCTCCATGCGTACGCGGCCATAGATCAGGTTGAACAGGTTCTTCACCCCTTCGCCGCCGCCGTTATAGGTCGAGATCATGCCGCAGACCGGGATGCGGCCACGGACGTTCATGCGCGGCAGGGCGGCGTCCAGATGCGCGCCGCCGACATTCTCGAAATAGACGTCGATGCCGTTCGGGGTCGCGGCGGCCAGGGCCTCGGCCAAGGGTTGGATCTTGTAGTTGATCACCGCGTCCAGGCCGACCTGGTCGCGCAGCCAGGCGGCCTTGTCGTCGGCGCCGGTCGATCCGACCACGGTGCAGCCCCTGATCTTGGCGATCTGCGCCGCGACCGAGCCGACCGCGCCGCCGGCGGTGGAGACGAAGACCTGTTCGCCGTCCTTCAGCGCGCCGGTCTCCAGCAGGCCGCCGTAAGCGGTGATCCCGGTACCGCCGAGCGCGTGCATATAGACGCTGAGCGGCAGGTCCGGATCGGGATGGAGCACCTGGACGCCGCGGCCATCGGAGACGAACCGCTCCTGGAACCCGGCGCCATGCCGAACCAGGTCGCCCTCGCGGAACTTGGGGTTGCGCGACTGCACCACCCGGCCGATCCCGCCGCCCAGCATCGGCGCATTCAGCGGCTGATCGGCGTTCAGCCTCGGTCGCATATAGGGGTCTACGGACAGCAGCAGCGCCGCGACCTGGATCTCGCCCTCGCCGGCGTCGGCGCAGTCGGCCTCGACCAGGGCGAAGTCGTCCGGCACGGGCACGCCGTTGGGGCGGCGGGCGAGGTGGATGTGGCGCGTGGTGGGCATGGGAGGGCTCCGTTTAGTGAATTTGGTCGGTAGCTTACGGGCTAGCGGGATCGGGGTCATCGATCACCGGCGCATTCCCGGCGGATATCACCACCGGGTCTGCCCTGGCCAGCGAGTCCGCCACCACCCAGGCGGCGCCGATCAGGGCCAGATTGAGCGCGCTCTCGCTCCAGTTGGTGCGGCTGGACGGATCGGCGAGCAGCATCGGGCTGTGCACCAGGAGCGTGAAGGAGACGTACATGGCGGTGAGCAGGATCGCGGCCAGGCGGGCCCGGACGCCGGTCAGGATCGCGAGGCCGGCGGCGATGTGGCCGATCCCCGTCGCATAGGCCCATAACGCCTGATTGGGCGGCAGCCATTTAGGCACGAAAGCGATGGTCTCGCTCAGATAGACAAAGTGGAGTGACCCCCTCTGGTGAGACAGTTTAATAGGCCACAGTTGTTGTAATATCT
>JBEPUW010000102.1:0-4552 GCA_041691315.1 Caulobacteraceae bacterium | reverse complement strand
GCCTTCCGCCGGCTGAAGGAGAAGACCCAGGTCTTCGTGGCCCACGAGGGCGACCATTTCCGCACGCGACTGACCCACTCGCTGGAGGTGGCGCAGATCGCGCGCTCGATCGCCAAGGCGCTGGGGCTGGACGACGACCTGGCCGAGGCCGTGGCCCTGGCGCACGATCTCGGCCACCCGCCCTTCGGCCATGCCGGCGAGGACGCGCTGCACGCCGCCACCGCCGAGTACGGCGGCTTCGACCACAATGTGCAGACCTTCCGCGTGGTGACCGAGCTGGAGCGACGCTACCCCGATTTCGACGGCCTCAATCTGAGCTGGGAGATGCTGGAAGGGGTGGTCAAGCACAACGGTCCGGTGCTGGACCGGCTGGAGCGCCCGTCCTGGCGGCCGATCGTCGGCTTCAACGCCGGCTACGACCTGCGCCTCGGCACCTACGCCACCGCCGAGGCCCAGGCCGCGGCCATCGCCGACGACATCGCCTACAACAACCACGACGTCGACGACGGGCTGCAGGCGGGGCTGTTCCGGCTGGAGGAGCTGGAAGCCGTGCCGCTGATCGGCCCGATCCTGCACGCGCTGCGTGGGGAGCGGCCGGGGCTGGACGACCCGATGATCCGGATGGAGGCCGTGCGTCGCATGATCGGGGCCATGGTCGACGACGTGCTCGACCGGACCCGGCGCAATGTCGAAGCCGGCAGGGTGGTCTCGGTCGAGGATGTGCGCCTGTTGGACCACGCCCTGGTGGCCTTTTCGCCCGACATGGCCGAGGACCTGGGCCGGCTCAGGCTGTTCCTGCACGAGCGCATGTACCGGCACTTTCGCGTCAACCGTACGCGCAGCCAGGCCCGGCGCATCCTGGCCGAGCTGTTCCGGCTGTTCGTCGATGAGCCCGGCGTGCTGCCCACCGCCCAGTTCGAGCGCGTCCAGGCCTGCGACGAGGCCGACAAGGCGCGCGTGGTCTGCGACTACATCGCCGGCATGACCGACCGGTTCGCCATCGAGGAACACCGCAAGCTGTTCAATCTCGATGTGTGGAATTGAGCGCACGCCCGCGCCCCAGTCTGGCCTGAAACGGCGCTAAACTGATCCGCGGCGTGATTCGCGCGCCGTAAGCCCGTCGGAACCCGTCATGAGCGAACAAGACCGCGGCGCCTATGCGCCCCCCAACGATGCGCCGCTGACCTTCGATCCGAGGCACGACGGCGATCGGCGGGGGCCGGCGCCGCTGGCCCTGATCGTCAGCGTGCTGATCCTGATCGCCATCGTGGCGGGCCTGGTGGTCTTCTATCGCCATGGGGTGCGCAAGCCCGGCCAGCCGCCGCAGGTTGTCGGCGCGCCGATCGGCGACACCAAGTCGGCGCCGCTGTCCTCGGAGGCGCCATCGGACGCCACCGCCGGCCTGCAGGTCTACAAGACCGAACAGCCGCCGCCGGGCGAGGGCCAGACTCAAGCCCAGCCCAGCCTGGCGCCCGGGCCCGAAGAACCGCAGGCTCGCCCGATCGCAAGGCCGCCCACACCGGCCCCGGTGGCTGTCGCACCCCTGCGCGCCGCCGAGCCCGCACCGGCCGCGCCGCCGCCGGCCAAACAGATCGCCGTCGCCAAGCCGCAGCCCGTCGTCGCGGCCCCCGTGTCGGAAAAGCCACCCGCGCCGGTCAAGCCCGCGCCCGTCCAGGCCGCTTCCGCCGCCAAGCCGGTCAAGCCGCCGAAACCGGCGCCCGTCGCGGTGGCCGCTGCGGCCAAACCGACCCCCGCCGCGGCGCCCAGCGGCGGCATCCTGGCGCAGATCGGCGCCTTCTCGTCCTCGGCCCTGGCCGAGAAGGGCTGGAGCGACGCCGCTCATGCCGCCCCGCACGCGATGGCTGGCCGCAGCCGCAAGATCGAGGTCACCAGCCGCGACGGCAAGACCTTCTACCGCGCCCTGGCCGGCGGCTTCGCCTCCAAGGCTGACGTCGAGACGTTCTGCACGGCGCTGCACGCCGCCCACACGGTCTGCATCGTGAAATAGCCGATGATGCGGGCCTGCATCCTGGGCTGCGCCGGCCCGCGGCTCTCGGAGGCGGAGCGGGCCTTCTTCCGTGACGCCCGCCCGTGGGGCTTCATCCTGTTCAGGCGCAATATCGAGAGCCCCGACCAGGTGCGGGCGCTGACAGAAGCTCTGCGTGCGTGCATCGGCCGCCCGAACGCCCCGATCCTGATCGACCAGGAGGGTGGGCGCGTGCAGCGGCTGGGGCCGCCGCACTGGCCGGCCTATCCGCCCGGCCGCGCCTATGGGCAGTTGCCGCAATCGTTGCGGCTCGAAATGACGCGCCTCGGAGCCCGGCTGATCGCCAACGATCTGGCGGCCGTCGGCATCAATGTCGACTGCCTGCCGGTGCTCGACGTGCCGTCGGCGGGCGCCCATGACGTCATCGGCGACCGGGCCTATGCCGGCACGGCCGACGCCGTCGCCAGCCTGGGCCGCGCGGCGTGCGAGGGCCTGCTGGCCGGCGGCGTCCTGCCGGTGATCAAGCACATCCCCGGCCATGGCCGCGCCCACGCCGACAGCCACAAGGCGCTGCCGGTGGTCGAGGCCTCGCTTGCCGAGCTGGAGGCGGTGGATTTCGTCCCGTTCCGCGCGCTGGTCGACATGCCGATGGCGATGACCGGGCACCTCGTCTACACCGCTATCGAGCCGACCGGTCCGGCCACCACCTCGCCCCGCGTTATCGGCGATATCATCCGCGGCGCGATCGGGTTTGAGGGGCTGTTGATGAGTGACGACATCTCCATGAAGGCGCTGTCCGGCGACCTGACCGGGCTGTCGCGCGCCGCCCTGGCGGCCGGATGCGACCTGGTCCTGCACTGCAACGGCGATATGGCGGAGATGCAGGCGGTGGTCGGCGGCGTGACGCCGCTGACCGGTAAGGCCGAGACCCGCGCCGCAGTGGCATTGGCCCGCATCGCGCACGCGCCGGAGCCCTTCGACGCCACCGACGCCCGCGCCCGTTTCGACGCGGCCTTCGCCGACGCGAGGGTGGCATGAGCCTGACCGACCAGCCCGTGCTCGACTTTGCCGCCGCCGAGCTGGCGGCGGAGGAGGGCGGCGCCCTGGTCATCGACCTGGACGGCTATGAGGGGCCGCTGCACGTGCTGCTCAGCCTGGCCCGCGCGCAGAAGGTCGATCTGCTCCGGCTCTCGATCACCGAACTGGCCGACCAGTACCTGGCCTTCATCGCCACCATGCAGCAGGCCAATTTCATCCTCGCCGCCGACTATCTGGTGATGGCCGCCTGGCTGGCCTACCTGAAGTCACGCCTGTTGCTGCCCAGTCTCCGGCTCCGGGACGGCGATGAGCGGCCGGCCGAGGAGATGGCCCAGGACCTGGCGCTGCGGCTGGCCAGGCTGGACGCGCTGCGCAAGGCGGCCGAGGCGCTGCAGGGCCGCGCCCAGCTCCGCCGCGACGTCTTCCCGCGCGGCGACCCGCAGGCCGTGCAGATCACCGCCTCGTCGCGCTTCGAGGGCGATCTCTATGGCCTGATCCAGGCCTATGTCGCCCAGCGCATGCGCCACACCGACCACCACTACCGCCCGGCGCCGGCAAGGGCCTATCCGCTCGAAGACGCCCGCAACCGCTTGCGCGGCAAACTGCCCGAACTGCGCGCCTGGACCGCGCTGACCGCCGTCGCGCCATTCGCCAGCGCCATCGAGGATGACGGCCCCAGCCGCGCCTCCTACCTCGCCTCGACCCTGGCCGCCGGCCTTGAGCTGGTCCGCGAGGGCGCGCTCGAGGCCCGGCAGCTGGAACAGTTCGCCGACCTCTTTCTGCGCGCCCGCCTTCGCCAAGGCTTCGGCGGGCAGGCCCGCGGGAGCCATGAAGCATGAGTGACGCGGCCGAAACCGAGCGCCGCATCGAGGCGCTGCTGTTCGCGGCGGCCGAACCCTTGAGCGCCGCCGACCTGGCCCGCCGTCTGCCCGAAGGCGCTGACGTCGCCCATGCCCTGATGACGCTGAAGGCGCGCTATGCCGAGCGGGGGGTCAACCTGGTCTGTGTCGCCGACCGCTGGCGGCTGCAGACCGCGACCGATCTGGCCTTCCTGATGACCGAGGAGCGGCGGGAGCCGCGGCGCCTGTCCAAGGCCGCCCAGGAGACCCTGGCCATCATCGCCTATCACCAGCCGGCCACCCGCGCCGAGATCGAGGCCATCCGCGGCGTCCAGGCCAGCCGCGGCACGCTGGACCTGTTGCTGGAGATCGGCCTGGTGCGCATGCGCGGCCGCCGCCGCTCGCCCGGCCGCCCGATCACCTTCGCCACCACCGACGGCTTTTTGGAGCACTACGGCCTGGCCAGCCTGACCGACCTGCCTGGCGCCCAGGAGATGAAGACCCTGGGCCTGCTCGGCGGCGACGCCCCCTTCAACTTCACCGCGCCCGATCTTTCCGCCGCCCCCGACGACGAAGACCCCCTGGACGCCGGCGACACCCCGGAGTTCAACCAGGACTATCTCAGCGAAGACGGGCGCCCCTGAAATAGAGGCAGAGGCAGGGCCCGCGCGCCACCAAGACTTCTCCC
>JBEPUW010000101.1:0-4858 GCA_041691315.1 Caulobacteraceae bacterium | reverse complement strand
CGGATGGCGTCAAGGAGCCGCTGAACAGGCGCTCGACCATCTCGATCAACTTCTAGATCGAGACATCGTCAAACTAAGGCGCGGGCCGGTCGCAAGACCGGCCCGCTTCTTTGTGGCCTCTGGCCAAGGAAGATTGAACCACGAAAAACACGAAAAAACACGAACGTCAGGTTTCGCGGCGGAGCCGGACTGCCTCCCGCCGATGCCGCTTCCCGTTCGTGCTTTTCGTGTTTTTCGTGGTTGAATCCCTTGACGGCGCTTCCGCCCCCGCCGAGGCCTGAATTGACCGCCAAGTTCGCCAAGGACGCCAAGAGGCGGACGGTTGATCGGGCGCCTGCCGGCGCGCATTCGGAGCGTGACCTTCACCCACCGCAGGGCGGTGGCGCGTTCTCGACGGCGCCGAATATGCGCTCGAAGCTGGCTTTCAGCGCCGCGTCGGCCTCGGGCATGCTCACCGGCAGGCCGAGGCCGACCAGGCTGGTGACGCCGTGGTCGATGACGCCACACGGCACGATGCCGGCGAAATGCTCCAGGTCCGGCTCGACGTTCAGGCTGACGCCGTGGAACGAGACCCAGCGGCGCAGACGGACGCCGATGGCGGCGATCTTGTCCTCGCGCTTCGGTGCGCCATGCTCGACCCAGACCCCGACCCGGCCCTTGCGCAGCTGGCCCTCGACATTGAATTGGCCCAGGGCGTCGATCACCCAGGCCTCCAGGGCGGCGACGAAGGCGCGGACGTCCTTTTGCCGCGCGCCCAGGTCCAGCATCACATAGGCCACCCGCTGGCCGGGTCCGTGATAGGTGAACTGGCCGCCGCGCGAGCTTTTGAACACCGGAAACCGGTCGGGTTGCAGCAGATCGCCCGGCCTGGCCGAGACCCCGGCGGTGTAGAGCGGCGGGTGTTCGAGCAGCCAGACCAGCTCGCCGGCCGTCCCCGCGGCGATGGCCTCGGCGTGGGCCTCCATGGCCGCAACGGCAGTCTCATAGTCGACGCGGCCGGGCGAAATGGCCCAGCCGACCCGTGCGGTGTCCGTACGCAGGAATAAGGGCGGCACGGCTTTGCCGCTTAACGACCGGTCAAGCATGATGACTGCAATGTGGCCGCAAGCGCCGCTCATGCAATGGCTGGCGCGCGGGGTGCAGGCGTTTGAACCAGGTCAGTTCGGTCAATGTGGAGATTTCGGTGGTGTTGGGCCGCTCGATCCTGCCCATGCAGCAGCTGTTGCGCATGGGTCGTGGCGCGGTGATCCCACTCGACGCCAAGGCCACCGACGAGGTCTGGATCCTGGCCAACAACCACCCTGTCGCCCGCGGCGAAATCCAGATCAGCGACGACAAGATCGCCATCACCGTCACCGGCCCGGCCAACGTCTACGACTTCATGGCCGGCGGCGGCTAGCACTCGATCTCATTCAGCTTGCGGTCGAACTCTCATCCCCGGATGAGAGAGCCTGAAAGGATGCGCCCATGCCCGAGCTCGAATGGAACAGGGTTCGCTGGAACGATGAGCACCCGTGGCCGGAGAGCGGCGACGAGTGGAGCGCCGGCTGGGGCGGGCCGCGGGCGCAATGGTACGGGACGATTTTTCCGCGCATCACCCGCTGGCTGCCGGCGCGCAAGGTGCTGGAGATCGCGCCGGGCTTCGGCCGCTGGACGCAGTTTCTGTTGCGCCACACCGAGGAACTCTACGGCATTGACCTCAATCCGAAATGCATCCAGCGCTGCGTGCAGCGCTTCTCGGCCTATGACCGTGCGCACTTCGTCCAGAACGACGGTTTTTCCCTGGAGATGGTCGCCGACGACACGATCGACTTCGTGTTTTCCTTCGACTCCCTGGTGCACGCAGAACTGGACGTGGTCACCGCCTATTGCCAGCAGATCGTGCGCAAGCTCAGTGCGACCGGCGTGGCCTTCATCCACCATTCCAACGCCGCCAACGGCGTCGATCCGCAGGACCCGAACGCCTCGGGCCGCGCCCGGTCGGTCTCGTCCCAGGCGGTGCGCGCGGTGATCGAAGACGCCGGCGGCCGCGTGCTGATCCAGGAAGAGATCAACTGGTCGAGCACCACCCGCGTCGACTGCCTGACCACCTTCGTGCGCGGCCAAGCCTATCCCCACGTCGGCTACACAAAGCTCGAAAACAACCACTTCATGCTCGAGATGCAGATCATCCAGGCCTATCAGAGCCAGTATTATTGAGGCGATGCGGCGTAGCCGGCGTAGGAGTCCTTCAGCGTCGCGTGGTTGAGCAGCATTTCCGCCTTCTGCACCGCGCCGGCGGCGTCATAGATGCGGCTGCGCACCCAATAGGATTCGGTGCGTCGGCTCTCGGCGATGGCGACGATCTCGCGCCGGATCAGGTAATCCTCGCCCACGAACAGCGGCCCGTCGAGCATGCGGATCTCCTGGTCGGCGAACAGGCCGACGGCCGGGCCCTTGGTGGGGAAGCGCGCCGCGTGGCTTGAGTATTCCGCCAGCACGCTGACCATTTCCAGCGGGATGATCGGCCGGCCCCAGGGCGAGGCCGCGGCATCCGAATACCAGGGCGAGGTCTCGGTGATCGCCGCCAGCTTCTGGTTGAGCGAGAACGGATAGAGCGCGCCCATGTTCTGGTCGGCGTCCATCCGCACCGTCTCGTCGGCCGCGCCGGTCATGCCGACCTTCAGGTCCGCCAGGATCAGCAACCGCTCGGGCGGCCGCAAAGCCCGCATGCGCTGGTCGAGCAGGGTCTCAGCCCTGTCGATGCTGGCGCTGGCCTCGAGCACCGGCGTGCCGTCTTCCTTTTCCGCCCAGACCCGCGTCGAGGTCGCGCCCTCGGGCGGGACGTCGGCGAAGGCGCGCACGGCTTCGCCCTCGACCACCATGTTCAGATAGTGCGACGAGATGCAGCCGCGCTCGAACCAGGCCTGACCCCAGATCATCTCCAGGAGCGGCGGGAACAGGCTGAAATGCGTCGGCCCTTCGATCGGGCCGGCGCGCAAACCCAGCCGCTCGGCCGTGGCGTCGTCGTGGATCGAGGTGTGGCCGCCATACTCCTGGTCGGCCAGCATCTGCCGCGACTGGCGCAAGGGGCCGCGCAGGGTCAGTTGGGTGTCAAAGCTCATCGCGGTTCTCCGATGGTCATGGCGGCCGCCTTCTCCTGAGCGTCGAGCTCGGGTTCGCGGAAATGCGTGCGCACGCCGGTGCTGAGGCCGAATTCCATCAGCCGGTCGCTGCTTGGCGTATAGGCCGGCCAGGCCGGGGCGCCGGTGCAGGTCGGAGCGCCGGTCTTGGCGAAGGTCACCCAGCAGGAATGCATGGTCGCGGCAAGGGCGCGGTCGTCCGCGACGATTTCGTCGGCATAGTTGGGAATGCCCATCTGGCTGTCGAAGACATAGGGGTTTTCCGAGGTGTGATTGGCGCCAGGGATCTTGCCGCGCCGGACCACCCGCACATAGGAGAAATAATACAGCCAGGCCGGCGCCTTGGCCGACTGCCGGGCGGCGATCCAACGCGCCGGGGCGCCCATGGCGCTGTCGGTGAACATGGCCTGGGCCAGCTTCGCTTCGTCGGGCGCCTCGGCGGCGTAAGCCGCCTTGGTTTCAGGCGAGGCGGCGGCCAGATAGGCGGCATAGCCGCTGGTTGGCAGCAGCGAGGCCTCCCAGCTGTTCGAGCCGATGATCAGTGGCACGCGCGCCTGGTGGCCGCGGGCGAAGGCCTGCGTGGCGTTCTCGGTGATCAGCCGGCCGTCGACGATCGGGTTGAAGCGGCCATGCGCGGCGACCAGGGCGCTGACGGGCAGGGCGCGTAGTTGCTCGGCGGTGGCGTCAGCCGGCAGGCCAAGCGACTTCGCCAGGGCGACGCCGTCGGTCTCGGCCGCCGCCAGGCTCACCGAGGCGTTCCAGCCGCCGCCTGACTGCACGGTGGCCTTGGCGAACAGGCCCCGCGCGGCGGGCGTGGTCATCAGGGTCAGCGTGTCCCAGCCGCCGGCGGACTCGCCGAAGATGGTCACATTGTCCGGATCGCCGCCGAAGGCCTTGATGTTGCGTCGGACCCATTTCAGCGCCGCGATCTGGTCCATCGTCCCGTAGGAGCCCAGTGGCGCGGTCGCGCCGGCTTCCCGGGTCAGGGCCGGATGGGCGAAGAAGCCCAGCGCGCCCAGCCGATAGTTGACCGAGACCAGGATCACCCCGTCGCGGGCGAAGGCCGAGCCGTCGTTCGGGGCGATGGAGTTGGCCCCGGCTGTGTTGCCGCCGCCGAAGATCCACACCATCACCGGCGCCCTGTGCGCATGGACGGGCGCGAAGACGTTCAGGTTCAGGCAGTCCTCGGAAGTCGGCCCGGCATAGCCGCCGCCGTTCGGCCGGCCGCCGGGATCGACCACCTGCGGGCAGGCGGGGCTGTAGGCCGAGGCGTCGCGCACACCGCTCCAGCGCGCGGCCGGCTGCGGCGGCCTCCAGCGCAACGGGCCAGTGGGCGGGGCCGCGAACGGGATGCCTTTGTAGACGGTAACCCGGTCGTGCTCATCGCCGGCCAGCCGCCCGGTGTCGATGGTCACGGTCGGCGCGCGATAATCGGCGACGACGACCTCGCTGAGTCGGGCGGCTGCGTCCGGATCAGCCGCCTGGGCCGCTGAACCGAAGGCCAGGGCGGTGAGGGCGGCCAGCGCGATCCGTCGAAGCATCGTGTTCCCCCTGTTCGGTTCACCTATAGCGCGTCCAACCCTCCCGTCATGGCCCGACTTGTTCGGGCCACCCATGGTCGCCGAGCGTTGGTCGTATGCAAAGGACCGGCCCGTCGGCCCCTGATCATCCTTGGAGGCTTGCGCTCATGTTGGGGTGGACGGCCCCCGAACGGCATCGATGTGCCAGATTGAGGT
>JBEPUW010000100.1:0-5062 GCA_041691315.1 Caulobacteraceae bacterium | reverse complement strand
GGGGCCATGTGGTGCTCGCAGTGGCTCTCCACCTCGATGTCGCGCAGCATGACGATATCGTCATAGCCCTGCACGTCCTCGAAGATGCGCTCCAGCTCCTTGCTGGGGTCGGCGCTGTAGCCCTCGAACCATTCACCGAAGGCCTCGATCACCCGCTTGGGGGTATCGATCAGGCCTTCGCGGCGCGGGTCGTCGCCGGCCCAGGAAATCAGCGTGCGCACGGCCTCCATCGCCTCTTCGCGCGAGGGCTTTTGCAACGGCTGCAGGTCAAGTTCTCTCGCGCCGATCAAGTTTCGGTCCTTAGCCAAGGCGTCCATTGATTTCGAAGATCCCAGGGCTGAGTTGCGCCGGAACGAAGGTCCCGGAAATGACGCGTGCCACCCTTTCACATCGGCGGGATAATTAGGGTTAAGTCGGCGTATGCGACGCCCATGGTCTCCCGCGAGACGTAAAGCTATATGGGAGCCGCCCCAGTTCCGACAACTGTTTCCTGGCGTAAGGTTGTGATGAATCTCGTTCTGTACGACACCATGACGCGGGAAAAGCGCCCGTTCATCCCTCTCAATCCCGAGCGGGTGACGATGTATGTCTGCGGCCCGACCGTCTATAATTACGCCCATATCGGCAATGCGCGGCCGGTGGTGGTGTTCGACCTGCTGTTCCGCCTGCTGCGCGCGGAATACGGCGCCGAGCACGTCATCTATGCCGCCAACGTCACCGACGTCGACGACAAGATCAACCAGAAGGCCGCCGACGAGGGCGTACCGATCGGCGTGATCACCAGCCGCTATCTCGACGCCTATCACGCTGACATGTCGGTGCTGGGCGCGCTTCGCCCCACCGTCGAGCCGCGCGCCACCGAGACCATGGCCGAGATCATCGACATGATCGGCCGGCTGGTGCGCAACAACGCCGCCTATCAGGCCGAAGGCCATGTGCTCTTCAACGTCGAAGCCTATTCCGACTATGGCAAGCTCTCCGGCCGCTCGATGGACGACATGATCGCCGGGGCCCGGGTCGAGGTCGCGCCGTACAAGCAGAACCCGGCCGACTTCGTGCTGTGGAAGCCGTCCAAGCCCGGCGAGCCGGTCTGGGAGAGCCCGTTCGGGCCGGGGCGGCCCGGCTGGCACATCGAGTGCTCGGCGATGATCGAAAAGACGCTGGGCCTGCCCATCGACATCCACGGCGGCGGCAACGACCTGATCTTCCCGCACCATGAGAACGAGATGGCGCAAGGGCTGTGCGCCGACCACGGCGGCGAATACGCCCGCTACTGGCTGCACAACGGCTTCCTGAACATGGGCCACGAGAAGATGTCCAAGAGCCTGGGCAATGTGGTCCTGGCCCACGACCTGGTCAGCCGCTATCCCGGCGAGGCCCTGCGCTGGGCGCTCTTGGGCAGCCACTATCGTCAGCCGCTGGCCTGGACCGACGACACCGTCGACCAGGCCAAGGCCGGGCTGGACCGGCTCTACGGGGTGCTGCTGCGTAACGCCAAGGTCGAGGCCAGGCCCAGCGCCCCCGGCGTCGGCTTCATGGACGCGCTGGAAGACGACCTGAACACGCCGCGCGCCTATGCCGAGCTGTTCGCGCTCGCCCAGCAGCTGGAGGCCGCGCCCGAGGAAGACCGGGCGCAGCTGAAGGGCGAACTGCTGGCCTCGGCCCAGCTGATCGGCTTCCTCAAGGCCGACCCGGAGTCCTGGTTCCAGGGCGGCGCCGACCCGGCCATGCGCGCCCGCATCGACGCCCTGCTCGCCGAACGCTTCACCGCCCGCGAAGCCAAGGACTGGCCCACCGCCGACCGCATCCGCGCCGAACTCACCGCCTTGAACGTCGAAGTCATGGACAACCCGACGGGGGCGACGTGGAGGTTGAAGGGCGAAAAGGTCGACCAGAGTTGAGCGCAGTCCCTACTTTTTCCGTCATGGGCCGACTTGTTCGGGCCACCCATGAACACCGTCTAGGGTCAGTGTTCATGGATCCCGCGCATTCCGCTTCGCTACAGCGGGGGATGACGGATTTAGAAGCAGGCTTCGGCGAGCTTCAAATATGTCCGTAAAGATCGAGCATCAGACCGGGGTGAAGGCGCCGGCTTCGGTGGTTTGGGAGATCGTCCACGAAATCGAGCGGTGGGCGGATTGGAACCCGCTCTATACCGAGGCGTCCGGCGTCATTCGCATCGGGGAGACGCTGAAACTGAAGCTGGTCCTGCCCGACCAGGAACCGCGCGACCTCGAAGCCACCGTCATCGACTGGACGCCGGACGAGGCGCTGCACTGGAAGACCTCCCACCTCGCCGGCCTGGTCAAGACCGTCCGCTACCTGGAGATCGAGGCCAAGTCGGAGACCGGCTGCATCTTCTCCAACGGCGAAATCTTCGCCGGCCTGCTCGGCCCCCGCGTCGCCAAACAACTGCGCCCCAGCCTGCGCAAGGGCTTCACCGCGCTCGGCGAGGCGGTGCGGGACCTGGCGGAAGCCCGCTGGCAATCGCGCCAGGACGGGGCCACATAAAGCGCCATGATCGACGACCTCTATTCCGCCCGCATCCTGAAGCTGGTCGCCAACATCCCGCACGCGGGCCGGCTGCCCGCGGCCGATGCGTCAGCCGAGAAGATCTCCAAGCTGTGCGGCTCGCGCATCCTGGTGGACGTGAAGGTGAAGGACGGCCGCGTCACCGACTTCGCCCAGGAGGTTAAGGCCTGCGCGCTCGGCCAGGCGGCCGCGGCGGTGCTGGGCGCGCATGTGATCGGCGCCAGCCTGGACGAGATCAAGGTGGCCCGCGAGGCGCTTCGTGCTATGCTGAAGGCGAACGGACCCGCCCCGCAAGGGCGCTTTTCGGAGCTCGCCGTGCTTGAAGCGGTGAAAGATTATCCGGCCCGCCACGCCTCGACCATGCTTGCCTTCGAGGCGGCGGCCGAGGCTGTGCGCCTGGCCGTTCAAGCCCAAACTTCGCGAACTAGCCGCGCCGGCGCGGCTTGATCGGCGCTTTTCGCGGGTGCGACAAGCCTCAGCCGATAATCCGTTCGCGAATCGCGCCGGTATGACCCTCTACGAACGCAGCGTCAGAGCCGCCCACCGGGCCTACAAGCTGACGCTTTCGCCCTTGATCGGGCGCCAGTGCCGCTACCTGCCGACCTGTTCGGACTATGCGGCCGAGGCCCTGATCACGCACGGCCCCTGGCGCGGCGGCTCGCTCGCCGTCCAGCGGCTGTGCAAATGCCATCCCTGGGGCGGATCGGGCCATGACCCGGTCCCTCCCGCGCCGCCGTCGCGCGGCGCAACCGAAGTGTGAGCCAAATGATCGATCTGAAGTTCCCCGACGGCCAGAGCCGTCAATTCGAGGATGGGGCCAGCGGCCGCGATGTCGCCCGCTCCATCTCGCCATCGCTGGAAAAGCGCGCCCTGCTGATCAAGCTGGACGGCCAGCTGCTCGACCTCGACCGTCCGCTGCCCGGCGGCGGCGCGATCGAGATCATCAGCCGCGACCGGCCGGAGGCGCTGGAGGTGATCCGCCACGACACCGCCCACGTGCTGGCCGAGGCCGTGCAGGAGCTTTTCCCC
Source organism: Caulobacteraceae bacterium (assembly GCA_041691315.1). Lineage (GTDB taxonomy): Bacteria > Pseudomonadota > Alphaproteobacteria > Caulobacterales > Caulobacteraceae > Poindextera. The sequence goes on along the minus strand of JBEPUW010000100.1, from coordinate 1,501 downwards.
CGCACCCAGGTGACCATCGGTCCGAATGTCGAGGACGGCTTCTATTACGACTTCGCCCGCGATGAGCCCTTCTCGTTGGATGATCTGCCGCTCATTGAAAAGCGCATGCGCGAGATCGTCGATCGCGACGAGAAGATCGTCCGTGAGGAGGTGGACCGCGACGCCGCCATCGCCGACTTCAAGGCCATGGGCGAGGCCTACAAGGCCGAGATCATCGAGGGCATCCCGGCCGATCAGCCGGTCACCGTCTATCACCAGGGCGCCTGGAAGGACCTTTGCCGCGGGCCGCACCTGCCCTCGACCAGGCATGTCGGCAAGGCGTTCAAGCTGACCAAGCTGGCCGGGGCCTATTGGCGCGGCGACCAGCGCAACGCCCAGCTGCAGCGCATCTACGGCACTGCCTGGGCCTCCGACGCCGACCTCGAAGCCTATCTGAAACGGGTCGAGGAGGCCGAGAAGCGCGACCACCGCAAGTTGGGCCAGGCCATGGACCTCTTCCACATCCAGGAAGAGGGCAAGGGCATGGTGTTCTGGCACCCCAAGGGCTGGATGCTCTACCGCACCCTGCAGAACTATGTGCGGCGGCGCATGGAGGCCGAGGGCTACGACGAGGTGAAGACGCCGCAGGTGCTGGACAAGACCTTCTGGGAACAGTCCGGCCACTGGGAAAAGTTCCACGACTCGATGTTCATCTGCGAGACCGACGAGGGCGAGGTCCTGGCGGTCAAGCCGATGAACTGCCCCGGCCACGTGCAGATCTTCAAGCACGGCCAGCGTTCCTATCGCGAGCTGCCGATCCGGCTGGCGGAGTTCGAGGGCCTGCACCGGTTCGAAAGCTCGGGCTCGCTGATGGGCCTGTTGCGCGTGCGCCAGATGGCCCAGGACGACGCGCATATCTTCTGCACCGACGAGCAGATCGAGGCCGAGTCCGTGGCCTTCATCCGGCTGTTGCAGCAGATCTATGCCGACCTGGAGGTCGAGCTGCACTCGGTGAAGCTGGCGCTGCGGCCCGACCTGCGCTTTGGCACGGACGAGAACTGGACCATCGCCGAGGACAAGCTGGAGCGCGCCGCCAACGCCGCCGGCATCGAGGTCGAGCGGCTGCCGGGCGAAGGCGCCTTCTACGGCCCGAAGCTGGAGTTCCACCTGCGCGACGCCATCGGTCGCACCTGGCAGTGCGGCACCCTGCAGCTCGACTATGTGCTGCCCGAGCGGCTGGACGCCTCGTACATCGCCGAGGATGGCCAGAAGCATCGGCCGGTCATGCTGCACCGCGCGGGGCTGGGCTCGCTGGAGCGGTTCCTGGGCGTGCTGATCGAGCACTATGCCGGCGCGTTCCCGCTGTGGCTGGCGCCGACGCAGGCGGTGGTCGCCACCATCACCTCCGACGCCGACGACTATGCGGTGAAGGCCGCGGCGGCGTTCAAGAAGGCGGGCCTGCGGGTCGAGACCGACCTGCGCAACGAGAAGGTCGGCTACAAGGTGCGCGAACACTCCCTGG
>JBEPUW010000099.1:0-5234 GCA_041691315.1 Caulobacteraceae bacterium | reverse complement strand
GCCTCGCGCAGCATCTTCACCGCCGGCGTGCCGCCCATGACCGCGGCCTCGAACAACAGCGGCGCGCCCTTGGCCTCGGCCAGGGCGGCCAGTTCGGCGCCGTGCACGGCGATCAGCGCCTTGTTGGCGGTGACCACCGGCTTGCCCAGGTTCAAGGCCGCCTCGACCGCGGCCTTGGCCGGGCCCTCGGCGCCGCCGATCAGCTCGACGAAGACGTCATTGTCCGGTGACGCGGCCAGGGCCACCGGATTGTCGAACCAGGGCAGGTTGGAGATATCGGCCGAGCGAGCTCGGGTGCGCGAGCGGGCGCTGACCCCGGTGATCGCCGTCGTTTGCCCGGCCGGCGCGAAATCCGGCCGCTCGGACAGGAAGTTCAGCAGGCCGCCGCCGACCGTGCCCAGGCCGGCGATCCCGATGCGCAGTGTCTTGTTCGCCATCGCCAGGACTCTAGGCTCCCGCCGGCGCGGCGTCGCGGGCGCGGCTGAGCACCTGACCGGACTGGGCCAGGAACTTCTTCACGTTGCGGGCCGCCTGGCGGATGCGGTGCTCGTTCTCGACCAGGCCGATGCGCACATAACCTTCACCGTGTTCGCCGAAGCCGACGCCGGGGGCGACAGCGACGCCGGCCTCCTCGATCAAGAGCTTGGCGAACAGCATCGAGCCCGCCTCGCGGAAGGCCTCCGGCAGCGGCGCCCAGGCGAACATCGAGGCCGGTGGCGACGGGATGTCCCAGCCGGCCCGGGCCATGGAATCCACCAGCACGTCGCGCCGACGCTTGTAAGTGTTGCGGATCTCCTCGACGCAGTCCTGCGGGCCGTTCAGAGCCGCCGCCGCCGCCACCTGGATCGGGGTGAAGGCGCCGTAGTCGAGATAGGATTTCACCCGGGCGAGGGCTGCACATAACCGCGCGTTGCCGACCACCATGCCCACCCGCCAGCCGGCCATGGCGTAGGTCTTGGACAGCGAATTGACCTCCACGGCGATGTCGCGGGCGCCGTCGACCTGCAGGATGGAGGGCGGCGGGTTGTTCTCGAAATAGATCTCGGAATAGGCGACGTCCGACAGGATCAGCATGTCGTGCTTTTTCGCCAGCTTCACCGCCTCCTTGTAGAAGTCCAGGTCGACCGCCTGGGCGGTGGGATTGGACGGATAGGAGACGATCATCACACTGGGCGGCGGCGAGGAATTGGTCACCGCGCGGCCGATGCCGGACAGATAGGCTTCCGGGGTGAGCGCCGGCACGTGGCGGATGACGCCCTCGGCCATGATGAAGCCGTAGGCGTGGATCGGATAGGCGGGGTTGGGGCAGATGATCACGTCGCCGGGCGCGGTCAGGGCCTGGGCCAGGTTGGCAAAGCCCTCCTTGGAGCCCAGCGTCGCCACCACCTCGGTCTCGGGATCCAGCTTCACGCCGAAGCGGCGCTCGTAATAGCCGGCCATGGCGCGGCGCAAGCCGATGATGCCTTTGGAGGCGGAATAGCGGCCCGATTTCGGGTCGCGGGCGGTCTCGACCAGCTTGTCGACGATGTGTTTGGGGGTCGGCATGTCGGGATTGCCCATGCCGAAGTCGATGATGTCGACGCCCTGGGCGCGCAGGCGGGCCTTCAGGCGATTGACCTCTTCGAAGATGTACGGCGGCAGGCGTCGGATGCGGTGAAAGTCGGGGGTCATGGCATGGCCCTCCTTAGGGGGGCCTGGATTCGGGGATTTGATGTGATGAATAGACGCGCGGCGGCGGCTATTCCAGGGCTGCTCCGCCCCCGCTCGCGCCTACTTTGGCGGCGGGGGCTTGGTAGCTCGCGCGCGGACGCTGGCGGCATAGGCGTCGGCGGCGCTGGTGGCGTCGGTCGACGGCGCGGACTCCGCGGCCGGAATTCGCGCATGCTCTGCGTCGGCGAAGCCCTGGGTGTCGCTCAGGCTGTAGGGATAGGCGGCGTTGGCCGCGTCGACCTGACGTTTCTCGCCCAGTGTTTCGGTGACGGTCGCCTTCCAGGCGCCGATCGGCCTCACGTCGGTCGGCAGGTTCGGAATCTGCGAGAACTTCGGATAGGGGCCGGGCGCCTGCTGCGCCGCGCGCACCTGGGCCGCGGCCGCCGACGACTGATCGATGCCGCCGGGCAGGAAATAGTTGTTCTTGGCCAGGGTGTTGCAACCGGCAAGGCTCGACGCCCCGATAAGCGCAATGAGGCCGCCCGCCGGTCCGATCGTCTGTCTTGTGCGTTTGACGTACACTTGAAGGCTCGTCCTGTTACAGATCCAGGGTCTTATGCGATGATGGCGTCCAACAAAAGGGCGCGGGTCGCGCCTGGGCCGGCTCGAAGCGAGGGAGGTTGAGGCCATGACCGATCCATCCACCCGGACCAAATCCGCCAAGGCCAAGGCGGCGCCAAAGCCCGCGCCCAAGGCCGCCAAGCCTGAACCCAAGGTCGCCGAAGCTCCGGCCGGCGCGCCTGATGCCGCCCCCAGCGCCGCCGGCTTTTCCTTCGCCGGCCTCACAGCCGCCCAGCGCGAAACGCTGGAAAGCCTGTCGATGAATTTGGCGCGCGCCGCCCTGACCGCCCAGGGCGCCATCGCCGAGGCGGCGCTGCGCCAGGCCGACCGCCCGGCCGCGCTCAGCCCCGATCCGTTCCACGTGGCGCCTGCCCTGACCGACGTCATGGGCCGGCTGGCCGCCCAGCCCGACCGCATGATGCGGGCCCAGGCCGACCTGTTCAGCCGCTATATGGACCTGTGGAAGTCCACCACTCGCCGCATGGCCGGCGAGACCCCCGACGCGGTGGTGTCGCCGGGCAAGGGCGACAAGCGCTTCGCCGATCCGGACTGGTCGGAGAACCCGGTCTTCGACGTCATGAAGCAGTCCTATCTTTTGACCTCGAACTGGCTGAACGGCCTGATCGCCGAGGTGGAGGGGGTCGATCCACTGTCCAAGCGACGGGTCGAGTTCTTCATGAAGATGCTGACCGACGCCTTCTCGCCGTCCAACTTCCTGGTCTCCAACCCCGCCGCGCTGCGCGAAGTCATCGCAACAAACGGCGAGAGCCTGTTGAAAGGCATGGAGAACTTCGCCGGAGACCTGGAGCGCGGCGGCGGCCAGCTGTCGATCAGCCAGACCGACTTCACCCCGTTCAAGGTCGGCGAGAACATCGCCACCGCCCCCGGCAAGGTGATCTTCCAGAACGAACTGATCCAGATCCTGCAGTTCGAGCCGACCACCGAAAAGGTGCACGAGATCCCGCTGCTGATCTTCCCGCCCTGGATCAACAAATACTACATCCTGGACCTGCGCCCCGAGAACTCGATGATCCGTTGGCTGACGGCCCAGGGGTTCAGCGTCTTCGTCGCCTCCTGGGTCAATCCCGACCAGCGCCTCGCCGCCAAGACCATGACCGACTATATGGCCGAGGGCATCTATGCCGGCACCCAGGCGGTGCTGAAGCAGGCCAAGGTCTCCCAGGTCAACGCGGTCGGCTATTGCATCGGCGGCACCCTGCTCTCCTGCACCCTGGCGCACATGGCGGCCAAGGGCATCGAGCCGATCGCCTCGGCGACCTTCTTCGCCGCCCAGCAGGACTTCAGCGAGGCGGGCGATCTGCTGCTGTTCACCGACGACGAGTGGATCAACGACGTCGAAAAGAAGATGAACCAGGGCGGCGGGGTGCTGTCGGGCCAGTCGATGGCCGACACCTTCAACGCCTTGCGCGCCAACGATCTGATCTGGTCCTTTTTCGTCAACAACTACCTGATGGGCAAGGAGCCGAAGCCGTTCGACCTGCTGTTCTGGAACGCCGACCAGACGCGCATGCCCAAGGTGCTGCACCTGTTCTACCTGCGCGAATTCTACCGCGACAATAAGCTGGCCAAGGGTGAGCTGACCCTGGGCGGCGAGCGGCTCGACCTCTCCAAGGTCAAGATCCCGCTCTATGTGCAGTCGAGCAAGGAGGACCACATCGCCCCCTTCCGCTCGGTCTACAAGGGCGCGCGACTGTTCGGTGGCAAGACCCGCTTCATGATGGCCGGCTCCGGCCACATCGCTGGCGTGATCAACGCCCCCGTCGCGCACAAGTACCAGCACTGGACCAACGAGGCCCTGCCCGACACGGTCGAGGAATGGATCGAGGGCGCCACCGAACACCCCGGCTCCTGGTGGGAAAACTGGGCCGAATGGCTGACCGAGCGCTCGGGGAAGATGATCCCCGCCCGCGATCCGTCGAAGGGACCGCTGAAGCCTATCGAGGATACGCCGGGTAGCTTCGTGAAGGTCAGATCCTAGGATGAGCTATCTCGACAAGGTTCTGCAGCCCGGTGAGGTGGTGCTGGTCAAGGCGCGGCCGCACTGGGTCGTGCTCTTGGGGCCGCTGGTGCTGCTGGGCCTGGCCGCGGCCCTGGCCATCGGCACAGCCGTCGTCCTGACCGGCTCGCCAGCGCTTGGAGGGTATGCGGTCGCCGGCCTGGTAGCGCTTGTCGCCCTCTTCCTCCTGGCCGGCCGGATGATCACCCGGGCGACCACCGCGTTCTGCGTCACCGACCATCGCATCATCGTCAAGCGCGGGGTGCTGTCGCTGCACACGGTCGAGCTGAACGTCGATAAGGTCGAGAGCGTCGATGTCGACCAGAGCCTGCTCGGCCGCATGTTCAACTATGGCGAGGTCACCATCCACGGCGTCGGCGCCCGCTGGGACCCCATCCCGCTGATCAGCAACCCCCTGGGCTTCCGCAACGCCATCACAGCACATACGGCGCCAGCGGCGGCGGTTTAGGACTCCCGGCAACGCATCCAAATAGTCCGCTCATCCCCGCGAAAGCGGGGACCCAGGTTTTTTCGTGTCAGGCGATCACGCTGCCGCTAAGGCCGCAAGATTTGACACCAAGCACACCAAGCACACCAAGAAGAGCAACGGTCAGCGCTACCCTTGGTGTGCTTGGTGTGCTTGGTGGTCCAAAAGCTGAGTTCCCGCTTCGCGGGAATGGCGAGCCTAACCCAAAAGAAACCGTCATGGCCCGGCTTGTCCGGGCCATCCATGGTCACCGCCCCCCGTCCGGCGAGTCTCGCGATCATGGGTCGCCCGGACCAGCCGGGCGATGACGGTTGGGGGGTTGGGGTGGCGTCGCGCGCAATGAAAAGCCGCCGGACCTTGTAGGTCCGGCGGCTCGTCATTTCGGCTCGGACAGACCCTATTCGAGGATCTTGGCGACGACGCCGGCGCCGACGGTGCGGCCGCCTTCGCGGATGGCGA
>JBEPUW010000098.1:0-5385 GCA_041691315.1 Caulobacteraceae bacterium | reverse complement strand
AACACCCACAATTCACGGTGATCATGGGTGGCCCGGACAAGCCGGGCCATGACGGGAGGGGGTCAGTGCGTCTATGCAGAGCCCATGGTTGCTCTGCCCGCCAACTTCACGCTGCTGCAGGTGATTCCGGACCTGGAGACCGGCGGCGCCGAGCAGACGACGCTGGATGTGGCCGCGGCCGTGGTGCGGGCCGGCGGGCGGGCCATCGTCGCCTCGCGCGGCGGGCGGATGGTCGCGGACCTGCAGTCTCGCGGCGCGGTCTGGGCCCCTATGCCGGTGCACGCCAAGAACCCGCTGGTCATGGCGGCCAATCACGGCCGGCTGGTCGAGCTGATCCGGCGCGAGGCCGTCAGCCTGGTCCACGTTCGCTCCCGCGCCCCGGCCTTCGCCGCTTTTTCCGCCGCGCGAGCGGCCAAGGTGCCCTGCCTGGCCACCTATCACGGCGTCTACAGCGCCGGTAACCCGCTGAAGCGTTGGTATAATTCGGTGATGACCCGCGGCCCGGTGACCATCGCCAATTCCAACTTCACCCGCAACCACATCATCGCCGAACACCGGCTCAATCCGGCCCGGGTGATCGCCATCGCACGCGGCGTCGATATCGACCGGTTCGACCCGGCCACGGTCGCGCCGGCGCGCGTCGCAGCGCTGCTAGACCGTTGGGGCATCGCCGTCGATGACGGCCGCATCCGTTTCCTGCTGGCCGGCCGGCTCAGCCGCTGGAAGGGTCAGCGGCTGCTGATCGAGGCCGCGCAACGGCTGAAATCGCATCGCGACGACTTTGTCGTGATCCTGGCCGGGGACGACCAGGGCCGTGGCGGCTATCGCCAGGAGCTCCAGACGGCCATCGCTGCCGCCGGCCTTGAGAACCGGGTCAAGCTGGTCGGTCATTGCGACGACATGCCGGCGGCCTATCTGGCTTGCGATGTCGCCTGCGCGCCTTCGCTCGACCCGGAGCCGTTCGGCCGTACGGCGGTTGAGCCGCAGGCCATGGGTCGGCCGATCATCGCCGCCGATCACGGCGCGCCGCGCGAAACGGTCCTGGCCGGCGCGACCGGCTGGCTGTTCAAGCCGCGCGACGCCCAGGCGCTGGCGCATGTCATGGCCGAGGCCATCGCCGCCGGTCCGGAGCGCCGCGCGGCCATGGGTGCGGCCGGACAGGCGCGCGCACGGCGGCTTTATTCGGGGGCGGCCATGTGCGAAGCCACCCTGGACGTCTACGCCGGGCTGCTCGGGGGCCATTTGTGAGCCGCAAGTCGCGTGAAATCAAAAAGATCCTGGTGATCAAGCTGGGCGCGCTTGGCGACTTCGTGCAGGCGCTGGCGGCGATGAAGCATATCCGCGAGGCCCATCCGACGGCGCACATCACGCTGCTGACCACCCCGCCGTTCGAGGCCCTGGCCAGGGCCAGCCCCTATTTCAATATGATCGCGCCCGACGGACGGCCGTCCGGCATTGGCGAGACCATGTCGATGATCAGCCGGCTGCGCGCCGCCAGGTACGACCGCGTCTACGACCTGCAGACCTCGTCACGCTCGAACCTGTATTTTCAGCTGCTGCGGCCGTTTCCGCCGGATTGGTCGGGGATCGCGGTCGGCTGCAGCCTGCCGCAGCGCAATCGCGACCGCGGCCGCATGCACACACTGGAACGCCAGGCCGAGCAGCTCAAGAACGCCGGCATCTGGCCGGATGCGCCGCTGACGCCGGGCTCGGCCCCGCCGGCGGATTTGAGCTGGATCATCAAGAAGACCGGCGCGGCCCGGCCGATGAACTCGGCGGGCACCTCGCGGCCCTACGCGCTGCTGGTTCCCGGGACCTCGGCGCATCGCCCGGAAAAGCGCTGGCCGGTCGAGCGCTTCGCCGAGCTTGGCCAGCACCTGCGCCAGCGCGGGCTGGACATCCTGGTGGTCGGCGGCCCGCAGGAAAGCGCGCTGGCCATGGCCATTCAGCGCAAGGTGCAGGCGCGAGACCTCACGGGCCGCACCGATTTCGCCCAGGTCGCCGCCCTTGGCGCGCGCGCCACCATCGCCGTCGGCAACGACACCGGCCCGGTGCACCTGATCGCGGCGGCCGGCGCGCCGACGCTGGTGCTGTTTTCCGCCGCCTCCGATCCGGCGCTCTGTGGCCCCCGAGGGCACGTGGCGGTGCTGCAGGCCGAGGACCTGAGTGCGCTGCCGGTCAGCGACGCGATCGCCGCGATCAACCGGCTTGTGCCGAAGATGCCGGCAGACGCGTTGCGACGCACACCTTGATCGGCGCTAGGCGCTTGGTCATATGTCAGCGGAAGCGTAAGGTTTCGACGCCTATGCTTTCGCACGCCAACGGTTCAGGAGAACTTGCCTATTCGTCGTCCCATGCCAGCGCCCCCGTCCAAGGACGGCCCGCGCATCAATGAAGATATCCGCGTCCCCCGCGTGCTCCTGATCGATGAGCACGGTGAAAAACAAGGGGTCATGCCCACCGCCTCCGCACTCGAAGCCGCCGAAGAGGCCGGGCTGGACCTGGTGGAGGTCTCGCCGAACTCCGACCCGCCGGTCTGCAAGATCCTCGACTACGGCAAGTACAAGTTCGAAGAACAGAAGAAGAAGGGCGCGGCGCGCAAGCGCCAGAAGCTGGTCGAAATCAAGGAGATCAAGCTTCGGCCGAACATCGACACCCACGACTATGACGTCAAGGCCCGCGCCATGCACCGCTTCTTCGAAGAAGGTGACAAGGTGAAGGTGACCTTGCGGTTCCGCGGCGGCGAGATGCGCCACCCGGAACTGGGCATGAAGCTGCTGCAGCAGGTCCGCGCCGACTTCGACCCCGTCGCCAAGGTCGAATATGAGCCGCGCATGGAGGGCCGCCAGATGATCATGATCCTAGCCCCGCGCTAAACCGGCAACACAAGACGGCCACGGCGCCGGGCTGACCTCGGCCCAGCTTGCCGCCACCGGCGCTACAGCTTACCTGCGTTCACATGACCGCCATCACACCTGATCCAGCGGCGCGGCGCTCCAAAGCCGCGCTGCCCACTCTGCTTATGGTGATGATGATCAACATGCTGGGCTTCGGCGTCGTGGTGCCGCTGCTGCCCTTCTATGCCAAGTCGTTCCACGCCCCGCCGTGGCAGATCGCGCTCTTGTTCTCGGCCTATTCGGTCGGGTCCTTCTTCGGCGAGCCGTTCTGGGGCCGCCTCTCCGACCGCATCGGCCGCAAGCCCATCCTGGTCTCGACGGTGACGGCCAACTGCCTCTGCTATCTGGCCCTGGCCTTTGCGCCCAACGTGCTGATCGCCTTCATCGTGCGCTTTCTGGGCGGCCTCGCGGCCGGCAACAGCTCGGTTGTGCAGGGCTATATCGCCGACGTGACCCCGGTGGAGGCGCGGGCCGGCCGCATGTCGATCCTGGGCGCGGCCTACAATATCGGTTTCATCTTTGGGCCGGGCCTCGGCGGCCTGCTGGCCAGGCCGGGCGACGGTCCGGCCGGCTTCCAGCTGCCGCTGCTGGTGGCCTCAGGCCTGGCCGGCATCTCGGCCACCTGCATCTTCCTGGTGGTTCGCGAAAGCCGCGTGCACATCCAGACCTCCAGCCAGCAGCATAGTCGCTGGGTGATGTTCGGCCGGGCGCTGAGCCACCCGGTGGTCGGGCGGGTCATGCTGATGACCCTGGTCGCCGGACTGGCCTTCAACGGCATCGAATCCACCTTCGGCTTCTGGGGCCAGCACCGCTATGGCTGGACGCCGCGCGACATCGGCCTGTGCTTCACGGTCTCGGCGATCGTCTCGGCGGCGGGCCAGACGGTGCTGACCGGCAACCTGTCGCGCCGGTTCGGGGCCGCGCCCATGCTGGCCTTCGGCGTCGCGGTGACCGTGGTCTGCCTGCTCGCTCAGCCCTTTTCGCCGAGCGGCCTGGTGACCATCGCCATCATGGCGGTGATGTCGCTGGGCCAGTCGGTGGCCTTCCCGAACAGCTCGGCGCTGATCTCGCGCACCACCGATCCCGACCGCCAGGGTCAGATGCTGGGCCTGAACAACGCCATGGGCGCGTTGGCCCGGGTCACCGGCCCGCTCTGCGCGCTCAGCCTGTTTTCGCTGAGCCCGGACTCACCCTTCTTCGCCGGCGCCCTGATCACCGCGCCGACCATCTTCCTGGCGCTGGCGGCAGGTCGCGCCGCCAACAAGGTCGCGCCCGAGCATCCTGGCGGGGTGGCTCAGCCCGGCTGACGCGACGGCAGGGCTTTTCCAGGTCAGAACGGCGTTGACGGCGGCGCTCTAAGCCGGCTGAGTTGCGGCCATAAGATCGCATTCAGAGGAAGCGCCATGACCGCAAAGACATTTCCCGTCGAAGCCAGCCACATTCTGATGTTCGCCCGCTCGGTCGGGGACGAAAATCCCATCTATGCCGATGCGGACCATGCCAGGTCGACGGAGGGCGGAAGCATCATCGCGCCGCCGACCTTCGCCCAGGCCAGCGCCCAGTTCGATCCCGACTATTTCCTGCGGCCCAAGGCCGGCCAGCCCTGGTTCGGCTCCGGCAAGAACCCGACCGGCGCGGCCCCGCGTGGCGGCGGCGGAGGCGGAGGTGGCGGCGGCGGACTGCATGCCGAGCAGCACTTCGAATATCACCGCCACCTGAAACCCGGCGACGTGCTGACCGCGACCAGCCTGCCCGGCAAGACCTGGGAAAAGGAAGGCAAGCGCTCGGGCAAGCTGGTCTTCTCCGAATCCGTCACCGAATATCGCGACCAGAAGGGCGATCTGGTCATCACCGCCCGTTCCGTCGGCGTTCGCACCGAACGCCCCGTCGACGCGCCAGCGTCTTAGATCCAGGAGGACCCATAAAATGGCTCTGAGCGCCAGCAAGCTGAAAGAAGGCGACACCCACACCGCGCGTCTGGTCGAGGACCTGAAGCGCACCCAGATCGTCCAGTACGCCGGGGCGTCCGGCGACTATAACCCGCTGCACACCGACGAGATCTTCACCACCAAGGTGGCCGGCTATCCGAGCGTCTTCGCGCACGGCATGCTGACCATGGGCATGACCGGCAAGATGCTGACCGACTATGTCGGCGATGCGCGGCTGACCAAGTACGGCGTGCGCTTCACCAGCCAGGTCTGGCCGGGCGACACGCTGGACTCGACCGCGACCGTCAAGTCGATCCGCGACGAGGGCGGCCAGAAGCTGGTCGAACTGGACATCGTCACCGTCAACCAGGACGGCGTCCAGGTGCTCAGCGGCTCCGCCGAAGCCCGCCTCGACCCATAATCCTTAGCTGGGAAATTGGGGACACAGGAAATTGGGGACACGTACGCATCCCCTGACGCTCAGAGTCATGCTCGCGCGATCGGCGATGCGTACGATCGCGGTAGGGACGCGGGTTACCCCGCGCCCCCCGCACAGAACC
>JBEPUW010000097.1:0-5723 GCA_041691315.1 Caulobacteraceae bacterium | reverse complement strand
GGACTTCCACCCTCTCCTCCTCGCCGGCCTCCCGGCGCACTGTCCCCAATTTCCCAATTTCCCTACCGGCGCTTCGCCGTGTACGGCCTGTCCTTGCGCCAGTGTTCGGCGAACGTCTCCAGCTCAGGGTCGGGCTTGTCCGGCAGGACCAGTTGCAGGCGGGCCAGCAGATCGCCGCGGGCGCCGGCGCGGCCGTGCGGCAGGCCGCGGCCCTTCAGGCGCAGCGTCGAACCGGCGTTGGAGCCCTTCGGCACCGTGAGCGTCACCGGGCCTTCCGGCGTCGGCGCCTCGACCTTGGCGCCCAGGACGGCGTCAGGGACCGAGACCGGCAGGTCCATGACCAGGTTGTCGCCCTCTCGCCGGAAGACCGGGTGCGGCCGGATCTCCAGTTCGATCAAGGCGTCGCCGGCCCCGGCGCGGCCAGGCGACCCCTGCCCTTTCAGGCGCATCACCTGGCCCTCGGCCGCGCCCTTGGGGATGGTCACGTCGATGGTGCGGCCGTCGGAGAAGCTGATCCGCTTGCGCGCGCCCAGGATGGCGTCTTCCAGGTCGATCTCGAGCTTGGCGCGGACGTCGGCCCCCCGTTGCGGCGGCGGCGGGCGGCCGCCAAAACCGCCGCGCTGGCCGCCGCGGCCGCCGAACATCTCGCCCAGGATATCGTTCAGATCGACGCCTTCGAACGAGGCCCCGCCCTGGCCGCCAGGACCGCCGCGAAAGCCACCGGCGCCGCCGAACGGGTCGCCGCCGCCGGCATAGCCGCGCATGGTCTCGCGGCCGTCGGCGTCGATCTCGCCACGGTCGAACTTCTTGCGCTTGTCCTCGTCGCCGAGCAGGTCGAAGGCTGCCGAAATGCGCTTGAAGCGCTCCTCGGCCACCTTGTCGCCGGGATTCTTGTCGGGATGCAGCTGTTTGGCCAGCTTGCGAAAGGCCTTCTTGATCTCGTCCTTGTTCGCCTGCCGCGAGACGCCGAGTTCCTGATAGGGGTCCTGCGCCAACGCCGTGATCGCCTTTGAAAGGGAGCCTCTTGAAGCCCCCTCAATTAAGCGGTTCGCCGCGCCATGCAAGGCCGATTGTGATATTATTGCAACAGCGTCGGGTCGCCTAGATCACGATGAGTTAGAGCGGGTTGCGAGCGGAAGACCGCTTCGCACTTTTCCGTAGGCCCGCTCAGTCGTCGCCGCGCTCGCGCATCAAATCCAGCGCTTCGAAGTCGATGGCGTCCTCCGGCGCGGCCAATACGGCCTCGGATATGGTCTGTCCACGGATGCTGACCCCCGCCTCGTGGACGCTCTCCGGATCGCCGCTGACCAGCGGATGCCACCAGGCCAGACCGCGGCCCTCGTTCAGCCGACGATAGGCGCAGCTCTTCGGCATCCAATGCAGGTCCTCGATGTTATAGGGCGTCAGCTTGACGCAATCGGGCACGCTGGCCTTGCGGTTGGCATAGTCGGTGCAGCTGCACAGGTCGGTGTCGAACAGCCGGCAGGCCACCCGCGTCGGGACGACCTCGCCGGTGATCTCATCTTCGAAACGGACCAGACAGCACAGACCGCAACCATCGCACAGGCTCTCCCACTCCGGCACGGTCATTTGCCGCAGGGATTTGGCCTCCCAGAAAGGTTTGCGTGTCATTGCGCAGAAAGCCGCCAACACCATCGATGTCCTCCAGTATAGAAGCCTAATCCGTGACTGAGCCATCCAACCCCAATCGCCCGACGCCGGTGCGCTTCGGCCCCGGCGCGCCGCCTAGGCCTGGCCCGCCGCCCTTGGCCCCGCGCCGGCGCGTGCGCGTCTGGCCGATCGTGGCCGCGGTGCTGGTCGCCGGCCTGCTGGTCGCCGTCGCCGCCGGGGTGATCGCGGCCAAGGCCTTCATCGACGGCATACCGGACATACCCGACCGCCAGACGCTGATGGTGGTCAACCAGGCGCCCGGCATGACCTTCGAGGACATGAGCGGCAAGGTGCTGGCCACCCGCGGTCCCAAGCACGGCTCGGCCATCACGCTGGCGCAGCTGCCGCCCTATGTTCCCCGCGCCTTCCTGGCCGCCGAGGACCGGCGCTTCTATCAGCACGGGCCGGTGGATTTTCAGGGCATAGCCCGCGCCGCCTGGACCAACTGGCGGGCCGGCCACACCGTCCAGGGCGGCTCGACCCTGACCCAGCAACTGGCGCGCACCCTCTATCTGACCCCGAAACAGACCATCCAGCGCAAGCTGGAGGAGTCGGTGATCGCCTACCGGCTGGAACAGGAGATGAGCAAGGACGAGGTGCTGGAACTCTACCTCAACCGCATCTTCTTCGGCGACAACGCCTATGGCATCGACGCCGCCGCCCAGACCTATTTCGGCAAGCCGGCCAGCCAGCTCGACCTCGGCCAGGCCGCCCTGCTGGCCTCCCTGCCCAAGGCGCCGACCCGGCTGGCGCTGACCAATGACATGGACGCGGCGCTGGCCCGCTCGCACCTGGTGCTGGCGACCATGCACGCCCAGGGCTGGATCAGCGCCGCCGACGAGCAGACCGCCCTGGCCCACCCGCCGAAGCTTGCGGCGGAAGCCCCGGCGGAGGGCGACTTCGGCTACGTGCTGGACATGGCCGCGACCCAGGCGGTGCAGATCGCCGGTGGGCAGGCCCCCGACCTCGTGGTCAAGCTGACGGTCGATTCCAACCTGCAGACTACCGCCCAGACCGTGGTGCGCGAGGCGATCGACAGCGAAGGCAAGCGCACCAACATCCATCAAGGCGCGCTGGTGCTGCTGGCGCCAGGCGGGGCGATCCGCGCCCTGGTCGGCGGCCGCGACCACCAGCTTTCCGCCTTCAACCGCGCCACCCAGGCGCAGCGCCAGCCCGGCTCGTCGTTTAAGCCCTTTGTCTACGCCTCGGCGCTGGAGACCGGCATCAGGCCGAGCGACACGCGCCTGGACGCGCCGATCCGCATCGGCCTCTGGTCGCCCGGCAACTACGAGGCCGGCTATCGCGGGCCGGTGACCCTGGCCGTGGCGCTGGCCCACTCGATCAACACCGTCGCCGTGCGACTGGCCAGCGAGGTCGGCGTCGCCAAGATCGTCGAGGTCGCGCACCGGTTCGGACTGAAAAGCATTCCCGGCGATGCACAGCTGTCGATCGCGCTGGGCGCGTACGAGGTCAATCTGCTGGAGCTGACTTCGGCCTACCAGGTGTTCCAGCAGGGCGGCCAGCGCAGCGATCCCTATCTGATCGACCAGATCTCCACCCAGCGCGGCGACGTCATCTTCTCCCACCCGTCATCCGCCGGGGCCATGGTCTATGACGCCAACAACGCCGGCGAGATGGTGCGGATGATGGAGGGCGTCATCACCATGGGCACCGGCACGCGCGCGGCGTTCGGCCGGCCGGCGGCGGGCAAGACCGGCACCACCCAGGACTGGAAGGACGCCTGGTTCGTCGGCTTCACGCCCGACTGGGTCTGCGGCGTCTGGGTCGGCAATGACGACGGCGATCCGACCCGCAAGGTGACCGGCGGCCAGGTTCCGGCCGAAATCTGGCGCCGCATGATGATCGCCGCGCACCAGAACTTACCGATCCACGACTTCGCCCTGCCGGCCGAGACCCCGGCCGACCAGACCACCGGCGACATCGCCACCTCGGATGGACCGCCGGCGCAGGCGGAAGTGCGTTCGAACTTCTACGACGATCTTTCCAACGACTTCGGGCGCGCCGCCGATGGCGAGATGGATCGCGACGCCGAACGCGACGCTCAGGCCCCGCCCGACGATCAGGCGCCGCCACCCCCAGACGGATTTATCCGGCCCCGCCGCGAGCGCGACTATGACGGCGATGCACCGCCGGACTTGCCGCCGCCGGACGACAACCGCTGAGCGCTCGACCGCCTCTGATCGCGCTGAAAGACGTGCGACTGGCCGACGGACCGGCCATGCTGTTCGACGGTGTCGATCTGGCCCTGGACGCGCGCGTCCACGCCTGCCTGGTCGGGCGCAACGGCGCCGGCAAGTCGACCCTGCTGCGCCTGCTGGCCGGCCAGATCGAGCCTGACGGCGGCGAGCGGTCGGTCAAACCCGGCGCGCGCATCGCGCTGGCGGTGCAGGAGCCGGCGATCACCGGCGCGACGCTGCTCGACTACGCCATCGCCGGCGGCGCCGAGCCGCACGAGGCGGAGGCGGCGCTGATGACCTTCGACCTCGATCCCGCCCGCGCCACGCCCGGCCTCTCCGGCGGCGAGGGCCGGCGCGCCGCCCTGGCCCGCGCCATCGCCGAAAAGCCCGACGTGCTGCTGCTCGACGAGCCGACCAACCACCTCGACATCCTGGCTATAGAGACCCTGGAGGCGCAACTTCGGGCCAGCCGCTCGGCCCTGTTGATGGTCAGCCACGACCGCGCCTTCCTGCGCCGCACCACCACGCGCTGCTTCTGGCTGGAGGGCCGCCGGGTCTGGCGGCTGGACAAGGGGTTCGAAGCCTTCGACGCCTGGTCGGAAAAGATCGCCGCTGAACAGTCGGAAAACCTGCGCCGGCTGGAAAAGGCCATCGAGCGAGAGACCTATTGGTTCCATCGCTCCATCACTGCCCAACGCACCCGCAACGAGGGCCGCGCCCGGGCGCTGAACGAGATGCGCCAGCGCAAAGCTCTGCTGATGGGCGATGCGAACCGCGCCATGGCCATGACCATCGAGGCCGGCCAGAGCTCCGGCGTACGCGTGATCGAGGCGCGCAACCTGACCAAAGCCTACGGCGCGCGGACGCTGATCAAGCGCTTCTCCACCCGCATCATCCGAGGCGACCGCGTCGCCATCGTCGGCCCGAACGGCGCCGGCAAGACCACGCTGGTCAAGATGCTGCTCGGCGAGGTCGCGCCGGACACCGGCTCGGTGAAGCTGGGGTCGAACCTGGTCGTGGCCTATCTTGACCAGGCCCGCGACCAGCTGGATCCCGAGGCCACGCTTTGGGAGACGCTGGCCCCGGCCGGCGGCGACCAGATCATGGTGCAGGGCCAGCCCCGGCACATCTCAAGCTATGCCCGCGACTTCCTGTTCCAGGAGCGCCAGCTGCGCCAGCCGGTGCGCAGCCTGTCCGGCGGCGAGCGCAACCGGCTGATGCTGGCCAGGGCGCTGGCCCAGCCGGCCAATCTGCTGGTGCTCGACGAGCCGACCAACGACCTCGACATGGAGACGCTCGACCTCCTGCAGGAGCGCCTCAGCGACTATGACGGCACCCTGATCCTGATCAGCCACGACCGCGACTTCATAGACCGCCTGGCCACCTCGACCATCGCCCTGAACGGCCGTGGCGACGTGGTCGAGACGCCCGGCGGCTGGACCGACTTCACCCGTCAGAACCCCGGCTTCTTCGCCCCCGCGCTGGCGCCGGCCGCCAAGCCGGGCAAGGCGGCCGCTCAGCCGCCGCCGCCGAAACGGGCCGCCAAGCTGTCATTCAAGGACGAGCACCGCCTGCAGACGCTGGAGACCCTGACCCCCAGGCTCGCCGCCGAGATCGTGGCGCTGGAAACCCGCCTCGCCGACCCCAGCCTCTACGCCCGCGACCGCAAGGCCTTCGACGCGGCCATGACCGCGCTCAAGGCGCTGAAGGCGCAGCTGGCGGCGGCCGAGGACGAATGGCTTATGCTGGAAGAGAAGCGCGAGGCCCTTTCGGGTTAACGCCCCCTCCGCCATCATGGTAATTGGGGACACGTACGACTTCCCACACCTTGCCCAGCAGTTCGAGGCCGCTGAA
>JBEPUW010000096.1:0-5786 GCA_041691315.1 Caulobacteraceae bacterium | reverse complement strand
ACCGGTAGCCGATCGCGATCTTGCCTTCGTTGTAGTTGTTCTTGAACTTGTACGATCCGTTCAGGAAGGCCGAGGAGTGGCCGTCCCGTGAGAACAGGTTCGCCGACCCGCCGACTTCCCCGGCCCGCCGGTGACCATCAGCACCAGCCTGTCGCTGCGCGGCATGCTCGGCGGCGCGGCGGTCAGCATCTGGTGCAGAAAACCGGGGGTCACCATGGCGTGGGTGATGCCGGGAACGGAGAAGGATCGCCATTCCTCCGGACCCTGATGGATGATGACGGTCGAGCCGATGCTCCACACCCCGACCGGATAGTTGTAGCCGACCGCCGTCCATAGGCCGAGATTGAGGATGTTGACCGAACCGCGCGGCTCGGTGTCTCCTCCGCCGATCAGCGCCCAGAACCGCTTGATGCCGTTCTGGATCTCCGCCGCCTGGGCGCGCGAGTCCAGGATCATCATCTTGTAGTTTCCGGTGGTGCCGGAGGTGAGCAGGATGTGGTCGCCGGGCGGTGTCCGCGGCGGCGGTTTCAGCGCGGCGCCGTCGTCCGCAACCGCCCAGTCCGCTCGCTCGACCACGATGCGCGCGGCGTCCGGGGCGATGTTTGCGTCCAGGACGTAGCGCTCGTTCGCCGCCGTCACCACCG
The DNA here is from genome assembly GCA_041691315.1 of Caulobacteraceae bacterium. Taxonomy (GTDB): domain Bacteria; phylum Pseudomonadota; class Alphaproteobacteria; order Caulobacterales; family Caulobacteraceae; genus Poindextera. The sequence continues at coordinate 5,142 of JBEPUW010000096.1, read as the reverse complement.
CGACGATATCGAGGCCGCTGAAGCCCGAGAACTCGGTCGCGGTGCGGATCGAGACGGTGGTCATGCCCATCGTGCGCAGGGCCAGGTTGACCACCCAGCTGGCCAGGGTCGAATTGATCCAGACCACCACGACGCCGCCCGGTCGCAACCCATACGTCTCCAGACGGCGACGCATGGCGGTGATCATCCGGTGCAGATCGCGATAGGTTATCGGCTCCAGGTCATAGACCATGGCCCAGGCGTCCGGCGTCCGGCTGGCGAACTCGAAAATCTTCTCGACGACATCCACGATGATCTTGCTCGCTGCGCGTGGGCCGCTCAGCGGCCGGATCCTGACCTGACCTTATCGGACAAGCGGCTCCGGCGGCAACGCGGCGTAGCGCGGCTGGCGGTTGCGTGGCGCTGTTGTGGCGCTAGTTTGCCCCGGTGTCCGTTTTCGACAAACCGCCCGGCCCCAGACGCATTCTCGCCATCGACGGCGGCGGCATGCGCGGGGCGCTGGCGGTCGGCATTCTGGCCAGGCTCGAGAAGACTCTGCGCGAGAAACTCGGCCTGCCGGACCTGGTTTTGTCGGACTATTTCGACCTGATCGGCGGCACATCGACCGGCGCCATCATCGCCGCCGGCCTGGCGCTCGGTCAGGACACCGACCATCTGCGCGGCCTTTACCGGCGGCTGGGGCCGATCGTCTTCAAGAAGCGCGGTTTTCGCATTCCGCTGATCCAGTCGCGGTTCGATCCCAGCCGGCTGGCCGGGGTGATCGAGCAGGAACTGGGCGGCGCCACCCTGGCGAACGCCGACTGGCGCACCGGCTTCGCGGCGATCGCCAAGCGCGTCGACACCGGCTCCAGCTGGATCCTGACCAACTGCCCCGGTTCGAAATACTGGAACGGCGACCCGGCCTGGCCGGACGTGACGCCGAACAAGGACTACCGCATCTCGACCATCGTCCAGGCCAGCGCCGCGGCGCCGTTCTATTTCGACATGGTCCACATGGAGGTGACCAAGGGCGAACAGGGCATCTTCTTCGACGGCGCCATGACTCCGCACGGAAACCCGGCCCTGCAGCTGGCCATGACCGCGCTGGTTCCAGCCTATGGGCTGAAGTGGGAGCCGGGCGCCGCCAAGCTGATGATCGTCTCGGTCGGCACCGGCCAGCCCAGGCCGATGAAGCCCGAGTGGCGCAGCAAACCGCTGCTGCTGTCGGTCTGGAAGGCGATCCACGCCCTGACCTCGCTGGCCTATGACAGCAGCCAGCTCGGCACCTCGATCCTGCAATGGCTGGGGACCTCGCCGCAGCCCTGGCAATTCAACGGCGAGATCGACGGGCTGGAACACTCCCTGCCCGGCTGCCTGCCGCTATGGACTTTCGTCCGCTACGACGCGCCGCTGGAACCTGACTGGCTGGAAACGCATCTGGACGAGACATTCTCCGCCGAGCAGATCGCCGATCTGGTGAAGATGGACGACGACAGCATGGTGCCGGAACTTTATCGGGTCGGGATGCTGGCGGGCGAAGCCTTGATCAAGCCCGAACACTTCGCCGACTGTTTCAACCCGAAATAAGCGCCAGTTCGGCAGCCGCCAGCTCGGCGGCGGCCATGCAGCACGCAGCGTGGGCGTCGTAGCCGGAGTCCAGACACCAGGCGGCGTTCAGGCCCGAATAGGCCAGGATCCATTTGACCAGGCGCAGCGGCTCCAGCCCGGCCAGTTCGGCGACGATGCCGATCAGGCGATGCAGGCGGCCGGGGGCCAGCGCGAATTCCCGCGTCGGGTTGTGGAAGATGTTGGCGAAGTCGAAGCCGCGCTCGCCGATCAGGCCCTTCGGGTCGATGGCGATCCAGCCGCGCTCGCCGGCGTCCAGCACATTGTTGTGGTGCAGGTCGCCGTGCAGGACCGCCACGTCGCGCGGGTCGCCGAGCAGTTCGCGGGCCGCCGCCGCCGATTTGACGAAGATGCCACCGCGCGCCTTGGCCGCCGGCTCCAACTGGCGAAACCAGATCGGCAGCGGCACGAGACTGTCCGGTGGAGGCCGGTCCCGCGGCGCGTGCAGCCCGGCGGCGACCTGGCAGAGAATGGCGGTCGCCGCATCGTCGTCACCGCCCAACGCCATCGCCTCGAGGCTGCCCTCGCCCATCGCGCGCTCGAGCAGGATGGCGTCGCCGTCGCGCGCCAGCACCCGCGCCGCGCCCTCGCCGCCCCACCATTCCATCAGGGCGCCGCCGCGCCGCTCCTCGATGCCGCCGGCGATCTTCAGCATGGCCGGCTCGCCGCCGGCGACCACCGGCATGAGCAGGCTGCCGATTTCCGTGCTGAAGCTGGGACCGTCCGGCGTCAGACGCCAGCGCTCGATCCAGGGTTGGAGGCGGTCGGCGTCGCTCATGGTCTCACGCCGTCTCGCTGACCCAGTCCTGCTCCGGCAGCCGCCAATAGACGCCGGCTTCCCGCGCCATCATCTTGTAGCCGATGAACTCGCGCCGGAGTGTCGCGGAATCCCAATGGCGTTCGAGCAGGCAAGCGTTGATCTCGGCCTCGCTATAGCGGCGGCCGTCCTCGAACAGGCGCACCAGCCAGGCCAGCACCGCCCAGCGCTTCTTGCGGCTGGCCGGGATGCATTTCAGCGTCCCGTCGGCCGCAATGAAGGTCTCCAGCACCTTGACCTGCCAATCGGCGGGTTGCGCGTCGCTGGCCAGGCCGGCGATCTGTTCGCGGCTGAGCACCTGCTTGGCGAGATTGGCGATGGCTTCGGGCTCGAGCGCGTACCAATGGGTATTGCCGTCCTGGCGCTGGCTGACCAGACCGAGCTCTTTCAGCATGGTCAGATGATGCGAGACGGTCGGCTCCTTCAGGCCGACCAGCGCCGCCAGCTCCTGCACGCTGTGCTCGCGCTGGGCGACCAGGCCGAGCAGCTTCAGGCGGCTCTCATGCGCCAGCGCCTTGAAGAACTGCAGCAGTCGGGACTGGTCGGGGGTATCCATGGCGAGCCTCATTCGACGCACATCTAATTAGATGAGCGTCGAATTGTCAACCGGCTGCTAAATTCGGATCCACTTCAGCGTCTCGGCCCCGTCCCAGACCATCTTGGCGGCGACATAGAGCACCACGACCAGGCCGATATAGCCGATCCACGGCCAGCGGTGCAGCAGCTTGGCGACGCCGACGGCGGCGAAGCCGGTAAGCGCGACCGACAGCGCCAGGCCCGCGAACAGCAGCCAGTCGGGCTGATCACGCGCCACCCCGGCCACGGCCAGCACATTGTCCAGCGATGTCGACATATCGGCGACGAAGATCAGCATGAGCGCCCGCAGGAGGGTCTTGTGTTCGGGCGGCTTGTCCGAGGCGGTGTGGCGCCTGTGGTCCTGGCCGCGGAGATCGCGAAACATCTGATAGCCGACCAGCAGCAGCAGAATGCCGCCGCCAAGCACCAGCCCGCCGCCGCCGGCCTTGAGCAGCTTGATGGCGAACACCGCCATGACGCAGAGCAAGACCACCGCGCCGCTGAGGCCGAGCACGATGGCCAGATGCCGCTGCTTCTTGGGCAGGCCGGTGGCGGCCATGCCGACCGCGACGGCGTTGTCGCTGGCCAGCGTCAGGTCGATCAGCACGATCTGAAACAGCGCCGCCCAGAAGCTGCCTGACTGTAGGCCGTCGAAAGCGCTGTGCAGATGGGACATCGCCCAACCCTATCGACGCAAGCGCGCCCCGGGCAAGCGATAGGTCGGAAATTGGGGACACGTACGACGCCCTGGGCCTGTCGCCTTATATCCCAAGCCTTGCCACGTCGTACGTGTCCCCAATTTCCCGCCTATTTCAGGCCAAGCCGTTCAGCTGGTTGAGGTTGCGGAAACGGGCCGGGTCGAGGTCGCGGTTGGCAAACGCCGGATGATCGACGTCATAGCGATGGGCGCGGTAGATGCTCACCGTCGGTTCGCCGCGCGCGTCGTTGTTCACGAACGGATTGATCCACTCCCACACCACGTCATGGCCGCGGGTCACCTCGAACAGCCGCCCGCTGGTGCCCTCGCAGACCAGCACATTTCCCGAGGCCAGCCGCGAGGCGCCCGAGATGTGGCCGCTGAAGAACTGTTGCGACGGCGCGCCGCGGAACGTCCAGACGATCTCGCCGCTCGCCGGGTCCATCTCGATTACCTTGGAGCTGTCGTGGCCGTTGTCGAAGATCTGCACGTTGCCGTTCGGCAGCCAGGTCGGATTGTGCTGTCCGTGCACCTTGTCGAACTTGAAGCGCAACTCGCCCGTCGCGCCGTCGATGGCCGCCACCCGGTCGCAGTTGCGCGCGGAGAAGACGATGTCGCCCGCGGCGTTCACGTCGATGCCGTTGATGTGCGTCCACTCCCAGCGCCGCATGGTGGGGGCGATGGCGTCCTTCACCGGATCGAGCAGTTGCCACGTATGGATGCGCCGCACCTCTTTCAGGTCGGGTGTGATCTCGACCAGATCGTCGCCGATCAGGTGGGGCAGCCTCTCTCTGGGCTTGCGATAGCCGCCGCGCACCTTGCGGTGGAGGTCCTCGGGCAGGTCGACCCACTCCGGAACCAGGGTGTTGCCGTTGGCGAAGCGATAGAAATCGTGGTGCTGGAAGCGGTTCTCGTATTCCCAGACGGTATTTCCGTCCCAGTCCACCTCGACAAGCGTCGTGTGATAGCCGCCCAGGCGCGTGACCTGGATGGCCAGCGGCGGCGGTGGCTTTGTGGGCTCGTCAGGCGGCGGCTTGGGCAGGTTCACATCCGAGCCGGTCATCAACAGGTTGCCGTTGTCGAGCAGGCGGCCATATCCGGGCTTGATGTGCGTGAACGCCCAGCGATGCACCACCCGTCCCTGCAGATCGATGAGATAGGTGCAGGTATCGCCATGCGGGGTCAGCAGGGTGTAGCCCCGGGTCGAGAGGCCCGGGCGATGGAATGTCAGTCCCGTGGCGCGATTTACGGACCAGCCCATGCGACCCCCGGCGACCGAAAACAGGCGCTACCTTGGGTGAGCCGGGCTGGCGAGTCTGGCGACGGCGACGTGCGTCGAAATTGGGGACACGTACGACGCGCCGAGGCCTGGGATATGACGCGAAAGGCCCCGGGGCGTCGTACGATCGCGGTAGGGACGCGGGTTACCCCGCGCCCCCCGCACAGA
>JBEPUW010000095.1:0-6176 GCA_041691315.1 Caulobacteraceae bacterium | reverse complement strand
GGACTTCCACCCTCTCCTCCTCGCCGGCCTCCCGGCGCACTGTCCCCAATTTCCAACCAGGGGGAGAGCTTTTCAGCGGTGATACAATAAGCTTAGACTGCGACACGCAGTGGCCGGATCGGTCATGCATACGGGCGTTGTCGATTTGAACAAGCCTCTCACCGAGACATCGTCCCACGCCTCGGGCGTCGCCGCCGGACGGCGACGCTTTCTGGTCGTGCTAATCAAGCCGTCGCACTACGATTCGGACGGCTACGTCATCCAATGGCATCGCTCGACCATCCCGTCGAACAGCTTGGCCAGCCTCTATGGCCTGCTGGCCGGATGCGCCGAGGCCAAGACGCTCGGGCCGGATGTCGATATCGAGATCGAGGCCTATGACGAGTGCAATACGCTGATCGACGTCAAGGGCGCGGTGCGTCGTATCCGCCAGGCCGGCGCGGGGTTCGTCGGGCTGGTCGGGGTTCAGTCCAACCAGTTTCCGCGCGCGCTCGACCTCGGCCGCCAGTTCCGCGCCGCCGGCCTGCCGGTGATCATCGGCGGCTTCCATGTCAGTGGATGCCTGTCGATGCTGGCGGAGCTGCCGCCGGATCTGAAGGAAGCGAGCGACCTCGGCATCACCCTCTATGCCGGCGAAGGCGAAGGCCGTTTCGGCGATCTCCTGCGCGACATCGACACTGGCGCGTTGAAGCCGATCTACAACTACCTAAAGGACATGCCCGGCATGGAGGCGGCGGCCCTGCCCGTGCTGCCGCGCTGGACGGTCACGCGGGTGGCCGGCCACTACGCCAGCTTCGACGCCGGGCGCGGTTGTCCGTTCCAGTGCAGCTTTTGCACCATCATCAACGTCCAGGGCCGCAAGTCGCGGCACCGCACGCCCGACGACGTCGAGGCGATCGTGCGCGCCAACGCCGCGCAGGGAATCACGCGGTTTTTCGTCACCGACGACAACTTCGCGCGCAACAGCAACTGGGAGCCGATCCTCGATCGCCTGGTCAAACTTCGCGAGGCAGATGGCTTCTCGATCCGGCTGTTCCTGCAGGTCGACACGCTCTGCCACCGCATTCCCGGGTTTATCGAGAAGTGCGCGCGGGCCGGCTGCACGGCGGTCTTCATCGGGCTGGAGAACATCAACCCCGAATCGCTGATGGGGACCAAGAAGCGGCAGAACAAGATCTGGGAATACCGCGAGATGCTGCAGGCCTGGAAGCGGGCCAAGGTGCTGACCTATGCCGGTTACATCCTGGGCTTCCCGACCGACACGCCCGAATCCATCGCTCGTGACATCGAGATCATCAAAAACGAACTGCCGATCGACCTTCTGGAGTTCTTCTTCCTGACCCCTCTGCCGGGCTCGGAGGACCATCAGAGGCTGCATCGCGCCGGCGTGCCGATGGACCCGGACATGAACAACTACGACTTGGAGCACGCCTGCACCGGCCATGCGGTGATGTCGAAGGAGACCTGGGAGCGGGTCTATAATGAGGCCTGGACGCGCTACTATTCGGCCGAACACGTGGAAACCATCATGCGCCGCGCGGTGGTCAGCGGGATCAGCCGCTCGAAGATCTTCGACGGGGTGACCATGTTCGGCGGCTCGCCGCAGATCGAAGGCGTGCACCCGCTTCAGTTCGGCTATGTCCGCCGCAAGGTCCGCACCTCACGCCGCTACGGGATGCCGATCGTCAATCCGCTGATCTTCTATCCCTGGCGGCTCTACGACCTGGCAGCGACACTCGGGCGCTGGCTGCAGCTGGTGAGGCGCAATCGCCGCATCCAGGCGCGTGTCGAGGCCGATCCGGCCAAGCTGAGCTACATGGACGAGGCCCTGACCCCCACCACCGGCGGCGCCGTCGATCACTTCGTCGAGGTCTTCGCCGACAAGATCCCCCATACGCACGGCGCCCCCGTCCAGGCGGTCACCACCGCCAAGATGGACAAGGCTGAGGCGATCATACAGCGGTATCCCAATACCCTGCAGACCCTGGCGAAGTGAAGCCACGGGTTGAATCGACAGGCGCGGACGAACCTCAGCCGCGCCAAACCTGATCTTGCGCGGAGTTCCCGCGCCCGTTGGCCCTTTCGCCTTGAGGCGGCGCGCGAAATATGTGATCGGCGTTCAGTTGAAGCTCGACGCCAGTGAGCTCCCCATGACCGACACCGCCACCCTCACCCGCCCGCCTGCCGCCGAGGCGCGCGCCGAGCACTATGACGTGCTGATCGTCGGGGCAGGCATTTCCGGGATCGGCGGCGCCTATCACATGCGCGACCAGTGCCCGGACAAGAGTTTCGTGGTGCTGGAGACCAAGCCCAGCTTCGGCGGCACCTGGCACACCCACCGCTATCCGGGCGTGCGCTCCGACAGCGATCTCTTCACCTTCGGCTACCGCTTCAAGGCCTGGACCGGCGCGCCGATCGCCGCCGGCGACGAAATCCTGAAATACATGGGCGAGGTGATCGAGGAGAACGATCTCGCCCGCCACATCCGCTATGGCCACACCATCACCAAGGCCGCCTGGTCGAGCGCCGACAACCTGTGGAGCGTCGAGGTGGTGCGCGCCGAGGACGGCCAGACCGTCCATTTCACGGCCGGCTTCCTGTGGATGGCGCAGGGCTATTTCCGCCAGTCGGAGGGCTACACGCCGGATTGGGAGGGCATGGCCGACTTCAAGGGCCAGATCGTGCATCCGCAGAACTGGCCGCAAGACCTGGTCTACAAGGACAAGAAGGTGATCGTCATCGGCTCGGGCGCCACGGCGGCGACGCTGGCCCCGTCGATCGCCGCCGACGTCGCCCACGTCACCATGCTGCAGCGCTCGCCGACCTATTTCGTGCCGGGGCGCAACGTCAACGAGCTCGCCGAGACCCTGCGGGCCTTGAAGATCGACGAGAACTGGATCCACGAGATCGTGCGCCGCCAGGTGCTGGCCAACGGCGGCGCCTTCACCAAGCGCACCTTCGAACAGCCGGAAGAGGTGCGGAAGGAACTGCTCGGCCTGGTCGGGACCTTCCTGCCGGCCGACCAAGTGGAGAAGCACTTCACCCCGTCCTACCGGCCGTGGCGGCAGCGCATCGCCTTCATGCCCAACGGCGACCTGTTCGAGGGCATGAAGACCGGCAAGGTCTCGGTGGTCACCGACGAGATCGACCGCTTCACCGAAAACGGCATCCGGGTGAAGTCCGGCGATGAGATCGAGGCCGACCTGATCATCACCGCGACCGGCTTCAACCTGAACATCCTGGGCGACATCGACTTCATCATCGACGGCGCGCCGCTGAACTTCGCCGAGACGGTCACATACCGCGGCATGATGTTCACCGGCGTGCCCAACATGGTCTGGGTGTTCGGTTATTTCCGCGCCAGCTGGACCCTGCGCTCGGAGCTGATCGCCGACTTCGTCTGCCGGCTGCTGAACCACATGGACGAGCGCCGGGCCCATCGGGTCGCCGTGGCGCTGCGCCCCGAGGAACAGGACATGCAGCTCGGCAGCTGGATCGATCCGGAGAACTTCAACCCCGGCTACCTGATGCGCGGCATGCACCTGCTGCCCAAACGCGGCGCGACCGCCGAGTGGCAGCACACCCAGGACTATTGGACCGAAAAGGACGAGTTCCCGGCCATCGACCTGGACGATCCGGTGTTCGTCTACGGCTGAATATTCCTGCTCATCCGGACTAAAGCGGGCCTGGGTCTTTTTACCGCCCAGGACACCAAGTTCGCCAAGAGAGCGCATCTTCTTGGCGTCCTTGGCGCGCTTGGCGGTTCATCTCTGGGCCTGAGACGAACCGAATAGCCTCAACAAGGGGCCTGGATCCCAGGCTATTTGCGCACGAAGGCGCAGAGCTTGTTGCCGTCTGGATCGCGCACGTAGGCCGCGTAGAAGACCGGGTTCATGCCCTCGCGCACGCCCGGCGGCCCCTCGTCGCTGCCGCCATGGGCCAGGGCGGCGGCATAGAAGGCGTCGATGGCGGCGCGATCCTCGCCCAGAAAGGCCAGCATGGTTCCGTTGCCGGAGGTGGCGGCGGCGCGGTCGAACGGACGGGTCAGAAAGAATTTCGCCCGGTCGCCGGTGCGGGAATAGCCGGTCCAGGTCTCGCTGGTCGTGTCGCGCACGGCCCCGAGCGGGGCGAAGACCGCGTCGTAGAAGCCGATGGCGCGGGTCATGTCGTTCACGCCGAGCGTCGAATAGGCGATCATGCTTTCGTCCCCTGGGCCCGCCGCCCTCGCCTTCGCTGCTACGCCAAGACATGGGCCGCCGCCAGTGCTCGCCTTCGAGCCGCGCGGGACGTTAAGGTGCAGACAAGCGGTCGCGGAGTGAGTGGATATGTCGGGATCTGAGGTCGGACGGCGGAGCTTCGTCGTCGGCGCCGGGCTGATGCTCAGCAACGCAGGCGCGGCCTTCGCGGCGGCGGCCAAGCCAAGGGTGCTGATTACGACCAACCACGGGACCATCCTGGTGGAGCTCGAGTCCGGCCGGGCGCCGATCACCTCGACCAACTTCCTGCGCTACGTCGATCACAAGGACTATGACGGTGGTCAGTTCTTTCGCGCCTCGCGCGATCCGGGCGCGCCGAAGCAGGGCACGATCGTGGGCGCGCCCAACCCGCTCTCGCATCCATTCCCGCCCATCCACCACGAGAGCACCACCAAGACCGGCCTTCGCCACGTCCGGGGCACGCTGTCGCTCGGGCGCTTCGGTCCCGACACGGCGACCAGCAACTTCTTCATCTGCGCCGGGCCCGAGCCCTATCTCGACGCCCACCCCGGCGCGAAGGGCGACAATCTGGGCTTCGCCGCCTTCGGCCAGGTCGTCGACGGCCTGCCGGTGGTCGACAAGATCCTGTCGCTGCCGACCAACGGCAAGACCAAGTTCGTGGAACAGCGCGGCCAATGGCTGAAACCGCCCGTCCCCATCCTGAACATGCGCCGCGCCTGAAGGGACTTTAGGCTCGGCCTTCTCTAAATCCGCTCATCCCCGCGGAGGCGGACCCAGGTCTTTTACCGCCAAGGACGCCAAGTTCGCCAAGAGTGGCGCTCTTCTTGGCAAACTTGGCGAACTTGACGGTTCATCTTTAAACAAAACGCCGGGGCCTACTTTGGACGACCGACGAACGGCCCCTAGCCGCACTTGTTCATCGCCGCCTTGTGCCAGGTGGCGTCCGTGCCGCCATAGTTGCCGTGGTCGAGCCGCAGGGTCTGGCCGTCCAGCACATAGACCTCGGTGACCGCGCCTTGCGCCGAGTCGTAGCCCACGGTCAGCTGGCCGCCCTGCAGGGTGGCGCTCTTCAAGCTGTAGGTGGCGTTGTCCGGGAAGACGGTGACCTTGCCGCCGTCGAACTTGACGAAGGGTGTCGAGCAATCCGCGCCCCAGGTTCCCGCCACCTCGGCCGGCGCCTTGACCCCGCCGCCGCCGCAACCCGTGACCAGCAAGGCCGCGGCCAGCCCGACCGTCATCGCCCACATCTTCATCGGTTCAGTCCCTCAAAAAGCCGCGAAATCTCAGACGCCCATGATCGCCGAAAAGATGCCAAGCACCAGGAACGTGCCGCCGAACGAGTACATCGCCAGCGGGACGTAGCCCTCGCCGATGGCCAGGTCCAGGGCGGTCCTGGCCGGCGTCGTCGGGTCGTAGTGAACCGTCACCTGCGAACCGACAGGGTATTGGGCGGCGAGCGCGGCGGCCTTGTCCGGCTTGTTGAAGTAGCGCGGCTTGCCGACGCGCAGGCCGCGACCCTGCAGGGTCTGGCCGCCGACCTCGTAGCTGTAGGCCACCGCCGCCATCGACATCGCATTGCCCATCACCGGCTCGATCGCGACCTCGGAGCTCAGCACCGTCCCCTTGGTGGTCGGCCAGAGCTGCGCCTTACGGCCCTGCGCATGGATGCGCATGTGCGCCAGAAAGCCGATGCCGATGATGATCGCGCCGGTAATGGCGAAAAAGAAGCCCATCTCAGCGCGCCTCGCGGTTCAGAGGGTGATCCAAGGCAGAGGCCCCGCGGCTGTTTTTCATCGCCGGACTGAAGCATGGCCGTGGCCCCCCGGATCACCCTCTTTTGGGGGTAGGAAATTGGGGACACGTACGCATCCCGGGACCCTGGAAATCATGCCCGCGAGATCAGAGATGCGTACGATCGCGGTAGGGACGCGGGTTACCCCGCGCCCCCCGCACAGAACC
>JBEPUW010000094.1:0-6453 GCA_041691315.1 Caulobacteraceae bacterium | reverse complement strand
ACGTCCGGTTCTGTGCGGGGGGCGCGGGGTAACCCGCGTCCCTACCGCGATCGTAGGACTTTCCAAGGCGGCGCAAGCACGAGCACGGGTTTTGGAAGTCGTACGTGTCCCCAATTACAAGCTGACGCCGCTCCGACGGGGATGACGGAGAGGGGGGCCATTTTCGTGTTTTTTCGGGGTTCGATCTTCTACCCCGCAGCCGCGCCGTAGTCAGGCGATCTGGCGGCCGTTCATGGCGGCGAGTTTCAGGCGCGGGAAGGCAGCGCCGGCGGATCCGGCGGCGGTGATGTTGCGGATCACCAGGGTCTCGATGGCCTGACCCATCAGGGCGACGGTCGGTGTGGTCGGCTGATAGAGGCCGAGCAGCCGGTCGATGTCGCCCTTCGGCCCGGTCAGCGGCGCCAGCGTGATCTCCAGGCCCAGCGTCTGGCCGGCGCGGGTGCGGCCCTCGGCGGCGATGATCAGCGGTTCAGGCTGGCGGCAGACGGCGTCCAGCGCCAGGTGCAGCGAGGCGCGGTAGGCCGGCGCCCAGAGCCGGATCGGGTCGGTTGCGCCAAGATGGCCGCCATGCAGATCGTCGACCAGTCCGCCGACCAGCCGGAAGCCGTATTGGCCCGGCCGCGGGCGTCCCAGGATGAAGATTTGCGGCAGCAGGGACGCGAAATCGGCGGGGTTGATCCGCGCTCGCGCCGGCGCCCGGTCTAAACCTTTTTGTTCACGCCAATAGTCTATCAATAGTTCCGTACTTGAATGGAACATCGAAAGCTCGCCTCTCACGGTCGCTTTTCACCGCATGGGGCTTGCAAGGAAGATTTGGACCAGGCTGCGAACGTCTCAAAACGGGACGGCGGGTGATTGGGGCGGCGCCCTTCTTGCTTGCGCCTAAACGGACTTGAAGAACGGAGACCGCCATGAAGGCGAATATCAATTCCATCCTGGCCATGATCGCCGGAGGTATCGTCCTGGCGCTGGGGGCAGCGGTCGCGACCTCGGCTGTCGCGGGTGGGTGTAACTGCCCGCCGCCCTGCTGCGCGCCGCCGGTCCCGCCGACGCCGCCCAGCTTCCCCTGCTGCTCGCCGCCGGTGAACAACGTCATCATCCCAGGCGTCCAGATCATCGTGGCGCCATCGGTGGTCGTCAACGCCCAGGTCCAGGCGTCGGCCCAGGCCGCCGGCGTCGCGGCCGCGGGTACGGCGGTACTGGTCGGCGGCGGCGGCGGCAATGCCGGCTTCACCGGTCCCGGAGCGGTCGGCCTGATCCAGAATCTGAACGTCGACAATGGCGGTGGCCTGAGGCGCACCGCCTATGAGGCCACCCGCACCAAGATCAAGAAGGTGATCATCGAGGTGGTCTGCATCGACGACAAGGAGGTGCCGCACCCCGGCTCGCAGGTCACGCCCGACCGCGACATCGCCGATGCCTATGACGGCGAGCTCTATCGCTGCATCGCCGGCACGCATCTGCGCGCCACCATCGCCGAATATACCGGCCAGATCGCCTTCGAGCACGGCTGGACCATGGACTGCGACAAGGGCCAGGCCCTTTATCACAGCCACGGCGGCGCCGTGGCCTGCCGGGCGCAGCTCCCGGCGCGCGACTGCAACGAACGCTCGCTGCTGCGCCGCTTCGGCGCTGGCATCAAGATCCTGACCATGATCACCATCGAGCGCTACACGGCCTATCATGAAGAGGTCATCCAGGGTTCGTCCTCCACCGTCAGCTCGATGAGCACCGACGGCGGCGTCGGCGGGATCCAGTACTAAACCGGGACTAAAGAACGGCGTCGGGACATCGATCCCGCGCCGGACTTGCTTTAAGACCTGAAGCCGGCGCTCAGATGCGCCGGCTTTTTCTTTGCCCGCGCAGACGGGCGGGGCAGGGGGCTCGATGACGCAATCCGATACGATCACGCTCAAGGTGGCCGCGAACGCCGGCGGCTTCGGGGCCGAGATCAGCGGCCTGAACCTGTCGCGGCCGCTGCCGGCGGAGACGCTGGAGGCGGTCAAGGCTGCCTTCGTGCGCCACGGCGTCGTCTGGTTTCCCGAGCAGCCGCTGGATCACGACCAGCTGGAGGCCTTCACCCTGCAGTTCGGCGGCTTCGGTCACGATCCCTACATCGCCGCCCTGGCCGAGCGGCCGCACATCGTCGAGGTGCGCCGCGAGCCGGACGAGAAGGCCACGGTGTTCGGCGGCTCCTGGCATTCCGACTGGAGCTTTCAGGAGACGCCGCCGGCCGCCACCATCCTGCATGCCAAGGTGGCGCCGCCGGTGGGCGGCGACACTCTCTATGCCGACGGCATCGCGGCCTATGAGACGCTGGACCCGGCCTTGCGGCGCACGATCGACGGTTTGACGGCAGTGCATTCCGCCGCGCGGCCCTATGGGACCAAGGGCTTCTATGCCGGCGAGAAGGGGCGCAAGGGCATGACCATCCTGCCCAGCGCCGAGGCGGAAAAGACCTTCGCCCACCCGCTGGTCCGCACCCTGTCCGACGGGCGCAAGGCGCTGTTCATCAACCCGGTCTACACGATCGGGCTTGAGGGGATGGACGAGGCGGAGAGCAACGCGCTGCTCAGCCAGCTGTTCGCCCACATGCTCCAGGACCGCTTCATCTATCGCCACTCATGGCGGCCCGACATGCTGACCATGTGGGACAATCGCCGCGCCACCCACAACGCCACCGGCGGCTACGACGGCCATCTGCGCCTGATGCACCGCACCACCGTGGCCGGCGAACGGCCGGTCTGAGAGTCAGCGGGGCGGCTTGAGCCCGTCCATCAGGATGTCGATCAGGCGAAGGGCGCTGGCCTCCCAGCCTGGCCCGGTGTTGCCATAGGTGAAGCCGATCAGGGCCCGCAGCACGTCGTTCGGATCGGCGTCGGCGCGGATATCGCCGCTGGCGCTGGCCCGGCCGACCAGAGCGTTCATGGAGCCGATGATCAGCAGGCCCGAGGCCGCATAGAGTTCCGACACCCCGCCGACGATGGCGCCGAGCGCCGAGCCGATCACCTTCTTGGTGGCGATATAGTCGACGAACAGGCGCATCCATTGATGCAGGGCTTCGCCGGGCGGCAGGGTTTCTTGCAGCCGGGTGGCGGCGTCGGCCAGCTGTTGCACCTCGCGGCGATAGACCGCCTCAACGATGGCGTCGCGGTTGGGAAAGTGCCGGTAGAGGGTGCCGATGCCGAACCCGGCGCGGCGGGCGATCTCATCCAGACTGACGTCCGGTCCGATCTCGGCGAAGGCGGCCTTGGCGGTCTCCAGCAGGCGCTCGCGGTTGCGCTGGCCGTCCGCGCGCGGTTTTCGCCCCAGCTCCGCCGGCTCGGCTTCGACGCTCACGATAAAAGGCCCTTGATAAGCGGAGGAACCCTCCGTATATAAGCCGGAGACACCCTCCGTTTATCGGCTCGACCGGCTATTGGCAAGGCCGGCATGGCGCGGATGGAGCCATCCAGGCTGAAACCAATCAATCAACGGAGAAGAACCATGGCAGGACCTTTTGGAGCCACCTCCACCACCGATCAGGTGCTTGAGGGCGTCGATCTTTCCGGCAAGCGCATCCTGGTCACCGGCGTCTCGGCCGGCCTTGGCGTCGAGACCGCCCGCACCCTTGCCGCGCACGGCGCCACGGTGGTCGGGGCCGCGCGGGACCTGACCAAGGCGAAGGGCGCGACCGAGCCGGTGCGCAAGGACGCCAAGAACGGCGGCGGGCTGGAGCTGGTCGCGCTGGACCTGGCCTCGCTGGCCAGCGTGCGCGCCTGCGCCGACGGCCTCAACGCCGCGGGCAAGCCCTTCGACCTGATCATCGCCAACGCCGGCGTCATGGCCTGTCCCAAGGGGGTGACGGCCGACGGCTTCGAGACCCAGTTCGGCACCAACCACCTGGGCCATTTCGTGCTGGTCAACCGCATCGCCGGCTTGCTCAAGTCGGGTTCGCGGCTGGTCAACCTGGCCTCGTCCGGCCACCGGTTCTCCGACGTCAACCTGGAGGATCCGAACTTCGAGCACACCGAATACTCCGAGTTCGGGGCCTATGGCCGTTCGAAGACCGCCAACATCCTGTTCGCCGTCGAGTTCGACCGCCGGCACAAGGGCGAGGGCGTCCGCGCCACCGCCGTCCACCCGGGCGGAATCCAGACCGAACTCGGCCGCCACCTGAAGCCGGAGGTCATCCAGGCGATGATCGACCAGATCGCCGCCGCCAACAACGGCGACGCCGGCTTTGAGTGGAAGACCATCCCGCAAGGCGCCGCGACCTCGGTCTGGGCCGGCGTGGTCGCCCCAGCCGATCTGGTCGGCGGCCTCTATTGCGAGGATTGCCACGTCGCCGAACCCACCGAGAACGACGACATCCGCGCCGGCGTCCGCGCCTATGCGCTGGATCCGGGGCACGCCAAGGCGCTTTGGGCCAAGAGCGAAGAGATGGTCGGCGAAACTTTCTGACCAGGACGTCCGGGCGGGCCCTTCACTGGGTCCGCTTCAGGCGGTCCGGAACGACCGCGCGGTTGCGGCGGCGCCGATCTCGAACGGCGTCACGTCCGACCAGAAGCGCTGGGTGAACTTGCGCGCGTCGATCTCATAGGGCTGTCCCAGGTGAAGCCGACATCGGCGACCTCCTTCATAAAGCGCGACGCCAGACCCAGCAGCGGCAGCAGCCAGAGCGGGATGACGGTGATGCGCAGGCGTACGCCGATCGCCTCGGCGCCCAGGCGCAGGATGTCGCGCGGCGTGCGGGTGGGGGCGCACGGCATGTTCCAGACCTGGCCGAAGGCGTCGTCGGGGGCGTCGAGCAGGCTGACCACGGCGCGGGCGATGTCGGGCACATAGGCGAAGTCGTGCGGCGTATCCGGCGGCGCGAGCAGCATGGCGGGCTTGCCCTGGGCCAGGGGCCCGAAGCTCGTCGAACCCAGGTGAGACACGGTGACGCCGGGGCCATAGAAATCTGTGCAGCGCAACGCCGCGATCCGCACGCGGCCGGCCGCCGACGCCGCCATCCAGGTGCGCGTCACGGCGGCGAGGATCTTCGGCTTCTCGCCGACGTCGCTGAGCGGCATGTCCTCGCGCCGCGGCTCGGTCTGCGGGCCGAGTTGATAGAGATTGTCGACGAAGACGATGCGGGCGCCGGTTTCGGCGCAGGCCTCGATCAGGTTCTCGATCGTCTTCGGCCAGACCGTGCGCCAGAGGCGTGAATCGTAGGCGAACCCCACCGCCAGCACGACCTGCGCCACGTCCTTGACCGCGCGGCGGACGGACGCGGCGTCGAGGACGTCGCAGGCGACATAGGTCGCGCCGGTTGGCAAATCTGAAATGGGACTGCGCTGGGCGATCCGCACCTTGTCGCCGCGCGCCAGCAGCCGCTGCACGACGGGGCGCCCGACCGCGCCGTAACCGATGACGAGGGTGGTCATGATTTCTCTCCGAGCCTTGTTGGCAGGACCGAAGATGGGCGTCGCGCGTTCAAACGTTAATTGACGAAATCGCTGGGGTATCTATACGAAAAAAGATGAACTCCGAGCCGCACTGGGACCTCTATCGAACCTTTCTCGCGGTGGTTCAGGAGGGCTCGCTCTCCGGCGCCGCGCGGCGGCTGGGGCTGACCCAGCCGACGGTGGCGCGACACGTCGACGAACTGGAGCGCGCGGTGGGCTCGGACCTCTTCCTGCGCTCGCAGCGCGGCTTGGCGCCGACCGATATCGGGCTGGAGCTCAAGCCGCATGCGGAAGCCCTGGCGCTGCAGGCCGCGACCCTGTGGCGGACGGCCAGCGGCCGCCCCGGCGAAGTGCGCGGCGTCGTCCGCGTCAGCGCCGGCGAGATCGTCGGGGTCGAGCACCTGCCGCCGATCCTGGCCCAGCTGCGCCAGCGGCATCCGGACCTGGTGGTCGAGCTGGTGTTGTCGAACGCCGTCGACGACCTGCTGCGCCGCGAGGCCGATATCGCCGTGCGCATGGTCGAACCGGCGCAAGACGCGCTGGTCGCCCGGCGATTGCCGCCGGTCCAGCTCGGCCTGCATGCGCGACGGCACTATCTGGACCGGCGCGGAACTCCGCGAACGCTGAAGGCGCTGGCCGGTCACGACGTGATCGGCTTCGACCGCGAGACGCCGGCGATCCGGGCCATGGTCGCGCGCTATCCGGCGTTCAGCCGGTTCGGGTTCGCGCTCCGCGCCGACAGCGACCTGGCCCAGTTGGCCGCCGTCCGCGCCGGTTTCGGCATCGGCCTGTGCCACGTCTCGATCGCCCGCCGCGACCCCGATCTGGTGCGCGTTCTGGAGGCGGAGGTCGCCATCGACCTGCCGCTCTGGGTGGTGATGCACGAGGACCTGAAGACCAGCGCCCGCTGCCGGGCGACCTTCGACGCCCTGGCGACCGGCCTGCAGACGATCGGGCAGGAGGGGTAATTGTAATTGGGGACAGTGCGCCGGGAGGCCGGCGAGGAGGAGAGGGTGGAAGTCCC
>JBEPUW010000093.1:0-6991 GCA_041691315.1 Caulobacteraceae bacterium | reverse complement strand
CTTCCACCCTCTCCTCCTCGCCGGCCTCCCGGCGCACTGTCCCCAATTTCCCCGCCGCAGCCGTCAGCCGCTTGCGGGCGTACATGGCCGCGTCGGCCTCGGCCAGGACCTGTTCGGCGGTGGCGTCTGGCAGGATCTGGCCGACGCCGTAGCTGATCTTGATCGGCATCAGCCATTCGCCGCAGGCGATCGGTTCGGTCTGGACGATGGCGGCCAGCGCCGCGGCCTTGGCCAGGGCCGCGTCGTGATCGGCGTGCACCAGGATGACCCCGAACTCATCGCCACCGAGACGGCCGGCGATGTCGGACTCGCGCACGTTGTCGGCCAGCCGCCGCGCTACCGTCTGCAGCGCCACGTCGCCGGCGGCGTGGCCGAAGCGGTCGTTCACCGCCTTGAAGCCGTCGAGATCGAAATAGACCAGGCTGGCCGGGCCGCCATAGCGCTGGGTGAAGGCCAAGACGCGGCGCAGTTCGCGCACGAAGGCGCGGCGGTTTAGGAGCGGCGTCAGCACGTCCTCGTCGGCCAGGCCTTCGGCCTCGGTCAGCCGCGCCTTCAACCGCCCGACCTCCTGGCGCAGTTCATCGATCTCACCGAGCAATGTGGTGAGCGCGGCCTGCACCGGGCCGGTCAGGTCCTCAACGCCGAGGCCCAGAAAAGCGGCGCTATCGGCGGGGCTGGCCCCCTCTTCCGGAACCACGAGCTTTGGCGCGCTCGTGCCGGGCCGTCGCCTGACGCCGGCCAGCGCGTCCATGCGCACGCCCAGGAGCTTCATCGAAAGCCCGCCAATCTTCGCCCCGCCCCCAATTCCCGCGGCAGCGAGAATCGCCCGAAGCAGGCGAATCCTAACGCCATCGGTTGCGAGCGCAAAGCGCGCCTCTATACTCCGGGCTTTCCCGTGCCATTCGGAGCCGCCATGGCCGATGCAAGCGCCCCCGGCGCGCCGGTTGCGATCATCATGGGCAGCCGCTCGGACTGGCCGACCCTGCAGGCGGCGGCGGCCGTGCTCGACGAGCTCGGCGTGGCTTACGAGAAAAAGGTGGTTTCCGCCCACCGCACGCCGGATCGCATGTACGCCTTCGCCAAATCCGCCAGGGACAACGGCTTCAAGGTGATCATCGCCGCCGCCGGCGGCGCGGCCCACCTGCCCGGCATGACCGCCTCGATGACCACGCTGCCAGTGCTGGGCGTGCCGATCGAGACCCGGGCACTGAAGGGCCTGGATTCGCTGCTCTCCATCAACCAGATGCCGGCGGGGATTCCGGTAGGCACCCTGGCCATCGGCGAGGCGGGCGCGACCAATGCCGGCCTGCTGGCCGCCCGTATCCTGGCCCTTTCGGACCCCGGCTTGGCGGCAAGGCTGCAGGCCCGCGCCGAGACGCTTGAGGCCTCGATCCCCGAGAGCGTGGCCGACTGACGCGCATGGCCGACTTTCCGCTGGCTCCCGGTTCGACCATAGGCGTGCTCGGCGGCGGCCAGCTCGGCCGCATGCTGGCGTTGGCCGCCGCCAGGCTGAGCTTCGACGTGGTCATCCTCACCCCGGAGCTGGACAGCTGCGCCAGCCGGGTGGCGGCACGGACACTGCTGGCCGAGTACGACGACGAACAGGCGCTGAAGGCCCTGGCCAGCAGCGCCGACGTCATCACCTTCGAGTTCGAGAACGTGCCGGCCGGCGTGGTCGAGACGCTGGAGCGGCTGGGCGTCGCGGTGGCGCCCGGCGCCAAGGCGCTCGCCGTGTCCCAGGACCGGGTGGAGGAAAAGACCTTCCTCAACGGATGCCGCGCACCGACCGTCGACTTCGCGGCCATCGAGTCCGCGGCCGATATCGCCGCCGCGCTGGACCGGCTGGGCGCGCCGGCGCTCCTGAAGACCCGTCGTGAGGGCTATGACGGCAAGGGTCAGACCTGGGTGGAGAGCCATGCCGATGCCGAGGCGGCCTCTGCGCGCATCGGCGGCGTTCCGGCCATACTGGAGGCCCGCGCCGAATTCGCCCGCGAGCTGTCGGTGATCGCCGCGCGCGGCCGGGGCGGCGAGGTGGTCGCCTATCCGCTTGGCGAGAACCACCACGAGAACGGCATCCTGCGCCGCACCCGCGCGCCGGCGGTCGTCTCCAGCCACGTCCAGGAACAGGCCGAGGCCATCGCCGCCCGCGTCCTGATCGGCCTCGACTATGTCGGCGTGGCCGGGGTGGAGCTATTCGAGTTCGAGGACGGGCGCCTCCTGGTCAACGAGATCGCGCCGCGCGTACACAATTCCGGCCACTGGACCCTGGATGGCTGCGAGGTCGACCAGTTCGAACAGCACATCCGCGCCATCGCCGGCTGGCCGCTCGGCCCGGTCGCCGCGCTGGCCCAGGTCGAGATGGAGAACCTGATCGGCGCCGAGGTCGACCGCTGGCCGGCCCTGATCGGCGAAGCCGACGCCCGCCTATGGCTCTACGGCAAGGACGCAGCCCGCGACGGCCGAAAAATGGGCCACATCAACCGCATGCGCCCGCTGGAGCGAGGGTGAGCTGGTTTTACCGCCAAGTTCGCCAAGGACGCCAAGAAGAGCGCTTCTGCACCGGAACCGGCCTGGCACTGCGCGCGACTGCATATCCGAGGTAGGGCGCCCGCGAAGCGAGCCTTTTTCTTCCTTGGCGACCTTGGCGGTCAGATCGGACATCGCTACGCCGCAGAGCCGACCCGTTCCTAGCGCCCATAGCGCAGCCGCCCTAACGCGGTGGCGAGTTGGGTGGCGAGGTCGATTGGGTGGATTTTGGCTTTCCAGGTTTCGTAGGCCATGACCCGGCCGATCTGGGTGGCCAGATGGGCGCTGGCGGCTTCGGGGCCGGCGTTCAGGCGGAGGGCCAGGGTCGAGACCAGGATGGCCGACAGGATGGCGCGCTTGGAATAGTGGTTCTCGTCGGTGGCGCGGTCGCCCGCCCAGCGCCAGATCACATCGGCGCTCTCCCAGACCAGCCTCAGCGCCAGGGGCAGGTTGGACGGCAGGGCGAGAAATCCGGCCCAGCGACGCAGGGCCTCGCCGTCGGCCGCCGCCGCGTCCAGCCTGGCCTCGACGCCGCGCGAAATCCGCTCGCGCATCTTCAGGGTCTTGGGATCGTACTGGCCGAGTGTGGCCAGGGCCGCGCGGTCGTGGCTCCTGGAAAACAGCGCCGCCAGGTCGCGGGCGCTGCCGGGCATGAGCAGCAGAGTCTCGCCCGCCGACAGGCCCGCCGCCGCGCCCGCTCGGGCGACCAACCGGCTGTTCCAGCCCAGCGTCGGCGCAAGCTCGACGGCGCGGTTCAAGACGCGGAGCTCGGCCTCGTCGGCCCAATCGGTTTGAAGAGCGCTCATCAGACCAATAGCTTATACCGTCCCGGTCCGGCCGTCTCGCCGTGGACATCGGCCTTAGCCTCTGGTATCAGCGCGCCCTCGTACGCGGGCAAAGGCTCGCGGACGCGAAATCGCATTCGCGGCTTTCGGGACTGGGCTCCCGAGGACGCGCCGGGAGAATTGGTCATCGTTCAGATTTTCGTCCGCGACAATAATGTCGACCAGGCGCTGAAAGCCCTGAAGAAGAAGATGCAGCGCGAAGGCTCGTTCCGCGAGATGAAGCGGCACGTGCATTATGAAAAGCCGTCCGAGAAGCGCGCCCGCCAGAAGGCCGAGGCCGTTCGCCGCGCCCGCAAGCTCGCCCGCAAGCGCGCCCAGCGCGAAGGCCTGCTGCCCGCGCCCAAGAAGGTCGTCCGAACCTAAGGCGACCTATTCGCCCGTTCGCCGCGCCAGCGTCGCGAAGAAGCTGCGAATTTCGAACCGTCCCGACGACAGCGCCCCCGACTTGAACGCCGGGCCGGCCAGCCACAGCTCGATCGCGGTCGTTGCGAACATCAGTCCGCCCGTGCCGGCGATCTGCCACAGCGGCGGGTCGCTGGCGGCGCGGGCCGCCATCATAAACGGCGTAAAGATCGGCACCCACGACAGGGTCGCGAGCAGCGGCGAGTCCGGATGGCTGATCGCCTGGGTCATGAACACCATCGGCAGCGACAGCAGGATCATCATCGGCCCGAGCAGGGTCTGGGCCTCGCGCGTGGTCTCGCAGAAGGCGCCCACCGTCACATAGAGGGTGGCGAACATCAGGTAGCCGCCGATGAAATAGAGCGCCAGATAGGCGATCATGCCGTGGCTGAGCAGCACCGAGCCCAGGTCTGAGGCGATGCCGGGCGCGGTGATCGAGAGCGCCACGCCGCCAATAGTCAGCCAGACGCCGAGCACCGTCGCGGTCACGCAGGCGACCCCCAGGATCTTGCCGCCCATGATTTGCGGCACCGAGGCGGAGGTGAGCAGCACCTCGAGGATGCGGCTGGATTTCTCCTCGATGACGCTGTTCAGCAGCATGCCGGCGCCGGTGAAGACCACCATCCACAGCAAAAAACCCATGCCGACGCCGGCGAAGCTGCGCACCTTTTCGCGCTGCGAGGCCTTGCCGCCGACCTTGGCGGAATAATCCGTCACCCTGGGCGATAGCGCATCGACACTGGCCAGGGCCTCGGGCGCGATGCCGGCCTTGGCGAGGCTGGCCCGGCGCATGGCCTGGCTGACCGCCTGGTCGATGGCGAACTCGCCCGACCGGTCGGCGACGTTGCGGCTCCAGTAGTCGATGTCGACGCCTTGCGGTCCCGGCTTGATGATCGCCGCCGCCTCCAGCTGACCGCCACCCGGCAGGGCCAGGGTTCCGGCGACATAGGGCTTCAGACGGGCCGAGGCTGCGGCCGGATCGGCGAACGGGCCGCGGGGCGGATCGACCAGTCGCGCCACCGGCCTTTGCCCGGGCCGGGCGGGCTGTAGGAACTTGCCGACCTGGGCGACATAGCCCTGGCCGGTGAAGTCGACCACAGCCAGGTTCGGCACAGGCTCGGAGCGGCTGACCAGCAGCGGCGCGCCGCCGAAGATGAAGATGCCCAGCGGCATCAGCAGGATGGAGAGCCAGAACCCCGGCGTGCGCACATAGGCGATGTAGTCGCGATAGGCGATCTTCAGCAGGCGGTTCACTCGCTGCCTCCCGCATTGGTCAAAACGATGAAGGCGTCGTGCAGATGCGGCTCGCGCAGCTCGAAGCGGCGGATGTCGAGCCCGAGCCCGAAGGCGGCCATCAGCGCGGCTTGCGCCGGCGCGCCGGGCCGCAAGGTCGCGGTTACCCTGACCGCGCCGTCGTCGGCCGCCTCGACGGTGCGCTCGCCCAGCCCGGGCAGGCCGCCAAGGGCGGCCGGATCGAATGCGCCTTCCAGGATCAGGCTGCGCGGCGCGGCGGAGCGGGCCTGGTCGACCGTGCCGTCGAACACCTTGCGGCCGTTGGCCAGCAGCACCACCTGGTCGCACAGGCGCTCGGCGTGCTGCATGACGTGGGTGGAGAAGACCACCGTCGCGCCGCGGGCCGCCAAGCCCTTGATCAGCGTCTCCAGCGACTGCTGATTGACCGGATCGAGGCCGGAAAAGGGCTCGTCCAGCAGCACCAGGTCCGGCTCGTGCGCCAGGGCCGACAGCAGCTGGACCTTTTGCGCCATGCCCTTGGACAGCGAGCGGATCTGCCGGTCCTTGGCCTCGGTGAGGCCCTGTTCGTCGAGCATCCGGTGGGCGCGGCGGCGGCCCTCTGCGACCGGCACGCCCTTCAGGCCGGCCAGGAAGGCGATGGCCGCCACTGGAGTCATGCGGCGATAAAGGCCACGCTCCTCGGGCAGAAAGCCGATGCGGTCGCGCACCTGGCGCACGTCGCGAGCGCCGAGCACGGTGACGGCGCCGCTGGTGGGCGCGATCAGGCCCAGGATCATGCGGATGGTCGAGGTCTTGCCGGCCCCGTTCGGACCCAGAAAACCCAGAATCTTGCCCGGCTGGACCTGGAAGCTCAGGTCCCTGACCGCCTCGAAATCGCCGTAGCGCTTGGTGACCGACTCCAGTTCGAGCGCCGCCTGCATGCCGCCATCCCAATGTTCGCGCCGATGCCGCGGCGTGGCGCTCATTTGGCGCCGCACGCCTTAAGGACTGGTTCTATCGCAACGGCGACGACGGGCTAGCTGGACGCGTCGCGAACGTGGTCGACACCGCGCACGATCGCATCGGCGTAGTTCAGGCCGAGCAAGGTGGTGTGGCTGGCCCCATCGACGACCTCGGCATAGCCACGGGCCGACTGGTGCGCCGCGGCGGTCCGCAAGGGGTTCATCATGGCGCGGGACCGGCGCGCGCCGGCGACGATCACGGCGACCGGCCATTCAGGATCGAGCCGGCCGCTGGCCTTGGCCTGCTCGGCGGTGGCGAGCCATTGATCGACCTCCGCCGAGGCCCAGCGATGGTGCCTGGCCGAGGCGAAGGCGCGGCGTTTTTCGGCCGAGGCGACCGGCGTCAGGCCGATCTTGTCGCCGAGCGACGTGCCCGCTAGCGGCGCAAAGAGACCCAGCCGCGCGCCGAAGGCGGCCAGGCGGGAGGCGGCGGCGAATTGGCCGACGAAACGGCGCCCTATCGTCGTGTCGGTCGATTCCGGCGTCGCCGCATCGACCAGGACCAGGCCGGCCACCTTGTCCGGATTGCGGTTGGCATAGAGACGCAGGTAGAGCCCCGCCATCGAATGACCGACCAGAATGAAAGGACCGTCCTCACGCGCCGTCGCAAGCAGCTTTTCCAGGTCGCCGACCACAGCCAGGCCGTCGCGCGGCTCAGGCCCCGGATCGGACAGGCCGAGACCGGCGCGGTCGTAGGAACAGACATGCCAGCCCTGGCCCGCCAGCTTTTCCTGCACAACACCGAAGTCGGCGGACAGGCCGAAGGCGCCGGCCTCGAGCAGCACAGCAGGGCGCCCGCCCGCCGGACCCTCGCGGATCAGGTGCAGCCGCCGCCCACCGATATCGATCATCTCGCCGCGCATCTTCACCGGGCCAGCCATGCTGGTGTCACAGCGCTTTTAGGATCCCCTCGACCATCTTCTTGGCGTCGGCGAACAGCATCATGGTGTTGTCGCGGAAGAA
>JBEPUW010000092.1:0-7129 GCA_041691315.1 Caulobacteraceae bacterium | reverse complement strand
GTCCGGTTCTGTGCGGGGGGCGCGGGGTAACCCGCGTCCCTACCGCGATCGTACGGCTCCCCCGGCGTTTGCATTTTGCGCTCCAGCTCTGGCGAGCCGTACGTGTCCCCAATTTCAAGATCGTCATCACCCGCGAATGCGGGTGATCCATGAACACGGATCAAAGACGGTGTTCATGGGTGGCCCGGACAAGCCGGGCCACGACGGAAAAAGTAAGGCGGATCCTCACCTCACCGCCGTTGACACCGGCAACTCAGTTGATATCAACCTAATCCGATCCCACTCCCTGCCGAGGAGAGCCGCCAATGCCTGGACGTTTCGTCTGGTACGAGCTGATGACCACCGACGCCAAGGCGGCCGGGGCCTTCTATAGCCAGGTGGTCGGCTGGAAGACGCAGGCGATGGGCGACGCCTACACCACCTTCCACGTCGGCGACGCCAACGGCATGGCCGGCATGCTGACCCTGTCCAATGAGGTGCAGGCCGGCGGCGCCAAACCGGTCTGGATAGGCTATGTCGGGGTCGAGGACGTCGACGACTATGCCGGGCGGCTGACCAGGGCCGGCGGGACAGTGCACCAGCCGCCGGCGGACATTCCGGGCATCGGCCGCTTCAGCGTGGTCGCCGATCCGGGCGGCGCGGCCTTCGTTCTGTTCAAGGGCTCAAGCCCCGAAGGTCCGCCCACCGGCGCAACCGGCGAGGCCGGCTATGCCGGCTGGCACGAACTGATGGCCGGCGACGGCGCCCGTGAGTTCGACTTCTATGCCGGCCTGTTCGGTTGGGAAAAGACCGGCGTGCACAATATGGGCGGCGACATGGGCGGCTACATCCTGTGGACCGATGGCCGGGGCGCGGACGCCGGCGGCATGATGACCAAGCCGCCCTTCCTGCCGGTCTCCATGTGGAACTACTATTTCCGCGTCGACAGCGTCGATGCGGCGGTCGAGCGGATCAAGTCGGCCGGGGGCGTGGTGAACAACGGCCCCATGGAGGTGCCCAGCGGCGACTGGATCGTCCAGGCGGCCGATCCGCAAGGCGCGTTGTTCTGTCTGCTCAGCGCCGAGCGCTGAGCCGCCCTTAGGCGTCTGGCTCGAGAACGTCCGGCGGTTTTATCGCGCGGATAAGAAAGCGCGTCTCGGTGAACTGGAGCGGCCCGCCGGACTCGATCTGCGCTTGCAGGACAGCCAGCGACTCCAGGTGATCGTCGACACTGAAGTCGTGTACGATCCATGGAATGGCTTTCAGGAAGTAGACCAAGGCGCCGACATCCAGGAAGGTGAGGGCGCCTCGCCAGGCCTGCGCCTGGCGCACATCGAAACCCAGCGACTGAAACTGCTCTTTCACCGCGCCGAGCGTATTGGTCGGCCATTGGGCTTCGCCGCCGAAACCGCGCCCGAGATCGGCAAGATTGTCGCCGGCGACCTGCTGGGTCAGGAACCCGCCGCCCGGCTGCAGAAGCCTGTCGATCTCGGCGACGTCAAAGGCGCCGTGACGGTTGAGCACCAGGTCGAAGGCGCTGTCGGGGAAGTGAAGCTTTCCGCCCGGGTCTGCCTGCAGAACCTTGATCCCGAGCGGCGAAAGGCGCTGCCGCGCCACGGGCACATTCGGCGCATAGCCCTCGACCGCTGTTGCGCGACCGGGAAAGGGGGCCAGCGAGGCAAGAGCCTCGCCGCCGCCGGTGGCGAGGTCCAGAACGTTGCTTGAACCAGCGACGGCGGTTCGGGCCAACGCTTGGTAGTCCCAGCCAGGCTTCGTCTCGATCAGGCGACCCTTCAGGTACGAGAAATCCCAACCTTCGAACGGCGCTGCGGCGTCGCGCTCCCATTGTCTGACGAGCGTGTCGGTCAGCATGCGATCACGCGTTGAAGTTCAGCTTCAGGCCTGGCCTGGGCCAGCGGGTCTTGAACAGCTTGCCGGTCGCCGAGGCGGTGATCCAGGCATCGCGCATGTCGCCGCCGCCGAAGCAGATGTTGGTGGTGATCATGTCCGGCACCGCATAGTGCTCGGTCGAGCCGTCGGGATCGAAGGCGGTGATGCCGCCATTGATGATGGTCGCCACGCAGACCTTGCCGCCGGCCTCGACCGCCAGGCTGTCGAGCAGCTGATAGCCTTGCAGATTGCAGACCACCCGGCCGGGCGCGAAGCCCAGTTCGGCCACTTGGCCGGGGCCGGTGATGTCGAAGGCCCAGAGCCGGCCGATATTTGTGTCGGCGGCATAGACCACCGTCTCATCGGGCGAGAGGCCGACGCCGTTGGGCGAAATCAGGTGATCGCGCACCCGCACGATCTTCGCGCCGTCGGCCTGGGCGTAGTAGAGTGCGCCGAACTTGCGGCCTTCCGGCGTCGAGCAGCCGTGATCGGTGAACCAGAAGGCGCCCGACTTGTCGAAGACGATGTCGTTGGGTCCGATCAGCCGGCGGCCGTCGCAGGCGTCGTACAGAGTGGTGACGGCGCCGGTTTTCAGATCGACCCGCTGGATCATGCCGCCCGTGTGGCTGGGCGGGGTCGCGCCGGGAACGTTCATCCCGTTCATCTTCTGGAACTGGAAGGCGCCGCCGTTGTTGCAGATATAGACCGCGCCGTCGGGGCCGATCGCCGCGCCGTTCGGGCCGCCACCGACCTCGGCGATGACGCTGGTCGTCCCGTCGGGCGCGACCCGGGTCAGCGTCTTGCGTTCGATCTCCACCAGCACCACCGAACCGTCGGCCATGGCGATCGGGCCTTCCGGAAACTGAAAGCCTTCGGCGACGAGTTTGAGGTCGAGGTCCATGGACGTTGCTCCCACCGGTTTTATTCAGGCATTATCTTGATCAGGCTTCCCGGACATAGCCCTTGAACAAGCTCTACGACCACGACTTTTTTGCCTGGACTCAGGATCAGGCCGACGCGCTGAAGCGACGCAGCGCCAATGAACTCGATTGGGAAAATCTGCTGGGGGAGGTCGAGGACTTGGGACGCAGCGAGCGGCGTGAGCTGCGCAGTCGCCTGATCGTACTGATGACCCATATCCTCAAATGGGAACTTCAGCCGGAAATGCGCTCACGCGGTTGGATGGCGACCATCCGGATCCAGCAGCGCGAGCTGCAAGACCTTCTTGGAGAGAGCCCGTCGCTAAAGACGACGCTCGATCGGATCTGGACCAAGGCTTACGCAGACGCCGACGACGTCGCGGCGATCGAAACCGCGTTGCCCATTGAGGATGTCAGGAAAGCGCCAAGGCTGAGATTCGAGGCCTTGCTCGCCTATCGGGTCGATCTGCCGTCAGGCTGAACGCCGCTCCAACGTGCGGAAGACGAAAGGGTGTTCGTCCGTTTCGCTGGCCGGATGCGCCTCGCGGCTGACCTCGACCCAGCCGCTTTCGTCGAAGGGCGGAAAGTGCACGTCGCCGTCGACGTCGGCCTCGACCTCGGTCAGGTAGATGCGGCCGGCCTTGGGCAGCGCCATCGCAAACAGCGCCGCGCCGCCGATGACGCAGACCTCGCTGGCGCCATCCTCTTCCGCCTGTTCGCGGGCGATCTGCAGGGCTTCCGAGAAGTCCTCGCTGCGCACGGCCTTCTTGGGCTCGAACGAGCCGTCGCGGGTCAACACGATATTGGTGCGGCCGGGCAACGGGCGGCGTGGCAGGCTGTCCCAGGTCTTGCGGCCCATGATCACTGGCTTGCCGAGGGTGAGCGCCTTGAAATGGGCCATGTCGCTGGCCAGCCGCCAGGGCAGGGCGCCGTCACGGCCGATGACGCCGTTCTTCGCCCGCGCGACAGGGCCGAGTGTGAGGACGATGGCGCTCAAACCGCGATCGGCGCCTTGATCGGCTTGTGGGCGGTATAGCCTTCGAGGCTGAAGTCCTCGTAGTCGAAGGCGAACAGGTCGGTCTTGTCCGCCAGCTTCAAGGTCGGGAAGGGCAGCGGCTCGCGGGTCAGTTGCAGTTCAGCCTGATCGACATGGTTCAGATAGAGATGGGCGTCGCCGAAGCTGTGCACGAACTCGCCGGGGGCGAGGCCGGCAGCCTTGGCGACCATCAGGGTCAGCAGCGCGTAGCTGGCGATGTTGAACGGCACGCCCAGGAAGGTGTCGGCGGAGCGCTGATAGAGCTGGCAGGACAGCCGGCCCTCGGCGACGAAGAACTGGAACAGGCAGTGGCAGGGGGGCAGCGCCATGTCATCGACATCGGCCGGGTTCCAGGCGGTGACGATGTGGCGGCGGCTGGACGGGTTTTCCCGGATAGAGCGGACCACATTGGCGATCTGGTCGATGCTGCGGCCGTACGGGGCGGCCCAGGAGCGCCACTGCTTGCCATAGACCGGGCCAAGCTCGCCATCGGCGTCGGCCCATTCGTCCCAGATGCTGACGCCGCGCGCCTGCAGCCAGCGCACATTGGTGTCGCCGCGCAGAAACCAGAGCAGTTCGAGCGCGATCGACTTGAAGTGCAGCCGCTTGGTGGTGAGCAGCGGAAAGCCCTTGGCCAGATCGAAGCGGATCTGGCGCCCGAACACACCGAGTGTGCCGGTGCCCGTGCGGTCGTCGCGCCGGACCCCGTTGGCCAGGATATCGGCCAGCAGGTCGAGATACTGCCGCTCGGGATGGGCGGCGATGGCGGCGTGCGCGTTCATGAGCGGCTCATTGTGCGGCAGAATCGGTTCGCCCGCCACTGAAACGCCAGCGCCGGTCCATGAGGGTCGCGGGCGCTAGCCGGCGAAGCCGCCGCCGTCGAGAAAGACGCGCTCCTCGGCGGTCATGGCGCGGCCGAGCAGGGGGTTTCGATGCGGAAAACGCCCGAACCTGCGAATGATCTCTCGGTGTTCGACCGCGTATTTCAGATTGCTCAACTCGCCGGTGTCGGCGTCGTAGGCTTCGAACAGGCTGACCGCCAGATCCTGGTCGGCCAGGTCTTCGGCGTGCATGAACGGCATGTAGAAGAAGCTGCGCAGCTCCGCGGTGGTCGCCCGGTCCTTGCCCGTCTCGATCGCGTCGCGAGCGATGCGCCTGGCCAGGGGATCGGTGGCGAAGGCGTGAGCGGAGCCGCGATAGAGATTGCGCGGAAACTGGTCGAACAGCAGGATCACGGCCAGCGCTCCCTCGGCTGTCGCCTCCCAGTCGGCGTGTTCCCCGCGCGCGGCGGCATGGTGCACGGGCTCGAAGCGCAGGCGGATGGCGTCGTCGAAGGCGGCGGACTTGGTCCACCACTTGGCCGGTCCGGCCTTGGCCCAAAATCCGGTGACATCGGCGGGGGTTGCGGCCATGGTGAAGCTCCCGGCTGACTTAAGCCAAGGTGAACGCCAGTCGGGCGACCCGTTCAAGCCCCGTTCAGCGCGCCGCCGTCACTGTAACTTCATCGAAGCCCGTGCGTTCAGGCATGGCCTCAGAGGAGCGAACTCCATGAAACGAATTGCAGCAGCGGCGCTGGTGGTCTGCCTGATGGGCGGAACCAGCGCTCTCGCCCAGGCTGACGACCATCACAACGACAAGGCCGCCGGCGCGCCGAGAGGCGCCGGTCCGACCCATGGCGGGCCGGCGGCGCAAGGCCCTCCGGGCGGCGCGGCCCATCCGGGTGGCCCCCGCGGTCCAGGCGGCAATGCTGGCGCCTTCCACACCCAAGGCGGCCCGGCCGGTGTCGTTCATCCGCAAGGCAATCAGAACACCTTCCAGACCCAAGGCGGTCCAAACGGGCTCCAGCGGCAAGACCGCGGCTTCCAGCGTAACGGCGGCCCGGCCGGTGTCGTTCATCCGCAAGGCAATCAGAACACTTTCCAGACCCAAGGCGGTCCAAACGGGCTCCAGCGGCAAGACCGCGGCTTCCACCGCAACGGCGGCCAACCGCAGGGCGTTGTCGGCCAGCCCGACGCGCGGGGCGATCAGCGCTCGTTCAACGGCGCCGCCGGTCGCGGCGACCGCAGCGGAAATCGCAACGATTTCCGGCCGAGCTTCGGCGCGCCGGGCTTCCGTCCCGGCGGTCAGCGGCCGCGTTACAGTCAGCAGTACTTCCCGCGCACCTTCAACATCGGCCAACGCTACCAATGGCGGGGTGGGGAATGGCGCCAGCCGCGGGGCTACTATTATCGCCCGTGGTTCTACGGCCAGGTGCTGCCGTTCGGCTGGTTCTCGGCCCAGTACTACATCAACGACTACTACGACTATGACCTGCCCGTGCCGCCCTATGGCTATGAGTGGATCCGCAACGGACCGGATGCGCTTCTGGTGGACATCGGCAATGGCGAGGTCGTCTCCTCGGTGCCCAACGCCTTCTACTAGCCGATCATTCCAGCAACCAAGCGAAGCCCCCGGAGCCAGCCTCCGGGGGTTTTGTCGTCTGGCGGCGGCTTGACGGGGCGTGGAAAAAACGGTCGAAAGCGCCGCTTGCGCGCGGACCGTTTCGCTCGTGTCCCATCCCGCCGCTCCGGAGACCTTACCCCATGCGCGTCTACTATGATCGCGACGCCGATCTCGCCCGCATCCTCGACAAGAAGATCGCCATCGTCGGCTATGGCAGCCAAGGCCACGCCCACGCGCTCAACCTGCGGGACTCCGGCGTAAAGACCGTCGCGGTGGCGCTGCGGGCCGGCTCTGACTCGGCCAAGAAGGCCTCGAGCGAAGGCCTGACGGTGATGACAACGGCCGAGGCCGCGGCCTGGGCCGACATGCTGATGATGCTGGCGCCCGACGAGGTGCAGGGCGAGATCTACCGCACCGACATCGCGCCCAATATCCGCGACGGCGCGGCGCTGTTGTTCGCTCACGGGCTGAACATCCACTTCCGCTTGATCGAGCCCAAGCCCAGCATCGACGTCCTGATGGTGGCGCCGAAGGGGCCCGGCCACACCGTGCGGGGCGAATACGTTCGCGGCGGCGGCGTGCCCTGCCTGATCGCGGTCAGCCAGGACGCCACCGGCGGCGCGCTCGATCTCGGCCTGGCCTACGCCTCGGCCATCGGCGGCGGCCGCTCGGGCATCATCGAGACCAATTTCCGCGAGGAGTGCGAGACCGACCTGTTCGGCGAACAGAGCGTGCTCTGCGGCGGCCTGGTCGAGCTGATCCGCGCCGGGTTCGAGACCCTGGTCGAGGCCGGCTACGCGCCGGAAATGGCCTATTTCGAATGCCTGCACGAGGTGAAGCTGATCGTCGACCTGATCTATGA
>JBEPUW010000091.1:0-7840 GCA_041691315.1 Caulobacteraceae bacterium | reverse complement strand
GATACGCCCGTGCACTAACATTGAAACTGGATCACCACTCGGGGGCAGGCCACTGCGTGACTTCGGAGGCTCTCATGCGGCCGAGCCGGGGCTTGATATGTCGGTCGATACGGATCTTGTCGATACGCAGCGTGCTAGCTTTTTTGCCATCGACGCCGTCAAGCATATAAAGGTCGCACAACTCCGAGACAGAGATTTCAGCCCGTAGCGCCGCCTTTTCCCCCTGAGGATCGCCGCCGAGTTCAACCTCGGCCAACTTGCCAGCTGCCTCGCGCCGAGCCTGCTCGGGCGTTAGCTTTCCATGGGCCCCGATCTTGAACTGTCGCAGCACCCCGCGGCGTCCGCCGCCGAGCCGATACCGAACGAAATAGCTCTTCCCGCCAGACGGCTCGACCCTGAGACCGAAGCCCTTAAGCTTTCGGTCCCAGATCACATAACGTGACGAAGCGGGCTTTGCGGCATCCACCGTCTCCTTGGAAATCAACACGACGCGCGTCTTCGCCTTGTCCAGGTTCATCTTTTGCAGCCTTTCGGTCACCACCCGGTCACCACCGGGCCATCACGGGCGGCTGCACAGCAGGTTACAGCCATGACCAGGAGATGGATCGAAGGACTACAAATTCAAGAGGTTGAGGACACCCAGCGGCGTCGGTGACGCTCTAAGCTTCGAGCTCTATGTCCCAATAGAGGTAGTCCAGCCAGCTTTCGTGCAGGTGGTTGGGCGGGAAACGGCGGCCGTGGTCCTGCAGCTCGAACATGTTCGGGCGGTGCGGGGTGCGGCGCGGGTGCATGTGCGCCTCGTTGGGCGTGCGGCCGCCCTTGGCCAGGTTGCAGCGGGCGCAGGCGGTGACGATGTTCTCCCAGGTGGTCCGCCCGCCCTTGGAGCGGGGGATCAGGTGGTCGAAGGTCAGGTCGTCGCCGGAGCTGCAGTACTGGCAGGTGAAGGCGTCGCGCAGGAAGAGGTTGAACCGGGTGAAGGCCGGCGGCCGGTCCTGGACGATGTATTGCTTCAGCGACACGACGCTGGGCAGGCGCATCTCGAACGAGGGCGAGTGCACCACCTGGTCGTAGGTGGAGACCACGTCGACCCGGTTGAGGAAGACGGCCTTGATCACCTCCTGCCAGGGCCAGAGCGACAGCGGATAGTAGGATAGCGGACGGTAGTCGGCGTTCAGCACCAGAGCCGGCCAGCCCGAGGGCGGTCGTTTAAGCACCTGCATGACGGGCCTCCGCAGAGGTCGGTTCGGTGCGGAAAATCAGGCGCTCGATAAGACTGAAGGCGAAGCTCCTTCAAGGCCGAGGTGGAATCACTTGAGACCCTTAAGGCCCGATGCGGCCGGACCATAGGCGTTATTTCGCGACAGCTCTATGTCGGGCCGCGGGTTTGGCTGGCGATTTGCTTGGAAGCGTAGCCGGGCGACAACAGGGCCGGGGCCGGATTCGGTCAAAATCGACCGTCGAGAGGCTAAAATTTCGTCGAAATCACGAGTTGGACGTTTGAGGGGAGCGGGGAAGCAGCGCTCCCCTCAAATCCATGGACCCTTCACGGGTTCAGGGTTGGTCTTAGGCGCCGACGAAGGCGAGCGCCCCGCCGGTCACAAGGCCGATGGCCAGCATGAAGAGGCCGCCGGCGGCGTCGATGGTGCGTTGGAAGAGAGTCATGGTCGTTGTCCTTGGTAGGTTGGTTCTGATGCGTCCGTCGGCTGGCGCCTCGGGCCGGTCCGTTTCGATCCCCCGGCCCCTTTCGGATAACCGCGTTTCGATCTGAACGATGCTTAAATAGCACCTATTTGAACGGTGTCAAGATAATCTTTACAGCGTTAGAATTACGGCATACGGTGTTAGAAAATTAAGGGTGGAAACGATGACGACGACCGATCCCGCACTTGCGGACGCCAAGCCCTATCACCATGGCGATTTGCGCCGCGCCCTGCTGGACGCCGCCGAGACGGTGCTCGAGCGGGTCGGACCGGGCGGACTTTCGCTTCGCGCAGTGGCGCGCGAGGCCGGGGTGAGCCCCGCCGCGCCCTACCACCACTTCAAGGATAAGGACGAGCTGATGCTGGCCGTCGGCAAGATGGGCTTCACCAAACTCAATGTCGCGCTGGCCGCCGCCGCCACGGCGCGCTCGGACCTCGGCGACCGGCTCTCCGACATCGGCCTGGCCTATGTCGAGTTCGCCCAAGAGCACCCGGCCACCTATCGGGTGATGTACGACTGCGCCCGCCGGGTCGACGCCATGCCGGAGAGCGAAAATCACGACAAGACCGGCTTCTCCATGGTCAAGGACGCCATCCGCGAGGCCGCCGGCGGCGAGATCAGCGAGATCGACGCCCATCTGGCCGCCATCGCCGCCTGGTGCGCCGTGCACGGCCTGGCCGAGATGAGCGGCTTCGCCGAATTCCAGACCCTGAAGGCCGAGCTCGGCGGTGAGAAGGAATTCCTGCGCGGCGTGCTGCAGCATGTGATGTTCGCGCGGCCGCGCCATCACTGAGCGGGCTGCCCGCTTCGCGCCTTCGCCCAGCGGCTATCTGCATCGCGGCCACGCCTATTCGGCGCTGACGGCGGCGAGCGCGGGCGAACGCTTCATCCTGCGCATCGAGGACATCGACACCGCCCGCTGCCGCCCCGAATTCGAGGCAGCCATAGTCGAGGACCTGGCCTGGCTCGGCCTGGCCTGGGAGACGCCGGTCCGCCGCCAATCCGATCATTTGGACGACTATCGCGCGGCGCTTGAGCGGTTGCGCGCCGAGGGCCTGGTCTATCGCTGCTTCAAGACCCGAGCCCAGCTGATCGACGAGAGCGCCCGCGCCCCGCATGGGCCGGTCGCGCCGTATACCGGCTCAGCCTTGTCGGCGGCCGAAGGGGCGCGGCGGCTTGCGGCCGGTAAGCCCTTCGCCTGGCGATTGTCGCTCAGTGCGGCGAAGGCGCGGCTGGGTGCGGGGTTCGACCGGCTGGCGTTCGTCGAAGAGGGCGCGAGTCCGAACGGCGAGCACGGGCGGCTGGTCGCGGCGCCGGACGCAGCCGGCGACGTGATCCTGGCGCGCAAGGACCTGGGCGTCGCCTATCATCTGGCGGTAGTGGTCGATGACGCCCTGCAAGGCGTCGACCTGGTCGTGCGCGGCGCCGATCTGTTCGACGCGGTTGGCGTACAGCGGCTGTTGCAGACCCTGCTGGACCTGCCGGCCCCCGCCTATCACCACCACCCGATCCTGCTCGGCCCCGACGGCAAGCGCTACGCCAAGCGCGACCAGGCCGAGACGCTGCGGGCCTTGAGGGCGAACGGCATGACGCCGGCGGCCTTGCGTGCCGAGCTGGGGTTTGGCTCGTAATTGGGGACACGTACGACTTCCAAAGCCCGTGCTCGTGCCTGCGCCGCCGTGGAAAGTCGTACGTGTCCCCAATTGCGGGCCATGACGGTGAGAAGTAGGCGAGCCTGAATCCTCAGCTCGCCTTCAGATTCACCGCGGCGGTCTTGCCGCGTTCGTCGGTCAGCTCATAGCTGATCGTCTGACCTTCGTTCAGGCCGTTCAGGCCAGCGCGTTCCACGGCGGAGATGTGGACGAAGACGTCCTTGCCGCCGTCTTCCGGCTGGATGAAGCCGTAGCCTTTGGTGGTGTTGAACCACTTGACCGTGCCGTTGGGCATAGAGTGTTCCTCGAAGAGCCGTTTCCAGGTGCGGGCGCCGCTTAGCGGTCTTCCCGTGACAATCGCAAATCTGGGTCGGCGAGTTCGGTAGAACGGGGTCGTCCGGACACAAGACTTAGATTGGATTGTAGCCAATTAAGTGCCCCGAGGCTGCCCAGGCGTCAACCCGGACCCCTGTTCACTTCTCCGCCAGCAGAGCTTCGATGACGGCGTGGGCGTCAGGTCCGCTCCAGTCGGCCCCGCCGGCTACCCGCGCCCGTTCGCTGCCGCCGTGGCCATAGAGGATGGTGGTCGGCAAGCCCTCGGCCTGCGGCGTCACGCTGAAGACCATGGCCGCCTTCGGGTCCTGGTAGAAACGCAGCGGCGGGTGCTCGGCGATGAAGGCGCGGGCCTTTTCGCGGTCCTTGGCCGTGTCCATGCTGACCGGGATCACCAGGATCTTGCCCGGATAGGCCGCCTGCAGCTTGGCCAGGGTCGGCATCTCGGTGACGCAGGGCGCGCACCAGGTGGCCCAGAGATTGACCACCACCACCGGCGCCTCGAGCTTGGTCAGGTCAGTGGACTGGCCGTCAGGCCCCAGGATCGGCTGGTTTGGCGGCGCCAGGCCCGCGGCGGTGACCTTCAGGTCCTTCATGCCGCCCTTGGCCAGTGAATTCAGGTCGGTCGGGCCGCCGTGTTTGATGAGAAGCGTTGCGATGACATATAGGATCACGGCGAGGCCGATCGCGACCCCGCCCCAGAGCGCATAGGTCCAGGGCCTGCGTCTGGCCCTGTCCATCGCCTCGCCCTCGCGGAAGTCCGTCATGCCCAAGGCTCCTGATGATCAAGGCCAGTCCATGTGGGGCGGTCGCTTCTCCGTCAAGCCGGACGCGCTGATGCAGGCGATCAATGTCTCGATCGGCTTCGACCGCCGCCTGGCCGCCGAAGACCTGGCCGGCTCGCGCGCCCATGCCGCCATGCTGGCCGCGACGGGCGTGATCACGTCGGCCGACGAGGCGGCGATCCAGCGCGGCCTTGGCTTGGTCGAGGCGGAATTCGCCGCCGGGACCTTCCCGTTCCGCGACGAGTTCGAAGACATCCATATGAATGTCGAGCAGCGGTTGAAGGAACTGATCGGCGAACCGGCCGGGCGGCTGCACACAGCGCGTTCGCGCAACGACCAGGTGGCGCTGGACGTGCGGCTGTGGGTGCGCGGCGCCTGCGATCGCAGCATCGACGCGCTGACGGCCCTGCAGCGCGCCCTGCTGGCCCAGGCTGAAACCCATGCGGCCAGCCTGATGCCGGGCTTCACCCATTTGCAGCCGGCCCAGCCGGTCACCTTTGGCCACCACCTGATGGCCTATGTCGAGATGTTCGGCCGTGACGCCGGCCGCTTCGCCGACGCGCGGGCGCGGATGAACGTCTCGCCGCTGGGGGCGGCGGCCCTGGCCGGCTCCTCGATCCCGATCGACCGGCACCAGACCGCCAAGGCCCTGGGCTTCGATGCGCCGGCGGCCAACTCGATGGACGCGGTCGCCAGCCGCGACTTTGCTCTGGAAGCCCTGTCGGCGGCCTCGATCTGCGCCCTCAACCTGTCGCGGCTTGCCGAGGAACTCGTCATCTGGTCGACGCCGCAGTTCGGCTTCATCCGGTTGTCGGACGCCTTCTCTACCGGCTCGTCGATCATGCCGCAGAAGCGCAATCCCGACGCCGCCGAGTTGGTGCGCGCCAAGTCCGGGCGCATCTTCGGTTCGCTGACCGCGCTCAGCATGGTCATGAAGGGCCTGCCGCTGACCTACGGCAAGGACATGCAGGAAGACAAAGAGCCGCTGTTCGAAGCCTTCGACGCGCTCGAAGTGGCGCTGGCGGCGATGACCGGCATGGCCGCCGACCTGAGCGCCAACACCGAGGCCATGGAAGCCGCCGCAGGCGGGGCCTTCGCCACCGCTACCGACCTGGCCGACTGGCTGGTGCGCAACCTGGACCTGCCGTTTCGCGAGGCGCACCATATCACCGGACGTGCGGTGAAGCGGGCGGAGGCGCTGGGCCTGACCGACCTGGCGGCGCTGCCGCTGGCGGAACTGCAAGCCATCGAACCGCGCATCGCCCCAGGCGTTTATGAGGTGTTGAGCCCACGGGCGTCCGTGGAGAGCCGCATCAGCTATGGCGGAACCGCGCCCTCGCAAGTCAGGGCGCAGATTCAACGTTGGAAGGACCAGCTAAGATGATCGCCCGCCCCGTTTACGCCATAGCCCTCCTGGCCAGCCTCGCCCTTACCGGCTGCGGCAAGCTGGGCGACCTGGAACAGCCCGCGCCGATGTTCGGCGCCCAGGCCAAGGCCGATTATGCCGCCCAGCGCCGCGCCCAGGACGCCGCCCACGCGCGCGCTCAGGCGGCCAGGACGCCGGAGGCCGAGCAGAACGGCAATAGGCCCGATCCGAACGCCCTGCCGTTGCACGTGGCGCCCTTCGCGCCGCCGATTCCCGGCCGCACCGATCCGGCCGGGCCGCCCACCGCGCTGCCCAGCCCAGGGCAGCCCGCGGCCGATCAATGAACCACTTCGAGCTGCTGGACGGCGAACTCGCCTGCGAGGCGGTGCCGCTCGCCCGGATCGCCGAGGCGGTCGGGACGCCGGTCTATGTCTATTCGAGCGCCACGCTCGAGCGGCATTTCACCGTCTTCCGCGACGCGGTGCGCGGGCTGGGGTCTGGCGAGGCGCTGATCGCCTATGCGGTCAAGGCCAACTCCAACCTGTCGGTGCTGAAGGTGCTCGGCGACCTGGGCGCCGGCGCCGACACGGTGTCGGAGGGCGAGATCAGGCGGGCGCTGGCCGCCGGCATCCCGCCCGAGCGGATCATCTTTTCCGGCGTCGGCAAGCTGCAGCGCGAGGTCGAATATGCGCTGCAAATCGGCGTCAGCGAGATCAACATCGAGTCCGAGCCCGAACTCGACCTGGTCGCCCGTACGGCCGAGCGACTGGGCGTCCGCGCGACCGTGGCGCTGCGCATCAATCCCGACGTCAGCGCCGGCGCCCACGACAAGATCTCCACCGGCAAGGCCAGTTCCAAGTTCGGCATCGCCATGGTCGAGGCCGAGCGGGTCTATGCCAGGGCCTCGAACAACGCCCATCTGCGCGTCGCCGGCGTCGCCTGCCATATCGGCAGCCAGATCGGCGACCTCGCCTCGATCGAAGAGGAGGCGGTCAAGATGCGTGGCCTGGTCGAGCGGCTGCGCGGTGAGGGTCTCAGCGTCGAGCGGCTGGACCTGGGCGGCGGCCTCGGCGTGCCCTATTTCAACCAGCCGGAGCCACCGGGTCCCGCCGCGTATGCGGCGGTGCTGGCGCGGGCGCTGGACGGGCTGGACATCCAACTGTCTTTCGAGCCCGGCCGGGTGATCGCCGCCAATGCCGGGGTGCTGCTGTCGCGTGTCACCCATGTGAATGTGCGCCCAGACGGTCGCCGCTTCCTGGTGCTGGACGCGGCCATGAACGACCTGATCCGTCCGGCCATGTACGAGGCCTTCCACGACATCCGCCCGGTGCGCGCGCCGGGTAGGGAAGCCGTGTCGGAGCCCTACGACGTCGTCGGCCCGGTCTGCGAGACGGGAGACACCTTCGCCCGCGACCGCGCCCTGCCGCCGCTGGCTTCCGGCGACCTGGTCGCCTTCATGTCGGCCGGGGCCTACGGCGCGGTGATGGCCAGCGAATACAACAGCCGCCTGCTGGTTCCCGAAGTCCTGGTCCACGGCGACCAGTTCGCCCTCGTCCGCCCCCGCCCCACCTACGCCCAGATGCTGGCTGCCGAGCCGATCGCGCCGTGGCTGTAACTTCAACCGTCATGGCCCGACTTGTTCCACGGCTGTCCGGTTCAGCGAAAATGGTTGTGAATTTGGCTGGGACTCGCCTGGGCTGTGGCCGCGATCAGAAATGACTCATCTTTTTTCGCCCGCCGAACTCTGCCTCCGGGCTGGATGGCCGGCCGAACCGAGCGTCTGCGACAAAAACGGCTGGAAAACGCAAGTAGAAGCTCGAAGTCAAGTATTGGAAATCAGCCGAAATCCACCTTAAGCGACTCAGTTCGCTGCGTTTTTCGCTTTACTGACGTGAACCGGACAGCCGTGGACTTGTTCGGGCCACCCATGAACACCGTCTAGGATCAGTGTT
Source organism: Caulobacteraceae bacterium (assembly GCA_041691315.1). Classification (GTDB taxonomy): domain Bacteria; phylum Pseudomonadota; class Alphaproteobacteria; order Caulobacterales; family Caulobacteraceae; genus Poindextera. Next base: position 51 of record JBEPUW010000091.1, on the reverse strand, counting down.
CATGGGTCGCCCGCATTCCGCCGCTTCGCGGCTCCAGCGGGGGATGACGGG
>JBEPUW010000090.1:0-8335 GCA_041691315.1 Caulobacteraceae bacterium | reverse complement strand
CGGTTCTGTGCGGGGGGCGCGGGGTAACCCGCGTCCCTACCGCGATCGTACGACTCGCTGGACCCTGTGACTAATGGGCGAGGCCTCGGGGAGTCGTACGTGTCCCCAATTACCTACGGCGCGCCCTGCGGCTTGATCTCGAGCTTCCAGGCCTTGGCGTCGAGCAGATAGGTCTGGGCCATCTGGCGCACGTCGGCGGCGCTGACCCGTTCGACCTGGGCCACCGAGGTGCGGATGGCGTTCAACCGCCGCGGATCGTTCTGCACCCCGGCCAGGGCGGCCAGCCAGTACTCGTTGGTCTGCCGCCGCCGCTCGAGGTCGTCCAGCGCCGGCTTCTTGGCGCGTTGCAGCTCGTCGTCGCTGATCTCCTTGTCGCGCAGGTCGGCGGTGATGCTGGCGACGTCGGTGAAGAAACCGTCGAGCTTGCCGGGCGGAATCTCCACCCGCGCGTCCAGATAGCCATAGTGCGGAAAGACGCTGGAGGCCGCCGCCGCGGACGACGGCGAATAGGTGACGCTCTCGGTCTTGCGCAGCTGGTCGGTCAGCCGAAGCTGCAGGACGTCGGCCAGGATGTTGATCTTGCGCGCCCGATCGGTGTCGGAGAGGAAGTCGTCGGTCGGCCAGGCCACCATGCCGATGGCCTGGTCGCCGCGGCCCTTGTGGGTCAGGCGGATGGGGGCGGCGGTCGGGGCGGGAAACGCCACGGCCGTTTCCGGATCCGGGCCGTCGGGTTCGCGCGCGGGCAGGGCGCCGAAAGTGTCGGCCACCGCCTCGATCGCCTTGTCGACATTGACGTCTCCGACCACCAGCACCTCGATCGGTCCCTTGCCCAGCGACGATTGTAAGAGGCCTTTCAGGTCGGCGGGGGTCTCGGCGGCGATCTGCGCGCGGTCGGGCAGGCCCCAGCGCGGGTCGCCGGCGTGCAGCATCCGGCCGAGGTCGCGGCTGAGCACCCCGTCGGGCGTCGCGTCGAGCTGGTCGAGAATGGTCGGAGCCGAGGCGCGCATGCGCTGGAAGCCTTCCGGCCGCCAGCCCGGGTGGGCGACGTAGGCCGCCAGGAGCTGGGTCTGGGTCTCCAGGTCGTCTGGATTGGTCGCGCCGGAGAGCACGAAGGCGTCGTCGGTGACGGTGAAGCCGCGGCCGACGATCTTCGAGCGGAGCGCCTGATCGATGTCCTGGGTGCTGAGCTGGTCCAGCCCGCCTTCCGGGAAGGCCGCGCCGGCCGCCCATTCGGTGGTCGGGCCGTCCTTCGGAATGTCCAACTGGCCGCGGCCGACCCGGGCCTGGACCAGGATCTGCTGGTCGCGGAACTTGGTCGGCTTGATGGTCAGCCGCACGCCGTTCTGGAAGCGCACGAAGACGGTGTCGATGTCGCTGACCTCATGCTGCTCGGCCACGATGCCGGGCGTGCCGAAGCTCTCGTAGGGCCAGCTCAGGGCGGCTTGGGCGCTCGGCGCCGCGACCGGCAGCGCCCGGATCTTGGCGAAGGCCTGGGCCACCGCCTTGTCGCCGCCGTCCACCGACGCCTGGGTCGAGACCAGGGTCAGCGGCCCGTCGCCGCCGAAGATGCTCTTCAGCGCGGTGGCGATTTCGGCGGGGGTCAGGCCTTTGACGTCTTCCTCGAACAGCTCCAGGTCCTCGGCCGGGCTGGTCTCCACCTCGGGCGTGTCGACGGTCTGCGCGATGTCGTCGGCGACGGCCGGCGTGGTGCGGGTCGCCTGGCCCTGGGCCGAGTCCTTCAAGGACGCGCGATAGGCGTCGACCTCGACACCGAGCTCGTCGGCGGAGACGCCGTAGCGGACCAGCCGGCGCACCTCCTGGTCGGCGGCCCGCATGGCGTCTTCCCAGCCGCCCGGCTTGGTGACGGTCTGCAGCGAGGTCACCTCGGCCGAATGGAAGTCGTCGGCGCGATAGGCGCTGGCGCCCAGGAACGGCGGATCGTCGGCTCGGACCAGACGGTCCAGCCGCCGGTTCAGCACCGCCAGCGCCAGGGTGTCGATCATGGCGCGGCGTCGCTTGGCCTTGGAGTCGGGCGCGAGCTCCGGCGGCGCGACCCAGCTCATCTGGACGATCTGCGCCGCGCCGGGCTCGACCACCAGCTGCGTCGCCGCGGCGCGCTTCAGCACGCTCCCGTGGTCGGGCGCGGGGCCGGGCGCGGTTTTCGGCGTCCAGTCGCCGAAGTGGGCCCTGATCTTGGCCTCGATGGCGTCGGGATCGAAGTCGCCGACCGCGACCAGGACCGCGCTTTCCGGGCGATAGTAGCGGCTGTAGATGTCGAGCAGCTGCTCGCGGGTGGCGTTCCTGACCGCTTCGACCAGGCCGATCGGGAAGCGGCGGGCGGCCAGCTGGCCCTGCAGGTTGAGCTGCAGGCTGGCCTTGGCGACGCGATAGCCGGGCGTGTCACGCAGCCGCTCTTCCGACAGCACCACGCCACGCTCCTTGTCGATGGCGGGCTGGGAAAGGTTCAGTTCGCTGGCCACCTCGCGCAGCAGCATCAGGCTGGTGTCCAGCGTATCGTCGTCGGCCTTGGGCAGGTCGAGCTTGTAGACCGTCTCTTCCCACGAGGTTGAGGCGTTGGTGTCGGCGCCGAAGGCCAGGCCGTGGCGCTCCAGGATCTTGATCATTTCGCCGTTGGCCACATGGGTCGAGCCGTCGAAGGCCATGTGTTCCAGCAGGTGCGCCAAGCCCTGTTCGGCGTCGCTCTCGTCCATCGAGCCGGCGGCGAAGCGCAGGCGAAACGAGGCCTGGCCGCCCGGCGTGGCGTTCTTCATGATCACATAGCGCATGCCGTTCGGCAGGGTGCCGAATCGCATGGCCGGGTCGGGCGGCAGGTCGGCGGCGTAGCTCTGCGGCCAGACATTGGCCGGCGGCCGGGCCTGGGCCGCAGCAGTGGGCGCGCCGAAGCTGGGCAGACCGAAGGGTCCGGCCAAGGCCGTGCCGGCGCAAAGCGCAAGCGCCAGGGTTGCGCCCGCCAATATCGGAAGCCGTCGAATGGGGATCATCAAGCAAACCTTGGCCGCGATCAAAACGGCCGGGACATTCGCTGCGCCTTATGGCGGTGGCAAGGCGCAAAAACGACCGGCGGGCGATAAGCCGCGCCGGTCGCGTTGCAGTGTCGTCGTCGAAAGGCGCGGCCTAGTTGGTGGGCCGGGTCACGTAGAAGGTGCCGTTGTTGCCGACCGCGGTGGCGATCCCGGTCGTTGAGCGGTTGGCGCCGGTCATGTTGGTGACCGAGGTGGTCGAGTCCGCCTCGACGCCGCCGCCGCTGGTGACCTGATTGTTGTTGATGTTGATCGTGCCGCCGCACTGCGAGCAGGCATACCCGATCGCCGCGTTGCCCATAGCCGTGGCCGAGCTGGTGGCGTCGAAGCCCGAGTCGCCGCTGAAGCTGGCCTGGGCCTGGATGCCGCCGGTGTTGACCTGGGTATTGTCGAGCTCGGTCGAAGGCCCCTGGTTGCCGGCCAGCACCGAATTGCCGACGCCGAAGGCCGTGGCCTGGCCGGTCCCGAACTGGAAGTCGGTGGCGACCGACTGGGCGTGGGTGAAGTGGGTGTCGTTGGTCTGGCTGTTGACCACCACCAGCGGACCGCCCGTGTTGATCACCGCAACGTTGTTGGCGCTGGCGGTCGCGTCGCCCTCGACAGTCTGGCCATTGCCGACATTGACGAAGCCGGCCGCCTGAACCAGCGTGCCGTTGGCGACCTGGGTGGTGTTGATGGTCTGGCTGGCCTGGCCGATTCCCGTGCCGGTCAGATTGTTGCCGACGGCGGTGGTCGAATAGGCCACGGTCCCCTGAGTGGCGCCAAGCGTGGCGCCGCTGCCGCCGTTCAGTTCGCTGCCGCCCTCGGCGTCGACCGTGGCGCTGTTGGTCTGCTGAGTGGTGACGCTGGCGCTCGTATTGCTGACCGAAAAGCCCAGCGAGTTGGCGATCGCCTGCGAGGCGATGGACGCATCGGTCGCCTGGGCGTTGGGCGCCTGGAAGTCGGTCTCGCTCTTGACGGTCCAGTTGGCGCCGGTCGACTGGCTGAGATTGCCGGTCAGGGCGCCGCCGCCGAGCTCACCCACGCTGGTGTCGACGAAATTGTTGCCGGTGGCGGCGGCCAGCGAGGTCACCTCGCCGCCGGCGGTTTGGATGGTCACGTGCGAGACGGCGCTGACGTTACCGGTGATATTCCCCGGCAGCGACTGGGTCGACTGCACGTCCAGCGAGCCGTTCTCGGTGCCCGCCAACATGCCGTTGCCGGTCGCCGAGGCGATGCTCGTCGAAGAGTCGGAGGTGACAACGTTCAGGGTCTGGCTGGCCGTGATGCCGGTCTGCAGACTCTGATTGTTGTTGACCGTGCTCTGACTAGTAGCGACTCCGCTCAACGGCGGTAGCATCGGGATCGCCAGCAACGTTCCAGCGAGCAGGATCTTCTCTAGTCTGCGCATTGTTCTTATCCAGGTTGTTGTACGCCGGCGTAAAGCCGCCGGTGACGCCGGTGGTGCGGCCACCGAGCGGGTCGCCGTCTTGCAGGCAGACCTCGGGGCCGGGGGCCCCGTAGAGGTTGGCCATCATCTCGAGCACGGCGCGTTCGATCACGGCGCGGACGCCGAGTTGCATGGGCTCAAGCCCGCCTTCGCCGACCGAGATGTTGTAGACGTTGCCGTGGAAGAAGCTGAACAGGCCAACCCCGATCTGACGGGCGACGATCTGCTTTTGATAGGAGATGACGTCGGCCACCTGCAGGGTGCGGGTGTCGACCAGGCGAAGATCCAGGCCGACGTTCATCACGTAGATCTGGCCGCCGGCGGTGCCCGCCCAATGGTTGACCGCGCTGGAGCCCGCGTCGGCGTTCGCGCCGGTCGAGCGGATGTTGAAGTTCAGCTCGGTGATGCCGCCGACCAGATAGAAGTCCGAACCGGGCACCTGGCCGGCGACGATCCGGCGATAGTCGCTGGGGGCTTCTGGCCCCTTGCTCGTGCCGTCGCTGATCAGCTTGTTGTTGGCGTATTTGAGTTCGAGCTCCGACACGCTGGTGTCGTAGCGCTCGACCAGGTTGGCGCCGGACTTGGCCAGGGCCGAGATCGCCATCAGCGATGCGCCCTGGGTCAGCTTGCGCCCGGAGCCGTCCGCCTCTTCCTTGCCCGTATAGTCGGAGATGCGGCCAACCGCGATCCGGGGCGAGTTGAGGTGGTGCTCGCGAGCGTAGTCGGCCAGGCAGACCAGCGCCGCGGAGTAGGGCGTCGGATTGGCCGTGACCGGCGCTGTGCCGATCGGGTGCGCATAGACGCCGCTGGGTCCCGCCACCGGCGTGACGCAGGCCGAAAGCGCCATGGCGCAGGCCGTGATCGCCGCGGGAACCTTGGTCCGCGCGAGCAGGGACATTTTGAAGGAAGAAACCATGGTCTTAGGGCTTTCCATTGACGTTGGTGGTCGCCGTCACGTTGCCGTTATTGGTCTGGACGGAATTGACGATCACCGTGTTGTTGTTGCCTTCGGTAACGACACTCAGATTGTTGCCGATGGCGGAGGCCGAGGCGCCGCCGGCGCCGGAGAAGCTGTCGACCGCGCCGGCCATGCCGGACGCGCTGGCCACGGCGCCGGCGCTGGCGAAGATGCTGCCGGCCGCGACGCTGGTGACCTGGCCGTTGACCACGACCAGATTGCCGTTGACGTCGGTCATCTGCACGTTGACCGGACCGTTTTCCGAACCGGGCGTGCGGCCGAAGCCGCCGTTGAAGGACGCTGAATTGGTATTGATGCTCTGGGCCTGCGCCGTGGCGGCAAGCATCAGCAGACCCGCGGTAAGCGGAGCCGTGATCAGCGCCGTGCGCCGAAACCTGTTTGCTGTCTCAATCATACCCGCCTCCGCAGCCATTCCGCCGCCGACCCGTTCAAGCAACGGCCGTGCCAACCCTGAATTGCCTGGATTTGTGGGGGTAAGACCTCGAAATTTAGTTAAGTTGACCCGGCCCAATCGCCCTTTTGAGACGTTTTTTTCGGGATGGCGCCCTGGCAAACCCGGCCGTTTCGCTTCATTTCGGGTCAATGGACCCTGAAGACAGTGCTCCCCAGGACGCGGCGCCAAGCCGGCGCGAACCGATTTTCCGGTCGCCCTGGACGGTCATCGGCCTGATCGGCTTCATCCTGGCCTGCTTCCTGGTTCAGACCTGGCTGGGCCTCGACGCCACCGCCAATGCCTGGGGGTTTTCGCCGGCGGCGCTCGACCATGGCCGTTGGCCCGCCCTGGTCACCGCCATCTTCATGCACGGCGGCTGGGCCCACGTCCTGACCAACACCGCCTTCATCCTGGCCTTCGGCAGCCCGGTGGCGCAGCGGATGGGGACCGGAGTGGCGGGGGCGGCGGCCTTTTTCGGCTTCTTCCTGGTCTGCGGGATCGCCGGCAACCTGACCTTCACCGCCTTCCACCCGCACGCGCAGGCCCTGGTGGTGGGCGCGTCGGGCGCGGGATCGGGGCTGATGGCGGCCGCCTCGCGGCTCTTGACCCCCGACCGGCGCCTGGCCCCCTTCCTCAGCCAGCCGGTCATCGTCATGGCGCTGGCCTTCCTGATCGCCAATCTGATCATCGCCTTCGTCGGCTGGGCGCCGGGGGCGGGCGACGCCAAGGTCGCCTGGGAGGCGCATCTGGGCGGCTATGCCAGCGGGCTCTTGCTGTTTGCGCCGCTGCTGGCCCTGCTTCGCCGGCCCTGAGCCGCCTCCAGCTCGATCACTATATAGGGAATTGCCTTCCGTCGGGTTTGGGCGGACGCTTCGCCTCCTTATACAAGGCGAAGGAGGAACGCCGATGCTGGTGTCTCAGATCCTGAAGGATAAGGGCGACCTGGTCTTCACAGCTTCACCGCACGAAACCGTCGCCGCCGCCGCCGCGCTCTTGCTTTCGCGCCATGTCGGCGCGCTGGTGATCGTCGACGACCAGGACATGGTCATTGGAATACTGTCCGAGCGCGATGTCGTGCGCGTGGTGGCCGAGAAGGGCGCCGCCGGGCTGAACCAGCCGGTCTCCAGTTGCATGACCCCCGACGTGGTGTTCGCCGCGCCGACCGAGACGGTGCATTCCCTGCTCGCGCGGATGACCGACCGCCGCATCCGCCACCTGCCGGTGCTGAAGGACGGCCGCTTGGCCGGCCTGGTCTCGATCGGCGACCTGGTGAAGAGCAAGATCGCCGAGAGCGAGGCCGAGGCCGAGAACCTGAAGGCCTATATCTCCGCCGGCTGAGGCGCCAAGTCCTGGTTTACCGAAGATCTGGCCTCCTCGGCCGCGGCGTCGGCCAGGCTGTAGCCCTCAAGTTCGCGCGCGGTCGCGTCACGCGCCTTGAGCAGGGCCGCGCGCAGCGAGCAGGTTTCCAGGCTGGGGCAGTCGTGGCATTTGCGGAAGGCCATCTGGCTGACGCACGGCGCCAGCGCCAGCGGCCCGTCGATTACCCGAATCACCTCCGCGAAGCTGATCGCCGCCGGCGGCTTGGCCAGGACATAGCCGCCCAGCTTGCCGCGGCGGCTGACGATCAGGCCGCGGCGGGCGAGTTCCAGGAGGATGGCTTCAAGGAATTTGCGCGGCGCGTCGGCGCGTACGGCGATCTCGGCGGCGGTGCGCTGGGCGGCCGGCTCGCGCGCCAGTTCCACGAGCGCGCGCAGCGCATAACGGGCCTTTTGCGATAGCATTTGGCGACTTTCCTACCTACATCCCCTTATGGCGCGCGGACAGGGCAGGGCAATAGGCTCGCTCGTCCGCCGCCGGACGGAAAACCGCGAACGAACGCTTGCTTTTTTCAGATCGCGAGCATAGTCTCCGCAGCTTCAACCCGACTCGTATCGGACTTATGAGGGAAGCCTCGGCGGCCCCGATGCGAATTTTGCGCTCTAAAGAAACCCCGTCGACGAGAAAAACGGTGGGGCGATTTGGGCCGGTTGACACGACCGGGAGCGACGACTAGACACGCCGCTCTTCGCCGCCGCCCGGGCGTAATCGGGTGGGGCCAGCTCGCTGGTCAGGTCTTTGACATCGTTGATTTGGAAAGAGAAACGCAGGCGGCGGTGGTTTGCGGACAGAGCAAGTCTGTCCACAAAGACACTGATCGAATGCGGTCTCTTGAAGACACCATGACCGTTGGCTTTCGGGCCGACGGATTTATGGGAACTCGTCAAGATACTACGCAGACGAACGCCCACCGGCCCTCCCAAGGGTCGATGGATACGAATGTCAGTACGTCAAACATAAACCTGAGAGTTTGATCCTGGCTCAGAGCGAACGCTGGCGGCAGGCCTAAAACATGCAAGTCGAACGGACCCTTCGGGGTTAGTGGCGGACGGGTGAGTAACACGTGGGAACGTGCC
>JBEPUW010000089.1:0-8492 GCA_041691315.1 Caulobacteraceae bacterium | reverse complement strand
CTCGGTGATCGGGGTCGGCATGCGCAGCCACACCGGCGTCGCCAAGACCATGTTCAGCGCGCTCGCCGAGAAGGGCGTCAACATCCAGGTGATCTCGACCTCGGAGATCAAGATCAGCGTGCTGATCGACGCGGCCTATACCGAGCTCGCCGTGCGCGCCCTGCACGCGGCCTACGGGCTCGACCAGCTCTAGCTAGCCTTCGAAGTCGAACATCACCACGTCATCCGGCGGCGGGCTGACGCCGCCGGCGCTCGCATAGAGCGCCATGGCGGCCGCGTTGCTCCGGTTGGTGAAGACGAACATCTCGTCCCAGCGGCCCGTGCGCCCCTCGGCGGCCAGGACCTGCAGCATGGCCCGGGCGATGCCGCGGCGCTGGTGCGTCGGCGTGGTGTCGACGGAGTAGATGAACAAGCTGGTCTTCTCGAAGCGACGCAGCACGTGACCGTAGATGAAGGCGACCACCTCGCCGGCGTCGAGGGCAACGAGGCAGACCAGGTCCTTGTCCATCAGATGGGCGCTCGCCGCCTCCGACGGCACGTCCTCGTCGCTCAAGGCCACCGCCTCGATCAGCAAGGCCTCGTCGCCGGGCCCAAGGATGCGGATGTCCATGGCCGCAGCCTAGGCCTTCACCGCCGACCCTGTCAGCCGGAACGCCGCCCAGGCCCCGACCACCGCCAGCGGGATCACCGAGACGAAGACCCAGACCGAGGCCGAGCGCGCGCTGGCGTCGGTCAGGCCCGCCGAGAAACCGCCCATGTTGGCCGCCACGCCGGAGATGGCGGCGCCGGCCGCGGCCCCGGTCTGGCGCACCGCGCTGATCCCCGACGAGCCGATGGCGCGGTCCTCGTCGGACAGCGCGTTCAGCAGCCGCCGGCTCATGAAGGCGTAGGAGAAGCCGAACGCCGCGCCCATCAGCGCCCCGCCGGCCAGCACCCAGGCGAAGGCCCCGTCGGCCATGGTCCAGGCCAGGATGACCAGGCTGGCGACCAGGCAGACCGCGCCGAACCGCACCCAGCGGGCGTCCCAGACCCCCGTGGCGCCGGCCACCAGCATCGCCGCCAGCGTCCAGGCCGCCGATTCCGCGCCGATCGTGTAGCCGGCCCAGAGCGGCGAGAAGCCACGCAACTGCTGCAGGATCGGCGGGCCGTAGATCGCGAAGCCCATGGTCGCCGCGGTCATGGCGAACAGCGCGAAATAGCCGGAGCCGCAGACCGTCCTCAGGTCCCCCGCCCGATGCGGCAGCAGCCGGACGCGGGCCCGCGCGTCGATCCAGATCACCAGGCCCAGCACCGCGAGCCCGGCGACGACCAGGCCGACCGAGAGCCCCGGCGCCTTGACCACATCGGCCACGGCGATGGCCGCCACGCCCAGGCCCAGCACGCCCAGCTGCAGCCAGGGGATCCCCGGCCCGCCGCCGGCCTTCGCCGAGCCGCGCAGCAACACGGGCGCGGCGGCGGCGAACACCGCGGCCTGCGCGGCGAACAGCCAGAAGACGTCGCGCCAGTCGCCGGTCTCAAGCACCACGCCGCCGAACAGCGGACCCAGCACCGTGGCGACGCCCCAGATGAAGGTCACCGAGGCGAACACCCGCGCCAGGTGGCGCTCGGGGAACAGCAAGGCGATGGCGACCATGGCGAAGCCGGAAATCCAGCCCGATCCGAGGCCCTGGATCAGCCGCCCGGCGAGGAACACGCCGACGTTGGGCGCGAGCGCGCTCATCAGGCAGCCCCCGGCCATGATCGCGCCCGCCATGGCCGTCGCCCCGCGCAGGCCGAAGATCTCGGAGATGCGGCCCGCGCTCGCGCCGGCCAGGATCGCGCCCACGAAGAAGCCCGCCGTCGCCCAGCTGAAATAGTCGTAGCCGCCGAGCTGCGCCCCGACGCTGGGCATGATGGTGGCGGTCACCAGGCTGTCGGCGGCGTTCAGCCAGACGCCCAGGCAGATCAGCGCGAAACGCGGCAGCCGGCCGTCCGCCAGCAGGTCCGCCCAGCTGTTCTCCCGCGCCGCCTCAGCCATTTCGACAACTCTCACCTTGTCGAATTGAGGTAGACCGCCGCCGGAGGTTTTGCAATATTGCGATTGTCAAATTTGAGCCCCGTCCGTGCGCAATCCCACCGACCAGATCCTGCTGACCCTGAAGACCCTCGGGGCCCAGGACACCCAGGCCCTCGCCACGCGCCTGCGCGTCAGCCGGCAGGCGGCGCTGCAGGCGCTCGAACGCCTGGCCGCCGACGGCCTGGTGGCCCACGCCAGCGAGCGCCGCGGCGTCGGCCGGCCGCGTAGGCTGTGGTCCCTCACCGGCAAGGCCCAGGCCCGCTTCCCCGACACCCACGCCCAGCTCACCGTCGAGATGCTGGCGGCGGTCCGCGCGGAGTTCGGCGAGGCCGGCGTCGACCGGCTGATCGCCCGCCGCGAGCGCGACACCGAGGCCGCCTACGCCGCCGCCCTGGCCCCGGCCGGTGCCTTCGAGGACCGCCTCGCGCGGCTCACCGCCCTGCGCGCCGCCGAGGGCTACATGGCCGAGTGGTCGCGGCTGGACGACGGCGCTTACCTGCTGGTCGAAAACCACTGCCCGATCTGTGCGGCGGCCGCGGCCTGCCAGGGCTTCTGCCGCGCCGAACTCGCCCTCTTCCGCCGCGTGCTGGGCGCGGACTGCACGGTCGAGCGCACCGACCATATCCTGGCCGGGGCCCGCCGCTGCGCCTACCGGATCACCGCGGCCCCTTGACGGCGGGTTGGGCCGCGCCCGCCCCAGATGCAGGCGTCGGCAGCTTGAACCCCGGGTACCAGTGGGTCGCGGTCCCGGCGGTCACGTACCAGCTCAGGAGCAGGGCGCAGATCAGCGCGCCGGGGACGTAGGAATTGGTCCGCCGATAGGTCACCGCCGCGATCGCCCCGAAGACCGCCAGGAGCGGCACGAACTGGATCGCCACGATGGTGTTGAGCGGCTCGGCCGGCGTGAACAGCAGGCCGGTCCGGAACAGCGTCGCATACTCCACGATCAGCAGCAGAATGAAGCCCAGGCTCATGGCGAGCTTCCAGCCGGCGGTCTGGGCGATGAATCCCTCGCCCTTGACCGCCAGGTTCGCGGCCAGCGCCCGGAAGGCCACCAGGAAGAAGCCGGTCCAGAGCACCAGATAGGGGATGGCCATCAGGGCGTGACGGCCGTCCAGCGGCTTCAGGCCCAGCACCCAGAAGCGGTAGTCGACCTTGAACACCGCATCGACCGCGACCAGCGACAGATAGCCGATGGCGATGGTGGCCGCGGCGATCGCCGCCGACTTCGGCCAGTTGGTGGTGAAGACCGGCTTGCCACCCCGGAGCACCAGGCTCAGCACGAGCGTGATCGCCGCATTGAGCAGCGCCCAGACCACCAGCTGGTTCTGGATCGACTGCGGGAAGAGCTGCATCGGGAAGAAGAATACCCCGAGCTTCATCAGCGGATAGAAGGTCAGCGCCGGGACCGCCGCGGTCAGCCCGAAGGCCAGCCACCACTTGCCGCCGCGCCGCTCGGCCACAGGCTGCGTCGGCTGGTTCAGGCTGGCGAACACCGGCAGCATAAGCAGCACTTCGAAGGCCCCGATCAGCAGCAGGACGAAGCCCGCGAACCCGACCGCCGTGCCGACGTCCTTCCAGAACCAGATCTGGTCGGCGGGGGCCAACGGATTGGCCTCGCCCGTCAGGGTCTTCTGGAACCAGTCGACCGCGCCGCCGACGCCCGCGACGCTGAAGTGCTCCCACGGGTGCGTCACCGGCGGGTTCTCCAGCACCCGCGCGGTGCCGTCCGGGAAGGCGCCGTAGATCTTGCCGACGATCACCGGCCCGGGCACGCCGAACGCCTTGGCGAGCTTCTTCGACTGGTCGACCATCGAGCCCTTCGGCACGCCCCACATCAAGGGCGCGAACTCGTCGAACTGGCCGAACACCACGGCCAGGTTGTTGGGCCTCTCCGGCGACTTGGCGCCGAGGAACCCGGGGGTCGAGCCTTCCAGCACGATCGCCCGATAGCCCAGGGGCTGCGCGGCGGCCGCCGACATCACCGGCACGCCGCCCATGGAATGGCCCTCGAGCCCGATGTTGGCCTTGTCGACGAAGGGCAGGCCCTGCAGGTAGCGCAGGGCCGCGGGCCCGCCGAGGTCCTTCGACTGGCCGACCGCCCCGTCCGAATAGCCGTGGCCGATCATATCCATGGCCAGCACCACGAAGCCGCGGCGGGCGAGCTCGATGGCGAACGGGCTCTGCATCTCGCGGGTGTTGATGTAGCCATGGCTGGCCAGCACCGCCGGGGCCGGATGGGCCGCCGTCGCGCTCTTCGGCACATAGAGCAGGCCCGACTGGGTAAGTCCCCCATCGCCGGCGAAGCGCACGTCCCTGAGGGTCACGCCGCCCGCGGTCTGCACCATGTGGGCCAGGAACGATCCGCCCAGAATCAGCATCAGGCCCAGGACCAGGAAATCCCATTTCCGCAGCATGGCGTCCCCCCGAGGATCTCTTTGGCGCTGTTCGTTGTTGGCGCGACGATGCGTCCGTCCACCGAAAAGCTCAAGCTTGGGCGCCCGATTGCCGGGCAAAGGCCGGAAACGCCGCAAACGACCCTTTCCGTATCCGTTGAGAGACATAAACCTGCTAGGAGGCGCAAAAGCTTGAGGGAGAAAAACGCGAGTCCATGGCGGCGCCTGGAGTAGCCATACGCGGTCAGCGCAGTCTGCTTCGGCAGATCCGGGAGGCCCTCGCCGGGGGCGGGCCGGCGCAGACGCGCCTGGACATGGTCGTGCGCATTATCGCGCGGTCGATGGTGGCCGAGGTGTGCTCGCTCTACATGCGCCGCGCGGCCGGCGACATGGAGCTGTTCGCCACCGAGGGCCTCGACCCCGCCGCCGTCCACGTCACCCGCATGAAGCCGGGCGAGGGCCTGGTCGGCGAGATCATGAAGCTCGGCCGGCCGCTCAACCTGGCCGACGCGCCCGAGCACCCGGCCTTCTCCTACCGCCCGGAAACCGGCGAAGACCCCTACCACGCCTTCCTGGGCGTGCCCCTGCTGCGCGGCGGCCGGGCGATCGGCGTTCTGGTGGTCCAGAACCGCACGGCCCGGGTCTACACCGACGACGAGGTCGAGGACCTGCAGATCGTCGCCATGGTGCTGGCCGAGATGGTCGCGGCCGGCGAGCTGATGGGCGAGGCCGCGCTGAAGGGCGTCGAGATCGCGCCCCACCGGCCCGAACGGCTCAAGGGCTCCAAGTTCGGCGACGGCCTGGCCTATGGGGTGGCGGTGCTGCACGAGCCGCCGGTCGCGCCCTCGCAACTGCTCTCCGACGACGTGGCCGCGGAAGAGGTGCGCCTGAAGGCCGCCGTCGACAGCCTGCAGGCCCAGATCGACCAGATGCTCGAGGGCAACGCCGGTCTCGTCGACGCCTCCTTCGAGGTGCTCGACACCTACCGGATGTTCGCCCACTCCCAGAGCTGGAACCGCAGCCTGCAGGACGCGGTGAGCAACGGTCTGACCGCCGAGGCCGCGGTGGAACGGGTGCGCTCGGAGCACCGCGCCCGCCTGGGCCAGGCCCGCGACCCCTATCTGCGCGAACGGCTGCACGACCTCGAAGACCTCAACGACCGTCTGCTGCGCCACCTGGCCGGCGACGGCCACGTGGCCCGCGACCTGCCCGACAACGCCATCCTGATCGCCCGCAACCTCGGCCCCGCCGACCTCCTGGAATACGACCGCACCAAGCTGCGCGGCCTCCTGCTCGAGGAAGGTTCGGCGGCCAGCCACGCGGCCATCGTCGCCCGCGCCCTGGACATTCCCTGCGTCGGCCGCCTGCCCGGCCTGCGCGACAAGGTCTCCGAAGGCGACATGGTGATCGTCGACGCCGAGAGCGGCGAGGCCTACCTGCGGCCGCGCACCGACGTGGTGAAGGCCATCCAGGCCCGCATCGAGGTGCGCCGCCAGCAGCGCGCCGAGTTCGCCAAGCTGCGCGACACCCCGGCCTTCACCCGCGACGGGGCCAAGATCACGCTCCTGATGAACGCCGGCCTCGATATCGACCTCGACATCCTGGCGGAGACCGGGGCGGAGGGCATCGGCCTTTTCCGCACCGAATTCCAGTTCATGGTCGCCGAGGAGATGCCGCGCTTCAACGCCCAGACCGCGCTCTACGGCCGGGTCATGGAGGCGGCCGGCGACCTGCCGGTGACCTTCCGCACCCTCGACCTCGGGGGCGACAAGGTGCTGCCCTACATGGAGGCCGAGCGGGAGGACAACCCCGCCCTCGGCTGGCGAGCGATCCGCATGGGCCTCGACCGCCCGGCGCTCCTGCGCCTGCAGCTCCGCGCCCTGATCGCCGCGGCCCGCGGCCGGCCGCTGCGGGTGATGTTCCCGCTGGTCGCCAACGTCGACGAGTTCCGCGCCGCCCGCGCCCTGGTCGATGTCGAGATGGCCTGGGCCCAGCGCCGCGGCCGTCCGCCGCCCTCGCGTCTCGACGTCGGCGCGATGATCGAGGCGCCGTCGCTGGTCTGGCACCTCGACGCGCTCCTGCCGATGACGGACTTCGTCAGCGTCGGCACCAACGACCTGATGCAATATCTGTTCGCCGCGGACCGCGGAAACCCGCGGATGGCCGAGCGCTACGACCCGCTGTCGCCGCCCGCGCTGCGCGCGCTTGAGCAGATCCAGCGCGCCTGCGCCGAGACCGGCACCCCGGTCAGCGTCTGCGGCGAGATGGCCGGCCGTCCGCTGGAGGCCTTCGCCCTGGTGGCGCTGGGTTTCGAACGCCTCTCCATGCCGCCGGCCGGCGTCGGGCCGGTCAAACAAATGGTGCTTTCCTGCGACCGCGAAGCAGCGCGTCGTGGGGTCTCGGCGTTGCTGAAGAGCGGCGCGGGGTCGGTGCGCAACGAAATCGAAACGCTGGCCCGTAAAATCTACGTCGCGGTCTAAGGGTTTCGCAGTTGGCTGACGATAGCTACGCCCCCTCTCTGCAGTCTGGCGGCGACATCGGCCAAGCGTTGAAGGCTGTCCGCGAATTCCGTGGGCTCAGTCTGGAGGAGCTTGCCGAGACCACCCGGATCCGCCGGGCCTATCTCGCCGACATCGAGGCCATGCGGCTCGACAAGCTGCCCTCGCGACCCTTCACGATCGGCTACATCCGCGCCTACGCCGACGCGCTAGGCCTCGACGCCGAGGCGGCGGTCGAGCGTTTCAAGGCCGACGAGCCGGTGCTGGACGAGCCGCTTCGCGCGCCGGTCGGCGTCGGCGACGAGCGCGATCCGCGGGCGGCGGCGATCGTGGTCGGCGTGATCGTCATGCTGGCGGCCATCATTCTGTGGAACGTCGCCCAGCGGGCGATGAACGCCAACGCCCCGCCCTCGCCCACCGCCCCGGCCAAGGCCACCGAGCAGGCGCTGGCCGCCCAGAAGGCCGGTCCGGTGACGCTGGGTCTGCCGCTCCCGGCGCCGGTCGAGTCCACCACCCCGCCGCCCTACGAGACCCCGGGCCTGGCGGAGGCCGGCGAGAGCGGCGTCAACCACAGCGCGCCGGCCAAGGTGGGGGTGAAGGCCGATGGCGAGGCCGCCGTCGATCCCGCGACCCTGTCGCCGGTCTTCGTGGCGAACGGCCAGATCTATGGCGCGGCGCCGGGCCAGCCCTCGGCGGTGACCCTGCAGGCGCTGAAGTCCGCCTCGCTGATCGTCCGCGGCGCCGACGGCCAGATCTATTTCGCCCGCCAGTTCGCGGCCGGCGAGGCCTTCCGCGCCCCGCAGCTCGCCGGTCTCACCGCCACGGTCTCCGAGCCCGACAGCTTCCAGGTCTTCGTCGGCGGCCAGACCAAGGGCGTGCTGCCCGCCGCCCAGGTGTCGCTCAACAAGCTCGCCGGATAGCCCGCGCGCAGATGGCCGCTTGGGTTCGCGCCCAGGACAGCCTATTTTCCGGCGCGATGAGCGATCAAGACCACACCTCCCTGCGCCCCTGGCGGGCGATCCACCGCCGGCCGTCGCGCAAGATCCGCGTGGGTTCGGTGGAGGTGGGCGGCGACGCCCCGATCACCGTCCAGTCGATGACCAATACGCTGACCGCCGACGCGGCTGCGACCATCGACCAGATCCGCCAGCTCGAGGAGGCCGGCGCCGACATCGTCCGCGTGTCCTGTCCGGACGAAGACTCGACCAGGGCGTTCAAGGCCATCGCCAAGGCCTCGAAGGTCCCGCTCGTGGCCGACATCCACTTCCACTACAAGCGCGGGATCGAGGCCGCTCAGGCGGGCGCCGCCTGTCTGCGCATCAACCCCGGCAACATCGGCTCGCCCGACCGCGTGCGCGAGGTGATCCAGGCGGCCCGCGATCACGGCTGCTCCATGCGGATCGGGGTCAACGCCGGCTCGCTGGAGCGCGACCTCCTGGAGAAATACGGCGAACCCTGCCCCGACGCGATGGTCGAGAGCGCCCTTCGCCACGCCCGCATCCTGCAGGACCACGACTTCCACGAGTTCAAGATCAGCGTGAA
>JBEPUW010000088.1:0-8900 GCA_041691315.1 Caulobacteraceae bacterium | reverse complement strand
GCACGTCCGGTTCTGTGCGGGGGGCGCGGGGTAACCCGCGTCCCTACCGCGATCGCACGCATCGCTGATCTCGCGGGTGTGACTCCGAAGGTCGTGGGATGCGTACGTGTCCCCAATTTCGCGGAACCGGCGGCAGGGCTAGGGCGCGTCTTCGCCGACGGCGGTGCCGCCTTCGGCGTCGTTGCGGCTAAAGGCGTCGGTCTCGTACTTGTCGTCCGGCGACTTGGCGACTTCCTTCTCGACATCGCCGGCCGAGCCGCGCTCGCCGCCTTTGGCGGTCGCGCCCTCGGCGTCGCCGCGGCTGAAGGTGTCGGTCTCGTAGCCGTCGTTGGGATCCTTGGGGTCTTTTTCGTCGGGCATGGCGTCGTCCTCCTCAGACGAAAACCCACCACGACCAGCGGTGTTCCTCAAGCCGCTGCCCCAAACGGCACGATCTTGTTATCGGCGTCGTGGCCGATGTCGGCGCGGCCGAGCCAGGGGATGCCGGACCGTTCGCACCAGAAGCGGGCCACCGCCGCCCCGTCGAGGCCGAAGTCGGGGTCGTTCGGCGGTATCAGGCTGCAGCGGCCGAGCCGAATGCCGGCGACGCGGCGGACGGATGGGTTGCTGGTGATGTGGAAGAAGGAACGGTCGATGCGGTAGATGGCCTCCGACACCTCCTCGAGCATCAGCACGTGGCCGGTAAGGTCCGGCTCCAGCGGGGTGCCGAGCAGCTGGCTGAACACCGTCAGATTGAAGGCCGCGGCCCTTTTGCCGCCGCCGAGGCTGGGCTCCAGCGCCCCAGTGTCGCGATCGACCAGCCAGGCCAGGGCGCGAGCGACGGCAGCGTCGCCGCCATCGCGCAGGATGTCCTGGGCCACCGGCCCATGCGCCAGATGCGGAAATCCGGCGCGGTAGAGGCCGCCCAGCAGCGCGCCGGCATCGCTGTAGCCGAGATAGGTCTTGGCCCGGGCGGCGGGCTCAAGGCCGGCCAGCACCGCCTCGCCGATGCGGCAGGAGCCATAGCCGCCGCGCGCGAACCACAGCGCATCGAAGCTGGGGTCGTTGGCCACGTCGAGAAAGGCGCGCGCGCGGCACGCATCGTCGCCGGCGAAATGGCCGGCGCTGGCCAGGACGTCGGGATGGAAGACGATCTCCGGCGCGGCGTCGCCGTAGAGCGTGCGCGCCAGGGCCGGAACGCGCTCGGCCACTTCCGGCGACATGCGCGAGGCGGTGGCGACAACGCCGATCTTCAGCCGCTCGCGGCGCATGGGTTTGGCTCCAAAGGCCGGCTCCTGTTGCCCCGCCAGGGCGGCGCCCATAGGGTCCGGCGATGATTCCAGGGCAAGCCTACTTCTTCTGCGGCGTCGGCGGCAGCGGCATGACACCCCTGGCGCTGATCGTGCAGGCGCGCGGCGGTGTGGTCGAGGGCTCCGACCGCGCGCTCGATCAGGGCCGCAACACCGCCCGCTTCGATTTCCTGCGGACGCGGGGTGTGGCCCTGCATCCCCAGGACGGCAGCGGCGTGAACCGCCCGGGCCAGATCCTGGTTATCTCCGGCGCGGTCGAGGAGAGCATTCCCGACGTCCAGTCGGCGCGCCAGCTGGGTCTGGCGATCATGACCCGCGCCGAGCTGCTGGCCGAACTGTTCAACGCCGCGGACCAGCGGATCGGCGTCGCCGGCACCAGCGGCAAGTCGACCACCACCGGCATGATCGGCTGGATTCTGGATCGGGCGGGGCAGAATCCGACGATCATGAATGGCGCGGAGATGAAGAACTACATCGCCGCCGACGCGACCTTCGCCAGCGCCCGCATCGGCGCAGGCCCGGCCTTAGTGAGCGAGGTGGACGAGAGCGACGGTTCGATCGCGCTGTTCCAGCCGACCGTCGCGGTGGTGAACAACATCTCGCTCGATCACAAGTCGATGGAGGAGTTGCGCGCACTGTTCGGCGACTTCACCGCCAAGGCGCGGACGGCCGTGCTCAACCTCGACAACGACGAGACCCGCGCGCTCGCCAAGGCCGCGCAGCCCGAGCGGGCCATTACTTACAGCCTGAGTGACGCGGCCGCCGACCTCAAGGCGGGGTCGCCGACGTTGCGGCCTGACGGCGTCAGCTTTCCAGTCACGGCGCGCGCGACCGGCGAGACCGCTGCGGTGAACCTGCAGGTTCCCGGCCTGCACAATATCGCCAATGCGCTGGCGGCCCTGGGCGCGGCCCAGGCCTGCGGGGTTGGCTTGGCTGAGGCCGCCGTGTCGCTGGGCGCGTTCAGCGGCATCCGCCGACGTTTCGAGGTGGTTGGCACGGCTGGCGGCGTCACGGTGATCGACGACTTCGCGCACAATCCGGACAAGCTGGCCGCCACGCTGGACACCCTGCACGCCTTTCCCGGCCGGCTGCTGCTGATGTTCCAGCCGCACGGCTACGGGCCGCTGCGGCTGATGCGCGAGGCGTTCGTGGACGTGTTCGCCGAGCGGATGGCGGCAGACGACGTGCTGCTAATGCCCGAGCCGGTCTATTACGGCGGCACCACCGATCGCAGCGTCAGCAGCCGCGACATCACCAAGGCGCTTGAACGGCGCGGCGGCAACGCCGCCGCGCTCGCCGACCGCGCCGCCTGCGGCGACCGGCTGGTCGAGCTGGCGCGACCCGGTGACCGGATCGTGGTCATGGGCGCGCGCGACGATACCCTGTCCCTGTTCGCGGCGGAGGTCTTGAGCCGACTGCCGCGCTGAAGCCTTGCCGGTCGCTGAAGTTGAGCTAGGCTGGATCGGACACTTAAGGGGGCGAGACCATGACACTTCACCTGAAACGCATCGTGGCGATCGCCGCGTTCGCTGGGCTGGCGGCCGCCTGCACGCAGCCGGCGCCGACCTCCTCCGCCGCGGCGCCGACCGTGGGCTATGAGGCGGTTTCGCTGACCGGCTCGCCGCAGGAAAACGGCGGTTTGCTGCGGATCAACATCTCCAGCGGCGAGACCGTACTGGCCTGGGACGACAAGCCGGTGACCATCACCTTCCTGGAGACCTCACCGCCGCCGACCGGTCACTACCGTGTCTACGCCTGGTCGACGATCATGCAGGCGAACGGACAGCTGGTCTGGAACGCCATCCGCATGGATGAGGTTTCGGGCCGGCTGTGGCGGCTGGCGGGCGACGGTGGCACGACGCCCTTCTCCTGGAGCGAATATACCGCGCCGCCCAAGGCCTGACGGACGTCAGGTCGCCGGCATCGTCCCGTCGCGGTCGGCGGCCGGGATGGCGTCGTAGAGCGTCGGCGGCGTGATGTGCAGCCGCCGGCGCGCCGCATCCAGCGGCTCGCTCATCAGCTGCTCATAGTCCTGGCCGGCCAGCCAGGCGGCGGCCTTGCCGCGCGTGTAGCCCTGCCAGATGGCGCCGATGTACGGGTGCTTGGTCTGGCCGCGGCGCGAGCGCAGTGCGGCGCCCAGCGCGATCACCGCCCAGCCCAGGCTGCCGGTCTGGGCGTAGGAGAAGGCCACCAGGCAGGCCTCGCCCAGCCCGTCGCGATGATAGCCCGAGAGGATGTGCCAGATGTCGTGGCTGTCGCGGGTGCGGCGGCCGAACCAGGCATGCGGGTGAGCCTGTTCGACCTTGGACTGCCGCTGGCGGCTGATCTCGGCCAGGCCGTCGGCGGAGATATTCTCGCTGCGCACGAAGTCGCGATAGGCGGCCCCGACGGTACCCGGCGCAAAGGTGTCCAGCCAGGCATCGTCCATCAGCCGCGGCGCCAGCTCGACATGCTCATAGGCCAGCCGGCCGCCGGTCGGCGTCTCGAGCAGGCGCCGGTAGCTTTTCAACGTGGAGTCGCCGTTCAGGGCGCCCATGATCTCGAACACCTGGCCGGTGTCTTCCTTATCGTTGAGCAGCCGGCGCAGCGCCTTCAGCGCCACGCCCCACTGGCGGCGCGGCCGTTGCGGGCTGGCGTCGGCCACGGCGTGAGGCGCGGTCATCGTTTCGGACATGGCCATGGGAGGCTCTCCTTCAATCGGTTCGGATAGGCAGGGTGGCGAGGGCGGCCTCGAACGAAGCGCGGCCCTCAGGGGTCAGCAACGAGTCGCGGATCAGGCCCAGGATCACCTGGCCGCAAGCGCGCAGGTCTACGGGCTCACCCCAGGCGAACTGCACGACCAGGCCCTGGAAGGTGGCGACCAGGGTGCGCGCGACGGCGGTGGCGTCGACCTCGGCGCGGACCTGGCCGGTGTGCTGAGCCCGCTCGATCAGGCGCACGATCGCCGCGCGCACGATCGTGAGGCCTTCGACGGCGCTGGTGCGAATGCGTTCGTTCCTGAGCGCCTCGCCCCAGCCCTGGATGCCGACGCGGCGCATGTCGAGGCTGCGCGGATCGGTCAGCCCCTCGCCATAGAGTTCGATCAGCGCCAGGAGGCCGCGGATCGGGTCCTGCTCGCCCTGGGCCAGGGCATTGATCATCGCCTCACCCTGGTGACGCTCGTCGGCCAGGGCGACGACGATGTCCTCTTTGGTGGCGAAATAGAGGTAGAGCGTGCCCTGGCTGACGCCGGATTCGCGCACGATGTCGGCGGTGGTGGTGTTGTGGAACCCGTCCCGCGAAAAGCAGGTCAGCGCCGCGTCGAGGATCTGCTGGTGGCGCGTCTCCTTCTGGGCTTCGCTGATCTTGGGCATGGGCTCAACATAAAAACTGACTGGTCAGTCATTATTATGCCGACAGGCCCGGACCGTCAAGCCCGGTCCTCGCGTTCAGGTGCGGAGGTGCGCGACCCCGGTCATCGGATCGGTCAGCGTGACGTTCTCCGCCGCCTGGATGCGCCATTCGCCGTCGCGACGGGTCGCCACCGCCAGGATCAGGGTGTCGACCTGGTGCGGCCCCGCCGGATGCGCGGCTCCAGCGCTGAGCCGGGACCAGAAGTGCAGGATCGCCGCGTCGTCCGATACCGGATCGACATCGGGCGCATCGATCGCCAGCGTCGAGTCTCGATAGATCGAGGTGTGGATGCCGGCGTGGCCGGCGACGATCTCATCGACCCCGCGCCAATAGGTTCCGAACCGGTTCACGAACGTCGCGTCGGGATGGAACAGACGGCCGAAGGCCTCCATGTCGTGGTCGTTCCACGCATTCTGGAAGCGCCGGGTGACATCCGCCGGCCCCTCGCCATCAAACTGAGACATCAGCCCCTCCTATCTCGATTGTTATTGGGTCATCAGCGCGACGCCGCCGTCGCCGGGGCGGGCGGACTTGGCCAACCCGGTGTGGTGTTCGGCCGGCTCGAACACTGCGCCGGTGGCGAACAGGGCCTCGATCCGCTCCGGCGCGACGCCCAGTTCGCGCAGCAGTTCGCCCGAGTGCTCGCCCAGGTCCGGCGTCGGATAGCGGAATCCGCCGGGACCGCGGCTGAAGTCGGCATAGGCGCGGACACTGATCATCTCGCCGACGCGCGGATGCACCCAGGTCTCGAACCAGGCGTTTTCGCGCAACCAGTCGCTGTCGAAGGCTTCCGCGCCGCGCAAGGCGGGGGCCGCCGCCACGCCTGCGGCCAGCAGCGCCTGCAACAGCGCGTCGCGTGGCTGCTGTCCGAACGCGGTGGCTAACCCTTCGGCCAAGGTCCCGTCGCGCGGTGCGGTCAGGGCGGCGGCGGCATCGCCGACATCGACGCCCAGGACGCGGCCCACCGCCAGCGCTTCCTCCGGCCGTTCGCAGACGATGGCCAGCCAGCCGCCGTCGCCGCATAGATAGAAGCGGTGCAGGGCGCGCACGCCGATGCAGTCGCGCGCGCCGACGTCGTTCGGCGGCCGGCCGTCATAGGTGGTCACCTCGCCCAGCTGGAAGGTGAGGCTTTGCGCCATCAGGCTGGTCAGCACCTCCTGGCCTTCGCCGGTCACCTCGCGCCGGTTCAGGGCGGCGATGACGCCAAAGGCGACCACGGCGGCGGTGGCCACGTCGTTGACGGCGATGGTGTGCAGGATCGGCTCATCGGCGCCGCCTTGCGCAGCCATCATGCCGCCCTCGGCCTGCAGCAACGGATCGAACCCCGGCAGGGTCATGCGCTCGCCCCGGTCGCTATAGGCGTTGATCGAGCAGGAGACGATGCGCGGATTGATCGCCTTGAGCGCCGCGTAGTCGATGCCCAGCCGGTGGCGGACGCCATAGCGGTAGTTGTCCAGGACCACGTCGGCCTGGCGCACCAGGTCGTGGAACAGCGCGACCGCGGCCGGCTGCTTCAGGTCGATGCCGAGGCCGCGCTTGCCGCGATTATAGGCCAGGAAGCCGCCGCCATCGCTGCGGAACGGGTCGCCGTCGATCGGCTCGACCTTGATCACCTCGGCGCCCAGATTGGCCAGCACGCCGCCGGCATGGGCGCCGGCGATCACCGTGCCCAGGTCCAGCACCCTGATCCCATGTAGCGGCGCCTGGCCGTCGTGGCCCTGGGCCGAATGATTGGCCGGCGGGCGCGGCGCCCAGGCCGGCGCCGCGATCCGGCGCGCCAGGCCGCGCACCGATCCCGGGCTCTCCGAGAGCCTGGCCGGGGTGTCGGGCATGGAGACAGGGCCCAGCTGCGGATGATCGAAGGTCTTGCGCAAGCCGCCCTGCTCGATCGCCGAGCCTGAGAACCAGGCCTCGCGCGGGCCGACGGGCGCGCACGGCACGCCGGCGGCCTTCAGGATGGCCAGCCATTCGTCACGCGGCTTTCCCGCAAAGACGCCCATCAGCGTGTCGCGCGCCATCGGCGGGTCGGCGGCCAGCTCGGCCCAGGATTCGTGCAGGCCAAGCGCCTCGATCGCCTTGATGTAGAAGTTGGCGAACAGGGTGCCCAGAAAGAGCCACTGGCCGTCGCCGCATTGGTACAGGCGGTAGCTGGGCAGGGCGCCCAGCGGCGCGCCGCGTGGCAGCGGCGGGCTGCCGACCACCCGCACCGCGCCGGCCACCTCGGCCGCCCCATGCAGCCCGCTGACCGTGACCGCCTGGCCAAGGCCGCTGCGCGACCGCTCCAAGAGCGCCGCGCCGATCGCCGCGGCGCCCACCACCGCCTGGCCGTACCAGATCAGCGGCAGGATCAGATGCACCGGCTGGTCGCCATAGGCGCCTTGGCGGAAGGCGACGCCGCTGAGCGCGGTCAGCAGGCTGTGATGCGGCGCAAGCTGGCTCCAGGCGCCCTTGGTCCCATAGGGCGGCATCCAGACATGAACCAGGGCCGGATGGGCGGCGGTGAGCGTCGCGGCGTCCAGCCCCAGCCGCTCCAGACCCCCCGGCGCATGGTCGAAGACCGCGACATCGGCGAGCGCGATCAGCGCCTTGGCCCGGGCCAGATCGGAAGGATCCGCCAGGTCGAGGCTCATGACTTCCTTGTTGCGGTTGAAGGTCAGATAGCCCGGATGGTCCTTCAGCCGGTCGCCCCGCGGCGGCTCGATCTTGACCACCTCGGCCTCGAAGTCGCCCATCAGCATGGTCGCCATCGGCCCGGCCACGCCCTGGCTGAAGTCGACGATGCGAACCCCACTGTAAGCGGACAAGGTCTGCCCTCCCGACGGCCGGCGTGCTCACGCCGGTTCTTGTCACAAGGGGCGGACCCCGTTGACGGGAAGATTATAGCGGCTCAGCGGCGACGTGAAGCGACGCTGAGGCTCAGGCAGGCTCACTCTTAGATCAGCGACCCGTGGCAGTGCTTGAACTTCTTGCCGGAGCCGCAGGGGCAGGGGGCGTTGCGGCTGGTGCGTTCCCACTGCGTGGGCAGGGCAGAGGTCGGCAGGGCTTGGCGCTGGTCGGCGGGCACGGCTCCCATGGCCGCGGCCGAGGCCAGGGCCAGTTCGCGTTCGTTCTCGCCGGTGTTGGGGTCCATGTGCACCTCGACCAGGCCACCGATCGGCGCGGCCGGCAGGGGCGGCGGCTCCTCGAAGCGGAACTCGACCGTCAGCAGCCAGCGGGTGACGTTCTGGCGCAGGTCGGCCAGCAGCTTTTCGAACAGCGTGAAGGCCTCGGTCTTGTACTCGTTCAGCGGGTCGCGCTGGCCATAGCTGCGCAGGCCGATGACGTTGCGCAGATGGTCCAGATGCATCAGGTGCTCGCGCCATTGCAGGTCGATCATCTGCAACAGGAAGTTCTTCTCGAGCGAGCGCGCCTGGTCCGAGCCGATCTGAGCCTCGCGCTCGACGGCCCGCGCGTCGGCGGCTTGCAGCACCCGCGGCGCGATGTCGTCGGGCGAGACGCCCTCTTCCTCGGCCCAGCGGTCGAACGGCAGCTCCAGGCCGAGCGTATCCTTCACCCGGTCGGTCAGTTCCTCAACTTCCCACTGCTCGGCATAGGTCTTCGGCGGCATGTAGCGCTGGATCAGGTCGTCGATCGTGTCGTGACGCATCTCCAGAGCGACATCGGACATGTCGTTGCTCTCGAGGAACTCCTGACGTTGCTCGAACACCGCCTTGCGCTGGTCGTTGACCACGTCGTCGTACTTCAGGAGGTTCTTGCGGATCTCGTAGTTGCGCTGCTCGACCTTGCGCTGGGCGGTGGCGATGGCGCCGTTCAGCCAGCGATGGGTGATGGCCTCGCCCTCGGCGACGCCAAAGGTGCGCATGATCGAGTCCAGCCGCTCGCCGGCGAAGATGCGCAGCAGGTCGTCTTCGCAGGAGAGGAAGAATTTCGAGACGCCCGGGTCGCCCTGGCGGCCGGTGCGGCCGCGCAACTGGTTGTCGATGCGGCGGCTCTCGTGGCGCTCGGTGCCCAGCACATAGAGGCCGCCGGCGGCGATGGCCTGGGCCTTCTTCTCACCGATCTCGGCCTCGATCTCGGCCTTCTTCGAGATCGCCTGCTGCGGCGTGACCTCGATGCCCAGGCCGCGCTGTTCCATCCGCCAACGCTCGACCCGCATGTCGATATTGCCGCCGAGCTGAATGTCGGTGCCGCGGCCGGCCATGTTGGTGGCGATGGTGA
>JBEPUW010000087.1:0-9237 GCA_041691315.1 Caulobacteraceae bacterium | reverse complement strand
TCTGTGCGGGGGGCGCGGGGTAACCCGCGTCCCTACCGCGATCGTACGCATCCCCGCGGTTTCGGCTTTTCGCGCTCAGGTCGGGGATGCGTACGTGTCCCCAATTACATGTCCCCTTTCCCCTCACGCGATGATGTCCGGTGTCAGTCGATCCTCAAGGCGGCCGATCTGGTCGCGGAGCGCCAGTTTCTGCTTCTTCAGACGCGCGATCTGCAGCTGGTCGGGCAGGGGATTGAGCGTGAGCGCGGTGATCGCGGCGTCGAGGTCCTGGTGGGCCAGCCGCAGTTCGGCGATGCGGGCCTGGATGGCCTCGTCATTGGCGATCGGAGGCTCGTCGTCGAAGGACATTTCGGGGCGCAGTCTAGCCAGAAACGCGGTCTTCGAAAACGCCTCGGCGAGTTTCGCCAGAGCGTCGTCAGGCGCCGGCTTGCCCCAGGCAGCCTGGGCTATGCGAAGCGACTGGGTCAGGTCGCCGGACTGGCGCCCGGCGGCCGGGGTCATGGCTTCCAGCGCGTCGAGCAGCAGCCGTTCGGCGGCGATCTCCTCGTCCTTCAGCCGCTCGCGCGAGGCTTCCCTGGCCGAATCGGAGATGCCGGCGACGGCCGACTTCAGCCGACGGCGGACGGTGCGCAGGGGTGCGAGCACGCCAGCCTCCCAGTCGCGCGCCAGCGCGGCCGCCTGGCCGGCCAGCTCGGCGTTCAGGGCGCGGCCCTGCTCCCCGGCCCAGATCGCCCACAGCAGGTAGGAAACGCACTGGCCGTGCCCGTCCTGCAGCGCCAGACAGAGCCGCTCGACCTCGGCCGATTCATAGGCGCGGCTGGCGCGCTCCCAGAGGCTCAACTGTCCTCGCCCGCCAGGAGGGGGCCCGCCACCACGTCCAGATCCTCGCCCCAGCGCTTCACGCCCGCCCAGTCCAGGCCGAACAGGTCGAGCGCGCGGCCGACCGACTGGTCGATCATGGCCTCGATCGAGGGCGGCTTGGCGTAGAGGGCCGGCAGCGGCGGGGCGATGATCGCGCCCATTTCGGTCAGGGCCACCATGGTGCGCAGGTGGCCAAGGTGGAACGGCGTCTCGCGCACCATCAGCACCAGCGGCCGCCGCTCCTTCAGCGTCACGTCGCCGGCGCGGGTAATGAGGCTGGAGGTCACGCCGGTGGCGATCTCGGACATGGTGCGCACCGAGCAGGGCGCGACGATCATGCCCAGGGTCTTGAACGAACCCGAGGCGATCGCCGCGCCGACATCGGTGAGTTTGTAGGTCACCGCGGCCCGGGCGTTCAGCTCAGCGATGGAGAGCCCGGTTTCCAGTTTCAGAGTGAGCGCCGCCGCTCGGGTGGCGACCAGATGCGTTTCGACGCCCATCTCGCGGCAGGCGTCGAGGGTGCGCAGGCCGTAGGCCGCCCCGGACGCGCCCGTGACGCCCACCACCAGCCTTGCGCCTGACTTCACAGCGTCAACGCCCCCACGCGATCGTCCATTTTCGCCCACAAAATCGGCGCCAGTTGCGGCCCCGCTCGATCGCAATAGATTGTGATCTGACGGGACTCGCCGACGGGTGTTTACTCCACACCCGACCGCAGTATGGAGGCCCATCCATGGCGATAGAAGCGAGAATTCGCGAACTCGGCTCCCGGCACGAAACCCTGGAGCGCGCTATTCAGGACGAGACCAGCCGGCCCGCCGGCGACGACCTGCGCATTCGCGAGCTCAAGCGACGCAAGCTGAAGCTGAAAGAAGAGATGGAAACCCTGCGCGGCCGGGTCCACTAAGCACCACCTTCAACTTTAAGACCGGGTATCGCCGCGATGGCGCAAAAGATTGCGGGCGACGCCCGGGCCGCGCTCGACGGGCTGTTGGCCGACGACATGACCATCATGGCCGGCGGCTTTGGGCTGTGCGGCATCCCGGAGAACCTGATCGCCGCGATCCGCGAGTCCGGGGTCACGGGGCTGACGGTGATTTCGAACAATTGCGGGGTCGACGACTTCGGGCTGGGCGTGCTTTTGGCCGGCGGCCAGATCGCCAGGATGATCTCGTCCTATGTCGGCGAGAACAGGCTGTTCGCCGAACTCTACCTGTCGGGCAAGCTGGAGCTGGAATTCAATCCGCAGGGCACGCTCGCCGAACGCATCCGCGCTGGCGGCGCCGGCATCCCCGCCTTCTTCACGAAGACTGGCGTCGGCACGCTGGTGGCCGAGGGCAAGGAGGTGCGCGAGTTCGACGGCGAGGCCTATGTGATGGAGCGCGGCCTGACCGCCGACCTTGCCATCGTCAAGGCCTGGAAGGGCGACGCCGAGGGCAACCTCGTCTATCGAAAGACGGCGCGAAACTTCAATCCGATCATGGCCACGGCCGGCAAGGTGACGGTGGCCGAGGTCGAGCAGCTGGTCGAGATCGGCGGCCTGGATCCGGACCAGATCCACACCCCCGGCATCTATGTCGATCGCATCTTTCACGGCGCGGTCTACGAAAAGCGCATTGAGCAGGCCACCACCCGGCCGCGTGCAACCGCCAGCGCCGGCGAGGCGGTCTAGTCATGGCCTGGACCCGCGAACAGATGGCCGCGCGCGCCGCCAAGGAGCTGCGCGACGGCTTCTATGTCAATCTGGGCATCGGCATCCCGACCCTGGTCGCCAACTACATTCCGGACGGCATGCACGTGACGCTGCAGAGCGAGAACGGCATGCTGGGCATGGGGCCTTTCCCCTATGAGGGCGAGGCCGATCCGGACCTGATCAACGCCGGCAAGCAGACCATCACCGAGCTGGCCCAATCGAGCTATTTCAGCTCGGCCGACTCATTCGCGATGATCCGCGGCGGCCATATCGATCTCTCCATCCTGGGCGGCATGCAGGTGTCGCAGAGCGGCGACCTGGCCAACTGGATGGTGCCCGGCAAGATGGTCAAGGGCATGGGCGGGGCCATGGACTTGGTCGCCGGCGTCAAGCGGGTGGTGGTGGTCATGGAGCATTGCGAGAAATCCGGCGCGGCTAAGTTCCTGCACGCCTGCAGCCTGCCGCTGACCGGCGCCGGCGTCGTCGACCTCTTGGTCACCGACCTGGCTGTGTTCGCGATCGACCGGAAAGCGGGCGGGGCGCGGTTGCTGGAGCTGGCGGACGGGGTCGACCTGACGCAACTGCGCGCCAGGACCGAGGCCGATTTCGCGGTGGCGTCGGCGCTCGCCTGAGCCGGCGGACTGCTCCGCCAAAGGCGCCGTCTGCTCACGTGAAGGCGCCTAGTCGCTTTCCCGATGGGGATGCGGCGGATTCGTCTCATCGCTAAGGCGAGGTTAACCGGCGTGCGGCGTGGTCGCCCGAAGAGTTCAGGTAGGCGCTGCGAGACAATCATGGGTCGAGCGAAGACGGCGAGTAAAGTCAGGGGCGAGTCGCGGCGGGGCTTGTGGTGGCGGCTGACCGCCTGGTCGCGGCCGTCCGATCGCGCCGCCGCCGCCGTGCTGCAGGCCGAAGAGCAAGCCCAGCGTGCCGAGACCCGCCTGCGCGAGGCGATCAACGTGCTGCCCGAGGGGTTGGTCTTTCTCGATAGCCAAGGCCGCTACGTGCTGTGGAACGAGCGCTATGCCGAGATCTACCACCGCTCGGCCGACCTGTTCCGCGAAGGCGTGCGGCTGGCCGACACCCTGAAGGTCGGCGTCGCGCGCGGCGACTATCCCGAAGCCATCGGCCGCGAGGAGGCCTGGCTGGCCGACCGCATGGCCATGCTGGACAATCCCGGCCAGCGCCACGAACAGCAACTGGCCGACGGCCGCTGGGTGATGATCGAGGAGCGCCGCACCGCCGATGGGGGCGCCATCGGCCTGCGCGTCGATATCACCGAGATGAAGGAACAGGCCGCGGCCCTGACCTTGGCCCTGCACCGGGCCGAGGCCGCCAGCCGCTCGAAGAGCGAGTTCCTGGCCAATATGAGCCACGAGATCCGCACGCCGCTGAACGGCGTGCTCGGTCTGGCCGAGGTGCTGGGCCGCACCGGTCTGGACGACCACCAGCGCGATCTGGTGCGGACCATCATCGGTTCGGCCGCGACCCTGGACGGCATATTGGGCGACCTGCTCGACTTCAGCCGCCTCGAGGCTGGCCGGCTCACCGTCGCCGAGACGGCCTTCGACCTCGGCGACCTGATCGAGGAGGCGGCCGCGCCGTTCCGGAACGCGGCGGAGGCCAAGGGGCTGGGCTTCGAGCTGGCGCTGGACGAGACCGCTCGCCGGCGGGTGGTCGGCGATCCTGTCCGCCTGCGCCAGATACTGACCAATCTGCTCAGCAATGCCGTCAAGTTCACCAGCGCGGGCCGCGTCGGCCTTTCGGTGGCCAAGGCCGCGCGCGGCGACCGCTACTATTTCGAGGTCCGCGATTCGGGCATCGGCTTCGAGCCCGACCAGGCCGAGCGACTGTTCAGCCGCTTCGAACAGGCCGACGGATCGATCACCCGCCAGTTCGGCGGCTCTGGGCTGGGCCTCTCGATCAGCCGTCAGTTGGCCGAGCTCATGGGCGGCCAGATCTCCGCCGCTGGCAAGCCGGGCCGCGGCGCCGCCTTCACCCTGAGGCTGCCCCTGATCGCGGCGCGCGAGGCGCCGGCGGCGGTCACGGCCGCGGCCGAACGCACCGGCCGGCCGCCCCGGGTGCTGGTGGTTGACGACAACGAGACCAACCGCAAGGTCGCCGAGCTGATCCTGGCGGCCATCGGCGCCGAGGTGGTCTGCGTCGAGGACGGCCAGGCCGCCGTCGGCGCGGTCGAATCGAGCAACTTCGACGTCGTGCTGATGGACCTGCAGATGCCGATCATGGACGGCTTGAGCGCCACCCGCGCGATCCGCGCCCGCGAAGCCGCCCTGAGCCTGCCGCGCCTGCCGGTGGTGGTGCTCAGCGCCAACGTCATGCGCGAGCATGTCGAGGCGTCGAACGCTGCGGGTGCGGACGATCATATCGGCAAGCCCGTGCGGGCCGAAGCGCTGATCGCGGCGGTGCTGCAAGCCGTTGACGGCGAACGCAAAGCCGTCGCAGCCTAGGTCGGCCGGACAGGGCGCATCGGCCTGTGTTAACCTCTCGTTAACTTAAAAATTGGGGACGGGCCGATTTGTCCCGTTGACGGTCTATCAACCCTATGGCCCCATATCTGCGGTTCGTGGGTGCTTCGCCCACAACATGTAGGGGGTCCGGTCGACAAGGGGCTTGTCGCTGGACCATTGGGGCATAGGTATATGGTTATGACGCGCAGCCAGGCGACATCGTCCGCAACTCAGATCCGCGAGGCCCGATTCGCCGCCACCCGGCCGGGCGAGCGGCCGGTTTTGCAGCTGGTGCGCAAGGTCGAGGTCGATCGTTCGCGCGATGCGCTGTTGACCGACTTCGGCAAGACGACGCTTGAAGATCGCTACCTGCTTCCGGGTGAATCCTACCAGGACATGTTCGCCCGCGTCGCCACGGCTTACGCCGACGACGCCGACCACGCCCAGCGCATCTACGACTACATTTCGAACCTCTGGTTCATGCCCTCGACCCCGGTGCTCTCCAACGGCGGCGCCGATCGCGGCCTGCCGATCTCCTGCTTCCTGAATTCGGTCTCCGACAGCCTGGAAGGCATCGTCGGCACCTGGAACGAAAACGTCTGGCTGGCGGCCAATGGCGGCGGCATCGGCACCTATTGGGGCGGCGTCCGCTCCATCGGCGAACGGGTCAAGGGTCAGGGCCAGACCAGTGGCATCATCCCCTTCATCCGGGTGATGGATTCGCTGACCCTGGCGATCAGCCAGGGCTCGCTGCGCCGCGGCTCGGCGGCGGTCTATCTCGATATCCACCATCCGGAGATCGAGGAGTTCCTCGAGATCCGCAAACCGTCCGGCGACTTCAATCGCAAGTCGCTCAACCTGCACCACGGCATCTCGATCACCGACGAGTTCATGGAAGCCGTGCGCGACGGCGCCCCCTTTGGCCTGCGCAGCCCGAAGAATCAGGAAATCGTCAAGCTGGTCGACGCGCGCTCGCTCTGGCAGAAGATTCTCGACGTCCGGGTCCAGACCGGCGAGCCCTATCTGATCTTCGCCGACACCGCCAACCGGCTGATGCCGCAGCACCAGCGCGAGCTGGGCATGAAGGTGCGCCAGTCCAACCTGTGCTCCGAGATCATGTTGCACACCGGCCCCGACCACCTGGGCGTCGAGCGCACGGCGGTCTGCTGCCTGTCGTCGGTGAACGCCGAGATGTTCCTCGAATGGCGCGACCACCCGACCTTCATCGAGGACGTGCTGCGCTTTCTGGACAACGTGCTGCAGGACTTCATCGACCGCGCGCCGCCGGCGATGGAATCGGCCAGGTACGCCGCCATGCGCGAGCGTTCGGTCGGCCTCGGCCTGATGGGTTTCCATTCCTTCCTGCAGGGCCAGAACGTGCCGTTCGAAAGCGCGCTGGCCAAGTCTTGGAACATGCGCCTGTTCAAGCATCTGCGCCGCGAGGCCGACAAGGCCTCGCGCGTGCTGGCCGAAGAGCGCGGCGCCTGCCCCGACGCCGAAGAGCGCGGGGTGATGGAGCGGTTCTCGCACAAGCTGGCCATCGCGCCGACCGCCTCGATCTCGATCATCTGCGGCGGCACCTCGGCCGGCATCGAGCCGATCCCGGCCAACATCTATACGCACAAGACCCTGTCCGGCTCGTTCGCGGTCAAGAACCCCTATCTGGAGCGGGTCTTGGACGCCAAGGGGCTGAACACCGATTTCGTCTGGCGCGCGATCCTGGAGAACGAGGGCTCGGTGGCGCACATGGACGAGCTGACCCAGGACGAGAAGGACGTGTTCAAGACCGCCTTCGAACTCGACCAGCGCTGGGTGATCGAACTGGCCGCCGACCGCACGCCGGAAGTCTGCCAGTCGCAGTCGGTGAACATCTTCCTGCCCGGCGACGCCGACAAGTGGGACCTGCACATGCTGCACTACTCCGCCTGGGAGCGGGGTGTTAAGTCCCTCTATTATCTGCGCTCCAAGTCGGTACAGCGCGCCTCCTTCGCCGGCTCGGCCAGCGAAGGCACCCAGTCGGCGACCTACGAGATCGCCAACCGCACCGACTACGAGGAATGCCTCGCCTGCCAGTAAGCGCTGGTTCTTGGCCGGTTGGCCGTAAGTTTTGAACCACGAAAAACACGAAAAGCACGAAAAGGTGGGCGTCCCGCCGGGGACGAGCGCGAATCCTTGGTCAGCCTGACCGCGAAGCGGTCGTTCGTGTTTTTCGTGGCTAATCTTGCCTTCGCTGGCGTCGAGTCTAGGCCTCGCCGCCGGGATAATCGGGCTGGTTTTCGGGGCGGGCGTCGCGGAAGGCGGGTAGGTCGATGCAGCGGGCTTCAACTGCCAGCAGGCGCGTATAGGGGCTGAGGTCGCAGCCGAACCGGCGGGCATTGCGCAGCTGCGGGATCAGATGCAACTCGGCCCAGCCGGGGGTTTCGCCGAAGGCGAAGGGCCACGGTTCGGACCGGCTGGCTAGTGTCGCCTCCAGGGCGGTGAGGCCGAGCCTCATCCAGTGGCCGTGCCAAGCCTCGACCGCAGCCGCATCGGCGCCCATGGTCTCGGCCAGATATCGACGCACCCGGATGATGGTGAGGGCGTGCATTTCGGCGGCGATGTGCTGGGCGAAGGCGCGCGCCTGGGCCCGGGTGACCGGATCGGCGGGTAAGAGCGGCGGGGCCGGCCAGGTCTCCTCCATCCACTCCAGGATGGCGCCGGACTGCGCGATGACGCGGCCGTCGATCTCGAGCGCCGGCATCAGGCCTTGCGGATTGACCTCGCCATAGCGCTCGCCGAGCGCGACGGCGGAGACATAATCGTAGGCGACGCGCTTCAGATTGAGCGCGATCCGCACCCGCTCGCCGGCGGAGTTGCGATGGTAGGTGTAGAGGACCGGCCGGCTCACCGCTCCCAACCGTCCTCGAATGGAAAGCGCTCAGCCCAGAATGATGTGAGCTTCGGATCGCCGTCGACGCGCTTTACGACCTCGGCCATTTTTGGCGCCTCGGCGTAGAAGCGTCGGCGACCGGGTCCCCAACGCGAAATCACCGTCACGTAAAGGTCGAGAACGCTGAGCTCGTCGCCCAGTATGTAGAGTCCCGGCTTCACCTGGCCGTCCATCACCCTCCAGCATTCGGCCATCCGTTCGGCGATCCGCTGGCGGATGACCGCCTGAACCTCCTCGTCATCGCTCAGTCGCGAAGGGTCGTCACGGATCCAGTAGAGGGCGTAGATGGCCGCCGAAACAAAGCACATCCAGCGCAGATAGGCCGCACGCCGCCTGTTTAGGGGCGGCGGCGCCAGCCGGCCTTCGGGATAGCGATCCGCCAGCCAGATCAGTATCGCGGCGCTTTCCGTCATCACCTCGCCGCCGGGCAGGATCAGGGTCGGGATCTGGCGCAGAGGATTGACTGGCCCCGTGACGTCGTAGGGCTTGTCTGCCTGACCTTCGACCAGCTCATAGGGCAGATCGAGCAAGGCAAGGGTCGCTTCGATCGGCACCGAGCCGGTGCCGATCGCGCCGTAGATTTGGATTGGTTTGTCCACAGGGCTAACTCTATCTTGTGAATTGTGCTATAAAACCTACCAGATGTTGTGGCGGGAAGCGCCCGCCCTGCTAGCTTGAAACCGAACCTAGTCCGCAATCCGATTCGAAGCGTGGTCGTCATGTCGAACATCCGCAGCCTGCCCGGTCTTCTCACCCCCTCGGCGGCCTACAAGCCGTTCCGCTATCCGTGGGCCTACGACTTCTGGAAGCGCCAGCAGCAGGTGCACTGGATGCCAGAGGAGATCCCGCTGGGCGAGGACTGCAAGGACTGGGCGGGCAAGCTGAACGACAGCGAGCGCAACCTGCTGACCCAGATCTTCCGCTTCTTCACCCAGTCGGACATCGAGGTCGCCGACAACTACATGGAGCGGTTCGGGCGGGTGTTCAAACCGACCGAAGTCAAGATGATGCTGGCCTCGTTCGCCAATATGGAGACCGTCCATATCGCGGCCTATGCACTCCTGCTCGAGACCATCGGCATGCCGGAAAGCGAGTTCGCCGCCTTCCTCGAATATGACGCCATGCGCGCCAAGCACGACTACATGCAGACCTTCGATGTCAACTCCAACGCCGACATCGCCAAGACGCTGGCCATGTTCGGCGGCTTCACCGAAGGCCTGCAGCTGTTCGCCTCCTTCGCCATGCTGATGAACTTCCCCCGCTTCAACAAGATGAAGGGCATGGGCCAG
>JBEPUW010000086.1:0-10549 GCA_041691315.1 Caulobacteraceae bacterium | reverse complement strand
CAGATACGCCCGTGCACTAACATTGAAACTGGATCACCACTCGGGGGCAGGCCAATAGTGCCCGAAGCTCAGCGTAAGGGCTACGCGCGCGAGGCTTCCATCGCCACGATAGATTGGGCCTTCGAGACGTTGAGCTGGGGCGAGGTGATCCATTGCATCGATCCGTTGAACGAAGCCTCGATCGCTGTGGCGCGTTCGCTTGGCTCTGACCTGCAACGCAGCGGCGTACAAGCGCCACCGCCGTTCGCCGACGTGACCTGGGATATCTACGGGCAATCAAGGGAGGCTTGTCGCGCGCGGCGGTCAGGTGACGGGTATCCCCCAAGATCGGCTTAGGTCGAAAACGACCCCTCGGCTCTCTGGCGCACACCGGACATTGCCGGCCGGGGCTCACAACCGGATGCCCGGAATGTCTGTGATGGGCGGATTGCAGCCCACAGATTGCTGGAACATGCGATCATTATGGTTGGACATGACACACGCCGCAAAGCGCAACCACCGGAGACACCGATGACTCCTTTCGTGCCCGCGGATTTCGAGGTTCCCACAGGCTTCGAAACGCCGGACTTCCGCGTTCGCATGCTGGCAATTTCGGACGTGGTGAAGGACTACGACGCGGTAATGACCAGTGCGGAACTCCTTCAAAAGGTGTTCAGTCCGTCAGGGCGGTGGCCCAAGGGTCTGACCTTCGAGCAGGACCTGATTGACCTCGGCTGGCACCACAAGGAATTCCAGATGCGCCGGTCGTTCGCCTACACCGTCATTAGTCTGGACGAGGCTGTGTGTTTGGGCTGCCTCTATATCGAGCCGACAGCGCTGCGCGGCTATGAGGCCCAGGTTCACTGTTGGACCCGAACCAGCCACACCGAGACGTTGGGCGCTCGGCTTTACCAGGAGCTTCGGAATTGGGTCGGATCGCGCTGGCCGTTCGAGGCCGTCGCCTACCCCGGCCGGGAGCTAAGCTGGGACCAGGTAGCGTCGCTGCGGCAAGGCGATAGCGCGAAGTGAGCCGTCGCGACGAGAGAGATGCCAGGGACCGCTAAGGCTCGATCTTTGCCGTTCAGCCCGCTTTGATAAGCTCGACATTCAGGCTCTGATGGCTTCGGCACCGCAGTTTGTCGGAAAGCGGACCTCGCCAAGTTCCGAGGAGGGTGGTGAGCAGACCTATCCAGACGCTGGAGCGCGACTAATCTGGGGCGCAGATTTCCGCACGTCCTTGCGTTGTGAGGTCACCCGCGAGAAGGTTGGCGCATAGGTCAGCCTGGGGGACGGTGATGGCGGCGCTCAACGAAAACAAGCTGAATGAATTTGTCGGCAAGATGCTGGGCGACCTCGGCGGCGCTTACAGCGTGCCCACGGTTCGTCTGGGTTTTCGACTGGGCCTGTTTGAGGCCCTGGACGGGGGCGGTCCGGCGACTGCCGGCCAACTTGCCGAGCGGGCCGGCGGGCTGACAGAGCGCTACGTCCGCGAATGGGCGCTCGCCCAGTCTGCCAATGGCTACATAAACTACGACCCCAGTGATGAGACGTTCAGCATCTCGCCAGAACAGGCGATGGTGTTCGTCGCAAAGGACAGCCCGGTCTACATGGCGGGCGCGTTTGAACTTGCAGCGGCGATGATCGAGGGCGAACCCAAGGTCGAGAACGCCTTCCGTACTGGGAACGGCGTGCGCTGGGGCGACTCTGCGGGATGCCTCTTCTGCGCGACGGGCGCTTTCTTCCGTCCGGGCTACGTCAACAACATCGTTCAGAACTGGCTCCCCGCCCTGGAAGGCGTCGAGGATAAACTGAAGTCAGGCGCCAAGATCGCCGACATCGGGTGCGGCGTCGGCTTCTCGACGTTGCTGATGGCCAAAGCGTTCCCCAACAGCCGCTTCGTCGGCTTCGACTTCCACGAGCCCTCGGTGGAGGAAGCCCGTCGGCATGCCAAGGATCATGGACTATCCCAGCGCGTCAGCTTCGAGGCCAAGAGTGTCAAAGAAATCGCGGACACAGACTTCGACCTCGTTACGGCCTTCGACTGCTTGCACGACATGGGAGACCCCAAGGGCTGCGCGCGGCACATGCGGCACATCCTCAAGGAAAACGGTACGTGGATGATCGTGGAACCCATTGCCGGGGATCGCCCAGCCGACAACCTCAACCCGGTGGGGCGGCTCTACTACAACGCCTCGACCATGATCTGCGTGCCCACCTCTCTGGACCAGGAAGTCGGCGAGGGCCTGGGAGCCCAGGCGGGCGAAGCGCAGCTCAGCGATGTCATCCGGCAGGGCGGCTTCACACGCGTCCGCCGCGCGACCGAAGGCCCGTTCAACATGGTGTTGGAGGCCCGCGCCTAGCGGGTGGGGAGCTGTGACCACTTTCACAGGTTGGCGGATTGGCTGTCCATCTGGGCTTTTAAGCAAAAGGGGTGCGCATGACCCATTCTGGAAGCTGCTTCTGCGGCGCGGTTAAGTTGGAGGCGTCTGGCGCGCCGGAAGCCATGGGCTACTGCCACTGCCGGTCCTGCCGCTCGTGGTCCGGCGGCCCAGTCAACGCCTTTAGCCTGTGGAAGCCGGATTCGGTGCGGATCACGGCGGGTGCCGAGCACGTGGCCACCTACTCCAAAACGCCAATGAGCGAGCGACAGTACTGTGCCAAATGCGGCGGGCATCTCATGACCAACCACCCTCCGCTGGGAGTTGTAGACGTGTTTGCCGCTACCATCCCCACGCTCTCCTTCGAACCAGGCGTGCACGTGAACTACGCCGAGACTGTGCTGCCGATGAAAGACGGCCTGCCGAGCTGAAAGACTTTCCAACGGAGTTCGGCGGTTCGGGTGAGGCGATCCCCGAGTAGGCTGGAGGTTGCGTTGGTCTATAAGAAGACCGGTAATCTCCGCGCGTGCCAACTGCTGCTGGGCCACCGCAAGCTTGAGAGCACCGTCCGATACCTCGGCATCGAGGTAGACGATGCGCTCGAGATTTCCGAGCAATTGGACCTGTGATGCAGCGGCGGGTCCGGTCGAGAGAGCGGAACCGCCGAAGTTCAGAAATGGGTGGAGGCTGTGTAAAAACACTTTTGCGGCTCGCGAATCCTCGAAATCTTCAGTGAAAATCGCCCGCTGTGCGCCATAGAGCCCGAAATCACTGCTTGCCGGCGTGTCATGGCGTTCCCCAGCGGGCGCCCGCGCGTTTTACACAGCCTCGGTGGAAAGCCGACCTTAGCGGATCGCCCGAAGGAAGATCGCCGACCCGGCCCCTTGGCTGCGACGACGACCTTGCTGGTCCGACGCCTTGGCCGGCAGTTTCTACGGCGTATTCGCCCCGCTTCGGGCCCTCGCGGTGCTTGGTGGCACACCGAAACGCCGCTGATACCAACGAGAGAAGGCGCTGAGGCTGGCGTAGCCGAGACGGTCGGCGATCTCGGTGAGGGAGCGGTCTTGTGCGCCAAGATGGGCGGCGGCCAAATTTTCGCGCACCTCCGCCAGGAGGTTGACGAAGCTGTAGCCGCCCTGAGCCAGCCAGCGGTGCAACGTGCGGCGGTCGACGCCCATGTGCCGCGCCACCCGCTCGACCGAACAGGCACCGGTGGGCAGCAACGCCACGATCAGCTCGCGAGCAGCGGCGACCGGGTCGGCCTTGCGGCGCCCCTCGACCTGTTCGATGTAGCGCTCGATGCGACGGGCTGCGACCGGGTCAGAGTCGATCACGGGCGCCTCCAGATCGGAGACCGCGATTACCAGGCCGTTGAACGGCTGGGCGAACATCGGGGTCATGCCAAGCACCCGGCGATGGGTGGTCAGGTCCGGCGGCGCGGCATGGGTGAAGGCGACGGCCTCGGGCCGCCACGACTGTCCCAGCAGCCGCCGCAAGGTGCGCAGCATGACCGCCACGGTGAGTTCGTTGGACTGGCGGCTGGCGTCGGGGCGCGGGCCGGCCAGGGAGCTTCGCAGGACCGCCACCTCGCCTGCCTCCTCCAATCGCAGCGTCTGGGCCTGATTTTGCGACCACATGTAGTTGATCATGGCCTCCAGCGCCTTGCGCAGTGTCGGCTGTTCCCGCGCCACCAGGCCCATGGCGCCGAGATTGGAGAGGTTGCGCGTTTCGGCCATGCGCAGGCCGATATCCAGTGCCCCCGCCCGCTGCGCCGAGGCCTCCAGCAGTCGGCCGACGGCGTTGGCCGGGACCATCAGGTCCGGATCGGTGAGGCTGGCGGGCGGCACCCCGTGGGTCACCGCCATACGGTAGGGATCGAGTCCCAGCGTGCGCGCCAGGTCCAGGTAGCCGGTGAGGCTGGCGCTGCGGGTGAGAAGCGACGGTGAGTGGGCCATTGTCCCAAACTGTCAAACTCGTGTCCCACACTGTCAAGCAGGCCGTTTGCGGGAGGCGTAGGTTCGGGCCGATCGGCAGCGACGAGACAAGGGAGCCCCGCCATGCATCGCGAAGGACTGGCCGCCATCGAGGCCTTGGTCACCATACCGCGCGAACCCTATGAGAGCATCAATGTGCGCCCGCTCTCGCCGGTGATCGGCGCGGAGATTGAGGGCGTCGACCTCTCGCAGGAACTCACCAACCATCAATTCGCAGAGGTGCGGCGCGCCTTTCTGGAACACCAGATAATCGTCTTCCGCGACCAGACCTTATCGGCGGAGGACCACAAACGGTTCGGCCGCCGGTTCGGCAAGCTGCATGTGCACGCCCTGCAGGCCATGCGGGACGGCGACAACGAGCGGCTTCAGGTGCGCGCCAGCAAGAACTCCAAATACGTGGCCGGCGAGGGCTGGCACACCGACGTCACCTGTGACGAGGAGCCGCCTATGGGCTCCATGCTCTACATCACCCAGACCCCGGAGATCGGCTGTGGCGGCGACACGTTGTTCGCCAACATGTACCTGGCCTACGAGATGCTGTCTGAGCCGATGAAGGCGTTTCTCGGCGGACTCACAGCCGTACATGATGGCGCGATCCCGTACATCGGCTCCTACGGCTACAAGCCCGAACAGCCCTTCAACAAGACCGAGCACCCGGTGATCATCCGACACCCTGACACCGGCCGCAAAGTGTTGTTCGTCAATCCCGGCTTCACATCACACATCCGCGAACTGTCGCGGCCGGAGAGCGCCGACATTCTCCAGATGCTCTACCGCATGGTCGAAGTGAACCCGCTGATCACCTGTCGCGTGCGCTGGACTCCCAACACTCTGGTGTTCTGGGACAACCGATGCACCCAGCACCACGCCCTGTGGGACTACTATCCCCTGGCCCGATCCGGCCACCGCGTGTCGATCATCGGCGAACGGCCCTCGGCCTGACGCCCTAGGAACCGAGCCTTGGCCAGCGACTTCGACACCGACGAAGCGGTCGCACACCGGCTGTTCCGGTCATTCGACGGGATGGAGGGACTGCCGGGCGTGGCAATCCCCCCAGCGCCGGTCCGCGTCGGGGCGTTCCCCGGGCTGATGACCGCCCGGGCGATCTATCCCGGGTTCCTGGTGGCCGCCACCATCGCGCTCGCCTCCACCTGGCTTTCCCAGCACTACGGCGCGCCGGTGATGCTGTTCGCCCTGCTGTTCGGCATGGCCTTCCACTTCCTGCACGAGGAAGGCGCCTGCATCGCCGGGATCGAATTCTCCTCCAAGGCGGTGCTCAGGCTCGGCGTGGCCTTGCTGGGCGCGCGGATCACGGCCGCCCAGATCCTAGGGCTTGGCGTGATGCCCATCGCTACAGTGGTCGTGGCGGTCAGCACCACCATCGGCGTCGGCTGGGTGGCAGCCCGGGCTCTGGGCCAGAGCCGCAGCTTCGGCATCCTCTCGGGCGGCGCGGTGGGCATCTGTGGCGCTTCGGCGGCGCTCGCCATCGCCTCGGTGCTACCGCGCAGCGAAAACAGCGAGCGCGACACCATCCTGACCGTGGTCACGGTGACGGCGCTCTCTACCTTGGCCATGATCCTCTATCCGCTAATCGCCACGGGCGTCGACCTGGACCACGTGCGCGCCGGCATCTTCCTGGGCGGCACCATCCACGACGTCGCCCAGGTGGTGGGGGCCGGCTACACCATCTCGCCGCAGACAGGTGACATCGCCACCTACGTGAAGCTGCTGCGGGTGACCATGCTGTTGCCGGTGGTCTTCACCATCGCCTTCATAGCGAGCCGCGCGACGGGCGCCGCCAAGTCGGGTCCGAAGCCGCCGATCCCGCTCTTCCTGCTCGGCTTCACCGCCCTGGTGGCGATCAACAGCTTCGGCCTCATCCCCAAGATCGCCGGCGACTCGGCCAACGAGGTCTCGCGCTGGTGCCTCGTCGCGGCCATCGCCGCCCTGGGTATGAAGACATCATTCAAGGCGCTGATCGCCGTCGGCTGGCGGCCCGTCGCGGTGATGATCGTCGAGACTGTCTGGATCGGCGGCCTTGTGATGGCTGCGGTCCTCCTATTCCACTAACCGCCACCGACACCAGCGACCTTGCCCGATAGCGGACCTGCCCAAGTTCAGCTCAGGGTGGATCTCGGACACGTGACGGATACAGTGGGTGATCGCGCAACGAAGCTGACCAGCGGACGTTCAACATCGATAGCGGACTCAGCGGCCATATTCCGCTAGTCTTTCGCGTCTCCCCGGGATTTGGCTTTCGCTCCGCGAGCCTCCGGTATTCTTGAAGGGCAAGCATGGCTGCCCGACCCGCTGACCCCGATGATGTTGCGCTGAGCCTGGCAATGGCTGTCGTCGCCGCATCGCCGGCCCCGCTCTTACTTCTCGATGGAAACCGCGAGATCGTGGCCGCAAGCAGATCCTTCTGCGACGCGTTCACGCCGGGCCAAAGAGATTTAACTGGACGACAGTTATATGCCCTAGGGACCGGCGAGTGGGACGATCGCGACCTGCGCTCGCTGATCGACGTCACCGCTTCTGGTGCGGCCGAGGTCGATGCCTACGAGCTTGATCTTAAGCCGGCCGGACAGGCGATGCGTCGGTTGATCATTCAAACCCGCCGGTTGACCTATCTCGATCTTGATCAGGTACGCATCTTGGTTGCCGTCTCCGATGTCACCGACGCCAGGGCGGATAGAAAGCTGACGGATGACAGGTTGCGTCGGATGGGAATCCTGCTTCAGGAGGTTCGCCATCGAGTGGCCAACAGTCTCCAGATCATAGCCAGCGTGCTGCTCCAAAATGCGCGAAAGTCGGAGTCGGAGGAGACGCGCGGACATTTGACCAGTGCCCACCACCGCGTGATGTCCGTTGCCGGGCTCGAAAGGCTGCTGTCCTCATCCGACGACGGGGATGTCCAGGTGCACGCCTACTTCACCAGCCTTTGCGACAGCATACGGTCCTCCATGATCGGCGAGCCAGACCGGATTGTGCTCAGGGTTGATGGTGGCGAGGGTGTCATCGAAGCCAGGGTCTCCGTGAGCCTCGGCCTCATCGTCACGGAGTTGGTGATCAACGCCCTCAAGTACGCCTTCCCTGATGGAGGGTCTGGAACGATTGCCGTGGACTACAATTTTCACGGACCGAACTGGGTGCTGTGCGTGCGAGACGACGGCGTTGGCATGCCGACCGACCGTTCTCTTGTTAGGACCGGACTAGGCACGACAATTGTGCAGGCGTTGGCGGGCCAGCTCCACGCCACAATCAATGTGGTTTCGGCATATCCCGGCACCAAGGTCGTGATCGAGCACACACAGATCGCCATCGTGGCCGACGAAACAGCGTCGGAGGTTCAAGTCGCGGTCGTCGCAGTCCCGAGCGCAATCAATGGCTGATCGAGACGACAAAGAGCTGAACGCCGCCCATCGGGCTCCAATCCTGATGATCGTCGAGGACGAGGCCCTCGTGGCGATCAGCCTTAGGGATGAGTTGGAAGATGCCGGCTATAAGGTCCTGGACCTTACTGATCGCCATGCCGAAGCGGTCGCGGTTGCTCGGGAATGTCCGCCAGACCTTGCCCTCGTAAACATTCAACTGGGTGGTCGGGACGACGGCATCGCGCTTGCTGAGAACCTAAAGACGCTCGGAATTCCCGTGCTGTTTATCAGCGGTCAGATCAACAGAGCCAGGTCCGCGCAGACCGTGGCGATCGGCTCGCTCCCGAAGCCGTATAGTCCTGCCGATATGGTGGAAGCCGTGGCCTATCTGCTGCGACACGTCGAGGGTGACGACTCACTTCCAAAGCCGCCACGGCTGGAGGTTTTTAGCAAAACCACCCATCTCGGCCTTGAACCTGCCTAGGCGCCATAGCTTCACAAGATGGAGCTTGCGCGCAGGGCGCGACAATGTCTGTCTGAAAAAGACATAAGCCATTGTGTCGATTGTGCAGTTTTTTTGGAACCCATCATGGCGAAACGGTTTACCGCTGTGCCGCTGGGGAGGGACGCGCATGGCCGAGAGTTCGGGTGCAGAGCCGGTCGTCGTCCTGGTCGTGGAAGACGAAGCGTTGATCCAGGACATCGTCGTCACTGTCCTGCAGGAGGGCGGCTTTGCGGTCGTCACGGCGAAAAACGCCGCAGAGGCGATACAACTGCTAGACAACGATCCTTTGGGCTTTCAAGCGCTGATCGCCGATATCCGGTTGGGATCAGGGCCTAATGGCTGGGCAGTCGCTAAACACGGTCGCGAACTAAACCCGCAACTGCCTGTAGTCTACATGAGCGGAGACAGCGGGGTGGATTGGGCGGCCAACGGCGTGCCGCAGAGCCTCATGTTGCAGAAGCCTTTCGCCCCCGCGCAGATCGTTACCGCGGTCGCATCACTCATCAACCAAGCCCCTGCTTTGCCGGCACCGTAGGCCGAACGCTGACCAGCACGCCGGAGCCGGTCGGGGTCGGGCCGGTAGTGGTTGCATATTGGAGAAGGCTAGCGCGCACCTGCCAGCCGCGTCGAGGCAGCAAGTTCGGTGGTCTTCCTGTCCCTAAGCACGAAACCCTGGCCCCAGACAGTCTCAAGCAACTCGATGCTCTGCGCCGTTGCGCTGTCATCCTCGATCAACAAGACCCGCATCACGCAAGCGCTCGAATTATGGCGACCACGTGCCGCTAGAGAGCGCGCTGCACCGGAATAGACGGCATCTCCCGGCAATCCCTGCCTTCCGCTAGGTTAATCGCAGGTAGGGCGTCCTGACGCAGAGGTCTGAATCGACCGGCCGTGATGACCATTCGTGGCGCTCGCCCCCACGCTAACGCCAGCGGAAAGGGAGATTCGGACCGAGGGAACCGTCCTGCTTACTGTTATTGTTAAATAACCTGGGTTAATTCAATAAATATCGGGAACGCACTTGTAAATAGCTGGCCGAAAGGCCATGTATTAACCGTCGGCTGATCGGTTGTTTGCTGGTGCAGCTACCTGAACAGCAACCCAGCCCCCTGCATCGGACGACGCCGGTCGGCCGGCAACCCGCCGATGACGTGGCCGAGGGAACAAACGGAGCCGCCGAGACTTGTGCAAAGGGCGGAGCGAGGCGTGAAGCGCGCGTCGATGGGAGGCCTATGAACGCCGAAGCCTACATCGAACGGGCGCGTGAAGCGCGGGATCGAAGCGCCGGAAATCCCTCGCCCCTAACAAAATCCGATTGGGAGCTTTTCGCTTGTCAATGGGAATGGCTTGGCCGGATGGCCAGCCGAGGTCGTCCCCAGCATACGTAAGCCTGCCCCCCGTGGCGGGACTTCATTCTCGGTCCACCCGTGCTTATACAAACCCGCCCAGAAGGATGTCCATCATGACAGAAGAAGAGCGCAAGCTGCTGCTCGCGGTCGCACGTTGGGTGCTTGAGCAGGAGGAAAAGGACTCACGCCGCCGGGAGGACAGCAGCAGCCTGGCGGCGGAGATGCGAGCGGGGATAGAGGCCGTTCGGCCAAAGAATGAGCCGCACCCT
Source organism: Caulobacteraceae bacterium (assembly GCA_041691315.1). Classification (GTDB taxonomy): domain Bacteria; phylum Pseudomonadota; class Alphaproteobacteria; order Caulobacterales; family Caulobacteraceae; genus Poindextera. The sequence goes on along the minus strand of JBEPUW010000086.1, from coordinate 701 downwards.
GATTAAAACCTCGGGCACGTTTAGGCCAGAGGGATGCGCCCTGCTGGGACTGTTGATTAGGCCTAGACGCTATTGGGGCACATCGCCGGTTATCTGGCTGACCTGGACACCGCCGACCGCTAGGAAGGCGCGGCCACGGAGGCGCGGGCCGACAAGCTGAGAGACAAGATCGCCACCCTGCGCGGGCAGATGCAGGCGCTGAAGGCGATGGAGGCGCAGGTCGCGACGTCAGAGGATGGCCAGGTGTCGCCGTGTGCGTCCATTGCTGATCCTGCGTCGTGAGCGCGATCCGCGGCTTCAGACGAGGACGACGATCTTGCCGCCCGCCCGGTTCTCTTCCAAGCAGCGGTGCGCCTCGACGATGTCGTCCAGTTGGAAGACGCGGCCGATCTGCACATGGAGAGATCCCGACGAGACCTGCCTTACGAGATCTTCAATCGGCATGCGCATGAAGTCTGCAGGACCTCCATCGTAGGTCGTGAGACTAACGGCCGTCGGGATGGCCTCCATGGGACTGAAGTCTCTGAGCGACCAAGCGTCGCCTACCATGCCCGTCATGCAGACCGTGCCGCCCACCATGCACCATCGAGAGCTCGCCAAGCGTGCTCTCTGCAGCGAGGGCCGGATGGTCCTCATGGAATTGTTTGACTGTCAAATCGCGCCCAATGTTGTCCCCCCTTTCGCTTTGAATGTTAGCCCCC
>JBEPUW010000085.1:0-10709 GCA_041691315.1 Caulobacteraceae bacterium | reverse complement strand
CAGCGGCCCACAGATATTACAACAACTGTGGCCTATTAAACTGTCTCACCAGAGGTGGGTCACTCCAAAAAGGTCAGTGCTGAGCCTTGGTGTTCTTGGTGTGCTTGGTGGTAAAAATTCGCGCGTCCCGCTCGCGCGGGGATGAGCGGGATTTAGGTCACCAGGTCAGCGCCATCATCAGCATGTCCTCGGGCTTGCCGCGCAGGTCGATCGCCTTGACCATGCGGCCTTCGACCTTGAAGCCGAGGCTTGCGTAGAGACCGATCGCCGGGGTGTTCCAGGCGACGCATTCCAGCTCGATGCGGCAAAAGCCCGGCCAGCCGTGGGCCTCGTCGATCACCCATTGCAGCATGCGCCGCCCGACCCCGCGCCCGCGCCAGGCCTTGGCCACCGACATGCCGAAATAGCCGGCGTGGCGGTTGTCCGACCGCTCGCCGCCCCAGAAATCCAGCAGGCCGATGACCTCCTCGTCGACCTCGGCCAGCAGGATCAGGCCGCGCTCGGCCATGGCCGCCTGCAGCACCCAGTCGCGCTCGTCCTCGACGCTGGGCGCCTCGCGCGCGGTGATGGTCTCCAGGCGTTCGGCGGTCAGCCCGGCCATGTACTGCGCCATCGCCGCGGCGTCCGCCTCACGGGCGCGGCGGACCACGACTTGATCGGTCTTTGCTGGTTTCGACATGGCCCCCCGGCACAACCCCTTGAAATTCGCGGCTTCGACCTTTATCCTGTCAGCCCCCCGGACGCCACCGCCCGCGGCCGGACCATCCACCTCCCTAAGGGCGAACCGAGCCAATCTCCGCAATGGAAAAAGTGCCGATGACCGGCGAGGGCTATGCAGTCCTCGACGAGGAACTAAAGCGTTTGAAGACCCAGGAACGGCCGAGCGTGATCGGCCAGATCGCCGAAGCGCGTCTGCACGGGGACCTGTCCGAAAACGCCGAATACCACGCCGCCAAGGATCGGCAGGGCTGGATCGAAGGCCGCATCGCCGAGATCGAGGACAAGATCGCGCGCGCCCAGGTCATCGATGTCTCCAAGCTTTCGGGCGCCCAGGTCAAGTTCGGCGCCACGGTCAGCGTGGTCGACGAGGACACCGAGGACAAGGCTCGCTACCAGATCGTCGGCGACCACGAGGCCGACGTGAAATCCGGCAAGCTCTCCATCTCCTCGCCGCTGTCGCGCGCCATGATCGGCAAGGAGGTCGGCGAAGTGGTCGAGGTCAATACGCCGGGCGGGGTCAAGGCCTACGCCATCCTGAAGATCGAGTGGGTCTGAGCCCCGGCATGCCGGCCGCGCCCGACCCGCGCTGGGTGGGACGGCCCAATGCGCTGAAGGATGTGGCGGGAGCGAACTGATCCTGGAGCGGTACGCCCAACCAAGAACTCGTCATCCTCCGCTGGAGCCGCGCAGAGGCGGAATGCGGGGCACCCATGAACACTCACATTCGACGGTGATCATGGGTGGCCCGAACAGGTCGGGCCATGACGGATTGGGTTGGGCTTTTCGCTGATGGCCCACGCGATCCTGCAGGCGCGGATGTCGTCGTCGCGGTTGCCGGGCAAGGTGATGCGGCCGATCCTCGGCGAGCCGATGATCGGGCGGCAGGTGGAGCGGTTGAGGCGGGCTAAGCGGCTGAGCGGGCTGACCATCGCCACCAGCACCGACGCGTCCGACGACGTTATTGAAGCCTACGCCAGCCAGATCGGCGTCGACTGTTTTCGCGGGCCGCTGGACGATGTGCTCGGCCGCTTCGTCGGCGCGCTCAAGGCGGCGGGAGACCCGCAGACCTTCGTGCGCGTGACCGCCGACTGCCCGCTGGCCGACTGGCGGCTGGTCGACGCCTGCATCGAGGCGCACGGGGCGGCGGGCGCGGACTACACCTATAATTCGCTGAACTGGACCTACCCCAAGGGCCTCGACGTCGAGGTCTGTGAGACCGCGGCCCTGCAGCGCACCGATCGCGACGGGCGAAGCGCCTACGACCGCGAGCACGTTACCCCCTATATCTACGGCCACCCGGAGCTGTTCAGGCTGGAGGCGGTCACCCGCGACCCGCCGCTGCGCTATCGCTGGACGGTCGATACGCCGGAGGACTTCGCCTTCGTCAGCGCCGTCTATGCCGACCTCTATCCCGCAAACCCCGCCTTCACCTCGGAGGATGTATTAGACTGGCAGGCGACTCACCCCGACCAGGTGCTGCCCAACGAGGTCGTTTAAAGAAGGCCGCATGACCGTCGCCTTGAGAGCCGTCGGACCTGAGGACAGCCAGCGCCTGCTGGACTGGCGCAACCGGCCCGAGGTCTCGGCCTATATGTACACCGACCATGTGATCCCGGCCGACGAACACGCGCGCTGGTTTGCCGGCGCGCTGGCGGCAAGCGATCGCCGCTACTGGATCATCGAACTGGACGGCGCGCCGGTGGGCATGGCCAATCTGGCCGGCATCGATGCGTCGCGCCGCCGCTGCGAGTGGGCCTATTATCTTGCCGAACCCAGCACACGCGGGCGCGGCGTCGGCGCGGTGGTGGAGTTCATAGTCATCGACCACGTCTTCAAGGACTTGGACCTCAACAAGCTGTGGTGCGAAGTGCTGATCGACAACGAGGCGGTCTGGAAACTGCATGAGTCCTTCGGCTTCCGGCGCGAGGCGCTCTACCGCGAGCACGTCTGGAAGGCCGGGCGCTTCCAGGATGTCGTCGGCCTTGGCCTGCTGGCGACCGACTGGGCCGAGGTCCGCGCCGGGTGCGCAGCGCGCCTGGCCGACAAGGGCTATGCCGCCGCCGAGCTGGTGCTCAAGGTCCCCGCGTGACCGCCCCGATCGCCATCGCCGGGCGCCTGATCGGGCCCGACCAGCCGCCCTATGTGATCGCCGAGATGAGTGGCAACCACAACGGCGACATCGGCCGGGCGCTGGCCCTGATCGACGCCGCCAAGGCCGCCGGGGCCGATGCGGTCAAGCTGCAGACCCTGACGGCGGACACCATCACCATCGACCACGACGGCCCGGGCTTCGTCATCGAGGGCGGCCTCTGGCACGGCCGGCGGCTTTATGAGCTGTACCAGGAGGCCCACACCCCCTGGGACTGGCACCAGCGGCTGTTCGACCACGCACACGCGGTGGGCATTACCATCTTCTCCTCGCCGTTCGATCCGACGGCGGTTGCGTTTCTGGAAGAGCTCGGCGCGCCGGCCTTCAAGGTGGCCTCGTTCGAGATCGTCGACACCCCGCTGGTGGCGTGCATGGCGCGGAGCGGCAAGCCGCTGATCATCTCGACCGGCCTGGCCTCGCCGGAAGACATCGCCGACGCGGTCAGCGCCGCGCGCGAGGCCGGCGGGCGCGAGATCATCCTGCTCCACTGCACCAGCGGCTATCCGACCCCGGCCTCGCAGATGCACCTGCGCACCATGCCCGACCTGGCCAAGGCGCACGGGACCCTGGTCGGCCTCTCCGACCACACCATGGGCACTGCGGTGGCGGTCGCGGCCGTCGCCCTTGGCGCCTGCGTGATCGAGAAGCACTTCACACTGGCTCGCGCCGACGGCGGCGTGGACTCGGCCTTTTCGCTGGAGCCTGAGGAACTGACTCGGCTGGTCGCCGACTGCCGCGACGCGTGGTCGGCCTTAGGCACCGTGCACTACGAGGAGGTGGAGGCCGAGGCCGCCGGGCGCGACCATCGCCGCTCGCTCTACGTGGTCGCCGACGTGAACAAGGGCGAGCCGCTGACCGCCGAAAACATCCGCTCCATCCGCCCAGGCCATGGCATGGCGCCGAAGCACCTGTATGAGGTTCTGGGCAGACCCGCCGCGCGCGATCTCAAGCGCGGCGAGCCGCTGGCCTGGGAGCTGATCGCCAAATGAGCACCGATCTGTTCGACCTCATCGGCAAGATCGCCCTGGTCACTGGTGGCAGCCGGGGGCTTGGGCTGCAGATGGTCCGCGCCTTCGCCGAGCACGGCGCCGACGTCATCATCGCCAGCCGCAAACTCGACGCCTGCGAGGAAGCCGCCGCCGAGGTGCGCGCCCTGGGCCGCCGCGCCCTGGCCATCTCGGCGCACGTCGGCAAGTGGGACGAGATCGATAAGCTGATCGAGGCGGCTTACGCCGGGTTCGGCCGCATCGACATCCTGGTCAACAATGCCGGCATGTCGCCGCGCCAGCCCTCGCACGAGGTTACCGAGGCGCTGTTCGACAGCGTCATGAACCTGAACTTCAAAGGCCCGTTCCGCCTCGCCTCCCAGGTCGCTAGCCGCATGGCCAACGGCGACGGCGGGGTGATCATCAACATCTCGTCGACCGGCGCGCTGGTCCCCCTGCCCGCCGTGGTGCCCTACAGCGGCGCCAAGGCGGCGCTGAACGCCATGACCGTCTCCTTCGCCCACGAATACGGACCGAAGGTGCGGGTGAACACCATCTCCGCCGGACCCTTCCTGACCGACATCGCCAAAGCCTGGCCGGAGGAAGCGCGGCAGCGGTCGAACAACGCGCTCGGCCGCCCGGGCCGCCCGGAAGAGGTGGTCACCACCGCCCTCTACCTGGCCAGCCCCGCCTCGTCGTTCACCACCGGCGCCATCGTCCGCGTCGATGGGGGCCAGTAGGCTCCGTCCGCCAACAAGCTTCGTCCGATTGTAATCGAACTGTGACAGGTCATCTGGCGACGCATGACGGGACCCACCGATGAAGCTGCCTCATAGCCTGGCCGGAGCGATCGCCGCGGGCGCGCTTCTACTGCATCCGTTGGCGGCGCTGGCCCTCGACGGCGCCAACGTCGAACGCGGCGCGGCCGATCGGCTCACCGTCACCTGGCAAGGGTCCGACCCGGTCGACGTCTATGTCTCCGACCAGCCCGACGCCTCGATCCTGGCGTCCCGGCAGATCGCCCGCGCCGATCGCCGCGGGGTCGTGGTCATGGACCGGGCGGGACCTGCGCGGCCCTATTTCATCCTCAGGGACGAACGCGACGGCAGCCTGATCCGGGTTGCCGAGCGACTGCTGCCGCTGGAGCGTGGATCGAACTTCCGCGACGTCGGCGGCTATCCGGCCGCGGGCGGCAAGCATGTGCGCTGGGGGCTGATCTACCGGTCCGGCGCGACGCCGATGCTGACCGACGCCGATTTCCGCTATCTCGCGCGCCTGGGAATCGCTTCGGACATCGACCTCCGCTCGACCGAGGAGCGGCTGATCGCGCCGGATCGTCTGCCCACGTGGACCGGCGCGCGCTACCTGGCCAGGGACTATCCAGGCGCCGCGGTGTTCGCGCCGGCGGCGACCGGCGGCCGTAGCGACGCCTCGCCGGTCAACCTCTACCGCAATTGGCTGACCTCGCTGGCCCCGCAGTTCAAGGACGTCTTCCACCAGCTGCTGAAGCGCAATGGCGCGATCACCTATCATTGCTCCGCCGGACAGGACCGCTCAGGCGTGGCGACGGCGCTGGTGTTGTCGGCGCTTGGCGTGCCGCGCGCGGCCATCCTGGCCGACTACCACCTGTCGACCACCGACCGGCGGCCCGAGAACGAGATGCCCAGGATCGACCCGGCCCGCTATCCCGGCAACATCGTCGCCGCCTACTATGCGAAGGCTCAGTCCGCCGGAACGCCGACCAAGCCCCGGCCACTGTACGACAAGGCAGGCATAGCCCTGCTGCAGCAGACCTTCGACGAGATCGATGCGCACTGGGGCTCGGTCGACGCCTATCTCGACAAGGAGCTGGGCATCAACGCCTTCGACATCGCCCGACTGCGGGCCGCCTATCTGGAATAGGTCATCACGCGGCCGACATCCGCATCAGCACGCTCAGCAGGTGCGCATAGCCGCGCGCATCGTCGATGGCGCGGTGGGTGTGTTCGTGCTCGCCGAGCCATTCGGGCGGGAATGTGCCTGGCTGGCAGTCCCAGACCGGCCGGCCGGTCACTGCCGCGGCGAATGAGCGGAGGCAAAGGCCGGAGCTGTCGAACAGCCGGTCCGCGGCATAGTGGCCTTGCACCAGGGCGTAGGGCGTGAAGCGCCTCAGATAATAGTCGATCCACGACCCGTCGAAGGCGATCGGGAAGGCGGTGAAGACGCGCCCGACCTCGAAGCCGCGAATCCAGTCGACATAGCCGGCCATGACCTGCTCGGGCGGCTGCGGATCCAGCGTCGCCGCCGCCCAGGCCTCGGGCTGGGTCTGGAACCAGGCATAGGTGTCCGGATCGGGCGCGGCGCCCGGCAGCGGCGCCAGAACCGCCTCGAACACCCCCTTCACCTCGCTCTTCGCGGTCACCGCGACCGAGGCGAACGCGAGCATCGAATTGCGCCCCGGCGTCGGCCCGTCTGCCTCGATGTCGGTGACGATATAGACGGCCTCGGCCATCGGCCGCTGGGTGTTCATGCCAGCAGCCGGTTCGCCACCCGGTCGGCGCCCAGCCCATCGCACAGGGCGGCGGCCGCGGCGCTCATCGACGACCGCAAGGCCCGGTCGGTCGTCAATTTCGCGAACGCAGCGCTCAGCCGCGCGTCGAAGTCGCCGGAGGGTGGGGCGATGGCCAGGGTCGCGCCTTCGCCGGCAAGGGCTGTGGTGTTTTCGCGCTGATTATCGGCGACGATCACGGTCAGGCTGGGCAAGCCCAGGCAGCAGCGCTCCCAGGCGCTGGAGCCGCCGGCGCCGACGCCGATGTCGGCCGCGGCGACCAGGCCGGCCATGTCACGGGCGTCGACATGCACGCCGACGCGGTGGTCGGTGCGGGCCAGCGCCTCCAGCTCGGGCCGGCTGGCCGCGGCGCCGCCGACCACGACGTCCAGATGCGCCTCGCCCAGCACCGGCAGCAGCGCGCGTACCACCCGGCCGGTGATGGCCCCGGCGTCGGTCAGGCCGAGCGAGACCAGGACCCGCCGCGGCCGCCCGCCGACGGCGCGGTGCGCCAGCGTCCCCGTCCGCATGGCGGCGAAGGCAGGGCGGACGAGCGCATATTGCGGACCCGCCAGCACGTCGCGGCCGGGATAGTCGGCGGCCTTGCGGCCGATATTGGAATCGAGCAGCAGGCCATGGGCGTGGCGGCGCCGCAGATCGTCGACGATCAGCAGGCGCTCGCAAACAGCGGCCAGGGTGGCGTCGTCGCCGGGACCGAAGCCGTAATGGTCGGCGACCAGCCCGCTGGCCGACCACCGCCGCGCAACGCCGACGCCGGCCGCCGCCAGTTCCGGCGCGCTGGGTTCCTCGTCGAGCGGGAAGACCTCGACCGGGGCCTGGGCGAAGGCGTCGAGCACTACCCACGCAGCCGGGCCGGCCACGAAGGCGCACTCGGCGCCGGCGCGGATCAGCGCCTCGGCCAGGGTCAGGCAGCGCATGACGTGCCCGCCGCCGACTTTGGCTCCGGCGTCGGCCAGGAATAGGATGCGCGCCCGCCCCGTCATCGCCTCAAGGTGTGCCCCATGCCCGATCGTCCCGACTTCATCGCCCACTGGACCGACCTGGAGGGCGAGGACGACAGCCACTATCCGGGCGACTCGGAGCTGATGTCCATCGGCGCGCCACTCGGCCGCAAGCTGGGCCTGACCCGCATCGGCATCCATCACGAGCGGCTGCCGCCCGGCCGGCGCACCTGCGACGCCCACGCCGAGAGCGCCGAGGAGGAGTTCGTCTATGTGCTGGAGGGCCGGCCCGACGCCTGGATCGACGGCCATCTGCACGCCCTGAAGCCGGGCGACGCGGTGGCCTTTCCGGCCGGGACCGGCATCTGCCATACCTTCCTGAACAATACCGACGAGGAGGTGAGTTTGCTGGTGGTCGGCGAGGCGAGCAAGGACGAGAACCGCATCCACTATCCGCTCAACCCGGTGCACGAGGCGACCCGCGAAGATCGCTGGACCGACGTCCCGCCGCGAACGCTCGGCCCGCACGACAGCAAGGCGCGGCGGCCAGGTTGAGGCGGCGCCTTCACCGGCGCGGCGGAATAGCTACATAGTGCCCTCAAGACTCATGACCGCCTCCGCGGCCCCATCCGAAAGCGCTTCCATGTCCGAGCCGCGTTCCGTTCGCTGCGCCATCATCGGCTCCGGCCCCGCCGGCTACACCGCCGCCGTCTACGCCGCCCGGGCCCTGCTCGAGCCGGTGCTGATCGCGGGGCTGGAGCCGGGCGGCCAGCTGACCATCACCACCGACGTGGAGAACTATCCGGGCTTCGCCGAGGTGATCCAGGGCCCCTGGCTGATGGAGCAGATGCGCGCCCAGGCCGAGCACGTCGGGGCGGAAATCCTGAACGACATCGTCATCGAGGCCGACCTTTCGAAGCGGCCCTTCCGCCTGGTCTGCGATTCCGGCGCGGTGCTGTTGGCCGAGACGGTGATCATCTCCACCGGCGCCCAGGCCAAGTGGCTGGGGCTGGAATCGGAAAAGGCGTTCCAGGGGTTCGGGGTTTCGGCCTGCGCCACCTGCGATGGCTTCTTCTACCGCGGCCGCGAGGTGCTGGTGATCGGCGGCGGCAACACCGCCGTCGAGGAGGCGCTGTTCCTGACCAATTTCGCGTCCAAGGTCACCGTGGTGCACCGGCGCGACGAATTCCGCGCCGAGCGCATCCTGCAAAACCGCCTGTTCGCGCATCCGAAGATCCAGGTGATCTGGGACACGGCGCTTGAGGCGGTGCTGGGCACGGAGGACCCGCGCGGCGTCACCGGCGCGGCCTTGCGTAATCTGAAGACCGACACCCTGACCGAGGTGATGTGCGACGGGGTGTTCATCGCCATCGGCCACGCCCCCTCCTCCGACCTGTTCAAGGGCCAACTGGAGATGAACCCGGGCGGCTATCTGAAGGTCAAACCGGGGACGGTCTCCACCGCCATCGAAGGGGTGTTCGCCGCCGGCGACGTCACCGACGATGTCTACCGCCAGGCGGTCACCGCCGCCGGCATGGGCTGCATGGCCGCCCTGGAGGCGGTGCGCTTCCTGGCCGAGGAAGACCATAAGAAGGCCCACCACCCGATCAGCCACCACGAAGCCAACAAGATCGGCGCCTGGTGATCATCCGCCCGGCCGTCGCGAGCGACTACGCCGCCATCCGCGCGGTCACACAAGCCGCGTTCGACACATCCACCGGCGATGAGGCCGGCATCATCGAAGGCGTCCGCGCCGAGGGCCGCGTCCTGGTCGAACTGGTCGCCGAGGTCGACGGCCAGGTGGTCGGCCACGTCCTGTTCAACCGCATGCGCACCGACCCGCCGCTGCCGGTCGCAGGCCTGGGACCGCTTGGGGTCTCGCCGGCGCATCAGAACACAGGCGTCGGCCAGGCCTTGTCGCGCGCCGGCATCGACGCCTGCCGCGCGGCCTGCATGCAGGCGGTCGTGGTGCTCGGCCACCCACCCTACTACCCACGCTTCGGCTTTTCCCATGCGGCCGCAGCCAACATCGCGTCGCCGTTTGCGGGCCGGCCGGCCTTCATGGCGCTGGCTCTGACGCCGGGCGCGCTCGACCGGCCGATCCGGGTGGACTACCCCGCCGCCTTCGGCTGAGGCCCGGTCAGCAGCGCTTCGGTGTAGAGCAGCTTCAGGCCCTTGCGTTGCATGTTGCGGCTGCTGGCCGAGAGGAAGTCGGCCCCGGAATAGATGCGGCTGGCGCCGGCGGCGCGCGCCTCGTCACAGCGCCGATCCAGCAACGCGCGATGCACGCCGCGTCGGCGAAACTGGGGATCGACGGCGCTGTCGGCAAGATAGGCGTCCTCGCCCTTCACATAGAGGATCGCCGCCCCGGCCGGCTCGCCATCGCAGCGCGCCAGATAGAGCGACCAGCCGCTCGCGGCCAGCCACGGTGTCATCGGCACCCGAAAGCCGGTGATCGCCCAGCCCAGGTGATAGGCGTCGGCGAAGCGCCGTAAGTCCCCCTCGCCCATCACCCGCTGCGTCTCGAGGCCTGGCGACGGCGCGTCGGGCAGGTCAGCCGGTCCGGCGAAGGTGGCGTGAAAACCGATCTGCACATAGCCGGCCGCGGCCAGCAGCCGCGCCATCCCGGCGATCTCGCAGCCGGGCGCCAGTTCGAAACTGCCGCCGGCGCCGGCGGCGTACCACTCGATCAGCGCGGGGATCTGTTCGATTTGCGCGTCGCTGAACCCGTAGCCGCGATTGAAAAAGCCGCCCGGAAAGCCCGGCGCACGCAGCGCCACGGCCTCGCCGAACTGACGCACCTCCGCCCCCATCGGATTGCCCGGCCGCGCCGCAATGATCTCCAGCCGCGTCCGCGTATAGGCCCCAACGATCGCCTGGGCGCGGCGGACATCGTCGAGGTCTGGGATGAAGACGGATGTGGTCATGGCGGCGGCCTCCCCTCACCGCAAATCTAACCTCAACTCACCTCGAAAGTCGCGCCTCCAAGACCTCTCCCAGAGGGCTAGCAGATTCACACATCGCCGGAGCCTGTTCTCAGCGCCCCTTCTCCCCCTGCGGGAGAAGGTGTCGGCGTAGCCGACGGATGAGGGGTCGCGCTGCGATTTCAGAATAGGATCAGCGACTTATCCGATAGGGCGATCGACACCTCATCCGACCCCTTCGGGCCACCTTCTCCCGCAAGGGGAGAAGGTTCTCTTTGTTCGAACCTTCCTAACCCATTGATATGACTAACTATGGCCTAGATGTGTGAACCTGCTAGCCAGAGGGAGAGGGAGGGGCCCGCGCGCGTAAGCGCGGCGGGAAGGTGAGGGGCTTCTCAATTTTATCCTGAAACGGCGTACGCCCTCATCCTCCCACGCGCG
>JBEPUW010000084.1:0-10854 GCA_041691315.1 Caulobacteraceae bacterium | reverse complement strand
GGGGGGGGGGGGGGCCGGGGGGGGGGGGGGGGGGGGGGGGGGGGGGGGGGGGGGCCGGCCCCCCCCCCCCCCCCCCGGCGACCAGAGCCAGGCCGAGGACAAGCCCGCGGATCATTTGCCCAGCTTCGCCACGACGTCTTCGGCATGCTGCTCATGCATCTGGAACAGCTTCAGCCCGGTCTGCAGCAAGCTCCTCAGCTCGGCGTTCCGCGAGTCCGGGATCAGGGTGTCGGCGAGGGCGCCGACGGTCTTGTGATAGGCGACCTCGTTGGCGGCATAGGCCACATCGAAGGCGTGGCCGCTCAGCCGCGCATAGTCGGCGCGATGCTGGACCGCCGCGGCGGTCAGGGCCTTGCTGGTCGGATTGTCCTGCGGCGTCACGTGCAGCTCTTGACCAGGGCCAGCGCCTGATCGTTCACCGCGCCGTGGTCACGGACCATCTCCTGGGCGAAGGATCGCACCTCGGGGTTCTTCGACTTGGCCAGGGCCTGTTTAGCGGCGGCGATGTCGATCAAGCCTGCGGTATAGGCGATGTGGGCGATCTGGGCGTCGGTCGGCTTGGCGGCCGGCTGGGCGATGGCTGTACTGGCGCTGGCGAGCATCAGCGCCGCGGCGATGGTGAATGTCCTGGGCATGGTGGTTCGTCCCTGTTGAGCCGCGAAGGACCGCGACTGGCGACCATTGGACGACGGCGCGGCGCCGGACGTTCCCGCGAGCTGATCAGCGACAGTTTGCCCTTGGGCCACGGGCCTGAAATTGTTGTAGTCCCGGGCAGGGCTAGGGGTGAGTTGATGTCCAGGGTCGACCTGCCGGAACTCGGCGCGTCGTTGCGTGAGGCTATGGATGCGGGGCGTCCGTCCGCGGCCATATTCGCCGCCTGGCCGGCGCTGAACGACCGCGACCCGGTCTGGCGCGAACTCCTGCATGAGATCACCACCGCCGCCGGCCGGCTGCACCCGTCCGTCGGCACATCCGCCTCGATCCATCCCGACGCCATCGCGGTGGCCCTGGTCGATTGCCGCGGCCAGGCTCGGCAGGCCAGCCCGCGCTTCCTCGACTGGGTCGGAGATCCCGGCGCCTCGGCCGATTGCCGCCGATTGACTCTGAAGGCGGCGAAGGGCGAGCGCGGCATCGGGCTGGTCACCGCCCAGGACGGCGGCGTGCTCTCGGTGCTGGCGGCGCGGCGCGAACAGACCGTCTCCTGGCGCATGATCGCTGAGCCATTCGATACCCGGCCCGATCCGCGCGACGTCCTGCTGGTCGCCTTCGCCCCGTCGAAATCGTCCGCGCTGGTGGCGCGGGCTGCGGAGGCGATCGGCCTGACCCCGCTGGAGGCCAGGCTGGCCGAGGCGCTGCTGGACGCGCCCAACCTGGCCATCGCCGCCGACAGCATCGGGGTGGGCCGTGAGACCGCCAAGGACGCGCTGCGCGGCGCCATGCGCAAGGCCGGCGTCACCAGCGCCGCCCAGTTCGTCGGCCGCATCGTCGACCTGAGCTGCGAGGCGCAAGGCGAGGTCGGCGCCGATCCGGACCTGCTCGGCCGCGCCATGGGCCTGACCCCGGCCGAGGCGCGGGTGACGGCGGCCATCGCCGGCGGCGGCGACGCCAGGCAGATCGCCGAAGACCTCGGCCTGGCCGAGGAGACGGTGAAGAGCCACCGCCGCGCGGTCTTCCTGAAGACCGGGGTCAACCGCTCGCGCGATCTGCGCCGGCTGATTTCGGAGGTGGCGGAGCTGGACCGACTGTCCTCGGCCTCACAAGTGCTGAGCGACAGCCGCGAGAGCCACGAGCGGCTGCGGGTGATCGTGCACGAGGGCCGGCGCGTCGCCTTCACCGACTACGGGCCGGCCAGCGGCGTCCCGCTGGTGGTCGGCCATGGCTTCACCACCGGTCGGCTGATGCCCAAGCCGCTCTTGGACCGCTGCCAGTGGGCGGGATTCAGGACCATCATTCCGCAAAGGCCGGGCTTTGGCCTGACCGATCCGGCCCGGGGCGACTATCTGCAGACCGCGGCCGGCGACCTGGAGGCCATCCTCGACCAACTCGGCCTGGACCAGGTGCGCGCCATCGCCCGCGACGGCGGCGTCGCCACGTTCCTGGACTTCGCGGCGCGGCGGCCGGGCCGGCTCGATCGGCCGATCCTGCTCAATCCGCGTGCGCCGAGAGGCGCCTGGCGGCCGGTGACCACGCCGATGGGGGCGATCTCGCGCGCCCTGCTCGACTGGCCGGCCCTGATCGAGCCGTTCGGCGAGATGCTGCGCCACCAGACGCGCAGCGACCTGATGGAAAACATGCTGAAGCATTCCTGCACGGCCTTTGCCCTCGACCGGGCGATCATCGAGGATCCCGCCGTCCTCGGACATCTGGTGCGCGACGCCCAGGGCCTGATGGCGCGCGGCGTGCGCGGCTTCATCGATGAGCATCACGCCTACAGCCAGGGCTGGGCCATCCCCGGCCAGGACCCCGCCAGCGTCTGGACCCTGGCCTACAGCGGGGCGCTGTCGTCGGAGCCGGCGCGGAAATCCTGGGACGGCCTGCCCAATCTGCGCACCGTCGCCATTGAGGGGGCGGGGCTGCTCGCCGCCTATTCCCACCCCGACGAAATCGTCGCCCTGCTGGCCTGAGCCGATACCCCCAAAAGGGGGTGACGGCGGACCCGCCGCGCGTGGTTCCTTGGCCCTGGGGGACGTCGCCCCGGCCGTCCGGGGCGGCCGGCGAGGGCGCGGCATGTCGAAGGGCCGGACGGCGACGGGCGACCCTGGCCCGCCAGCCTGTCCGCCTCGGCATGCCGCGTCCGGGTGGCGAGCAACGATACAGCCAAATCAATGTGGCCCCTTCTCCCCGCGAGGGGAGAAGGGCCGACGACTGGTGGCTCAGGGGACATTGTTGGCCCGCTCTAGACCCGCCGGAACTCGAGATTGCGGGTGCGCGGGGTGTCGAGGCGGAAGCCGATGGGGGCGCCGTTCTCGACGATCAGGCTGATCGCGGCCTGGAAACCGCCCGCCGAGGAACGCGGCTTGGCGAAGGCCACGGTGGGCGCCATCGCCTCCAGCACCGAGCGAACCTCGCCAAAGCCGTTGCTGACCCTGAGCGCCAGCCGGTCGTCCTGGGCCTCGATGGTCGCGGTCGCGCCCGCGTCCGGGCTGCGATACGCACCTTCCGCCGCCGCCGCGAAGACGGTCTGGTCGGCCGCGTCCTCGACCAGGCGCTGGTAGTCGGCGGTCTCGCCGCCGAACCCGATCCGCAAGCGATCGCCGTCCGGCTGCAGCACAATCTCGCCGATGCCGCCGGCCGGCGAGATCAGCCGCCCGTCCTCGGCCCGGACCAGCGGTTGGCCAAGCGCCGACTTGGCGATGCCGAGTTTCAGGACGCCCTTCTCGTCGAGCAGGCTGTAGGTCATGCCGGTTTGGCGCGACCACCAGTCGCCCAGCATGGACGTGAAGTCTTCCGCCGGAATGGTCGGGACTTCCGGTCCGACCCGGTCGGCCAGCACGATATCGACGACCTGCTCGGCCAGCCGCACCACGTTGGCGTCGCGCCCGCCGTTGGCCAAGATGATCACGTCCAGGCCGTCGTTGGGCAGCACAAGCATCTGGCAGGTGCCACCCATGACCCCGCCGGAGTGCTGCACTGTCTGAAGGCCGCGGTAGTCATTGACGATCAGGCCCAGTCCATAGACGCCCAGGCTGCCGTCGGCATGGCGGGGCAGTTCGGTCATCGCGGCCCAGCTCGCGGCCGAGCCGAACCGGTCGCGGCGGCGCAAATGCGCCATCCAGCGCAGCATGTCATCGACGGTGGAGACGATGGCGCCTTCGCCGCGCACCTCCTGGGACGGAAAGAGGCCCCGGCGCCAGCGGCCGCCGCGGCCGGGCATGTGCATGGCGGCGATGCCCGGCGTGATCTCGTAGTCGCTGGGGACGGACGCGGTGTCCGGCATGCCGACGACATCGAACAGCCGCGTTTTCAGCTGTTCCTCGAAAGGCGCGCCGCCGACCCGTTCGATGGCGATCGAGACCAGGTGGTAGCCGCCGTTGTTGTAGATCATCGCGGTTCCGGGCGCGAAATTCCGCCCGGTCTGGCGCGCCTGCGCTTTCAGCGCCGCGCCTCTGGGCGGCACGCTCATCCCATGCCCGACAAAGCCCAGGTCGAGGTAGCAGCGCGAGCCGCCGCGGTGCTGGACCAGCTGGCGCAGGGTGGGCTCGCCGCCCGGCCCGGTCAGCTCCGGCAGATAGGTGCGGATCGGCGCATCGAGGTCGAGCTGGCCCTCTTCGGCGAGCAGGAGCGCCAGCAGGCAGGTGAAATGCTTGCTGGTCGAGCCGATCCGCATGCGGGTCTTCGGCGTGTTGGCGACGGCGTGCTCCAGGCTGGCCATGCCGAAGCCGCGCCGATAGATCAGCGCGCCCTCCTTGACCACGCCGACCACCAGCCCCGGCTCGTCCGTCCGACTCCAGGGCGCGAAGAGGTCGTCCAGCTGTTCGGTCACGCTCTTGACGACCGGCTCGGCGACATCGGCGACGGGCATGGTGTTCCTCCTAATTTTTCCGAGGCTGAAGCGTAACTGCTTTTCACACTCCGGCGCAAAGCCCTGCGGGCGGTGCGATCCGGCGAAGCCGGAAGATATCGACCACCAAGCACACCAAGCACACCAAGAAGAGGAGTCTGGCCCCTCCCGCCTGATCCAAACTCGGCCCCTTGGTGTGCTTGGTGGTCAAAATCGGGCCTATCGGCCCCTGACGCCTACGGGTTTTCGACTTTCGGCCAGTAGCGGGATTTGAAGCGTTGGTAGGGGATGTTGGCGAAGTCGGAGCGGATCGCGCCGGGGGTGTCGACGTAGAGCACCTCGGTGGCGATGGGATCGAAGCCGGCGCGGAAATGGTTGGTCGACTTTACCACCAGCGCCTTCAGCGTCGTCGGCTCGAGGCCGAGCCCGGTGAAGGCGGTCGGGTGGAAGCACTGGGTGCGCGCCGAGGCCAGGATGACGTGCACCCCGGCGATCTCGATCCAGGCCGCATCGCCGATCCCGACCAGGCCGGAGAGGCCGACCTGGGTCGCCTTGCGCGCCAGCCCGCGCACGGTGGCGCGCACGTCGAGCGGCTCGCCGGAGGCCGGGCCGAGCTTGCCGCCGATGCGCAGGTCGAGCTCGGCGCCGACGCCGACCTCATGGCAGAAGGCCACCGCCTGCGGATCGTAGAGCAGGGCGAACCCCACCTCGGTCAGGCCGCGATCCAGCACCGCGCGCAGCATGAAGGTCGAGTCCGCCGGCGCGCCGCCGCCGGCGTTGTCGGCGATATCGGCAATGACCAGCGGGCCGGTCTCGACCGCCGCGATGGCGTCGAGCGCCGCGTCCATGGTCACGTCCTTGATCAGCGTGTCGCGGCGCAGGTCCCAGATCTCCTGGCCCAGCGTCTGCGCCACCTCCGCCGCGGCCTCCCGGTCACCGTCGGCATAGACCAGCATCTTGGCGCCCGTCACCGGCGTGTCGCCCCAGGGGAATCCGTGCACGAACGAAATCGACAGAATGTTGTTGCGGTGCTCGCGCGCCTGCAGCCGGTCGACGAAGCCGCGCATCGGCTGGCTCTGGGTCGGCCAGAAGGAGATCATCTTGCAGTCGTGCACGGCGGCGACTGGCCGGATCTGACCGTTGAGCACGCTCAGGCAGATGCGCCAGGCGTCCTCCATCCGCTCGATGCCGTCGATGTGCGGATATTCCTTCTGGAAGACCAGCACGGTCGCCGCCGCGATCATCGTCTCGGTCAGGTGGGCGTGCGGATCCAGCACCACGCCGACCGGCACGGACGGGCCGACCATCTGGCGCACCAGGCTGAGAATCTCGCCCTCGCAGTCCCAATTGTCCTGCGAAATCATCGCCCCGTGCAGGAAGAGGATGACGATGTCGACCGGGCCTGCGGCGCGCAGATCGTCCAGCAGGGCGTCGCGCAGCCGCTCATAGACCGCCTGCACGGTCGGCGCGCCGGGCTGGGCGAAGGCGAACAGGCCCGGCGATACGTGGCCGCCCTCGGCCCCAGCCAACTCGCGCAGACGCCGGGCCATCTCGCCGTACATGCCGCGGTCGGTGAACACCGCCTCGCCGCGCCGCTGGCCGACCGCGAAGGCTTCCTCGGCGGTCGGGATGGAGGAAAAGGAGTTGGTCTCGGTCGCGAGGCCGGCGAAGAACACGTTCATCGGCAGATCACTCCATCGTCACGAGCGCCAGCGAGCGCACGTGCTCGACCAGCTCGTCGCGGAACCGCTCCGGGGCCACGGCCGCGGCCATGTGGCCATAGCCCTCGATCGAGACATAGGTCTTGGCCGGCGCGGTGATCGCGTCGAACCAGGCCCTGGCCAGCGGCGCCGGGGTATAGTCGTCCTGGTCGCCCTGCAGGACGAAGACGGGAAGGGCGAAGTCGGTCCCCAGCGCGTTCAGGTCGATGCTCAACAGCGGCCCGCTCATGTCGCGGCCAATGAAACGCCGCTGGGTCGCCTGGGCGCCGGCGAAGAAGTCCAGCATATCGCGCACGCCATAGCCCGGCGCGGTCAGCAACCCCATGAGCAGGGTCATGGTCGATAGCCCGTGCGGCTCATAGGCGCCGGCGACCCGCCGCTGGATCATGATCTGCCGCATGGTGGTGTAAGGCGGCGGCCCGCTCTTCTCGAGCGCCGCGACCCGCCTGGCGTCATTGCGCGCCCTGGCCTTGGCCATGACCTGGGCATAGGCCGCGACCTCGCCTTGCTGCATGTTCACAACCTGGCCGGCGCCGACATAGGCGTAGAACAGGTCCGGCCGCGCCTTGACCATGTGGACGCCCAGCACCGAACCCCATGACACGCCGAACAGGATCAGCCGGTCCTTGCCGAGGTGGGCGCACAGCAATTGCGCCAGTTCGAGGCCGTCTGCGGTCATCTGTTCGAGCGAGCCGACCGCATCGGGGCTGCGGCGATTGCGGCCATAGGTGCGCCCGGCGCCGCGCTGATCCCATTGCACCAGCACGAAGTCCCGCTCCAGCGGCACAGACAGGCGGGCGAACTGGCTCATCGCCGCGCCCGGTCCGCCATGCAGGAAAAAGATGGCCGGGTTGGAGCGGTCCTGGCCGCGAACGGTGACCCACTGGTCGATGCCGCCGACGCCCACGAACATCGCCTCGTCGATCCCGTTCGGCGCGGTGATCGCCAGCGCTCTGGCGGCGGCGGCCTTGGCGAGCGCACGCCAGATCGCCAAGACGACAAGGGCGACGACCAGCGCGGCCGCTATTGCGAGCCCGGCCGTGACCAGCGCCTGGATCATCTGTCGCCCCCTGACGGGCTCAAGACTAGACGGCCCGACGCGGCGATGTCCACGGCTGCGCCGCCGGCCGCGGACCGGCCGCCTTCATTCACTTCGGGGTTCGCTGCGCCGGATCGTAGAAAAACGTCTCCTCGGCGATGCGCTCGCCCTCCCAGCGCTGCCAGGCCAGCTCCTCCATGTGGATGGCCATGCCGTTCGGGAGTTCGAAGTGGAAGATCCAGCGGATCACCACGTGGTCGCCGTTGACGAACGCCGGCCGCACGCAGGTCGAGGTCATCGACTTCACCTGCGCCATGATCGCCGTCTCGGCGGCCACGTGGGCGGCGCGGCCGACGCGCGGCGGGGCCTGGTTCTCCTGCATGGTCGACTGTTCGGTGTAGAATTCCTCGCAGGCCTTGTCGTGGGCGTTCGACTCGACCCGGCTGATGAAGCGTTCGAGCGTTTCGGGTGTCGGCATGAGGGTCTCCCTTCGCCACCCACCTTAAAAGCCGGCCGCCCAGAGCCCAAGCGCCATCCAGATCCTGGCGCTGGCATTCGGAATCGCGAGCTGCTGACACGATGTGCGCAGCAAATATATATACCGCTCATCCCCGCGAAAGCGGGGACCCAGGCGTTTTTGCTGGAAACACTGCGCTGTAAGATAAAAAACCTGGGTCCCCGCTTTCGCGGGGATGAGCGGGGTAAAAATCATGCGCCGCGCGCTAAAGTCTCCAGGGTTGGGACTGAGCTCTTAGAGAATGTGAGTACTAGCGCGGAGCCGGCGGATCGCGGTGCAGGCGGACGATGCAGCGGTCGACGCCGTGGAGCTCCCCGGACTCGTAGCGCTGCTGATCGGTGAACAGGGCGTCCGCCTTGGCGCAGGCGTGGAGATCATCGTCCGCCTGAATCAGGACAACCTCGGCGTCGCCCATCAAGGCGTAGGTGAAGCGGCATTCGTACGTCTTCATGCCCGCAGCTGAGCATGCGCGCCCGGTCTCGCGCATGGTTCAGATGAACTAGATCGGCGGAAAAAATCGGGCGGGCCGGTCGCACGTACGGACGAACGATAGCCAATACGGATGGTCGGCTCAAAGGTCGGCCATGGATGATGCGACGCCGATCGGCAGTCCGGTCGCGCTTCCGTTACCGCGAATTCATGCGGCGGAATGCATCCAACAGTAGCTCTTCTCGCCTCTTCCTATCAAAACAGCCCAAACACCGCTGTCCATGGAGATGGAGAAGACAACATGATTGAGGCCTTTATCGAACAGATCGTCCCGATCCTCGGGATACTCATGATCATCGCGATCGTGATCGGACCGCTCTGGATCCGGAGCTATTTCGCCGCGCGGGAGCGGTCGCAGCTGCATGAGACGTTGCGGGTGGCCTACGAGAAGGGCCAGCCGGTGCCGCCCGAGCTGATCGAGAAACTCACCGCCGCGACGCCCAGGCAGGGCGGCGGGAGTTCGTCGTTCTCGTCCGGACCGGACGCGGACCTGAGGCGCGCGATCATCCTGATCGCCGTTGGGCTGGGCCTGGCCGGGCTGGGCGCGGGGCTCTTCTGGGGCTTCATGTACGTCAATCCGATCCCGGCCGGCATCATCGGCGGCTCGACGGCGGGCGCGGGGGCCATCCCGGGCTTCATCGGCCTGGCCTATCTGGTCCTGTGGATGGCCAAGCGCAGCGGGCCCAGGCCCTGAAATTGACCGCGGGGCTGGCTTAAACCGGGCGACCGCTATGGCGGACTCCATGACAGCGCGCGCTTCGGCGCACGACCTTGAGCTTGTCGCCCTGGCGGCGGCGGGCGGGCGTGCGGCGTTCGGCGAGCTGATCCGCAGGCACGGATCGGCCGTGCGCGGGCTGTTGCGCCGTCTGGGCGCCGCGCCGGCCATGGCCGACGACGTGGCGCAGGACGCCTTCCTGGCCGCCTTCGAGCAGATCAGCGACTTCCGGGGCGAGGGCACCTTCCAGGCCTGGGTCAAGGCGATCGCGGCCCGGCTCTACGTCAAGCGCTGGCGGCGCGACGCGCGCGGCCAGGCGGCGGCGATGCTGGCGGACATGGAGCGGGGCGCGACGACGGGCGGGGAGGCCGCGAGCGCCGCGCGCATCGACTTGGACGAGGCCCTGCGGACGCTGTTCGACATCGAGCGGATGTGCGTCTGCCTCTGCTACGGCGGCGGCCTCTCCCATGGCGAGGCGGCGGAGGCCTTGAATACGCCACTTGGAACGGTCAAATCCCATGTCAAACGTGGTTTGGATAAACTCAGGCGCCGCCTGGCGCCGGGCCGCGAGTTCGATGCGGAGGAGGCCAGCGGTCATGGCTGATCTCATTTTTGAGCGCGAGCTGAACCGCATGTTCGCCGAGGCGCCGGAACTGGGCGACTCCAACCTGTTCGCGCTGAAGGTCGATGAAACCCTGCAGCGCGGCTGGACGCTGCGCCGCATGCTGATCGGTGGGCTTGGCGTCGTCGGCGGCGTGGTCGGCGGGGCGCAACTGCTCGGCGGCGGCCTGGTCGAGCGGCTGGGCGTGGCGACCTCGCAGTCGGGACGGCTGCTCACCGGCAAGGTGATCGACCTTGTCCAGGCCGGGGTGATGCCGCAGAGCTTGCCGCCGGATGTCGGCCTGTTCTGGGTGGCCGGCCTGTTCGCCGTCGCGGCGGTCGGTTTCGCGGTGACCCGCGTCATGAAAGAGTTTTAAGGCGTATCCCATGTCCGCACAGCACCAAGACCAGATCCGGCGGGTATCCGCCCCCGACATCGCGAGCCGCAAGGGGCGCAAGCCCATCGTCTGCCTGACCGCCTATACGACGCCGATGGCCGAGATCCTGGACGCCCACTGCGACTTGCTGCTGGTCGGCGATTCGGTCGGCATGGTGCTGCACGGCCTGCCCAATACCGTCGGCGTCACCCTGGAGATGATGATCCTGCACGGCCAGGCGGTGATGCGCGGGTCGAGGCGGGCCATGGTGATCGTCGACATGCCCTTCGGCTCCTATGAGGCCGATCCGCGGGTCGCGCACGCCAATGCGGTGCGCATCATGAAGGAGACCGGCGCGCAGGGCGTAAAGGTCGAGTCCGGCCGCGACGTGCCGGAGACCATCGCCTATCTGGTCAACCGCGGCATACCGGTGATGGGCCACGTCGGCTTGCGTCCGCAGTCGGTGCTGGTCGAGGGAGCCTTCAAGGCCAAGGGCCGCAATCCGGCCGAACGGGCGCAGGTGCTGGAGGAAGCCAGGGCCACGGCCGAGGCCGGCGCCTTCTGCATCGTCGTCGAAGGGGTGGCGGAATCGCTGGCCCGCGAGATCACCGAGGCGATCGATGCCCCGACCATCGGCATCGGCGGCTCGGCCGCCTGCGACGGCCAGATCCTGGTCACCGACGACATGCTGGGCCTGTTCGACTGGACGCCCAAGTTCGTCCGCCGCTATGCCGACCTGCGCGGCGAGATCGATCGGGCCGTTGGCGCCTACGCCGAAGACGTCCGCACGCGGCTCTTTCCGGGCGCCGCGGAGACCTACTTCACCAAGGCGGCGGAATAGCGGGGAAATTGGGGACAGTGCGCCGGGAGGCCGGCGAGGAGGAGAGGGTGGAAG
>JBEPUW010000083.1:0-11711 GCA_041691315.1 Caulobacteraceae bacterium | reverse complement strand
GTGGGCCCCTCCTTCTCCCACGGGAGAAGTCTCAAGGGCGCATGCGCATCCCTCTGGGAGAAGTCTGGAAGTTACGGCGTCGTCGTAGCCACAACCGGCGCGGTCACGGCCACGGCGGGCGCAGCGGCCTGGGCGGCGTTGGGGGCGATCTGGTAGACGCCGGAGACCCGGCTGCGTAACCCGCCGGGCGCCGAGTTGTCGGCGACGGTGAAGGTGCGGACGTGGCTGATGGCGCCGGCTGGGCTCGCGTCCGGGCGGGCGACGCGGGCGTCGCCGCCGGTCAGCACCGCAGGCTCAAGATGCGCCTCGTGGCCGGAATAGCGGCCGGTGAAGGCGCCCGGCGCGCCCCCGGGGCCGGTCCAGCGATAGAAGATGTGGGCTCCGATCTGGGCGACCTTGACCAGGCTCGGCGCCCAATAGGGCTGCACATAGTCGGCGTGATAATAGGTCGCCTCCCCCACCGCCGGCATGGCGTAGCCGTTCAGCGCCCTGGCCGCGACGGCGCGAGCCCCGGCCAGACCGATGGCATCACCGGGCGGTTCAGCGAGCCGTCACAGGTGAAGGAGAACTGGCAGCCGGTCTTCAGTGACGAGCCCTGATAGACCACGCCGCAGACCGACTTTGGATAGTCCGGATGGCGCAGGCGGTTCAGCACCGTCTGGGCCACGGCCGCCTCGCCCGCGGCGCTCTGGTTGCCGGCCTCGAAATAGACGGCTTGCGCCAGGCATTGCTCGGCCTGAGCGCGATCGGGGGCCGAGGCGTGCAGCACAAAGGGTCGCGCTGGCGGGTTCAGGACCGAAGCGGCCGGGATCAGGGCGTTGATCCGGCGCGCGTCGTCGAAGGATGGGTCGCGGAAATTCAGCGACGGCACCTTGTCCAGATCATAGACCGCCCAGCCGAGCGGCCGGCCGTAGAGCCAGGTGTGGCGCACAGGATCGAGCCGCCTGGCCACGACCTGGGCGGCCGGGTCGAGACTGTGCAGATCGCGGTCGAGCGACGCCTGGGAAAGCCCGGCGGACAGAAAGGAAAGGTCGGGTCGCGGCGCCCGATGGTCGGCCAGCGCCTGGTGCGCCCAGACCGCCACAACTGCCGCCGCGAGCAGCGGAACCGCGACCAGGGCCACCCATAGGGATTTCGAACGCGGAGCCGTCAAACCGTCCTCCAACCCCCGCGGCGCGGCTCCTAAAGTGAAAATGCGGCGGAAATGTTGCGCCGCACAACGCGGATTTGTGATCGGCGGTTACAAAATGCCCCTTTTCAGCGGACTGCAGGCGGACTATATGACTGGATGACTTATGCTCAGATAAAGCATAAGCCAGGGCCGCGCCGGCGTCCAAGCGTGATGCACGGCGTTTTTAAAGCCCCTGATAATGCTCAAAGTGAGCAAAATAGGAGTGGGGAAACATGGCGGACGGATCCCTGCCGCTGGCCTTCACCAGCGAGGTCGAGACCGCAACCGGCCCGATCTGGGAAAAGGTCAAGACGCGCGTCACGCCGCTGGAATGGCGGCTGCAGGCGCCGTTGGTGGCGGCGATCAACGCGCTGAAGCGCGAGAAGAACGCCGTCATCCTGGCGCACAACTACATGACGCCGGAGATCTTCCACGGCGTCGGCGACTATGTCGGCGACAGCCTCGGCCTGGCCCGTGAGGCCGCCAAGTCCGACGCGGCGGTCATCGTCCAGGCCGGCGTGCTGTTCATGGCCGAGACCTCGAAGGTGATCTGCCCGGACAAGACCGTGCTGATCCCCGACCTGCGCGCCGGCTGCTCGCTGGCCGCCTCGATCACCGGCGCCGACGTGCGGCTGATCAAGCAGCGCTATCCGGGCGTGCCGGTGGTCGCCTACATCAACACCACCGCCGAGGTGAAGGCCGAGATCGACATCTGCTGCACCAGCGCCAATGCGGTTCAGGTGGTCGAGCACATCGCCCGCGAATGGGGGACCGACCGCGTCATCCTGCTGCCGGACGAGTTTCTGGCCCGCAACGTCGCACGCCAGACCGCGATCAAGATCATCGCTTGGCAGGGCCGCTGCGAGGTGCATGAGCGTTTCGACGCCAGCGACATCATCGAGCTGCGCGCCGCCTATCCCCACGCCGAGATCCTGGCGCACCCGGAGTGCCCGGCCGAGGTGCTGGAGCTGGCCGACTTTGCCGGCTCGACCGCGGCCATGACCGACTATGTGATGACCCGCAAGCCGCGCCAGGTGGTGCTGATCACCGAATGCTCGATGGCCGACAACGTCGCCTGCGACGCGCCGGAGACGGAGTTCGTGCGTCCCTGCAACCTCTGCCCGCACATGAAGCGGATCACGCTGGAAAACATCTACGAGTCGCTGCTGCGCCACCAGTTCGAGGTCAAGGTCGAGGCCTCCATCGCCGCCCGCGCCCGCCTGGCCGTCCAGCGCATGATCGACATGCCCCCGCCCCTGACCCCCGCCCGCTACGACCTGGTCAAGGCCCGCCACCACGTCGACGTGGAGCTGATCTGAGTTCCGTCCATGACCGTTCAGGACACCACCCCTGCCCCGCGCCAGAAGCCGTCGCCGGCCGCCGAGATCGGCTGGGCGCTGGCGTCCAGCGCCCTGCTGGCGGCGCTGATCGGCTACTATAACGGCTGGATCTGGGCGCTGGCCGGGGTGGTCGGCGTGTTCGTCCACGAGTACGGCCACGTCCTGGCCATCAACGCCGCCGGTGTCGGCCCCGGCCGCATCCGCATCATCCCCTTCGTCGGCGGCGCGGCGACCATGCAGCGGACACCGGAGAGCGACTTCAAGGGCGTGCTGATAGCGCTGGCCGGGCCGAGCTTCGGCCTGCTGGCGGCCATTCCGTTCTTCATCCTGGCGCGTCAGACCGGCGATGGCCGCTGGCTGGGCGGCGCCTTCTTCATCGGCCTGATCAACCTGATTAACCTGGCCCCCGCCCCGCCGCTGGACGGCTCCAAGGCGCTTGGGCCGGCGCTGGCGCGCATCCATCCGCTGGTGGAGAAGGCGGCGCTGATCCTGGTCGGGCTGCTGGCGGTGGTGTTGGCGGTGCGCACCGGCAACTGGATTTTCGGCGCCTTCGTCGGCATCGCTACCCTGGGCGCCATCCGCGCCAAGAGCCTGCGCGCACCGGCGCGGCCGCTGAGCGCAGGCGAATGGATCGCCTCGGTGGCGCTCTGGCTGGTGGCGCTCGCCCTTTGCATGGGCGTCATCGCCTTCGCCTCGGTCGGAACCGGCAGGCTGTCATGATCGAGCGCATCCGTTTCGACGGCGTCCTGATCATCGGCGCCGGTCTGGCCGGCCTGTCCGCCGCCCTGGCCGCCGCGCCGCGCAAGGTGCTGGTGCTCAGCGCCGCGCCCCTGTTGCAGGGCTGTTCCTCGGCCTGGGCGCAGGGCGGCATGGCCGCGGCCATGGGCGAGGACGACAGCGCGCAAGCCCACGCCGACGACACCGTCGCCGCCGGCGCCGGCCTGGTCGATCGTCCGATGGCGGAACTTCTTACCCGCGAGGGACCGGCCGCCGTCCGCCGCCTGGCTGGACTCGGCGCGCCCTTCGATCGCAACGGCGACGGCCATTTCGTGCAGAGCCTCGAGGCCGCCCACGGCCACGCTCGCGTCGCCAGGGTCAAGGGCGACCAGGCTGGACGCGAAATCATGCGCGCCATCGCCGCCGCGGCTATGGCGCTGCCGCATGTGGAGATTCGCACGGGCGCCCACGTCCGCGGCCTGCTCAGGGACGCCCAGGGCCGGGTCCGCGGCGCACTGGTCGAACAGGGCGGCGTGCTGAGCGAGATCATCGCCCCGGCCACCATCCTGGCGACCGGCGGCCTCGGCGGCCTCTACGCCATGACCACCAACCCGCGCGCGGTGCTGGGCGAGGGCTTGGCGCTAGCTGCGCTGGCCGGCGCCCGCATCGCCGATCCGGAATTCGTTCAGTTCCACCCGACCGCCATCGCCGTCGACGCCGACCCCGCCCCCCTGGCCAGCGAAGCTCTGCGCGGTGAGGGCGCGGTGCTGGTCGACGAGACCGGCGCCGCGATCATGGCCGGCGTCCATCCGCTCGGAGATCTGGCGCCCCGCGACGTCGTGGCCCGCGCCATCCACAAGCGGATCGCCGACGGCGGCGGCGCCTTCCTCGACGCCCGCGAAGCCATCGGCGAGCATTTCCCCGAGGAATTCCCCGCCGTCTTCGCCGCCTGCATGGCCGGCGGCGTCGACCCGCGCCGCGAGCCCATCCCGGTCGCGCCGGCCGCGCACTACCACATGGGCGGCATCGTGACCGACGCCCACGGCCGCACCTCGCTGGAAGGCCTGTTCGCCGCCGGCGAGTGCGCCTCGACCGGGGTGCATGGCGCCAATCGGCTGGCCTCGAACTCGCTCCTGGAAGCCGCCGTGTTCGGCGCCCGCGCCGGCGAGGCTGCCCGCGACGCGGTCGATCCGAAGACCGCGGTCCTGCCGGCCCTGCCCGCGCCGGACCTGCCCGAAGCGGCGCTTGAGACGCTGCGCACCGCCATGAGCCGCGACGCCGGCGTGGTGCGCGACGCCGCGGGCCTGAGCCGCCTGCTCGGCCTGATCGACGACTTGCAGGCTGAATATGGCCAGGCCCTGCCGCTGGTCGCCGCCCGCCTGGTGGCCGCCAACGCCTGTGCCCGGCAGGAGAGCCGCGGCGGCCACTACCGCACCGACTATCCGCGCACCGCGGCCGTCGCCGAGCGCACGGTCCTGACCCTGGATGAGCTGGCGCACCGGCCGGTCTGCATCGCCGCCGAATGATCGCGCCGCTTCCCGACCTGCTGATCGAGCCGATCGTGCGCGCCGCCCTGGCCGAGGACCTCGGTCGCGCCGGCGACGTGACCTCGACCGCTCTGATCCCCCGGGGCCAGCGCATGACCGCGGTCTTCGCCGCCCGCGCCGAGGGTCGCGTCGCCGGCATTGACTGCGCCCGCATCGCGCTGGCCGTCCTGGACCCCACCGCCCGGTTCGAAATCCTTACGGCCGACGGCGCTGACGTCACCGCCAACGACGGGACCATCGCCCGCGTCGAAGGCGAGGCCCTGGCGGTGCTCGGCGCCGAGCGGGTGGCGTTGAACCTGCTGGGTCGGTTAAGCGGCGTCGCCACGCTGACCCGCGCCTATGTCCGCGCTGTCGAGGGGACGAAGGCCCGCATCGTCTGCACGCGCAAGACCACGCCCGGCCTGCGCGCCCTGGAGAAATACGCCGTCCGCTGCGGCGGCGGCGTCAATCACCGCTTCGGCCTGGATGACGCCATCCTGATCAAGGACAACCACATCGCCGCCTGTGGCGGCGTCGCTCAGGCGATGCAGCGGGCCAAGGCCGCGGCCGGCCACTTGATGCAGATCGAGATCGAGGTCGACACCCTCGACCAACTCGACCAGGCCCTGCCGCACCGCCCCGACGTGATCATGCTGGACAATTTCGCGCTTCCCGACCTCCGCGAAGCCGTCCGGCGCGTCGCCGGCGCCGTGGTCCTGGAAGCCTCCGGCGGGGTGAACCTGCAGACCGTCCGAGCGATTGCGGAGACGGGCGTGGATGCCATCTCGGTCGGTGCGCTCACCCACTCGGCGCCGGTGCTGGACATCGGGCTGGATATCTAAGACCAGCGCCGGCGCCGGTGCTGGACATCGGGCTGGATATCTAAGACCAGCGGGGCCACCCCCTCCCCGCTCATCCCCGCGAAAGCGGGGACCCAGGTTTTTTGTCCTAAGGCCCTGTGCTTCCAGCAAAACGCCTGGGTCCCCGCTTTCGCGGGGATGAGCGGCATTAATTACAGCCGCGCGGCCGCCCGCTCTGCGTCCGCTCGGCGCTTGGGCAATAGGGCATCCATGCCGCGCTGGACAGCGGCCAGGACCTCGGGGGGCGCGGTTTCGGGGCGGCCGGCGTTGAAGGGCGGCGACGGGGCGTATTCGAGGGTGAGCTGGATGGCCTGGGCGGCAGCCTCGCCAGCAAGTTCGGCGGCGACCACCAGGGCGAAGTCGATGCCAGCGGTGACGCCGCCGCCGGTGATGATGTCGCCGTCCCGCACCACCCGGGCCTCGTCCGGGATCGCGCCGAACAGGCTCAACATGTCGCGCCAGGCCCAATGGCAGGCGGCCCGCTTGCCCTTGAGCAGCCCGGCCGCCGCCAGGATCAGCGAGCCGGTGCAGACCGAGGTCAGGTAGCGCGCCCCGGCCGCCAGCCGTCGGGCTTCGGCCATGAAGGCTTCGTCGTTGATCGCATCGGTCGCCGCCAGGCCGCCGGGGAAGAAGAGCAGGTCGCAGCGGTCGATCTCGGCCATCCGCCGCGTGCCGGCGAAGGTCAGGCCGCCGTCGGAGTCGATCGGGCCGCCGGGTTCGGAAGCCACGATGATCTCGGTGTCGCGCAGGCGGCTGAACACCGTGTGCGGTCCGGTGAAGTCGAGCTGCGTCAGGCCCGGATAGAGAACCTCGACGATACGGAAGTCGGCCATGGCGCGCTCCAGTGCAGAATTGACGACGCGAGCATGTCAGGCCTAGGGTCTGGCTGAAATGACAATGATCCCTCGTTTTAGGCCATGACCCGAACGATCGCCTTCCTGATCTTCCCGGACTTCCAGATCCTCGACGCCGCCGGCCCGATCGCCGCCTTCGAGATCGCCAGCCGCTACGTTCCGGGCGCCTATGCGCTGCACGTCATCGCCGCCGAAGCGGGACCGGTGCGCAGCTCGTCCGGCGTCGCCATGACCGCCGAAGCCCTTGATGCCGTCCAGCGGATCGACACGCTGGTGGTCGCCGGCGGCGAAGGCACGCGGTCGCCGGCGATCGACGAGCCTGTGCTCAGCTTCGTTCGACAGACGGCCGCCACCGCCGGGCGGATCAGCAGCGTCTGTTCTGGCGCCTATGTCCTGGCCGCCGCTGGGCTGCTCGACGGCCGGCGCGCCACCACCCACTGGAACCGCGGGCCGGACTTCGCGCGGCGCTTTCCGAAGGTGAGGCTGGAGCCCGACCGAATCTATGTCCGTGACGGCCCGATCTGGACCTCGGCGGGCATCACCGCCGGCATCGACCTCGTCCTGGCCATGATCGCCGAAGATCTGGGTGAGACGGTCGCGCGGCAGACCGCCCAGCAGCTGGTGGTCTACCAGCGCCGGCCGGGCGGTCAGTCGCAGTTCTCCGCGCTCCTGGAAATGGATCGGCCCGGCGGGCGTTTCGGGGCGCTGATGGCCTGGGCGCGGGAACGGCTGCACGAACCGTTGAACGTTGAACGACTGGCCAGCCAGACCGCCATGAGTCCGCGCAACTTCGCCCGCGCCTTCACGGCCGACACCGGTGTCACCCCGGCCCGCGCGGTCGAGCGGCTGCGCGTGGAGATGGCCCGCGAGCGGATCGAGGCGGGGCCTGAGCCGATCGACCGCGTCGCCGAGGCGGCGGGTTTCGGCGACCCCGAGCGCATGCGCCGCGCCTTCCTGCGCGCCTTCGGCCAACCGCCCCAGGCGCTGCGCCGCGCGGCCCGCGCCTAGATCGGCTGCAGCCCGGCGCCGAGGCCCTTGAAGCCCAGACGCGTTGCGTAGCGCCGCACCTGTTCGCCGCGCGACGGCATCAGGTGCAGATTCATGTAGCGGCTGCCAGCGACCATCCGGACGTCCGGATCCAGCTTGCCGTCCTTGGCCAGGCCCTCGTCGATCCAGGCCTCGACGCTGCGCCAGAAGTGCGGCCGTGAGCCGTCGAGATCGTTGAACCCGTACTCATCGGCCAGATCGTCGGCGAACAGGGCCAGCCCGGCCTTGGCGCCGACGTCCGCATCACCGGCCAGGGCCGCAACCGCGCGGCCGACATAGTGCGGCGTTTCGGAATGGGCGAAGTGTTGGTCGGCCTTGATCCCATCCCGCCAGGTCGCCTCGGTGACGCCGAACCGTTCCAGCATGGCCTCCGAGCGCAGGAAGCCCGGCGTCACCGCCAGCGCGGTGACACCGGTTCCGGCCAGGTCCCAGGCCATGGCGTAGGCCAGCCGGTTCACCGACGACTTGATCAGGTCGTAGAGCAGCTGGCCGCGGTAACCGGTGAACTCGCCATCGGTGACCTCGACGATCAGGCCGCGTTTGGCCTCGACCATCATCGGCGCGAGATAGCGCGCGGTGATCAGGTGGCTGAGCATGGACCGCTCGACCAGGGTGCGCACCGCGGCCATGTCGAGCTGCCAGAATTTGGCGCCCCAGCCCACAATATCGTCGCCGCCCCAGATGTCGTTGACCAGTATGTCCAGCCGGCCCTCGTCGGCGCGGATCCGCGCGGCCAGCGCCTCGACCTCGGTCTCCACGGTATGATCGACGCGGATGGCGACGGCGGCCCCGCCGGCCGCCTCGATCAATTCCGCCGTCTCCTCGATGGTCTCCGGCCGGCCGGGCGTGGCGGGGCTTCCGCGCGTGCTGCGGCCGGTGCAGTAGACCTTGGCCCCGGCGGCGGCCAGTTCGCGGGCGATGCCGCGGCCGGCGGCCCGCGTCGCGCCGGCGACCAGGGCGATCTGTCCCTCAAGCGGCTTGGCCATGCTCAGTCGTCCTCATCCGTATCGTCGAGATGCAGCCAGGCGGCCAGCGTCGCCAGCTTGTAGTCTTCGCTCCAGGGCGGCCCAAGCGCGGCGCCCATGGTCTTCAGGCGGCCTTCGACGGCCGGAATGGTCTCGTCGAGGCGGTCGCCCACCAGGGCGGTCAGTTCCCGCTCGACCGCCCGATGCACTTCCAGGCCCAGAACGCTGCACGCCGAGGCGACCACGCCGCGATAGAAGTTGCCCTCAGCCGCGTGCATGCGCGCATGCACCTTGAGTATGTCCTCCAGAGTGTCCGGCAGCTTGTTGATCGCCTCCGGCACGACGGCGATGCGGATCGAGACGCCATCGCGTTGCAGATCGGCGACGAACTGGCCGACCTCGCGAGCGGCGTTGGCTTCGGTCGCCGCTCGGACCTCCTCGATCAGCGCCCGCGCGCGCTCCAGGTCGGTCTGCTCGGCGCGATGGAAGACCATCCGCTCATCTCCGGCGGCGAAGGTGATACGGCGGCGTTCGATCACCCGCGGCGCGTGCCGCGAGCCCGCCAGCGCAACGGCGGAGGTCCAATAGGTGTGCGGTCGAAAGCCCAGGACAGCGATCGTGGGCTGGCTGGGCATCCTACGCGGCCGGGAACAGGCTGGCCGGCCAGGTGAGATCGCCGGCGCGCTGGCGGGCCGGGCGCGCCTCCAGCCGTTCGTTATAGGCGACCAGCACCGGCGCCGGCGGCAGCATGCCGGTGAACAGCCGCGTGCCGAGCGAGGAGCCCAGCATCACGTCGGCGGCCGAAAACCGCTCGCCGAGCAGATAGTCGCGGCCGTCCAGCGCCTGGGTCAGCACCCGCACGACGTCGTCGGTGTCGCCCCAGTTGGGGCCCCAGTTCCTCGGCGGTCCCTTGGCGCCGTAGTCGAGCCTGGCGCCGGCAAGCGCGACGGCCGGTTCGAGCACGGCCGTGGAATAGACCATCCATTTCAGGTAGGGGCCGCGATCCGGCTCCTCGATGCGGGGCGCCAGCGATCCATAGCCGTGCCGATCTGCGAGATAGAGGCAGATCGCCGGGTTCTCGCTGACCACGACCTCACCGACGACCAGGGTCGGCACCGTGCCCATGGGGTTCAGGCGCAGATAGTCGGGCGATCGGTTCTTGCCGGTCCGCAGATCGCGATCCACCAGCCGATAGGCCAAGTCCAGCTCCTCGAGTATCCACAGCGCGGTGAGCGATCGGCTGGCGATCGAGTAGTGCAGAACGATCTCGTCCTCGGCCATCGTCGTCGCCTCCTCCGGGCTCGTTCGGACCTTACGGCCGCATACCTGTCAGTTTCTGTCAGGTTTGCGTTATAGTCTGACGATTATGCGCGCGAGCCGGCTGCTTTCCATCCTGACGACGCTGCAGGCCAAGGGTCGGGTGACCGCCCGGACGCTGGCCGACGCCTGCGAGGTGTCGCTGCGCACCATCTATCGCGACATCGATGCGCTGAGCGAAGCCGGCGTGCCGGTCTATAGCGAGCGCGGGCCGGAGGGCGGCTACCGGCTGCTCGACGGCTACCGCACCCGCCTGAACGGCATGTCGCGGGCCGAGGCCGAGGCGCTCTTCCTCACTGGCCTGCCTGGCCCCGCCGCGCTGCTGGGCCTCGGCGGCATCCAGGCGGGCGCCGAGATGAAGCTGCTCGCCGCCCTGCCCGCCGATCTTCGCCAGAGCGCCCAGACCATGCGGGCGCGCTTCCACCTGGACGCGGCCGGCTGGTTCGACGAACTGGAGCAGCCGCCCGTGCTGCCCGAACTGACGGCGGCGACCGGGCGCCAGGCCAGGGTTCTGATGGGCTATCGCGGCCGCAAGGACGCGGTGGAGCGGCGGGTCGATCCGCTCGGATTGGTGCTCAAGAATGGCGTCTGGTACCTGATCGGCCGGGTCGGCGAGGACCTGCGCACCTATCGCGTCGCGCGGATCGAGGACCTGACGGTGCTGGACGAGACCTTCGTCCCGCCGCCGGGCTTCGACCTGCAGGCCCATTGGCAGGCCAATGCCGAGAGCTTCGAAGACACCCTCTATCGCCAGCACGCCCAGGTCCGCCTGTCGCCGCTGGGGATGCAGCGGGCGTCCCGCCTCACCCGCGCCCGCGCCCGAGCGGTGGCCGACAGCGCCTCGCCGCCCGACGCCAACGGCTGGTGCGAAGCGCAACTGCCGATCGAGACGCTGAGCGAAGGGGTGAGCGTGCTGTGCATGCTGGGCGGCGACGTCGAGGTGCTGGACCCCCCAGAATTGCGCGCGGCCATGGCGGAAGTCGCCGCCAAGATGGCACGCCTCTACAAACCGCTAGGGCGGCCTGCATAGAATCGCCCTTCTCCCCTTGCGGGAGAATGTGGCCCCGAAGGGGTCGGATGAGGGGTGGATAGCCATTGACGTTGTTCTGAAATCGGAGCGCGACCCCTCATCCGTCGGCTGCGCCGACACCCTCTCCCGCAAGGGGAGAAGGGACGCCAAGTCTAGGGCTTCGGAGATGGGTGCCACTGTTAGCCCTCTGGGAGAGGTGTTTCAGGCCAACCCCTCCAGCACGCCTCTCAGTATCCCGAACATCTCGCCGATCTGGTCTTCGGTGACGATCAGCGGCGGTGACAGGGCGACGGTGTCGCCGCTGGTGCGCAAGAGGAGGCCGCGGTCGAAGGCGGCGGTCAGGACGGCGTAGCCGCGGGCGCCGGGGGCGCCTTCGCGGGGCGAAAGTTCGATCGCGCCCATCAGGCCGATATTGCGGATGTCGACGACGTTCTTCACGTCACGCAGGCCGTGGATGGCGTCGGCCCAGGTCGCCTCCAGGGTTCGGGCTCGGGTGAACAGGCCCTCGCGGCGATAGATGTCCAGGCAGGCCAGCGCGGCGGCGCAGGCCACCGGGTGGCCGGAATAGGTAAAGCCGTGGAAGAAATCGATCATCTCCGGCGGCCCCTGCATGAAGGCGTCGTGGACGCCGCGCCGCACGAAGACCGCGCCCATGGGCACGACGCCGTTGGTGATGCCCTTGGCCGTGGTCATGATGTCCGGGGTGACGCCGAAGCGCTGGGCGGCGAAGGCCTCGCCGAGCCGGCCGAAACCGGTGATCACCTCGTCGAAGATCAGCAGGATGCCGTGACGATCGCAGATCGCCCGCAACCGCTCGAGGTAACCCTTCGGCGGCGGCAGCACGCCGGTCGATCCGGCCACCGGCTCGACGATCACCGCGGCGA
>JBEPUW010000082.1:0-12106 GCA_041691315.1 Caulobacteraceae bacterium | reverse complement strand
GACCTCAATCTGGCACATCGATGCCGTTCGGGGGCCGTCCACCCCAACATGAACATCGATGTTGGACGGTAATTACGAGCGGTTGAACCGCGCTACGAGCTCACCGTCGCCCGTGTTCATGGGTGGCCCGAACAAGTCGGGCCATGACGGCAAGAGAGCTGCGCGGCCGGTGGCCTTCGCAAGGAGTCGGGCGCATGGTCGTTGACCCGCCCTCGCCGCATCGTTACCTACGCGGCCGTTTGCCCGCACGCCCCGAAAAGGAGAGAGCCCTTGTCCCCGCCCCTGATCCCTGGCGCGACCGGCGTTCTGGCGCTGGCCGACGGGACGATCCTGCAGGGCCACGGCGTCGGCGAGGTCGGCGAGGCGGTGGGCGAGGTCTGCTTCAACACCGCCATGAGCGGCTATCAAGAAATTCTTACCGACCCCTCCTACATGGCGCAGATCGTCGCCTTCACCTTCCCGCACATCGGCAATGTCGGGGTGAACCTGGAGGACATCGAGCAGTTCGGCCAGGGCGCCTCGACCTCGGCGCGCGGCGCGATCTTCCGCGACCTGCCGACCCCGGCCGCTAGCTGGCGCGCCCAGAGCGACCTGGACGGCTGGCTGAAGCGACGCGGCGTGATTGCGCTGGCCGGCGTCGACACCCGGGCGCTGACGCTGAGCATCCGCGAGAGCGGCATGCCGCACGCGGTGATCGCCCACCATCCGGACGGCCGGTTCGACCTGGATGCCCTGGTCGGCCGGGCCCGCGCCTGGAGCGGCCTCGAAGGGCTGGATCTGGCCAAGGACGCCTCCTGTCTGCAGGCCTTCACCTTCGACGAAGGCCTGTGGCGCTGGCCGGAAGGCTATGCCAAGGCCGGCGAACCGAAATACGAGGTTGTTGTCGTAGATTACGGAATCAAAAGAAATATCCTGCGCGCTCTGACCAGCGTCGGGGCCCGCGCCACCGTGGTGCCGGCCTCGACCAGCGCCGAAGACATTCTGGCCCGCAACCCCGATGGCGTGTTGCTCTCCAACGGCCCAGGCGATCCGGCGGCGACCGGCGCCTACGCCGTGCCGCAAATCCAGGCGCTGATCGCCTCAGGCAAGCCGGTGTTCGGCATCTGCCTCGGCCACCAGATGCTGGCCCTGGCGATGGGCGCCAAGACGGTCAAGATGGACCAGGGCCATCACGGCGCGAACCATCCGGTCAAGGACCTGACCACCGGCAAGGTCGAGATCGTCTCGATGAACCACGGCTTCACCGTCGATCGCGACAGCCTGCCCGCGCCGGTGACCGAGACCCACGTCTCGCTGTTCGACGGCACCAATGCCGGCCTGGCGCTGAAGGGCCGGCCGGTGTTCGGGGTCCAGCACCATCCGGAAGCCTCGCCTGGCCCAACCGACAGCCTCTATCTGTTCGAACGCTTCGCGGCCCTGATGGACGCGGCGCGGTAGGCGCCGCCTAGATCCCGCCTGGCTTACAGTCGGTTTTCAGATAGCTGTCGATCTCGGTGAGTTGCCGCTCGACCATCGAGGGCGTCATGAAGACGTACTGGTGGCCCATGTCGGGAATCTCCAGCAGTTTGTGCGGCTTGCCGGCGGATTGCAGCGCCCCAGCGAATTTGCGCGACTGGGCGATATCGACCGTCTGGTCCCTATCGCCGTGAAACAGGAACACTGGGATCTGCGCCTCCCTGGCATGGGCGAGGGCGTCGAGGCCCTTGATCGTCGGATGTTGGAACTCACGCTCGAAGCGGTTGTCGAAGGTCGCACGTTCGATCGACGCGAGATCGCCGGCGCCGGCGCCGGATATCGCGCACTGGTAGAGGCCGTGCGGACGGATGGCGGCCACCAAGGCGGCGTACCCCCCATACGAGTAGCCGAACATGGCGACGCGGCCGCTGGCGGCGATCTTCTGGTCGATCAGCCATTTGACGGCGTCGTCGTTGTCGTCCTGCATCTTCTGGCCCCACTCACCGTCGCCGGCGCGCCAGAGCTTTTGTCCCCAACCCTCCGAGCCGCGGAACTGAGGCTGCAGCACCGCGAAGCCGCGCGCGGCGAAATATTGGACCCAGCCAACGGCATCCCAGTCCATCTCGTCTCGCGCCCACGGACCGCCGTGGGGCTCGATCAAGGTCGGATAGGGTCCAGGACCATAGACGTCCTTGGGCGGCGTGGTCAGGAAGGCGGGGATCATCAGCCCGTCGCGGGCCGGGTACTCGACCAGGGCGGTGTCGCCGAGCGCGGCGGGATTGATCCAGGGCCGGGCATGGCCGAGCAGGGCGAGCTTGGTCCCGTCGGTGAGCAGATAGTAGTCGCCGGGCTGTTTGGGTCCGGCCTTCTCAACAATGATGTACTTTCGATCGTCGGACCAGCCTTCCAGCGAAACGCCAGCGCCATCGGGCACATTGATCACAGCCTGGGTTCCTGTGCCTGGGTCAACCCAGTTCACCGGCCTGGTGGTGACGCCGAGCGCCGCCGTTGCGCTCTTGGCGATCGAGGCCATCTGATCGTCCGTCCAGTAGGTGTCGTAGCGCTGATCCAGCAGGCTGAAGCCCAGCACTGCGCCGTAGTCGTCCTTGGCGCGCGACTGGATCACCCTTGGCGGAAAGAGGCTGGTCCCGACATCGAACAGCTTGTGGGCGAACACAGGCTCGAGCAGCTTTCGCTGGTGGATGTCGTAGGCATAGACGGCCGCCTTGTCGGCGCCGTTGTTCGTGGCCACGAAGGCGATGTTCGGATCGGTCGAGAAGGCGACCAGCGACATGAGCGAGCGGTTCTTGGCGTAGGAGCGGAAATATTCCTCCCACTTTCCGGTGTCGGGAGCCTTGATCCATTGGGCGATATAGACCTGGCCGTTGTCGTAGTTCAGCTCCTGCTTGGCGCGCAGAACCCCCGACAGGTCAGCGATATAACCCGAGAACCGCTCGGAGCCCTGTTCGATGCGACTGGCTTCGCCGGTATAGATATTGACCTTATAGATGTCGCCCTGCCCTTCCAGGCGCTGGTCCTCGACCAGCACGTTTTGGGGATCTCGCGGCAAAGACGAGATCAATTCAGCGTCCACCTGCCGGTCGACAAAGGCCGCGTCGTCGGATTGCGCGGCGCGCGTATCCGGCAGCAGCGGCGCCCAATCCTTGCCGTTCAGGTCGGTGACATAGCTCTTGACCAAGTGTGCGCGCACCACGCCCGCGGTCCAGGGTTGAACGGCGGTGACCAGCAACCGGTCGTTCTTCAGGAACCTCACGCTCAAAAAGCGCATGTGGGCGGAGCCGAGATAGATCGGTTTGGCGCTCGGCGCCTCGGTGCGCCAGATCGCGACGACCGCCTGTTCGCCGTCGGGAGACGTCAGCGCCACGATATGCTGGCCATCCGGCGACAGTGACACGTCCCAGATGGCGGGATTGCGGGCAAAATCGTGAGCTGAAGGGATCCCCGTCGCAGCCGTTGCGGCTGTCGCCGCCAGCCCAACCCAGAAGCCTACCACAACGGCCAAGATGCCGCTGGCGACCCAACTCTTCGAACCACGCACCACGATCCTCCCTCGCGCGACCACAACAAGCGCTGTTGAGCCCGCCCGGCCTTCGCGGCCCGCACCCGAGGGATGCGGGCCGCGACGCCCGGGACTGCTCCAGCCTACCGCCGCCTAGAAATCCTTGCTGAGCAAGATGAAGATCGACCGTCCGAACAGGTGGAGGTTGCCATAGCCGTTGGCGAACTCACCGACACGGGGCGCGAACGCTGTGTCGGGACTGGCGCTGATCACCGGAGGATACTTGTCGAAGATATCCCGCACCCCAAACGTCGCCCGCAATTTGCCGGTCTCATAGGTGAGCGAGATCGAGTGGTACCATTGCTCGCCCTGGATTTGGTTGTAACGGCCGCCGGGGGTTTCGCCCGTCTGCGAATACTCGTTCTGAACGCCAAGGTAGTTGGTGGTCCACAGAGCGGTCCAATCGCCGCGCTGGAAGCGGAACTGCATGTCGGCGACCCAGCGCGGCTCGCCAAACGTACCGGTGAAGTTGGTGAAGCCCGAACCCGGGAAGAGCTCCACCCGGTCTTCGATCGCATAGGTGGCTTCACCGTCGAACCCGAGGGTGCCGAAATCGAACTTCTTGCGGTACCGCGCCGAGAAGTCGACGCCAGAAATCCGCTGCGAGGCCACATTCAGGTACGAGTCGTTGATCAGGGCGATGTCGTTGTTGCTATCTCGTGCGGACACCAGCGTGCAGTAAGGGGATCCGCTGCGGAACTGGGCGCTCTCGTAGCAAAGGTTGAGGATGTTTACGGGCCCAAGTAATGAGATTTCGTTGTTAACGGTGATCTGGAAATAGGTGACGCTAAGCTGTAGATCTGCGAAGGAAGGCTGCCAAACCGGCCCGACGGTGAGGTTTTGAGAGGTCTCCGACTTCAGGCGGCCCTTGGCGCCTTGCGTGAACACCTCCGGCGTCGACGAAAAACCCACAAAGCCGGGCGGAAGGCCTTCCGAAGCACAGTTCTTGAACAGATTCGAACTCGGTGCGGCGTTGGCCCCGTACTGGGCGCAGGGATCGGTGGCGCCGGTAAAGCTGGTCTGGGCCGCGAGGAAGTTTTCGTAGAGGGCTGGTCCGCGGAAGGACGTGCCATAGGTCGCACGAACCCGCAGGGACGGGATGATCTGCCAGTTGACGCCAAACTTATAGGTCCCCGCCGATCCGCCGAGCTGATAGGCGGTGTAGCGGCCGGAAGCGTTGACCGTAAGGCTGTCAAAGGCGGGCAGACCCTTGAGTATGGGCGCCTCGACCTCGCCGTAGACCTCCCCGACGGCATTATGACCCTGGGTTATCCCCGCGGTCGACTGATTGAAGTAATCCTGCGCGACGGCGAAGCGGCCCGGATAGTCGAGGAGGCTGTCGTAGCGGGCCTCCACGCCCAGAACACCCTGTAGCGGTCCGGCCGGCAGGTTGAACAGCGGGCCATTGGCGGTGGCGTTGAACACCAGCTCGTCATAGTTGGTGTGGCCGCGGTCGGTGGTGGTGATATAGCGCTCCGCCGGGTCCGTCGTGAATGCCGTTGAACTCTCGAACAGGTTGAGCGGATAGCACCCCTCGTTGGGATTGGTGAGGTTGACGGCGCAGGTGTAGTTCAGACCGTCGACCGGGTTGTTGCGGACGAGCGCCGGATTGGTGCCGTTCGGCGCCACGACCACGTTGAGCGCATTCTGCACTCGGCTGTTGAGCTCGGGATGGGTCGTATAGTTCGCCCGCGAAAAGCCATAGGTGAAGGTCGAGTCCCACTTCCACCCCTTCAGGAAGCCCACGTCGCCCCTCAAGCCGAACAAGGCGCGGCCAGCCCACACGTCCTGGGAGAAGTTCTGCACTGGCGACGTCAATATCGGCTGCACCAGGTCGCCGCCGAACGGACTGAACGGATTGAGTGAGACGGTCACAGCGTCGTTGAACGAGGCCGGAAAAACCTGCGGCAGAAAAGCAGCCTGCTGCGACTGCCGGTCCGTGAGCAGATCTTCGAAATAGAACTCGGTGTTGTGGGGCAGATCGACGCCGCCCAGAACCGTCAGGTCGATATGCCTGACGGGAGACAGGGCGTCCACATCCGCCGTCCGGGGGTCGGTGGCGATGTTGGTCAGGCGGGGCACCGTCCCGAACGGGCTTTGCACGAACGGGCTGTAAGGGAAACTGGCGCCCTGGGTCGGATCGTAGACGAAGATGCCGCCGGTGCTGAAGTCGGTGACGTTGTTTGTCTGGGTGTTGAAGCAATAGGGCGCGCCGTTGGCGTAGCTGCGGCCGAAATTGTACGGGCCACCGGTCGGAAGCCGCTGAAGCTCCAGCGGGCAGGCGCCGCCGGGCAGGTCGCGGATCTTGATCGCATTCTGCTGGTAGTACTCGAAGCCCACCAACACATGGTAATTGTCCCGAACCCGCCCGCCGGAGATCGCCACCGTGTAGGTCGCGCCCGCCGCCCGGGTCGGGATCACGTCGTTAGTTTCGATGTTGAGCCCGTCGAACTTGTCACGCGTGATGATGTTGATGACCCCGCCGATGGCGTCGGAGCCGTAGACCGACGAAGCGCCGTCCTTGAGGACTTCGTAGCGTTCGACCAGCGCGTCAGGAATGATGTTCAGATCGACCGCCGCGACGGTGCCGCTGACCCCGGCGGGATTGAGCCTCTGGCCGTTCAGCAGCACAAGGGTGCGCTGAGCGCCCAGACCGCGAAGCGAGATGGATTCAACGCCGGGACCGCCGTTTTCCACAAACTGGCCGAGCTGACCGTTGATCTGCGCATACCCCGCCGCGGCAGTGCTTTGTTGCAGAATCGAGCTCGCATCGACCAAACCTTGCAGCCTGGCCTCGTTGGTGGTGATCACCTGGACCGGGGATGGCGTGTTGAAATTGGTGCGCCTGATCCGGGAACCGGTGACCACGACGTCGTTGGCGCTGGGCTCACC
Organism: Caulobacteraceae bacterium; assembly: GCA_041691315.1. GTDB lineage: Bacteria > Pseudomonadota > Alphaproteobacteria > Caulobacterales > Caulobacteraceae > Poindextera. Next base: position 5,679 of record JBEPUW010000082.1, on the reverse strand, counting down.
GGCGCCCTGACCAGTATGCTGCGCGGCCGCCGGCGGAGCTTGCACCGCCGGCTGGACTTGACCCGGCGATTCGCTCTGAGCCGGTGCACTGGTTTGCGGTAGCGTCTCCGTCTGGGCCACGGCGTAGGTCGCGCCCGTGACGGCGAACAGCATGCTTCCGGCGAACAACGCCGCCTTACGAACTGACATTTACCAAGCCCCCTAAAACGCCCACGACGCCCGCGCGCCCATGTCGATCGAGCCCGACTCGGCATGACAACCGACGAATTACGCTATCGCCGCGCTTGACGGCTTCGCCAGGGGGCTTTCCGTCTATCCCGTCGTAAAAAAGCCAGATGTGACACCAGAGTCACATCATTGGAGACAAAGTGTCTCAGAACGGTGCGGAGGATCACGCGCAGCACCGCGCTTGCGCCTGTCCGACTCCGCCTCTAAACGAGCCGCTTAGCCTGAAATGGTCGGCAGCGGACGCGCCTTTTGCGCGCCCTTACGCCCACGCGCGCGAGATGGAATGCCCAAACGCACCGACATTTCATCGATCCTGATCATCGGCGCCGGACCCATCGTCATCGGCCAGGCCTGCGAGTTCGACTATTCCGGCGTCCAGGCCTGCAAGGCGCTGCGGGCCGAGGGCTACCGGATCGTGCTGGTCAATTCCAACCCGGCGACGATCATGACCGACCCGGACCTGGCCGACGCCACCTATATCGAGCCGATCACGCCGGAGATGGTCGCCAAGATCATCGAAAAGGAGCGGCCCGACGCCCTGCTCCCAACCATGGGCGGCCAGACGGCGCTGAACACGGCCCTGGCGCTAGAGCGCATGGGCGTGCTGGCCAGGTACGGGGTGGAGATGATCGGCGCCCGCGCCGAGGTGATCGACAAGGCCGAGGACCGGCAGAAGTTCCGCAACGCCATGGACGCCATCGGGCTGGAGAGCCCCAAGTCCAAGGCCGCCCACAGCCTGGCCGAGGCCCAGGACGGGCTCGACTTCGTCGGCCTGCCGGCGATCATCCGTCCCTCCTTCACCCTCGCCGGCACCGGCGGCGGCATCGCCTACAATGTCGAGGAGTTCGTCGAGATCGTCGAACGCGGCCTGGACCTTTCCCCCACCCACGAGGTGCTGATCGAGGAAAGCGTGCTGGGCTGGAAGGAGTACGAGATGGAGGTGGTCCGCGACGTGGCGGACAACTGCATCATCATCTGCTCGATCGAGAACGTCGACCCGATGGGGGTGCACACCGGCGACTCGATCACCGTCGCGCCGGCCCTGACCCTGACCGACAAGGAATACCAGTGGATGCGCTCGGCCTCGATCGCGGTGCTGCGTGAGATCGGCGTCGAGACCGGCGGCTCCAACGTGCAGTTCGCGGTCAATCCGCGCGACGGGCGCATGGTGGTGATCGAGATGAACCCGCGGGTGTCGCGCTCCTCGGCGCTGGCGTCGAAGGCCACCGGTTTCCCGATCGCCAAGGTCGCGGCCAGGCTGGCGGTTGGCTACACGCTGGATGAGCTGATGAACGACATCACCGGCGCGACGCCGGCCTCATTCGAGCCGTCGATCGATTACGTGGTCACCAAGATCCCCCGCTTCGCCTTCGAGAAGTATCCGGGCGCCGAGCCCTATCTGACCACCTCGATGAAGTCGGTCGGCGAGGTCATGGCCATCGGCCGCACCTTCGCCGAATCGCTGCAGAAGGCCCTGCGCGGCCTGGAAACCGGCTTGACCGGCCTGGACGAAATCGAAATCCCCGGCGCGGAAGACCCCGAGACCGGCCACGCCGCCGTACAACGCGCGCTGGGCGTGCCGACGCCCGACAGGCTGCTGGCCATCGCCCAAGCCTTCCGCCATGGCCTCTCGGTCGACGAGATTGGCGCGGCCTGCAGCTATGAGCCCTGGTTCCTGCGCCACATCGAGACGCTGGTCGCCGAAGAGACCAAACTTCGCCGCCACGGACTGACCACCGAGCCGACGGCGTTGCGTCGGCTAAAAGCCATGGGCTTCTCCGACGCGCGCCTGGGCAAGCTGACCAACCAGAGCGAAATGGACGTGCGCCGGGTGCGCCATCAGGTGGGCGTGCGGCCGGTGTTCAAGCGCATCGATACCTGCGCCGGCGAGTTCCGCGCCACCACGCCCTACATGTACTCGACCTATGAGACCGGGTCGCTGGGCCAGCCGCCGATGTGCGAATCCGAACCGACGGGCCGCAAGAAGGCCATCATCCTCGGCGGCGGCCCCAACCGCATCGGCCAGGGCATCGAGTTCGACTATTGCTGCTGCCACGCCGCCTTTGCGCTCGACCAGATCGGGGTGGAGTCGATCATGGTCAACTGCAATCCGGAGACCGTCTCCACCGACTACGACACCTCCGACCGGCTCTATTTCGAGCCGCTGACCGCCGAGGACGTGCTGGAGCTGATCGCGGTCGAACAGAGCGCCGGCGAACTGCTTGGCGTCATCGTCCAGTTCGGTGGCCAGACGCCGCTGAAGCTGGCCCAGGCGCTGGAGGATGCGGGCGTGCCGATCATGGGCACCTCGCCCGACGCCATCGACCTGGCGGAGGACCGCGAGCGCTTCCAGGGCCTGCTGCACCGCTTGAAGATCACCCAGCCGATCAACGGAATCGCCCGCAGCTGGGCCGAGGCGATCCAGAAGGCCAATGAAGTCGGCTTCCCGATCGTCATCCGTCCGTCCTACGTGCTGGGCGGGCGCGGCATGGAGATCGTGCGCGATAGCGACCACCTCGAACGCTATATCGCCAACGCCGGCGCCATCTCGATCGAACATCCGGTGTTGATCGACCAGTATCTCAGCCGCGCCACCGAGGTAGACGTCGACGCGCTGTGCGATGGCGAGCGCGTGTTCGTCGCCGGGGTCATGGAGCACATCGAGGAGGCCGGGGTGCATTCCGGCGACAGCGCCTGTTCGCTGCCGCCGTTCTCGCTGACGCCGGAGATCGTCGATGAGTTGAAGCGCCAGACCACCGCCATGGCGCTGGCTCTGGACGTCCGCGGCCTGATGAACGTGCAGTTCGCCATCGAGGAGCCGCTGTCCGCCAACCCGCGCATCTTCGTGCTGGAGGTCAATCCGCGCGCCTCGCGCACCGTGCCCTTCGTGGCCAAGACCATCGGCAAGCCGATCGCCGCCATCGCCGCCAAGCTGATGGCCGGCCACAAGCTCTCCGAATTCGACCTGAGCGAAAACCCCTACGACCACATCGCGGTCAAGGAAGCGGTCTTCCCCTTCGCCCGCTTCCCCGGCGTCGACACGGTACTGGGCCCGGAGATGCGCTCCACCGGCGAGGTCATGGGCCTGGATTGGCGCCGCCCGGGCGAGGACATGGGGCCGGCCTTCGCGCGAGCGTTCGCCAAGAGCCAGCTCGGTGGCGGCGTGGTGCTGCCTGGCGCGGGTTGCGCCTTCATCTCGGTCAAGGCGGCCGACAAGCCGTTCATCCTCGACCCGGCGCGGCGGCTGCTCGCCGCCGGCTTCCGGGTCATCGCCACGGGCGGCACCTGCGAGTTCCTGCGTGAGCAGGGCCTGGATGTCGAGCTGGTCAAGAAGGTGCTGGAGGGTCGCCCGAACATCGTCGACGCCATGAAGAACGGCGACGTGCAGCTGGTCTTCAACACCACCGAGGGCCGCCAGTCGCTCGAGGACTCGTTCTCGCTGCGCCGCACGGCGCTGATGATGAAAATCCCCTACTACACCACCACCGCCGGCGCCCTGGCCGCGGCCCAGGCGATCACCGCGGAGGGCGAACTGGAGGTTCGCCCGCTGCAGAGCTACCAATAGGGTCCATGCCCCGGCTCACCGCCATCACCACCTGCAAGGGCCGGCTCGAGCATCTGAAACAGACCCTGCCGGCCTTGATGGCCTCGCCCGAGCTGGAGGTGGTGGTCGTCGACTACGACTGCCCGGACGGCGCCGGCGCCTGGGTGCGGGCGACCTGGCCGGACGCCCGGGTGGTCGCGGTCGCGGACCGACCCATCTTCAACCGGTCGGAGGCGAAGAACCTGGGCGCGGCGGCGGCCACCGGCGACTGGCTGTTCTTCGTCGACGCCGACGTCCGCATCAGCGAGGCCTTCGCGCATGACGTCCGGGCCCGCTTGCAGCCGGGCGTCTTCCTGCTCGCCGATCCGCGGCCGGGCGACCTCTGGGGCGCGCTGATCGTCGCGCGCGACGACTTCGCCGCCTGCGAGGGCTACGACGAAGCCATGGCCGGGTACGGCTCCGAGGATGTCGATCTGATCTCGCGCCTGATGATCGCCGGCGTCCAAGAAGCCAGCTTTCCGAGCCGGAACTTCGGGGTCATCCCGCACGACGCGGCGCTCAGGACCCGCTTCCACGACCTTGCCGATGTCGCGCTGAGCGCCTCGATCAACGGCTTCTACCGCACCGCCAAGAACGACCTGTTGCGCCAGGGCGTCACCATCGACCTCGAAGGCCGGCGCAAGCTGTATGCCGAGGTGGTGAACGGCTTTGCGGCGCCCGGCGGGCTGAAGTCCTTCCAGCTCGCCTTCCGCCGCACCCTGATCCCCGGCCTGACCGTGGAAGCTGCGCTGCACTACGATCTGAAGCCGACGCCGTCCTCCGAATGACGTGGGGTCAGGCTTGGCGGGCGCCCCGCGCGGTGTAGAACCCAGCCAAACGAATATCGGCGGGAGGACGGCATGGGACGGGTCGAAGGCAAGGTGGCGCTGGTCACCGGCGGGTCGAGCGGCATCGGCAAGGGCTGCGCCGAGACCCTGGCGCGCGAAGGCGCGATCGTGGTCATCACCGATATCCAGGACGACAAGGGCCCCGCCGTCGTCGCCGGGATCACCGCGGCCGGCGGCAAGGCGGAATATCTCCATCACGACGTCACCAGCGAGGACGAGTGGATCGCGGTGGTGGGTGAGATCGACCGTCGCCACGGCCGGCTGGACATCCTGGTCAACAATGCCGGCATCGGCGTCGGCAGTCCCTCGATCACCACCATGACCCTGGCCGACTGGCGCCGGCAGCAGGCGATCAATGTCGAGGGCGTCTTCCTCGGGATCAAGCACAGCCTGCTCTTGATGCGCAAAGCCGGCAACGGCGGCTCGATCGTCAACATGTCATCGGTCGCCGGCCTGAAAGGCTCGCCGACGCTGGCCGCCTACAGCGCCACCAAGGGCGCGGTGCGGCTGTTCACCAAGGCCGTGGCGCTGGAATGCGCGCAAGCGAAGGACGGGGTGCGGGTCAATTCCGTGCATCCGGGCATCATCGAGACGCCGATCTGGGAAGGCATCATGCCCGGCGCGGCCGGCTCCAACGCCCCGCCTGATCTGGACGCCATCTCGACCATGGCCGTGCCGATCGGCGTCAAGGGCCTGCCCGCCGACATCGCCAACGGCGTGCTGTGGCTGGCCTCGGAAGAGTCCCGCTACGTCACCGGCGCCGAACTGGTCATCGACGGCGGCCTCTCGGTCCGCTGAGCCGCATTCCGCAGCGGAGATCGGGTTTACCGCCAAGCTCGCCAAGCACGCCAAGTGTCAGCGCCAACTTGTTTCTTGGCGAACTTGGCGGTCGATCTGGTCTGGCGTCAATGCGGTCTCGGTGAGCCTGAATATTGAACCACCAAGCACACCAAGCACACCAAGAAGAGAGTCTGGAATGACCCCCTGATTTGAGACAGTGAAATAGGCCACACTGCCCTG
>JBEPUW010000081.1:0-12540 GCA_041691315.1 Caulobacteraceae bacterium | reverse complement strand
GGCGGCGGCAGCACGCCGGTCGATCCGGCCACCGGCTCGACGATCACCGCGGCGATGGTTTCGCCGCCGTGCAGCTGCGCCATCCGCTCCAGGTCGTCGGCCAGGTTGGCGCCGTGCTCCGGCTGGCCGCGGGAAAAGGCGTTCAGGGCCGTTTGCTGGGTGTGCGGCAGATGGTCGACGCCGTGCAGCGTGGGGAACCAGCGGCGGTTGTTGACCAGGCCGCCCACCGAGATGCCGCCGAAGCCGACGCCGTGATAGCCCCGCTCGCGCCCGACCAGCCGGGTCCTTTGCCCCTCGCCGCGCAGCCGGTGATAGGCCACGGCGATCTTCAGGGCCGTGTCGACCGATTCCGACCCCGAATTGGTGAAGGCGATGCGGTCCAGCCCCGGCGGCGCGATGGCCGCCAGCTGGGTGGCCAGTTCGAAAGCCAGCGGATGGCCCATCTGGAACGACGGCGCGTAGTCCAGCTCCATCAGCTGGCGGTGTACCGCGTCGGCGATCTCCGGCCGTCCGTGCCCGGCATTGACGCACCAGAGACCGGCGGATCCGTCGATGACGCTCCGGCCGTCCGTAGTGCGGTAATACATGCCGCTGGCCGAGGCCAGCATGCGCGGCTTGGCCTTGAACTGCCGGTTGGCCGTGAACGGCATCCAGAAGGCGTCGAGGTCGATATCGTTGCGGGCGACGGTCGTCATGGGGTCATCCAATGGCTCTGGCCGCAGGGTGTGCAGACGGGTGGGCGGGCGTAAAGGCCCTCAGGGACGCGGAAAGCCGGCGACGGTGTTCAGCCGCGCCCAGGCCCGGGCCCCGGCCCGGCCCACCGGGTCGGCGGTGCGCCGGGCGCCGGACAAGCCGCTGCGCCAGCGCGCCTCGGCGGCTTCCGCCTCGCGCCAGCAGGCGGCGATGGCATCGGGAACCGCCACCGCACCGATCGCCCAGGCGGCGGCCATGCGTTCGCGAAACCCGGTTTCCAGCGCGTCGCGCTCGTCGGCGATCAACGCCATGGCGGCCGGGAAGTCGGCCAGGGCGGCGCGGTGCAGCGGTTCGTGCCGCCACCAGAGGCTCGCCTCGTCGTAGCGATCGGTCGGCGGCGGGCCTCGGTTCGGAATGGGCATCCCCAACACCACCGGCTTGAACAGGCTGAGGCAAGGCGCCGCCGTGCCCGTCACCCAATGGGTGACCCGGCGTGGCGTCAGGTCCGAACTCATTGAGGCCACGGTCTGGCTGCGCCGCGGGCCATGCGCCGCATGCATGCAGATGGAGCGGTGCGTGGTCTTGGCCGGGGTCCAGTCCGGATCGCCCTCGGCCTCGGCGCCATGGTCGCGCAGCACCGCCTGGATATCGGCCAGGCCGATCTGTCTGGCCTTGGGCGCCAAGAGCGACGTCGCCCGCGCGCAGCGGCCGCGGCCGAACGTTCCGGCGTCGCGGACCGGATCGATCAAGCGCTCGGCGAAGTCGAACGCGCCCTTCGCGTCCAGCCACCCGCTGGCCTTGGCATGGGCGGCGAGGTCGGCGCTGCGGGCATGCGGGTTGCCGACGCTGAGCGCGTTGGACAGCGCCCGAACGCCCTCGACCCGCTCAGCCGCCCACCAGCGGCCGACGGTCTCGACCACATAGGCCTCCTTGGCGTCGGCGATGACGAAGCCGTTGTGATAATAGAACCGCCCGAGGTGACCGCAGTCGCCGCCCTGGCCGTGCTTCTCCAAGAGCTGCGTGATGACGGCCAAGGCGTGGGCGGCGCTTGTTCCCCGCTCCAGGCCCAACCGCACCAGATCCATGCCGGTCAGAGCCGGTTTGCGCTGCGCCGGCACGGTCGAGTGCATGGCCTCATTGCCGATGACCACGCCATGCTCATTGGCGCCCATCTCCGCGCCCCACATCCAGAAGGGCCGGCTGATCAGGCAGGCGTTGGTCCGGACGACCTGATCGATCTCGACATAGGTCAGCCGCACGCTCGCGCCGCGGCCGTGATCCCGGCGCGGATGCATCTCCAGGACCTGCGCCTCATTACGCTCGCGGTCGCTGTTCTTGCCGAACAGCATCGCGCCGGCGGCGGTGACGGTTGGCGTCGCAACACGCGTGTCACACATGCGCTCTGGCTACACCGGCCGAACGCGAAATCACAGGCTGGCATAGGCGTCGGATGTCAGAACGACCCAAAGGTGCCCGTCGGCCCGGTTGGACCGGTGTCGCCTGTCGGGCCGATGGGACCCGTGTCGCCGGTGGGGCCGGTGAAACCGGTGTCGCCGGTCGGTCCGGTCGCGCCCGGATCGCCGGTCGCGCCTGTCGGGCCGATGTCGCCCGTCACACCGGGATCGCCGGTGGCGCCTGTCGGACCCGTGTCGCCGCTCGCGCCGGTATCCCCCGTCGGTCCCGTGGCTCCCGTATCGCCGGTCGCGCCGGTGGGGCCGGTCAGCCCGGTCGAACCGGTTGGGCCGGTGGCGCCCGCCGGACCTGTCGCACCCGTGCCGCCGCTGGCGCCGATCGGGCCAGTGGGCCCAGTGAAACCGGTCGCCCCGGTCGCCCCGGTTGGGCCTGTAGCCCCCGACGGACCCGTGGCCCCACTGGCGCCGGTCGCGCCCGTCGGACCCGTGCCGCCGCTGGCGCCGATCGGGCCGGTGGGCCCAGTGACTCCGGTCGCGCCGGTCGCCCCGGTTGGGCCTGTAGCCCCCAACGGACCCGTGGCCCCGCTGGCGCCAGTCGCACCCGTCGCGCCGTTCGGGCCGGTCGGGCCGGTTGGCCCAGTGACTCCGGTCGCGCCTGTCGCCCCCGTTGCGCCTGTGGCGCCGGTCGGACCGGTGGCCCCGCTCGCGCCCGTGGCGCCTGTCGGACCTGTGGCCCCGGTCGGGCCGGTGGCGCCGCTGGCTCCGGTCGCGCCCGCCCCGCCGGTGGCTCCGGTCGGTCCCGTGGCGCCGGTGGCGCCATGCGCTCCAGTAGCGCCGCTCGCTCCTGATGCGCCGGTGGCCCCCGTCGCGCCGGTCGCGCCCGTCGGTCCCACCCGGCCGGTCAGCGCCGCCTGATCGTGCTGATGTTGCAGTTCGAGCTGGTCTTCGTTCAGATAGTTCGGCGGATCGTCCTCGCGCTCCCGGCGGATCAGGCTTTTCGAGCCGCCGCCCAGATAGAGGCGGCCGCCGACCATGAAGGCGCGCTCGTTCTGCTCGCCATATTCGCCGTGGGCGAAGACCGAAAAGCCGTAGTTCGCGCCCCTGACCACCTGGTATTCCAGTCCGGCCGCGACCTTCTCCAAGCCGCCGGTATAGCGCTGGCCGATGCTCAGGCGCAGGTCATCGGTCGGATAGACGACGAGATCGACGATATCGAAGCCGCGGTCGCCGATCATGCTGTGTTCCCAGCCGGCGACGCCCTCCAGCGAGACCCGATCGATATAGAGCTGGCCCTCGACCCCGGCGCGCGCCACCGTCAGCATGCGCGCCGCGCCGCCCGGGAAGCCGGTGGTGAAGTCCTGGTCGAAGGCATAGCTGCCATAGACCCCGATCAGGCCCCGGGTCGGATCGCGCCAGAACCAGTGCGCCGCGCCGCCGCCGAACGCGGTATTGGCGGTGAGGCTGGCGCGGGTGTCGAACTGAACGCCCTGACTGTGCGACAGCGGTATGCCCACCGAGGCGTCACCGGCCAGGAGGCCGGCGCCGTCCAGCGTTCCGGCATTGAGATCGACCTTGAAATTGACCGCCGAGACGGCAGGCAGGCCCGGCTCGCGAGGCGGACCCGGCGGCTCGGGCGCGACCGGCGGCGCGCCCGGCAGCGTGGCGATCTCGGTCGAGCCCGGCGGCGGCGCATTGGCCTCGACGCGCGAGACCTCGGCCTTGAGGTCGCGGTTCTCGGCGCGCAGTTCATCGACGCTGGCCTGCAGGCCGGAGATCATCCGCAGCAGATCGGCGTTCGACGGGGCGGGCTGGTCGGCCGGCGCGGACTGGGCGGACGCAGCCGCCCACGGCGTCAGCGTGGCCAGGCCCGCGAGCAGGGTGGTGGCGAGCAGATGTCGTTTCAGCCTGGCCGCCAGGGAGACCCGTGGACGCTTTGGCCTGCGCGTGATGGTCATAGGTCAGCCCCCGGTATGCGCACGCCCTCGGCGCCGCCGGGGCGCTTAAGAGCGCGCAGTCATCCATCGGCACGTCTTCGCCGTCCCGATTCTTCGTCATCAACGGTATTGATTCCGAAGATGGCTTCCAGAATGAAGAATCCGAACGAGCACAACCGCCCTTTTTCAGCGCTTATGCTCAGACGTTATTCAATCTGAATCCAGATCAAGTCGTGACGACAGTGCATGGATATCTACGCACGTCGTCTTGTCGCCAAGGTTGCTTAGCGTGGCAAGTGCAACGAATGTCTTCGAGAGGCACAGAGTTCCACGAAGTTGCACGATGTTGCACGGTCGCGCGCTAGGCTAGCTCGTCGCCAGCAATCTCGCCCTTCTCCCCTCGCGGGAGAAGGCGGGGAGATCGCCGACCATCTAGTCTTTCGATTGACCCAGTATGGCTGGCGCCGGGGCGAACTGGACCTGGTCGTTAAGTTCATAGGCGTTCGGCTTGGTCGGATCGCCGCGTTCCGAGATCAGGCGGCCCGAGTGAAGGGCGAAGATCCCGTCCAGGAAGGCCGAGCGGAAGCCCGCCTGCAGATAACGCCGGGCATAGTCGTGCTCGAAATGGCCGGCCTGCTCGTCGAACGGCCCCACCTTTTCGAAGACGCTGGTCCTGACCACCGAGGGCTGCAGCGAATAGTGCGGCCACCAGGCGCTGCTGCGCCGGCCGTGGCCCTTCTGAAAGCGGCGATAGGCCTCGGTGTCCGGCGGATAGTGCTCATGCAGAACGTAGGACTGTCCACCGCTGGTGCGGCGACGGAATCCGCCCGCAAGATCGCGCTGTTCGAGCAGTTCGGCATAGTTGCGGTTGAACAGCACCTGGCCGATCTCGGGGTTCTCCTCCAGGATCTCGATCGCCGAGCCGATGTAGGGCCGCCGGGCGAAAAAGCTCCAGTCGTCCTCCATATGGACCAGCCACGGCGTCCGCACCGTCTGGCGGATCAGATTCAGGCTGCGCGCATGCCCCTTCTCGTCCGGCCCCTTCTCGATGAACTCGAAAAAGGGAAACAACCGGCGCATCTCGGCGCGATCTTCGGGGCTGGAATTGTCGTCGACGCAGACGAACCGGTCGACCAGATCGATGTCGCTGCAGGCGTTCAGGAACGACGAGATGGTGCTGATGAAAAGATTGAGCCGCTTGCAGCTGGTCACCGTCAGCGTCACCCGCGGCGCCGCTGACGGCTGTCGCGTGGCCAGGCGGGTGACCTTGTCCTCGTCATAGCGCAGGAAGCCGTCCTTGAGGGCCGGAACGGAATAGTCGCGGTTCTTCTCGATGCGGGCCCTGTCGCTATCGGGAAGCGCGCGACGGTCGAGCAGTTCGGTGCACAGATCGAAGGCCTCGCCCGGAAAGCCGCAATAGAAGGCGGCGATAGCCTGCTCGTCGAGGCCGCGGAATTCATAGTCGAGGGCATCGACGAACAGGGCGCCGGGGCCTGGCCTCGGGACCGCAGCCGCGCGTCGGGCCAGCACATAGGCCTCGGCGAAGCGCTCGGCGCCGCGGGCCAGCGTCGCCGCCCGCACCAGCGGTTCGGCCCGCTGCGGAAATGCGCGGAAACAGGCCTCGTACGCCTCCAGCACCTCGTCCAGCGGCCGGCCCAACTGGCTCAGGCAGCCCGCCAGCCGGTAGCGGGCGTAGAAGGTCTCCTCGGGCCAGCCGGGCATGCCGACGCGGCGTTTATAGGCGTCCAGCGCCTTGTCGAAGCAGCCGGCGTCGTACCAGCTCTGCGCCAGGTAGAAGGCGTGGCGGCCGTTGTCCGGCTCGACCTCCAGAGCGGCCTCGAGGATGGCCGCGTCCTTGGCGTATTTGTCGGGGTCGCGGCTGCGGCTGCCAAGCCGCCGCGAGACCACCCAGTAGTCGCCCTCGATCCGGCCAAGTTCCGGCTCGCGGTCTTCGCAGCTGGGATATTCGTGCAGGACGCCGACATATTTCCAAGGCAGGTCACGACGGAACAGCTGCGTGCGCCAGTATTCGAAGTCGGGCCCGATGCGCAGCTGGTAGCCGTCGGCGGTCAGCCGGCCGAGTTCGGGCTGTCCTTGCAGCAGGTCGTCAGCGTCGAACATCCACAGATAGTCCGAAGCCGAATGGTCGCGGGCCAGCGCCAGGGCCTCGGAGCGGTTTGAGCCGAAGTCGCGCCAAGGCCGGTCGAAGACGTGGCCCTGGAGGCCGCGCGCGGCCATGTCGTCGCGGATCACGGCTTGCGTGCCGTCGCCGGAGCCGGTGTCGACGACCACGTAGTCGGCGACGTGCGGCGCCAGCGAAGCCAGCGCCTCGCCCACCACCGCCGCCTCGTCCTTGACGATCATGACCAGACAGATCGACGATCGCGCCTCCCCCGAAGACCGCGCCAAAGGCTCCCTCCATCCTGGCGGTGAGCGTGTCGCTCACGCGTCTTCGCTACACTGGCCCGTCCGGAAATCACAGCTGCGCATCGCGCCGGCGTATCCCCCGTTCGCGCGCGTTCAGGCGTCGGTCGATGCCGATCGGAAGGTTGCCGGACCGGGTCCAGCCAGACCCCGGCGCATCTGAAAGCGCGGTGGTGCGTTCTGTCGGTACAGACTTTGCCGCTTAGGGTGACGCGATGAACCGAACTGTCCTGATGTTGAGCGTGGCTGGCGCGCTCGCCGCCGGCGCCCTGACTGTTCCAACAACGGCCAGCGCCTCCTGCGCCGACCGCCGCGTGACCGGCACTGTGCTCGGCGGCATTGGCGGCGCGCTGATCGGCAATTCCATTTCCAGGGGCGGCGGCGGGGCGGTGATCGGCGGCCTCGGCGGCGCGGTCGTCGGCCACGAGATCGCCGGCAGCGGCTGCCGCGGCTATCGGACCGGCTATTACGACCGCCGCTACCGACCGTATGGCTACGCTCAGCCGCGCCGCGCGCGATATGTCCACTACGACCAGTACGGCAACCCGGCGCCAAACGCGGCCGACACGCGCTATGCCCGGCCGGCCTACGGCTATGCCGGCGCCGCCGGCTGTCGTACGGAAACCCAGTCCTATTACGACGACCGCGGCGCCCTGGTGCAGCGCCAGGCTCAGATCTGCGCCCGCTAGCCCGGCCGCGCCCGCCAAAACCCCGAGGATAAGACATGAACCGCAACACTGTCCCGGCCGCACTGGCCTTGGCCGCCCTTGGCCTGTCCGCCTGCAACGATCACGGCGATCGGATGGTCAATTCCAGGATCTGTGCAGATTTCAGCACCGCCAGCAGCGCCCAGCCGGGCGTTGCGCCCGTCGCGGCCACCGACGCGGCCTCACCGGTGGATGAGTGCGTTCGCCGCTGGGCCTACAGCCTGGCCGGCTCACCCGATCATGCCGATATCGTCGCCAACGCCGTGGTCGCCGCCTGTGGCGCGGCCCTGACGCGCTGGAGCCAGGCCAGCCTGGCGCAGCCGCAAGACACCTCGGGCGCCTCGTCCGACGCGATCAGCCTCACCACCGGTGAGCCCACCAATGCGGTGGCCGAGCGCAGCGCCTTCGCGCATGGGCGGGCGCTGCTTTACGTGGTGGAAGCCCGGGCTGGCCGCTGCGCGCCGCCCCCGGTGACCAACGGCGTTCCCACCGGAACCTAGCGGGGTTTGCGACGGATAACCGCGTTCACGCTTTTCCGCAGGCCCGCGCGAGCCGCGCGCCTTCACCGGCTTCGCTGGACGATCGCCTCCACGGTCCCTGCCTCGTCCTGCCGGGGCGCCGCCGGCCCTGGGACCGGGTTCGATATGGCCGGGAGGCTCTTCAGGTAGGCGGCGATGGCCAGAGCGTCGGGACGGGTCAGGTGAGCGAAGTCCGACCAGGGCATGGCCGGCGCGAGGATGCGGCCGCTCGGGGTGACGCCGGTGGTGATGGCGGTGACGATCTGATCGACCGTCCAGTCACCGATCCCGGTCTTCGGATCGGGGGTGAGATTTGACGGCGTGAAGACGCCAAGACCGGGAAGGCTGAACGCCGCGTCCGACCCGGCCAGGAAACGGCTCATGTCCGGATGCGGCGAAAACCCGCCGGGGGTGTGGCAGTCGCCGCAGCCGACGATGCTGACCAGATATTGGCCGCGCGCGACCTCGGAGCCGCCCGGCGCACAGGCGCTCAAGGCGGCGGCAAGACTCAGCGTGACCGCGACGCTGGCCCGTCTCAACACGTTCGATCGCATGGTTCCCCCCCGGGCTATGGCGTAATTTTAGCGCGGCTCAGGGGATTTTCCAGCCCGTCCTTCTCCCCTTGCGGGAGAAGGTGGCCCCGAAGGGGTCGGATGAGGGGTCGATCATCCTGTCCGATAAGCCGTTGGCGCTATTCGAAAATCGGAGCGCGACCCCTCATCCGTCGGCTTCGCCGACACCTTCTCCCGCAAGGGGAGAAGGGACCTCAGGGCTTGGCCCGAAGATCTGTGCAGCCCCTAGCGCTTTCGCGAGGGTGAGCGGTACTTTGTGGATTCGATCGTGTTCGCAGGTTGCGATTTCAGAGGTCAGCCAGCGGCGGCTGACGAAGGCGCCTTTGCGATCGGCGCCGGGGCGGGCGCTGTCGGCGCCTTGGCCGGGGCGCTGGCCAGGAAGTATTGCGTGATGGGCCGCTGCTGCTGCTCGGCGCGCACCGGCTTGGCCTCATCCAGCGAGCGCTCAGGCTGCAGGATGAACATGTCCGGATCGCCGGCATAGCCGCTCAGCCGATAGAAGATGTGCATGCCGATCCGGGCCACGCGGACCATGCCGCCGCCCCAGCTTAGGCCGACGCGGGCGGCGTGGAAGTTGGTGGCGTTGCCGACCGCCGCCATCACCCCGCCGGTCAGGGCGTGGGTGGCGATGTTCTGGGCGCGCGCCCAGGCGTCCGGCTCGCGCGGACGGGTCATGGCGCCGTTGCAGGCGAAGCTGAACTGGCAGCCGCTGCCGGAGTGCACGCCCTGAAACACCACGCCGCAGACGCTCTTCGGAAAGGCCGGATGGCGGACCCGGTTCAGCACCACCTGCGCCACCGCCGCCTGGCCGTCCGGGCTCTCGCCGCGAGCCTCGTAATAGACCGCCGCGGTCAGGCAGTCGACGTCGCGCGGCGCGTTGTCGAGACCGCCGGGGATCTGGAACGGTCGCGCCGGGACCAGGATGGCGGCCGGGGTGTGGCGGCCGACCCGGATCGGTCGCGCGGGGTGCGGCCGATGACCGGCCCAGGCCGCGCCGCCCGCTGCAATAACCGACCCGAAGACGAGTCCACAGATCAGCGCACGCGCGGAAACGCGCGCTCCAGTTCCATAAGTCAAAACGGTCTCAGTCCTGTTCGGCGAGGGCGCTTCAGGCCCCCCGACTTAAAGGACGCGGCGGACCGGGCGTGCTGCCCGAAAGTCCCCTCGTCGCCCCGAGTTCAGCCGGACTTGATCGGCCGAGCGCCGGGCTCTCTGACCTAACCGCGCCGCATTGGCAAGTTTATATTGCGCTGCAGCATGGTTACGATTCACTTACGCCTCAGCTTAGGAATGCCGATTCGTCAGTTATTTCAAGGCCAAGTCCGGCGCGGACGCCGAGGCTTGGCTTCGGCTCGCGCCATCGCCTATGGTCCGCGCCGGACAGTGTCAGGGTCAGTTTTCATGGATCGCAGAGCCGGCCGGATCGCCGCCCTTGCCGGCGCGCTGACGCTTGCGGTCGCCCCCGCCCTGGCCTCGCCGACCCGGATCCCGCTGCCGCGCTCGCCGCTGCCCTCGGTCGCCGGCCTGCCGCCGGGCGCGGTGACGCCCGCCGTGGCCGGGCTCAGCCCGGAGGCCCAGGCGGCGATCCACGCCCTGGACGACGTCTCGCTGGCCATCCGCACCGGCCAGGGTGGCGACGCCGCCCAGCGGTTGCGCCTGATCCTGGCCTCGCCAGGCTATATCGAACTGCCGCCGCAGCTGCGGCACATCGGCTACGCCATGCTGGCCCAACTCGATCTGCGCGAGCGCCGCCTCGACGAGGCCCAGGCGATGATCGTGCAGGCCACCGACCTGGCCGGCGCGACGGCGGCGGAATGGGAGCTTGAGGTCAACATCGCGCTGACCCGCCGCGACGAACGCGCCGCGATCGTCGCCCTCACCACCCTGGCCAGGGACTTCCCGGCCAGCGTCCCCAGCCTGGAGGACCGGGTCATCGCCGGCATTATGGCGCGCAGCGTACTGCTGCCGGACGGCCCCGATCTGCGCTTCAAGCTCGGCCAGGCGCTGATCGCGGCCAACTGGACGCTGAAGGACCCGCTGAACGACGGCTCCCGGTTCATCGTCGACCAGGTGGTGCTGCTGATCGATCGCGGCGACCTGGCCGGGGCGCGCGGCATCATCGGCCTGATCGACGAGCCGGCGGCGATGGTCGGGCCCCGCGCCGACAAGCGCTTCGACCCGATCCGGGCGACCAATCCGCAGGCCTTCGACCTGCAGGCGCTGGCCGAGCGCCGGCTGGCGACAGTCACCGCCCTGGCCGCGAAGTCGCCGACCCTGCTGGCCGCGGTCGCCCACCAGGCGGCCTGCCTGGTGGTGCTCGGCCGCTATGCCGAGGCGCTGCGCCTGCTCGACCCCGCCCTGGCCAAGGCCCAGCCCGCCGACGGCGGCGCCTCGCCGTTCACCGACACCGACGACCAGCTCGGCGCCGTCCAGACCCTGCGCGCCAGGGTCCTGGCCGGGCTCGGCCGCTACGACGAGGCGCTGGCCCAGCTGACCCAGGCCGCGACCCGGCCCGAGAGCGGCCATGGCAACGTCACCCAGCGCCTCGATCTGGCGCAACTGCAGCTGCAAATGGGTCGGCCGAAGGAGACCCTGGCCAGCCTGGACGCCATCGCCGCCACGGCCCTGACCCTGACCGGCCGCACCAATGTCGAGGGCTTGAAGACCTGCGCCGAGGCCGCCGCCGGCGACGCCGTCGCCACCCAGGCCTCGCTGGCCTTCGTCCGCGCTTATCATCAGGCCGCGCCTGCCGCGCTGCGCGACGCCCTGGCCTGCACCGGCGATCTGCAGGGCGCGGCCCAGGTGCTGATCGGCCTGCTGAACGATCCCGACCAGCGCCTCGCCGCCCTGACCTGGGTCCAGACCCTGAAACAACCCCCGGCCCCGCCCGGCCCGCACCCCAGCGTCTTCGACCTACGCGCGGCCCTGATCGCCCGCCCGGAGGTCAAAGCCGCCATCGACAAGGTGGGGCGGGTCGAAGCCGCGCCCCTGTACACAAGCTATTTCTAAGATCTGACGGCACAGCCGAAGCGAAGGGGCGCCGACACGGGCCTGTGTGAGTTCGCTGAGAGGTCCGAAGGGATTAGCCGGAGACGTCGGCGCGACACCCCCACCCCTAACCCCTCCCCGCAAGGGGGAGGGGAACGCGCCGGCCATCCAGCTCAGCTTGGCTCGAATGTTGACGCAGCTCACATCCTCGCGTTATGTAAGCGGCGACAACATGGGAGACGCCCGATGAAACTGCTCGCCCTTCTGGCCGCCGCGATGCTGCTGGTCGCGCCGGCCGCCATCGCCGGCAATGTCGGTTTTACCGAGCTCAGCATCCCCGACGGCGCCAGCCCGCCGCTCACCATCGGGATCTGGTATCCGACCGACGCGCCAGCCTCGCCGCAACCCTTCGAGGCCTTCATCCAGACCGTGGCGCCGGCCGGACCGGTCGCCGGCCAGCGGCTCCCGCTCATCGTCATGTCGCACGGCACCGGCGGCTGGTATGGCGAGCACGACGACACCGCGCTGGCCCTCGCCCACGCCGGCTTCGTGGTGGCGTCGGTCAGCCATACCGGCGACACCTATCGCGACCAGAGCCAAGCCGCCGCGGTCTGGCTGCGCCCGCAGCAGGTCCACCGCCTCATCGACTACATGCTGGCCATATGGCCGGACCACGCGCGCATCGACCCCGCCCGGATCGGCATGTTCGGCTTCTCCTCAGGCGGCTTCACCGCCCTGGTGGTCGCCGGCGGCGTCCCCGACCTCGGCAAGGTCGCACCGCACTGCGTGGCGCATCCGGACTATTTCGACTGCGGCGTGGTGAAGAAGGCCGGCCCGGCCATGAGCGCCACGGTCGCCCACCTGCCGGCATCGCTCTGGGTCCACGATGCGCGCATCAAGGCCGCCGTCGTCGCCGCCCCGGCGCTCGGCTTCACCTTCGGCGCGGAAGGGCTGAGGGACGTGCGCATCCCGATCCAGCTCTGGCGCGACGAGGACGACCACGTCCTGCCCAACCCGGACTATGCCGAGGCGGTGCGCATCGCCCTGCCCCAGCCGCCGGAATACAAGTTGGTCGCCAATGCAGACCACGACGACTTCCTGGCGCCCTGCACCGACAGGCTGCGCCAGTTCGCGCCCGACATCTGCGTCTCCCGCCCCGGCTTCGATCGCACCGCCTTCCACGCCGACTTCGACGCCAAGGTGGTGCGGTTTTTCGAGCGGACTTTGAACTAGCGGTGAAATTGGGGACACGTACGCATCGCTGATCGCTGCGGGCATGACTGCGAATGTCG
>JBEPUW010000080.1:0-13302 GCA_041691315.1 Caulobacteraceae bacterium | reverse complement strand
ATCTCGAACTTGGTCTCGCGGTCGAAGATGCGGATCTGGCCGATGTCCTTCTTGGTGACGTGGCCCAGCCGGCAGATCAGCGGGATCAGCCACTTCGGGTCGGCGTTGTTCTGCCGGCCGATCGGCATGCGGAACCACTCCGCGCCGACACCTGCGGGGGTGTGCGACGGGCGCGGGCCCGCCTCGCCCTCGCGCATGGGGTCATAGGCCGTCCCGCCGCGTGGCCGGGCGGATGGGATGATCTGGCCGGTGTCGCGTACGTCGTCGAACAGGTCCTCCGGCTCCGGCAGCCGCTGGCGGTGCAGGCGGATGAGCGCGGTGGCGACCAGTTCCGGCGAGCTGTCGGCCAGGATACGGCGGGCGAGCGTCAAGTCCTCCTCGGAGGCCGGCTCGGTGAGGATCGGGTCGTCCAGCAGGCGCTGCTGGTCCTTGGCGCGGATCTCGTCGGCGAGCGGGGGGCCAGACCAGCCGGCGTCGATGCTGGCGCTATCGAGCAGCCGCTCGGTGAACCGGCGCTTGTTGTAGGGCACCACCAGGACCGAAGTCCCCTTCTTCCCCGCCCTGCCCGTCCGGCCGCTGCGGTGCAGAAGCCCGGCCTTGTTCACCGGCAGGTCGGCGTGGATGACCAGGCCCAGGTCCGGTAGGTCGAGGCCACGGGCGGCGACGTCGGTGGCGACGCAGGCGCGGGCGTGGCCGTCGCGCAGCGCTTGCAGGGCGTCGGAGCGTTCCTTCTGGGTCATCTCGCCCGACAGCGCCACGGCCGAGAAGCCGCGCTCGCGCAGAGCGCTGTGCAGATGCCGCACCCGCTCGCGGGTGTTGCAGAACACCAGGGCGCCGGGGCTCTCGAAATAACGAAGCAGGTTGACGACGGCGTGCTCGATCTCGTTGGGCGCCACGCGGATCGCCCGATACTCGATGTCGCCGTGCGCCTCGTCGCGCCGCAGGGTGTCGATGCGGGCCGCATCGCGCTGGTAGCGCCGCGCGAGGGTGGCGATCTCCTTGGCGATGGTCGCCGAGAACAGCAGCGTCCGGCGTTCGGTCGGCGTGGAGTCGAGAATCTCCTCGAGGTCTTCGCGGAAACCGAGGTCCAGCATCTCGTCGGCCTCGTCCAGCACGACGACCTTCAGGGCCGAGAGGTCCAGCGCCCCGCGCTCGATGTGATCGCGCAAACGTCCAGGCGTGCCGACCACCACATGGGTCCCGGCCTGCAACGCGCGGCGTTCGGCGCGGGGATCCATGCCGCCGACGCAGGTCGCCACCCGGGCGCCGGTATGGGCGAACAGCCATTCCAGTTCACGGGCCACCTGCAAGGCCAGCTCACGGGTTGGCGCGATCACCAGGGCGAGCGGCGCCTCGGCGCGCCCGAAGTGCGGCGCCTCGCCCAGCAGGCCGCGAGCCAGGGCCAGGCCGAAGGCGACGGTCTTGCCGGAACCGGTCTGGGCGGAGACCAAGAGGTCGCGGCTGTCCGGCTCCACGAGCACGGCGGCCTGCACCGGCGTCGGTTCGAGATAGCCATGCTGTTCGAGGGCGCGGGCAAGCGCCGGGTGGGTCGGAGGAAACGGCATTCAAGGTCCTTGGCGTCCGCACTCGCGAAACGCGGCGGACGCGGCAAGAGCCCTAGCACGAACCGGAATGCAAGCCCTCAGACATGGCGCCACCCGCCGGAGACGGTGTTGACGGACCGTCCGCCGGCCGAAACCTCGACGCCCGCACCGGCCACGACCTCGCCCATGACCGTGAAACCGGGGGGCGGGTCGGCCGAGAAAGTGGCGACCACCTCATAGTCGTCGCCGCCGGTGGCGAGGCGGGCCAGAGCCGTCGTGCGGTCCGGCTGGGTGTCCAGCCAGCGCCCCGCGGCCGGCGACAACGGCATGGCGTCGAGGTCAAGGCGCATCCCGACCCCGCTCGCATAGGCCACATGGTCAGCGTCGGCGACCAAGCCGTCGGAGACGTCCGCCGCGGCGGTGGCGCGCCCGCGCAACGCCTCGCGCAACTCCAGGCGCGGCGCCGGGAGCCGATAGCGGCCGGCAAGCCAAGCGTCGGGGTCGTCGATCTCGCCGCGCACGGCGGCCAGGCCCAGGGTCCCGTCGCCGATGGTCCCGCTCACCGCCACCAGATCGCCCGCCTTGGCGCCGGCACGCCGGACCATGCCGCCTTCCGGAACCCAACCCAGCGCCGTCAGACTGGCCGTGAAGGGCCCGGGTGTCGAAACCGTGTCGCCGCCCAGCAGCGCGACGCCAAAGGCCTTGAGGTCTTCGCCCAGGCCACCGGCGAAGGCCTCGCGCTCCCCCGGCCCGAACGCCGCCGGCCAGGCCACCGCCAGGAAGCAGCCGAAGGGCTCCGCCGCCTTGGCCGCCAGGTCGGAGAGGTTCACCCGCACCAGCTTGCGGGCGATCAGGTCCGGGGCCTCGCCGGGAGGGAAATGCACGCCCTCGACGATGGCGTCCTTGGTGACCACCAGGTCGAAGCCCGGCCGCTGAGGGACGATCGCCGCGTCGTCCAGCAGATCGAACGCGCCGGCCGCCCCGCCCGTCAGAGGCCGGAACAGCCGCGCGATCTCGGAGAATTCATCCGCGCCGGACATCCTGGGCGACCGCGTCCAGGGCTCCGTTCACGAACCCCGGCTCCGGCCCTTCGAAGAAGGATTTGGCGAGCTCCACATACTCGTCGATGACCACCTCGGTCGGCACGTCGGGCCGGTGGGCGAGCTCATAGGCGCCGGCCCGCAGGATTGCGCGGGCGGTGGCGTCCAGCCGATCGAGGCGCCAGCCGGAGGCCAGGCGCTTGGCGATGGCGTTGTCGACGGCCTTCTGGTGCTCGACCACCCCGCGCACGAGATCGGCGAAGAAGACCTCGTCGGCCTGGGCCAGCGTCATCTCCTCCTCGGCCTCGTTCGGGAGGCTGCGGTCGAAGCGGTGCTCGGCGAACTCGCGGATCACCGTCTCGGCCCCGGCGCTGGAGACTTCCATCTGATAGAGGGCCTGGACGGCGGCGAGGCGCGCCACCGAGCGGGCCTGTTTGGGGGGGACCGTCATCGGTTGCCGGCCAGGAGCTGCTGGCGAAGCGCCACCATGGTCAGCGCGGCCCTAGCGGCGCCGCCGCCCTTGTCGCCCTCGCTGAGCCGCGCGCGGGCCCAGGCCTGGGCCTCGTCCTCGACGGTCAGGACGCCGTTGCCGATGCACAGCCGCTTGGCGACCGTCAGGTCCATCAGGCCGCGGGCCGACTCGTTGGAGACGATCTCGAAATGATAGGTCTCGCCGCGGATCACGGTCCCCAGCGCGACATAGCCGTCGTAGGGCGCCGCGGCGGCCGGCCGGTGACCGCCCTCTTCGGCCAGTGCAATGGCCCCCGGGATTTCCAGGGCGCCCGGCACCGTCACCACGTCATAGGCCGCGCCATAGGCCTCAAGCGCGTCCACCGCCCCCTTCAGCAGTTCGTCGGCCAGATCGGAATAGAACCGCGCCTCGACGATCAGGATGCGGATTTTGTCTTCGCTCATCAGGGCCCCTTCGGCGCGTTGGCTGAACGCTTTAGGCCGTTTCGCGCCAGCGGGCGAGATAGCGCGCCAGCATGTCGATCTCCAGGTTCACACGGGCCCCGGGCTTCAGCTCGCCGAGCGTGGTCACGTCCCAGGTGTGCGGGATCAGGTTGACGCCGAAGACGTCGTCCTCGACCTCGTTGACGGTCAGCGACACGCCTTCGACCGTGATCGAGCCCTTGGGGGCGATGAACCGGTGCAGCGGCCGCGGCGCGCGGATCCGCACCCTGTGCGATCCGCCCTCGCTCTCCACCGAAATGACCTCGCCGATCCCATCCACGTGGCCGGAGACGATGTGGCCGCCCAGTTCATCGCCGACCTTGGCCGGGCGCTCCAGATTGACCCGCCGGCCTGCGGTCCAGTCGGCGAGCGTGGTCAGCGACAGGGTCTCGCCCGAGACCTCGACGGCAAACCAGTCCGGCCCCTTCTCCACGACGGTGAGGCAACAGCCGGCGTGGCTGATCGAGGCGCCGATATCGATCGTGGCCAGGTCGAACCCGGTCGCGATCTCCAGCCGCCGATCACGGTTGGTCTCGCGCACCGCACGCACGCGTCCGACGTCGGTGACGATCCCGGTGAACATCAGGCCCTCTCGTAGCGCTCCCAGAGGTCGTCGCCGAGTTCGCGGACCTCCGTGCGCCTGAAGTGGGGCGCCTCGGCCAGGGCCGCAACCGCCAAGGCGCCGACGCCCGGCCGGCCTTCGCCGCCGATCAGGATAGGCGCGCGGAACCACTCGAGCGCATCCACCAGGCCGCAACGGATGAAGCTCGCCGCGACCTGCCCGCCGCCTTCGACGAACAGGCGGGTCAATCCCTCGGCGGCGAGAGACTGCACGACGGTCTTCAGGTCCGGCCGGTCCTCGCCCAGGGCGGGGACATGCACGACGACCACGCCGGCGGCGACCAGCGCCGGATCCGGGTCGGTGGTCGCCACGACATAGGTCGGGAGCTCTCGCGCGGTCACGACCAGCTTGCTGGTCAGCGGCAGGCGCTGGCGGCTGTCGAGCACCACGCGGGCCGGCTGACGGCCGCTGTATCCGGGAAGCCGCACGGTGAGCTCAGGATCGTCGGCGAGCGCCGTCTCGACGCCGACCAGCACCGCGTCGTGCTCAGCGCGCAGCCGGTGCACGGCCTCGCGCGCCGCCTCGCCGGTGATCCAGCGGCTGAGGCCGGCCCCGGTGGCGATACGGCCGTCGAGCGAGGTGGCGAGCTTCAGGGTGACGGGCACGGCGCGCGTCTAATCCTCGGCCTCCGCCGCCTCGGCCAGGCCCTCCTCGCCGAGGAACTTGGCGAAGTCCTGGGTCTCGCGGAAATCGCGGTAGACCGAGGCGTAGCGGACGTAGGCCACGTCATCGAGTGCCTTGAGCTGTTTCATGACCAGTTCGCCCACGGCCGAGGACGGCAGCTCGGTCTCGCCCATGCTTTCGAGCTGGCGCACGATGGAGGAGAGCATCCGTTCCACCCGCTCGGGATCGATCGGGCGCTTGCGGATAGCGATCGAGATCGAGCGCGCCAGTTTGTCCCGCTCAAAGGGCGTGCGCCGCCCCGAGCGTTTCAGGATGGTCAGCTCACGAAGCTGTACACGCTCGAAGGTCGTGAAGCGGCCACCGCATTCCGGGCAGAGCCTGCGCCGGCGGATCGCCGCCCCGTCCTCGGACGGCCGGCTGTCTTTGACCTGGCTTTCGGCGTGGCCACAGAACGGACAGCGCATGATCTAGCCCCCTTGGGCCTACCAAACCCTATCCGTTGTAGATAGGGAAGCGCGCCGTTAACGCCAGAACCTCGCCGCGGACCCTGGATTCGACCGCGGAGTTGTCGCCGCCGGCCGCCACGCCATCCAGCACTTCGCCAATCCAGGCGCCGACCTGACGGAACTCCGCCGGGCCGAAGCCGCGGGTGGTGCCGGCGGGCGAGCCCACCCGCAGGCCCGAGGTCTGCATCGGCGGCAGCGGGTCGAAGGGGATGCCGTTCTTGTTGGTGGTGATCCCGGCCCGCTCCAGCGCTACCTCGGCGTCGGCCCCACTCACGCCCTTGGGCGTCAGGTCGACCAGCATCAGGTGGCTGTCCGTGCCGTTGGAGACGATCTTGAAGCCGGCGGTCTGCAGGCTGTCGGCGAGGGCGCGGGCATTTTCGATCACTTGGCGCGCATAGAGCTTGAACTCCGGCTGCAGAGCCTCGCCGAAGGCCACGGCCTTGGCGGCGATCACATGCATCAGCGGTCCGCCCTGCAGGCCCGGGAAGACGGCGCTGTCGATCTTCTTCGCCCACTTCTTGGAGTTCGTCATGATCATGCCACCGCGCGGGCCGCGCAGGGTCTTGTGCGTCGTGGTCGTGACGATGTGGGCGTGCGGGAACGGGTTCGGATAGGCGCCGCCCGCCACCAGGCCGGCGTAGTGGGCGATATCGGCCATCAACACCGCCTCGACCTCGTCGGCGATGGCGCGGAACTGGGCGAAATCGATGGACCGGGAATAGGCCGAGCCGCCGGCGATGATCACCTTGGGCTTCTCGGCGCGGGCGACTTCCCAGGCCTGGTCGTAGTCGATCAGGTGGTCTTGCTGGCGCACGCCATAGGCCACGGGGCGGAACCACTTGCCCGACTGGTTGACGCTCTTGCCGTGCGTCAGGTGGCCGCCGGCGGCGAGGTCCATGCCCATGAAGGTGTCGCCCGGGCTCATGGTGGCCATGAACACCGCCTGGTTCGCCTGGCTGCCGGAGTGCGGCTGGACGTTCACATATTCGCAGCCGAAAAGCTGCTTGGCCCGTTCGATAGCCAGGATCTCGGCCTCATCGACGACCTCGCAGCCGCCGTAGTAGCGCTTGCCCGGATAGCCCTCGGCGTACTTGTTGGTAAGCACGCTGCCCTGCGCGTCCAACACAGCCCGCGAGACGATGTTCTCCGACGCGATCAGCTCGATCTGGTCCTGCTGCCGCTTCAGTTCGGCGTCCAGAATGTGGGCCAGCGCCGGGTCGCCCTCGGCGACCCCACGGCCGAAGAAGTCGCCCGACTGGGACTTGGCGGGGCTGGGCTGGGCATGCGCGTGGAGCGTCAAGGGCGGCGCCTTTCGAAGGTGAGTCCTGAGCGGAGAGCGCTCTTTACGCCCAAACCGCCATTCCCTCCACCGCCTGCGCAATCGCCGGGAACAATCTCGCGCAAGCCGCGTTTGAAACTTCGCCTGATATGCAGGGTTCACCTGCGCTGGGCTGTGCAGCGTCCAGACGAGGGGGAGCCAGATGAGCATCGGACCGGATCCGGAGGGCCCGTCGGGCGAGGATTTGCTGCGGCTGAGCACCGGTATCATCGCGGCCTATGTTAGCCGTAACGCCGTCACCGCCGAGGCCGTCCCAGACATCATCCGCACCGTCCACAAG
Source organism: Caulobacteraceae bacterium (assembly GCA_041691315.1). Classification (GTDB taxonomy): domain Bacteria; phylum Pseudomonadota; class Alphaproteobacteria; order Caulobacterales; family Caulobacteraceae; genus Poindextera. Next base: position 6,393 of record JBEPUW010000080.1, on the reverse strand, counting down.
GCGCTGGAGAGCCTCTCGCGCGACGCTGCGCCTGCGCCCGAAGAGCGCCGCAAGCCGGCCATCTCCATCGGCCGCAGCATCCAGCAGGACTTCATCGTCTGCCTGGAGGACGGCAAGAAACTCAAGATGCTCAAGCGCTACCTGCGCTCGCGCTATGACCTCAGTCCCGACGAATACCGCAAGCGCTGGGGCTTGCCCCCCGACTATCCGATGGTCGCGCCCGCCTATGCGGCCCGGCGCTCCGACTTCGCCAAGAAGATCGGGCTCGGCCGCGGCGTCCGGCGGCGGAAATAGGAATGCAGGCTTCCCAGGACGGGCTGCGCGCCTTCAACGCCAGCGGCTACGAGATCCTCGACCAGGACTTCGCCAGGACCGGTGAGGTGGTGATCTGGTCGAAGGCGCCCTATGCGCCCAGGCCCGGCGACCGGTTCAATATCGAGACGCGCGGCGCGCTCCACGACCTGTCGGTGGACATGGTCCGCACCTTCGCCGGCGGCTGGACCGCCTCCTGCCGCGCCGCCGACGACTAGTCCGCGGAAAACGCCCGGTACGAGGTGCTGCGCCTCTTGAAGGGCGCGTCTCCCCTGTTGGCGACCTAGGCGGCGACGCCGCCGACCCGCTGGACGTTGCAACGGACCCAGAGCGTCTCCAGGGCCGCGACCAGCGCGTCCATCATCTCGTCGGTGTGGGCGGGCGACGGCGTGAAGCGTAGCCGCTCGGTGCCGCGCGGCACGGTCGGATAGTTGATCGGCTGGACGTAGATGCCGTGGTCCTCGAGCAGAATGTCGCTGATCAGCTTGCAGTGGACGGCGTCGCCCACCAGCACCGGCACGATGTGGCAGACCGACGGCATTACCGGCAGGCCGGCCTTGATCAGACGCGCCTTCAGCGAGGCCGCGCGCTCCTGGTGGGCGATGCGGATCTCGTTGTGTTCTTTCAGGTAGCGGATCGAGGCGACAGCGCCCGCGGCCAGCGCCGGCGGGGTCGAGGTGGTGAAGATGAAGCCGTCGGCGAAGCTGCGGATCGCGTCGACGATCATCGCGTCGGCGGCGATATAGCCACCCATGACGCCGAACGCCTTGCCAAGCGTGCCCTCGACGATGTCGATCTGGTCCATCACCCCGTCGCGCTCGGCGACGCCGGCGCCGCGCGGGCCGTACATGCCGACCGCGTGGACCTCGTCGAGGTAGGTCATGGCGCCGTATTTCTTGGCCAGCGCCACGGTCCCGGGCAGGTCGGCCACGTCGCCGTCCATGGAATAGACGCTCTCGAAGGCGATCAGCTTGGGCGCGGCGGGGTCCGCGGCGGCCAGCAGCTCCTCGAGATGCTCAAGGTCGTTGTGGCGGAAGATGTGCCGCGCGCCCTTGCCGTTGCGGATGCCGCTGATCATCGAATTGTGGTTCAGCGCATCGGAGAAGATGATCAGGCCCGGCAGGATCTTGTAGAGCGTGGTGAGCGAAGCCTCGTTGGACACGTAGCCCGATGTGAAGAGCAGCGCCGCTTCCTTCTGGTGGAGGTCGGCGAGTTCGCGCTCCAGCTCCACGTGATAGTGGGTCGTGCCCGAGATGTTGCGGGTGCCGCCGGAGCCTGCGCCGGCTTCGTCGATGGCCTTCTTCATGGCCTCGGTGACCACGGGGTTCTGGCCCTGGCCCAGGTAGTCATTGGAACACCAGACCACGACCTCGGCCTCGGATCCGTCGCCGCGCGTCCAGGTCGCCCGCGGAAAGTTCCCGCGATGCCGCTTCAGGTCGGCGAACACCCGGTAACGCCCTTCGGCGCGGATGCTCTCAAGAGCGCTGGCGAATGCGGCCTTGTAATCCATCGACTTGTCACCCGGTCCCGCGTTCGACGTCTTGCGCGGTAGCCGGTTCCCTCTGATGCGCCCGGGTTTTCGCACCGCGGGCGGACGTTGTCCATAACGCTGGGCGCCGCGGAACATGACCTTTGGTAACGGACGCGCGTATTTTATGAACAGCGGTTACTTACTCCAAATTTCAGGTCGGCGCATGTCCCCGGAATAGCTCCAGGATCGCCGAGAAGTCCTTGGCCCCGCCACCCAGCCGGTCGAACAGGGCGTAAAGCCCCTCGGCTTGCGCGCCGAGCGGGGTCGCAGCGCCCGCCTTGGCGGCGGCTTCCTGGGCGAGTTTCAGGTCCTTCAGCATCATCGCGGTGGCGAATCCGCCTTCGTAGTCGCGGTTCGACGGCGCGGCCGGCACTGGGCCCGGCCAGGGGCAATAGCTGGTCAGGCTCCAGCTCTGGCCGGAGGACTTGGACGCGATCTCATAGAAGCGCTCGGGGTCGAGACCCAGCTTCTCCGCCAGGGCGAAAGCCTCGCAGGTCGCGATCATCGTCGCACCCAGCACCATGTTGTTGCAGATCTTGGCGGCCTGGCCCGCGCCGTGGTCGCCGGCCCGGATCACCGCGCGCGCCATCGGCCCGATCAGCGCCTCGACCGCGGCGAAGTCCGCCTCGGCGCAGCCGACCATGAAAGCGAGCGTCCCGGCCTCTGCGCCGGCCTGTCCGCCGGACACCGGCGCGTCGGCAAAGCGGAAACCCGCCTCGGTCACCTGGACGGCGACCGCGCGGGCGCTCTCCACATCGATCGTCGAGCAGTCGATCAGCAACGCGCCGGGCCTCGCGTTGGGGATGATCTCGTTCGCATAGACGGCGCGGACGTGCTGGCCGGCCGGCAGCATGGTGATGATCGCGTCAGCCTCTTTGACCGCCGCGGCCGCCGAGCCCGCCGCCTGGCAGCCCGCGGCCACCGCCTTTTCGAGGGCGGCGGCCGACAGGTCGAAAGCCAGGACCTCATGACCCGCCTTGGCCTGGTTGGCGGCCATGCCGCCGCCCATATTGCCCAGGCCGATGAAGGCGATGCGGGTCATGGAAGTCCTCTAGATCAGATGCTTACTTGGGCTTACGGAACTTGTAGATGAACTGGTCCGTATGGCCCCGCAAGGACGGATCGAAGACCGCCTTGGTGTGATCGTCGGCAGCGCTGGCCAGGGCCTTGCTCTCGCCTTCGAACTTGAAACCGGCGGCCTCGACTTCCTTCTTCACCACCGCCGGATCGATGCGGTGGAGCGTGTTGGTGACCGTGGCGCCGGGCGCCGCGACGTGATCGAGCACCACGAACACGCCGCCGGGCTTCAGCGAGTCGAAAATCGCCTTGTCGAAGGCCAGCATGTCGATGTTCGGGACGTTCTTGACGTCGTGGTAGTTCTGCGCGGTCCACACGACGTCAGCCTTGGTCGGAATCTGCAGGCCGCCGGCCAGCGGGGCGTGCATTGACTTAACGTTCGAATAGTTCGCGTCGGCCGCGATGGTATCCTGCGCGGGCGGCGGGGGCGCGGGCTTGGAGGGATCGGCCGGACGCGGCGGACCGCTGACGGCGTAGACCACGCCCTTCGGCCCCACGGCCTTGGAGAAGATGCGGGTGAAATAGCCGCCGCCCGGGATCAGGTCGACGACGGTCTGGCCCTGCTTCACACCGGCGAACTCAAGCATCTCGGCGGGCTTGCGGTCCGCGTCGCGCTTGGTGTCGGCCTCGGGCCGGGCCTTGTCGGCCACCGCGGCCATCTGGTTGGCGTCCGGCTTGGCGTAGGCCCCGCCAGCGGTCACGGCCACGGCCAGCGCCGCCGCCAAAAACAGCTTGGATTTCATTCGTCGTCCTCCCGATAGCGGCCCCGTTTGGATACCGCCGTGCGGTCAAGGTAGGGGTGTCCACTCCTCAACGGAAGGTAGCGGTGCGAAAATGCCGTCCAGCAGCGCCTCGTCGACACCCTCGAGGGTCGGCGGATCCCACTTCGGCGCATTGTCCTTGTCGACGATGACGGCGCGGACGCCTTCCAGGAAGTCGTGCCGCTGCACGACGCGCGCGCCGATCCGGTATTCCATGGCCATGTTCTCGGCGAAGGTCTTCATCGACCCGCCCAGCTTCAGCTGGCGGAAGGTGACCTTCATCGTCTGCGGCGACTTGGTCGCCAGGATCGCCAGCTGCTCGCGCGCCCAGTCGCTGTCGGCCGCCTTGAGGTTCGCCACGATCGCCTCGACGCTGTCGCCGGCGAAGAGGCGCGCGATCTCGTCCTGGTGGGCGGCCAGGACCGGCCGGCCGGCGTCGCCCTCGAACTCGGTGAGCAGCGTCTCGATGGCGTTCGGCTCGGCCACGATGGCCGCCTTCAGGGCGGGAAGCTGGGCGCTCTCCACATAGTCGGTGGCCAGGCAGGTGAGCTCGCAGTCGGCAGCCTTGATCCGCGCGCCCGTCAGCGCCAGCCACAGGCCGACGCGGTCGCTCATCCGCGACAGGTACCAGCCCCCGCCGACGTCGGGGAAAAGGCCGATGCCGGTCTCCGGCATGGCGAAGGTGGTCCGCTCGGTGGCCACCCGGAACCGGCAGGGCCGCGAGAGCCCCACCCCGCCGCCCATGGTCACCCCGTCCATGATCGCCACCAGGGTCTTCGGATAGTCGTGCAGCAGGCTGTTCAGGCGGTATTCGGTGAAGAAGAACTCCCGCGCCTCCCGCCCGTCGCCCGCCCCGCTGGCCGCCAGCATTCGGATGTCGCCGCCGGCGCAGAAGCCGCGCTCGCCGGCATGGTCGATCAGCACCAGCTCGATCGCTGGACTATCGATCCAGGTGACCAGGGCGTCGGTGATCAGCCGCACCATGTTGGTGGTGAGCGCATGCAGCGCCTGCGGCCGGTTGAGCGTGATCCGCCCTACCGCGCCCTCGATACGGACCAGGACTTCCGGTTCGTCACTCATTGCCGGAACAGCTCCCGCGCGGTGATCACCCGCATGATCTCGTTGGTGCCTTCCAGGATCTGATGGACCCGCAGGTCGCGGACGATCCGTTCCAGGGGGAAGTCCTGCAGGTAGCCGTAGCCACCGTGCAGTTGCAACGCCTGGTTGGCCACCTCGAAGCCGGTGTCGGTGGCCAACCGCTTGGCCATGGCGCAATACTGGGTGGCCTTGGGGTCTCGGTTGTCGAGCGCGTGCGCCGCGCGCCGCACCATCAACCGGGCGGCGTCGAGCTCGGTGGCCATGTCCGCCAGGCGCCATTGCAGGCCTTGGAAATCCTTCAGCGGATTGCCGAACTGCTTGCGGGTTTCCAGGTGCGCCTTGGCCGTGTCGAGCGCCAGGCCCGCGCCGCCCAGCGAACAGGAGGCGATGTTGATCCGCCCGCCGTCGAGCCCGGCCATGGCGAAGCGGAAACCGTCGCCTTCCGCGCCGATACGATTGGCCACGGGCACGCGGCAGTCGTCGAAATTCACCTGGGCCGTGGGCTGGGAGTTCCAACCGAGCTTCTTCTCCTGCGCCCCGAAGGAGAGGCCGGGCGTCCCGTTCTCCACCACCAGCGCCGAGATGCCCTTCGCGCCCGGCCCGCCGGTGCGCACCATCACGACGTAGATGTCCGACGCCCCCGCGCCGGAGATGAAGGCCTTGGCGCCGTTCAGGACGTAGTGATCGCCGTCCTTCTTCGCCGTGGTGGCGAGCGCGGCGGCATCCGACCCGGAGCCGGGCTCGGTCAGGCAATAGGAGGCGATCAGCTCCATGGTGGTGAGCCGCGGCAGGTAGCGGCGCCGAAGCTCGTCCGAACCGAACCGGTCGATCATCCAGGACGCCATATTGTGGATCGAGATGAAGGCCGCAGTCGAGACATCGCCGTAGGAGAGCTGCTCGAAGACGATCGAGGCGTCGAGGCGGCTGAGCGCCGAGCCGCCCACGTCCTCGGCCACATAGAGCCCGGCGAATCCCATCTCGGCGGCCTTGCGCAAGGCGTCGACGGGGAAATGCTTCTCGGCGTCCCAGCGAGCGGAGTGCGGGGCGAACTCGGCGGCGGCGAAGGCGCGGGCGGCGTCCTCGATGGCGCGCTGGTCGTCGGTCAGGTTGAAATCCATGGGTCCGGCAACTCGCTCCGCAGAGCCGCCCTGTCAATCGTCCAGGACTTGCGCGCGGGCCGCCATCGGGTTCAAACGCCGTGCATGACCAAAGCACCCCTCGCCGCCTACCCAGCGCTCCGCCTGCGTCGCCTGCGCCAGGCCGACTGGATCCGCCGCCTGGTCCGCGAGACGGTCCTGACGCCCGCCGACCTGATCTGGTCGATGGTGGTGCACGAGGGTGAAGGCGAGATTCCGGTGGGCTCGATGCCGGGCGTCAGCCGCCTGTCGGTGAAAGGCTGCGCCGCCGCGGCCAAGGAAGCCCGCGCCCTGGGGATCCCCGCCATCGCCGTCTTCCCGCATATCGACGGCGCCAAGAAGGACGCCGCCGGGACGCTCGCCCACGACCCGAGCGGCCTGATCGCCAACGCCGTGAAGGCCATGAAGGACGCCGCGCCGGAAGTCGGGATCATGTGCGACGTGGCGCTCGACCCCTTCACCGACCACGGCCACGACG
>JBEPUW010000079.1:0-13308 GCA_041691315.1 Caulobacteraceae bacterium | reverse complement strand
ATCATCAACTCGGCGCTGGTCTCCTACGAACGCCTGCCGATGCTGGAGATCGTCTTCGACCGCCTGGTGCGGCTGATGACCACCTCCTTGCGTAACTTCACCTCGGACAATGTCGAGGTCAGCCTCGACAACATCTCCTCGATCCGCTTCGGCGACTATCTGAACTCGATCCCGCTGCCGGCCATCCTGTCGGTGTTCCGAGCCGAGGAGTTGGACAATTTCGGCCTGCTGACGGTCGATTCCAACCTGATCTATTCCATCGTCGACGTGCTGCTGGGCGGGCGGCGCGGCACCGCGGCCATGCGTATCGAGGGGCGGCCCTACACCACCATCGAGCGCGTACTGGTGCAGCGGATGGTCGAGGTGGTGCTGGCCGACGCCCAGGCCGCCTTCGAGCCGCTGACGCCGGTGACCTTCAACCTCGACCGGCTGGAGACCAATCCGCGCTTCGCCGCCATCGCCCGGCCGGCCAACGCCGCCATCCTGGTCAAGCTGCGCATCGACATGGAGGACCGCGGCGGCCGCATCGAGCTCTTGCTGCCCTACGCCACCCTCGAGCCGATCCGCAAAATGCTGCTGCAGCAGTTCATGGGCGAGAAGTTCGGCCGCGACAACATCTGGGAAGGCCACCTGGCCACCGAGCTGTGGACCACCCAGCTCGACGTGCGCGCCGTGCTTGACGAGCAGGTGGTGGACCTGCGCCGCGTGCTCAATCTGAAGATCGGCGACACCCTGATCCTGAACGCCACGCCGGACAGCCTGATCGAGCTGCGCGCCGGCAATATCCCGCTGACCCGCGGCCGCATGGGCCGCCGCAACCACAATATCGCCGTCCGCGTCGAGGCGCCGCTGACGCCCGCGGCCAAGACCGCAATCCAGGGAGGGCCGACATGAGTCCGATATCGATGACGCTCGACCTGATCCTGGCGGCGCTGCTGCTGATCACCCTTGGCTTCGGCCTGCGGCTCGAGCGGCGCCTGAAGACCCTGCAGGCCAGCCAGGCGAGCTTCGCCAACGCGGTCGCCGACCTCGACCGGGCCGCCGTCCGCACCGAGACCGGCCTCGCCGAGCTGCGCGGGGCCATGGACGAGGCGGCCAGCCTGCTCGCCGGCCGCATCGAAAAGGCGCGCGAACTGGCGACCAAGCTCGAGACCCTCGCCGGCGCCGGCGCGACGCTGGCCGAGCGCCCGCCGGCCGCCGTCCAGCGCTCGGCGCTCGATCGCGTCTGGACCCGGCCCGGCGCAGCGCCGCGCCGAGGGCCCGAGCCACCCGCCAGCGAGGCGCCGCTCACCCTTGGCCGCGACGATCCGCTTACCTTGCGGCGACCGACCCCCGCCGCGCCGTCGCCAAGGTCCCGCGCCCTGGTCGATGACGAGCTGTTCGACGGGCCGCGCCGGGCCGCCGGAGGGCGCTCGTGAGCCGGATCCCGCGTCTCCTGCCGCTGGTCGCCATCGCCATCGGCGGGGTGCTGGCGGTCAAGGCGCTGACCGAGGCGCCGCAGATCTATCTGGCCTCGCGCGCGCTCGCCGAGGACGTGGTCACCAAGGCGGCGAAGCCGGCCCTGCCGCCCGGCGCCTCGATCCTGTCTGGAGCCGGCCAGTCCAGCGCCGCCGCCGCCAAACCCGCCGCACCGGTCTGCGCGCCCACCGCCGCCGAACTGGCCAAGGAGGCCGGCCTGTCACCGGCCGAGCTGCAGGTGCTGCAGAGCCTGAGCGACCGCCGCGACCAACTGGATCAGCGTGAGAGCGGCCTGGACGTGCAGGTGCAGCTGATCGCCGCCGCCGAGGCCAAGCTGGACGCCCGCATCGCCCAGATGAACGGGCTGAAGGCCGATATCCAGGGCCTGCTCGGCCAGGCCGATCAACAGGCTCAGGCCGAGGCCGACCGGCTGGTCCGCGTCTATGAGGACATGCCGGAGAAGAAGGCGGCCGCCAGCATGGCGGTGCTCGACGACAGCGTCCGCCTGCCGATCGCCGCCAAGATGAAGGAGCGCAAGCTGGCCGCCATCCTGGCCCAGATGACGCCCCAGGACGCCAAGGCGATCACCGAAAAGCTCGCCCAGCGCACGGCGGGCTCCAAGCTGCTGGCCGACGCCAAGACGGCGCTCAACCCGTCCGCCGCAGCCCCGCGAGCGCCGACGCCGGCGCCCGCCGCGGCCAACGCCACGCCGGCGGCGGCGAGCCCGGCGCCCGGCCAGAACGCCCAGCTCAGCCAGACGCCGTCCGACAAGGCCGACGCTCCGGCCAAGCCGCGCAAGGTCGCCCGCGCCGCCAGGCCGAAGCCCAAACCGAAGCCGGGGGCGGTCGATCCCGCCGTCGCCGACGCCATGCATCCCCCCGGCGGGGTGGTCCAGCCCTCGGCCAAGCCGGCGGCCAAGGTCGCGGCGGGTCCGGCGCCTGCGCCCCGGCCAGCCGCCAAGTCGCCGGCCAAGGTCGCCGCCGCCGGTCCGGCGGCCACGCCGACGCCGAAACCGGTCGCGCCGCCGCTGCCGCCGACCGCCAAGCCTGGCTGACGCGCGATGGGCGTCCGCAACCGTTTGAAGTCCGGTGTGGCGGCGATCGCGATCGCCGCCATGCTCGCGCCCGGCGGCTACGCCGAGACGCCGCCGGCCCTGCAACGCGCGGCCGGCTCGTCGCTTGGCGTCAACGTGGCCCAGGCGAAGGACTTCTCGCGCATCGAGTTCCGCTTTGCCGGCGGGGCCAGCGTCACCAGCCATCGCGACGGTCAGGTCCTGACCCTGCACTTCAGCCGCTACGCCAAGCCGGACATGTCGCGCCTGAGGGTCGATCCGCCGCGCTTTCTGAAGACCGCGACGGACCGCAACGCCGGCGGGCTTGAGATCGCGCTCACCCTCGCCGACGGCGCCGACGCCAAGGTGGGCCAGGGCGACGGGGCCATCTTCGTCAACCTGTTCGCCGCCGCGGCCCCCGCCGCCCAGCCGGCGGCCGCCGACCGGCCTAGCCCGGTTCCCGACAACGGGGTGGTCAAGGTCTCGTCGGAGGTCAGGCTCGGCCAGGCTGTGCTGCACTTTCCGTGGAAATCGGCGCTGGGCGCGGCGGTCTTCCATCGCGGCGGCGCGATCTGGATCGTGTTCGACGCCGCGGCCAGGCTCGACATGGCGGGTCTGGCGCACAATTCGCCGCTGATCGCCGGCCTGCAGCCGATTCAGGGGCCCGATTTCACCGCGCTGCGCATCGCGGCCCCGGCCAATACCTCGGTCACCGCCGGCGCCCAGGGCGGCGACTGGACCGTGACCTTGTCCAGCGACAGCCAGGCCGCCAGCGACCCGATCAAGATCGCCCGCGACGATGACTCAGGCGTCGGCGCGCTCTCGGTCGCGGTGGCAGGCTCGACCCACGTCTACTGGATCGACGACCCGGTGGTCCGCGACAAGATCGCCGTGGTCACCGCGCTCGCGCCCGCCAAGGGTCTCTCGTCGCGGCGGGAATATGTCGACCTGGCGCTGCTGCCCTCGGCGCAAGGGCTGGCGGTTGAGCCGATCGCCGACGATCTCTCCGTGACCACCGACGGCGACCTGGTCACCATAGGGCGGCCGAAGGGCCTGGCGCTGTCCGGCAGGCCGGGCGCGATGCTGGCCGACAACGGGCCGGGCCTGCCGCAGCCGACCAGCCGGCCGGCGCTGATCGACTTCGACGTCTGGTCGAAGACCGGCTCCGGCGGCTTCCTCGCCCGCTATGACGCGCTGCAATCGGCGGCGGCCGAGGAGGCCGGCAAGGGCAAGGACGCCGGCATGGCCGCGCGCATGGGCCTGGCCCGCTTCCTGGTCGGCTCGGAGCTGTCATTCGAGGCGATCGGCCTGCTCGACCTGAACGCCAAGGAGCAGCCCAACCTGCTCGGCGACGCCGAGTTCCGCGGCCTGCGCGGCGCCGCCAAGACCATGGCCGGCCGCTACAAGGAGGCGCAGACCGAGTTTTCCGTGCCGGTGCTGGCCGACGATCCGGCCAGCTCGCTCTGGCGCGGCTATATCGCCGTCAAGCTCGGCCAGTGGACCGAGGCGCGCGCCGAATTCAACAAGGGCGCCTCGGCCCTCTATCAGTTCACGCCCCGCTGGCGCGCCCGCTTCGCCCGCGCCGACGCCCAGGCCGCTGTTGCGCTGGGTTTGAACAGCATCGCCGAGGCCGAGGTCAAGGTGGCGCTCGACAACGAAAGGGACCCAGCGGAAGACCTCGCCACCCGCCTGGTGCAGGCCCAGGTGTTCGAGGCCGAGGGCGACAAGACCCGGGCGCTCGGCGTCTATCAGGCGATCTCCAGCGTCAACCTGCCCTGGCTGTCGGCGCCGGCGCTGTTGCACGCCACCCAGATCCGTATGGCCCAGGGCAATCTCACCCCGACCCAGGCCGCCGACGTGCTCGACGGCCTGCGTTATCGCTGGCGCGGCGACGCCACCGAGCTCGACACCATCCGCGCGCTCGGCCAGATCTATCTTAACCTCGGCCGCTATCGCGAAGCGCTTGAGGCCCTGCGTTCGGCCGGGCAGAACCTGCCCGACCTGCCCGAGGCGGTCGGGCTGCAGAACGATCTGGCCACGGCCTTCCGCAGCCTCTTCCTGGACGGCCAGGCCGACGGGCTTCAGCCGGTGCAGGCGCTGGCGCTGTTCTACGACTTCAAGGAGCTGACCCCGATCGGCGAGGACGGTGACCAGATCGTGCGCCGGCTGGCGCGGCGGCTGATCGACGTCGACCTGCTCGGCCAGGCGGCGGAACTGTTGAAATACCAGGAGGAAAACCGGCTGGACGGCGTGCCGCGCGCCCAGGTCGCCAGCGACCTGGCGACCATCGACCTGATGAACCGCCAGCCGGAAGCCGCCATCGATGCGCTGAACGAGTCGCGCACGACGCTTCTGCCCACCGCGCTCACCGCCCAGCGGCGGGTGGTCGAATCCCGCGCCTGGCTGATGCTCGGCCAATACGATCATGCGCTGGAGATCATCGAGGGCGACAAGTCCGCCGACGCCGGCGGCGTCCGCGCCGACGTGGCCTGGAAGAAGCACGACTGGGCCAGCGCCGCGTCTCAGCTCGAAGCCATGCTCGGCGAGCGCTGGAAGAACCCCGCGCCGCTGTCGATCGATGAGGAGGGGACGCTGCTGCGCCGCGCCGTCAGCCTCAGCCTGGCCGGCGACGACGCCGGACTGACGCGGCTGCGTGGCCAGTATCAGGGCTTCGTAGACCACGCCCAGTCGCCCGACGCCCTGCGCGTCGCCCTGGCCGGCCTTAGCCCCGGCTCCGGAAGCGGCGAAGACTTCGCCAAGGCGGCGGCCGAGAGCGACAGCTTCGTCGGCTGGGTGCAGGCGATGAAGCAACGCTTCCGCCAAGCCAGCCCCGGCCCCACCGCCGTCGCCGGCGCGCCCAACCGCGGCTAGATCACGATGATTTTGGATTGAATCAATCCAAAATCATAAACGTGATCGATCACTAAGAGTTAGAGCGGGTTGCGGGCGGAAAACCGCTTCGCACTTTTCCTCAACCCGCTCTAGGGGCTTTACGCCGGGCTGTGTTCTCGTAATGTTCGCCTACGCTACAACGGCCGGGAACACCCCATGACCACCTCCGCCCTGCTCATCATCGACGTCCAGGTCGCCATCGTCGACGGCGCCTATCAGGCCGACGCCATGCTGGGCGTGCTCGGCGACCTGTCGGCGAAGGCCCGCGCCGCCGGTGCGCCGGTGGTCTATCTGCAGCACAACAGCGCCAGGTATGCGCCGATGACCAAGGGCTCCCCGACCTGGGAGATCCATCCGGCGGTCGCCCCGCTGGCCGGCGATCTGGTCGTCCACAAGACCGCGTCGGACGGTTTCTGTCAGACCGACCTTGAGGCGCAACTGAAGCGCCTGGGCGTCGAGCGCCTAGTGGTCGGCGGCCTGCAGACCGAGTTTTGCGTCGACGCCACCTGCCGCGCCGCGCTCAGCCGCGGTTTCGAGGTCACCCTGGCCGGCGACGCCCATTCCACCGGCGATGCGGTGACCCCGGCAAAGACCACCATCGCCCACCACAACTACGTCCTGGGCAACCTCGCCCACCCCGACCGCGGCATCCGGGTCATGCCCGGCGCGGACGTCGTGTTCGACTAACGCTCGGCGTGGTCAGCGCCCACGGATCGTCACGCGTGCCTTGGCGGTTGGTGACGTGGCGCCCCCGCTGTTTCATCATCCGCTCATCCCCGCCTTCGAGCGGATGAGCGGATCAAAGTCCAGCCGCTGCGCGGGTTTTCAGGCCGCCAGGCTTTGTTGTTCGCTGAGCACGCGCCAGTGGACGTCGGCGACGGTGGCGAGCAGGCGCATCAGGGTGCGTTCGGGGATCTTGCTCGGGTCGAAGGCGGCCTTGGGGTTCAGGGCCGACAGCACAGCCTCGTCATTGGTGGTTAGCACGCGCGCGCACATGCTCCATTGCTCGAACAGGCGACCATCGACCTCGCCCTGGCTGATCGGCAAGGCGTGGTGGTGGCGGGCGTCGGCGGCGATGGTTTCGAACAGCGCCTCGACCGCGGCCCTGGGCCCCTCCAGCGCCTGCACGAACCACCCCTTGTGGGCGATCAGCAGGCCGGTGATCCGCAAGCCACGGTTGGCCGCGATCGAGCGGCTGACGATGCTGGTCAGCGCCGCCTTCAGGTCGTCCAGGCACACCGGGGCGATGTGGCTGGCATAGATCAGACGATAGGTCGGCGCGATCGGCACGGGCGGTCTCGGGGCTCAAGCTTGGAAGACGAGCGCCGAACTTAGCCAGACAGGGTGAGCGGCCCGTGAATTTTGCGAAAAAATTATCCCGCCGCGTTCCTGTGCAGGATGGTCAGTAGGGTCTTGGCCTTTTCCGGCAGTTCGGTGGCGATGCGCGAGGCCAGTTCGCGCACGCCGGCCGGATAGGCTTCGCCGCCCTCGGCGATCTCCAGGGCGCGGGCGGCCAGGGCTTCCAGCTCGGCGCCGACCGCCTCGACCTGTTCGGCGGCGAGGATGCGGGCCTCCCACTGCAGGCGGCGAATGCGCTCGGCGACCGACTCCGGGCCGCGCGAGATGGCGACCACCTCGCTGTTGGCCGGCTGGGCGGCGCCGAGTTCGGTATCGGGCACTGGGCTTAGGTGGCGGACGGCCATTCGATTTACGCTCCTGGAGGTGATGCCGAGACCGCGTGACCGCAATCCCGCCCCGCCTACCCAAACCCTAGGCGCGGGTAGGCGTTCCCACAGCCTAGGCTGATTCCTGACTCTGAAATGGGGGTGTTGCCCGGAAGGCACAGCCGGCCACCCTGTGGGCGCCACTTTTTCGCCTCAAATGGCCGTCACCGCCCGAAGTCCGAATGAGACGCGCCACCGCGAGTCGCGTCAAGTCATTGTTGTGACAGCACAATCCACGGAGCCGCGCGTCGGACGCCGCCGACGGCCGCCAGTGACGATTTCCCGACGGGAAGCCCCAAAACCCCACTTTTACCGTCATGGCCCGACTTGTTCGGGCCACCCATCAACACCGTCTAGGGTCAGTGTTCACGGGTCCCCCGCATTCCGCGGCTTCGCCGCTCCAGCGGGGGATGACGGGATAATGCGCCCCCTTACATCGGCGGCGCGACCCCCCCGACGCCGGTCGAGATGGCGTTGGAAATCAGCCCGCCGCCAGGTCCTGGCGCGGCCACCAGAAAGACCGCAACCCCCGGCTGGATCAGCGACTGGGCGCCGCCCGGGGTGATCTGCACGATCGGCGCGCCGGCCGGCACCACCAGGTGGCGGGTGCCGGATGGATAGGTCACGTCGAGCGCGCGACCGGCGCCGACCGCCTTGACCGTGCCCACCGTGCCGTTGGTCATCATCGCCCCGGGCTGCAGGTCCCACGGATAGTGGCCCTCGCCCATCTTCACGCCGGGCGGGAAGACGTGCACCTCGAGCGACACGCCGCTGCCGTCGGCCTGAGGCATTTCGGTGGTGCCGATGAAGCTGCCGGGCACGATGGCCTCGGCGCTGATGGGCTTCAGCACCGCCACCGTCCAGTTCGGCGCCAGCGCCACGACCACCGGCTTGCCGTCGCGATCGGTCACGGTCACCGATGTCGGACTCACCGCCGCCACCACGCCGCGCACCACATGGAACCCCTGCGCCGCCGCCGGGCCCACGGCCATCAGTATCAGCCCAACCGCCAACATCACCAAACGCTTCATGCGAGTCTCCTCCGAACGAGCTTCGCCTTATACGCGCTTTTTTGTGCGCGCCTTTTTTATCTGTCATGGCCCGACTTGTTCGGGCCACCCATGAACACGGGCGAAGGCGTGTGTCCGCAGAGCTTAGGCTCTACCGCTCTTGGTCACCCCTAAACGCCTGCGTTCATGGATCCCCCGCCTTCCGCGGCTCCGCCGCTCCAGCGGGGGATGACGGTTTTGGTTAGGCGCCGCGCTCACCGCTCATCCGCCTGTTCCAGCATCCTCTGACGCAGGTCCAGCATGGCGCACGGGCTAACCTGCACCGCGATCACGAGGCCAAACCAGCGGTCGTTATGCTTGACGTAACGCATACTGGCGCTTAGTTTCAGTCATGATCGTCAGCTACCGGGACCGGCGTACGGAAGCGTTCGCTCGGGGCGATCGGGTCGCGGCGTTTTCGGGGTTCTCGCGTGCCGCTGAGCGGGCGCTGGATCGGCTGGAGGCGGCGACATCGCTCCGCGACCTGATGACGCCCGGTCTGCGGCTGGAGAAACTCAAGGGCGATCAGGCTGGTCGGTTCAGCATTCGGATCAACGACCAATGGCGTCTATGTTTTGAGTGGCCCGATCGCTCGCCCGGACCGGAGGAGGTTGAAATTGTCGATTACCATTGAGGCCGGGGCCTCCGAGGCGGTGTTTCATGGCGCGTAGCCCGATCCATCCAGGCGAGCATCTGGCCGATGAACTCGACGCGCTCGGCATGAGCGCCGCCGAACTGGCGCGCCAACTCAAGTCGCCAACCAACCGCATCACTCAGATTCTGAACGGCCAGCGCGCCATCACCGCGGACACGGCACTGCGCCTCGGGCACTTCTTTGGGACCAGCGCTGACATGTGGCTGAATCTGCAAAAGCTTTACGAGCTTCGTCTGGCGGAACAGAAGGCCGGCGCGGAGATCGATAGCCTGCCCGTGCTCGACCGATCGAAGTGGGCGGCGGCCTAGGCTGCAGTCCGCACTCGGTAGCGCCCGCGCCCGACGAAATCGAGATACCCCTGGTCGCGCAGCACCTGCAGCTGCTGCCTGATCTTCGGCCGCACATGCCGGTTGCCGGGATAGACCGCCGCGAGCCGGTCCTCGAAGGCATAGACGTCATCGAGCGTGAAGGCGCCGCGGCCCAGCTGGTCGACGCACTTCATCACCTCGATCAGCCAGCCGCGCGCCGCCGGGCCCTGGTCGCGCAGGAAGAGCGTCGCGCGCCATTGTTCGAGGACGTGGCCGCGCTCCACCGCCGCACCGTCGCGCACGAACCAGACCTTGCCGCTCGCCGGCACCTCGCGGAGCAGGATGTTCGAGCCGATCCAGCCCGCCCGGCGCGCGGTGGCGGCCAGCGGCGGTCGCTCCTCGATGATCTCGCGCACGAAGAAGTGCTTAGGCACGAAGAACAGGTCCGTCACCCCGAACCGCGCCAGGTCGTAGTTCATCAGCACCAGGTTTGGATTGGCGTCCGACGCCAGCCGCGCGATCTTCGCCCCATAGGCGCCGTCCGCCACCCTCGGCCCGAAACGCCCCTTCTTCGACTTGAGTTCGAAGTCCTCGCCGCAGGCTTCGCAGAAGAAGTCGGCCAGCGGCCGGTTGGCCGTGTACTGCGTGATCCGAGCCGCCCCGCAGTTCGGACAGAAGAGGTGCGCCGCCACCCACTGCTCGGTCCACAACCTAGCAGTGTGCCTCGCGATTTCTCAATGCTTGTTCGGCACCACCAACATCGTGCTAACGCCGGCCCGGCCGCCCAGCCTTCCTGAACCGCGCCGCCGCTTCCGCCCGCGCCTCCGCCCGCTCCCGCTTCGGCGCTGAGCGGTCGGCCGTCTCGCCCTCACCCGTCATCGCATCGTTGGCGAACTCCAGGTCCAGCATCTTCAACCGCTTCACTTCGTCCCGCAGTCGCGCGGCTTCCTCGAATTCCAGGTTGCTGGCCGCCTCGCGCATCCTGGCGGTCAGGTCGCGCAGGGTGGCCTGGAAGTTGGAGCCGAGGAAGGGTTTGGCGGCTTCGGCGACGCCGACGGGGATGGTGACGTGGTCGCGCTCATAGGGCGAGGCGAGCAGGTCCTTGATCTGGCTCTTGATGCTCTCCGGCGTGATGCCGTTGGCCAGGTTGAACTCGTGCTGCTTCTCGCGCCGGCGGCTGGTCTCGGCCATGGCGCGTTCCATCGAGCCGGTGATCGAGTCGGCGTAAAGGATGACGCGGCCGTCGATGTTGCGGGCGGCGCGGCCGATGGTCTGGATCAGGCTGGTCTCCGAGCGCAGGAAGCCTTCCTTGTCGGCGTCGAGGATAGCGACCAAGCCGCATTCGGGGATGTCCAGGCCCTCGCGCAGCAGGTTGATGCCGACCAGCACGTCGAAGGCGCCCAGGCGCAGGTCGCGGATGATCTCGATCCGCTCCAATGTGTCGACGTCGGAGTGCATGTAGCGCACGCGCAGGCCCTGCTCGTGCATGTACTCGGTCAGGTCCTCGGCCATCTTCTTGGTCAGCACCGTGACCAAGACGCGGTAGCCCTGCTTGGCGACGTCGCGGCACTCGGCGATGACGTCGTCGACCTGGCTGAAGCCGTCCTTGGAGACCGGGCGCACCTCGACGGGCGGGTCGATCAGGCCGGTCGGCCGGATCACCTGTTCGGCGAAGACCCCGCCGGTGCGCTCCATCTCCCACTTCGACGGGGTGGCCGAGACATAGACGCTGTCCGGCCGCATCGCCTCCCACTCCTCGAACTTGAGCGGGCGGTTGTCCAGGCAGGAGGGTAGGCGAAAGCCGTACTCGGCCAGGGTGAATTTGCGCCGGTAGTCGCCGCGGTACATGCCGCCGATCTGCGGCACGGTCTGGTGGCTCTCGTCGACGAACAGCAGCGCGTTGTCGGGGATGTATTCGAAGAAGGTCGGTGGCGGCTCGCCCGGCAGGCGGCCGGTGAGATAGCGAGAATAGTTCTCGATGCCGGCGCAGGAGCCGGTGGCCTCGATCATCTCGATGTCGAAGGTGGTGCGCTGTTCCAGCCGCTGCGCCTCGAGCAGCTTGCCGTTGGCGACCAGCCAGTCGAGCCGTTCCTTCAGCTCGATCTTGATGAAGTTGATGGCCTGGCGCAGCGTCGGGCGCGGCGTCACATAGTGGCTGTTGGCGTAGACGCGGACGGAGGGCAGCTCCGAGGTCTTGCGGCCGGTGAGCGGGTCGAACTCGACGATCGCCTCGATCTCGTCGCCGAACATCATGATCCGCCAGGCGCGGTCCTCGTAGTGGGCCGGGAAGATCTCGATGGTGTCGCCGCGGCGGCGGAAGGTTCCACGTTCGAAGGCCTGGTCGTTGCGCTTGTATTGCTGGGCCACCAGGTCGGCCATCAGCTTCTTCTCGTCGATGGTGTCGCCGACCGACAGGTTGAAGGTCATGGCCGAATAGGTCTCGACCGAGCCGATGCCATAGATGCAGGAGACGGAGGCCACCACGATGACGTCGTCCCGCTCCAGGATGGCGCGGGTGGCGGAGTGGCGCATGCGGTCGATCTGCTCGTTGATCGACGAATCCTTCTCGATATAGGTGTCGGTGCGCGGGACGTAGGCCTCGGGCTGGTAGTAGTCGTAATAGGAGACGAAATACTCGACCGCATTGTCCGGGAAGAAGGACTTGAACTCGCTGTAGAGCTGGGCGGCGAGGGTCTTGTTGGGGGCCAGGATCAGCGCCGGGCGCTGGGTCTCCTCGATCACCTTGGCCATGGTGAAGGTCTTGCCGGAGCCGGTGACGCCGAGCAGCACCTGGTCGTGCTCGTGGGCGTTGACCCCGGCGACCAGTTCGCGGATCGCCGTCGGCTGGTCGCCGGCCGGCTCATAGTCGGCCGTGATGACGAACCGCCGCCCGCCCTCCGACTTCTCCGGCCGCGCCGGCCGATGCGGCGTCCACAGCGCCGGGCTGATGTCATGGATAAAGGTCGCGGGCGCTTCCTGAACGCCGGACTCGACTGGGGAACGGGGCATGAACGGCAAGGTAGTCGCGCGCGGCTGCGATTGCCAGGGGCGCTGCTGACAGGGGGTGGCAGCAACGGGTCCTCATGTTTCCCGTCATAGCCCGGCTTGTCCGGGCTACCCATGAACACGAGAGACCGTGACTGTCCGCCTGCCTCACCTCAACCGCTCATCCCCGCGAAGGCGGGGACCCAGGCTTTTTGGCGCGCGGAAGATTCGGAGAGAGAGCTCGCAAGATTGACCACCAAGGACACCAAGAACACCAAGGTTCAGTGCGAGCTCCGAGGCCTGGGCTAACCGCCTCTTCTTGGTGTGCTTGGTGTGCTTGGTGGTTTAAAAAACCTGGGTCCCCGCCTTCGCGGGGATGAGCGGAATAGAGAACGAGCCCGGAGGAGCACCCCATGAAGACCCAGGACATCGAGTATCACGCGGACGGGCAGCGGTTGGTGGGATATCTGGCCGTCGATGACGCCAAGGCGGGGAAGCGGCCGGGGATCGTTGTGGCGCATGAGGGCGGCGGGCTGGGCGAGCATGCCAAGAATTCGGCGCGCAAGCTGGCCCAGGCCGGCTATGCGGCGTTCGCGCTGGACTATTACGGCGACGGCCAGCCGCTGGCGGACATGAGCACGGCGATGGGCCGGATCGGCGCCTGGATGGCCGATCCGACCGGCATCCGCGCCAGGGCGCATGCGGCGCTGGAGGTGCTGACCAGCCAGGCCGAGGTCGACGCCAACCGGCTGGCCGGCATCGGCTACTGTTTCGGCGGCACCACGGTGCTGGAGATGGCCCGGGCCGGCGAGCCCCTGAAGGCGGTGGTGGGGTTCCACTCCGGGCTCGGGACCTCGCGGCCGGCGACGGCGCCGATCAAGCCCAGGGTGCTGGTGCAGATCGGCGTCGACGACCCGATCATCCCGCCCGACCAGCGCCTCGCTTTCGAGGCCGAGATGAAGGCGGCCGAGGCCGACTGGCGCATGCTGGTCTATGGCGGCGCCGGCCACAGCTTCACCAATCCGGACGTGGGCGCGCTGGGCCGGCCGGGCTTCGAGTACAACGAGAGCGCCGACAAACGCTCCTGGCGCGCCATGCTCGACGTCTTCGACGAGGTGTTCTGACCGGGATTTGAAATTGGGGACAGTGCGCCGGGAGGCCGGCGAGGAGGAGAGGGTGGAAGTCC
>JBEPUW010000078.1:0-14145 GCA_041691315.1 Caulobacteraceae bacterium | reverse complement strand
CCATCCGCTCCATCACCCGCCACATCCAGCCGGTGCCTTCGCGGCACGGCGTGCACTGGCCACAGCTCTCGTGCTTGAAGAAATAGCTGATGCGAGCCATGGCGCGGATCAGGTCGGTGGACCTGTCCATGACGATCATGGTGCCGGTGCCCATCATCGATTTGAATTCTTTGGGCGAGTCGTAGTCCATTAGCATCGTCTCGGCCTGCTCGGCCGTGATCATCGGCGACGAGGCGCCGCCCGGAATGATCGCCTTCAGGTTCGACCAGCCGCCGCGCACGCCGCCGAAATGGGTCTCGATCAGCGTCCGGACTGGGATCGACATCGCCTCTTCGACCACCTTCGGCGCATTCAGGTGGCCACAGCCGGAGAACAGCTTGGTGCCGGCGTTGTTGGGCCGCCCGAAGCCCAGGAACCACTCGGCGCCACGCCGCAGGATGGACCCGACGACGGCGATGGATTCGACGTTGTTGACCGTGGTCGGCCGGCCGTAGACGCCGGCGTTGGCCGGAAACGGCGGCTTCAGCCGCGGTTGGCCCTTCTTACCCTCCAGGCTCTCCAGCATCGCCGTCTCGTCGCCGCAGATATAGGCGCCGGCGCCGTGGTGGATGACCAGTTCGAAGTCCCAGCCGTGAATGTTGTTCTTGCCGATCAGCCGCGCCGCCACCGCCTCTTCGACCGCCGCCTGCAGCCGCTGGCGCTCGGCGACGCACTCGCCGCGGATATAGACGAAAGCGTGGTGGGCGCGGATGGCGTAGCTGGCCAAAAAGGCGCCTTCGATGACCAGGTGCGGGTCGCCGCCGACCATCTGCCGGTCCTTGCACGCCCCGGGCTCGGACTCGTCGGCATTGACCACCAGGTAGCGCGCGCCGCCGTCCTCCGCCTTCGGCATCAGCGACCACTTCTGGCCGGTGACGAAGCCGCCGCCGCCGCGCCCGCGCAGGCCCGAGGCCTTGATCTGCTCGATGATCCAGTCGGGACCCGCATCGACCATCGCCTGAACGCCGTTCCACGCCCCGCGCGACCGCGCCCCCTCCAACCGCCAGTCCTGGCGGCCATAGAGATTGGTGAAGATGCGGTCCTTGTCCGAAAGCAGCATCAGCCGGCGCTCCGCCGTCTCTCTTCCTCGTCATGGCCCGACTTGTTCGGGCCACCCATGATCACCGTGCAAGGCGAGTGTTCATGGGTCCCCCGCATTCCGCGGCAAGAGCCGCTCCAGCGGGGGATGACGGAAAGAATGGATGCGCTGGAAGCCCTCATCACCCTACTCCGCGGCCACCAGCGTCGCGCCCTGGACGTGTGGGCGGCGTGAGCGGTAGCTCAGGATGCGCGCCTCGATCTCAGGACGGAAGTGGCGGAACAAGCCCTGGATCGGCCAGGCGGCCGCATCGCCAAGGGCGCAGATGGTGTGGCCCTCGACCTGGCTGGCGACGTCCAGCAGGGTGTCGATGTCTTCGGGTTCGGCCTCGCCGTTGGCCATGCGCTCCAGCACTCGCCACATCCAGCCGGTGCCTTCGCGGCAGGGCGTGCACTGGCCGCAGCTCTCATGCTTGTAGAAATAGGCGATGCGGGCGATGGCGCGGACCAGGTCGGTGGAGTTGTCCATCACGATTACCGCCGCGGTGCCGAGCCCTGACTTCAGCGCCGACAGGCTGTCGAAATCCATCAGGGCGGTTTCAGCCTCGGCCGCCGGGATCATCCGCACCGAAGAGCCGCCCGGAATGACGGCTTTCAGATTGCCCCAGCCGCCGCGCACGCCGCCGGCGTGGTCCTCGATCAGCTGGCGCAGCGGGATCGACATGACCTCTTCGACGTTGCACGGCCGTTCGACGTGGCCGGAGATGCACATCAGCTTGGTGCCGGTGTTGTTCGGCCGCCCGAAGCCCGCGAACCATTCCGCGCCACGCCTGAGGATCGTGCCGACGACGGCGATGGACTCGACGTTGTTGACCGTGGTCGGGCAGCCATAGACGCCAGCGCCGGCCGGAAACGGCGGCTTCAGCCGCGGCTGGCCCTTCTTGCCCTCCAGGCTTTCCAGCAGCGCCGTCTCTTCGCCGCAGATATAGGCGCCCGCGCCATGGTGGACGTAACAGTCGAAGTCCCAGCCGTTGACGTTGCCCTTGCCGATCAGCTTGGCGGCATAGGCTTCGTCGATGGCCTGCTGCAGGATCTCGCGCTCGCGCACGTATTCGCCGCGCACATAGATGTAGCAAACCTTGGCCTGCATGGCGAAGCTGGCGATCAGGCAACCTTCGACGAAGAGATGCGGATCGTGCCGCATGATCTCGCGGTCCTTGCAGGTGCCGGGCTCGGACTCGTCGGCATTGACCACCAGGTAGTGCGGCCGGTCCGGGTTCACGACCTTGGGCATGAAGGACCATTTCAGCCCGGTGCCGAAGCCCGCGCCGCCGCGGCCGCGCAGGCCGGAGTTCTTGATCTGGTCGATCAGCCAGGGCCCGCCCATGGCGATCATGTCGGCCGTGGCGTTCCACGCGCCGCGCTGCTTCGCCGCCTCCAGCCGCCAGTCGTGGAAGCCGTAGAGGTTGGTGAAGATGCGGTCCTTGTCTTCCAGGATGCCGGTCATCGGGTTTCGCTCGCCCCTTCACTCAGGCCCGGCAGAATAAGCGGATGCGCCCTCGACCACTGGCGGCGCTTGACGAAGGCGGCCAAGAGGCTGACCCAGCCGATGGCCAGCAGCACCAGGGCCGCGCCCAGCACGCTGAAGAACAGCATGGCGATCGGGATGATTTGGCCGATCAACTGGGCGGCGACGAACAACAGCATGCCGACGCCGACGCTGATCAGGCCGACGCGGCTCCAGGGCTGGCCGGCGGCGCGCAGCTCGGCGCGGAAGACGTCGATCTCGCCGGTCATGAGGCGGCCGGCTCCGGTGCGTTCGGCAGCCTGGTGATCGGCTTGGCGGGCGAGCCGTCATAGAGGGCCGGATCGGTCAGGGTCTGCGCCCCGCCCGCCGGCTCGGAGCTGTGGCGGCCGGCATAGGAACCCGGCTTGGGCGCGCCGCCGGCGGCGAACTCGTCGATGATCTGGGTCAGGGTCTCCGGCGTCAGGTCTTCGTAGTAGTAGTCGTTGATCTGGGCCATCGGCGCATTCACGCAGGCGCCCAGGCACTCGACCTCTTCCCAGGAGAACCGGCCGTCGGCCGAGGGATGGTTTTTCGCGCCGATCCTGGCCTCGCAGACCGCCATCAGGTCCTTCGAGCCGCGCAGCATGCAGGGCGTGGTGCCGCAGACCTGGATCAGGGCGACCGATCCCACCGGCTCCAGCTGGAACATGGTGTAGAAGGTGGCGACCTCCAGGACCCGGATGGTCGCCATGCCGAGCAGCTCGCCGACGGCGCGAATGGCCGGCTCGGAGACCCAGCCCTCCTGCTTCTGCGCCAGCCACAGGATCGGGATCACCGCCGATTGCTGGCGGCCTTGCGGATACTTGGCGATCCAGACCTTGGCGGCGTCCATCGTCGCCTCCGAAAACGCGAAGCTGGCAGGCTGTATCTTGGCCAGACGGCGAACGCTCACCGGTCGATCTCCCCGAAGACGATGTCCAGGGAACCCAGCACCGCGGCGACATCGGCCAGCATGTGGCCGCGGTTCATCCAGTCCATGGCCGCCAGGTGCGGATAGCTCGGCGCGCGCACCTTGCAGCGATAGGGCTTGTTGGTGCCGTCGGAGACCAGATAGACGCCGAACTCGCCCTTGGGCGCCTCGACATAGGCATAGACCTCGCCGGCCGGCGTTCTGAAGCCCTCGGTATAGAGCTTGAAATGGTGGATCATCGCCTCCATCGACCGCTTCATCTCGGCGCGGCGCGGCGGCGCGACCTTGTTGTCCAGGGTCATCACCGGCCCCGGCGTCCGGCGCAGCAGCGTGCAGCACTGGCGCATGATGCGCAGCGATTGGCGCATCTCCTCCATGCGGCAGAGATAGCGGTCGTAGCAGTCGCCGTTGACGCCTAGCGGGATGTCGAATTCCAGCTCGTCATAGATCTCGTATGGCTGGTTGCGGCGCAGGTCCCAGGCGACGCCTGAGCCGCGCAGCATGACGCCGGTGAAGCCCCAGGCGAAGGCCTCCTCGCGGGTCACCAGGCCGATATTGACGTTGCGCTGCTTGAAGATGCGGTTGTTGGTGATCAGCCCGCTCATGTCCTCGAGCCGCTTCGGGAAGGTGCCGCACCAGGTCTCGATGTCGTCGATCAGCGAGGGGGTCAGGTCCTGGTGCACGCCGCCGGGCCGGAAATAGTTGGAGTGCAGCCGGGCCCCGCAGGCGCGCTCGTAGAAGACCATCAGCTTTTCGCGTTCCTCGAACCCCCAGGTCGGCAGGGTCCAGGCGCCGACGTCCATGGCCTGGGTGGTGATGTTGAGGATGTGGTTGAGGATGCGGCCGATCTCGCAATAGAGCACCCGGATGATCGAGCCACGGCGCGGCACCTCGATGTCCAGCAGCTTCTCGATGGCCAGGCAGAAGGCGTGCTCCTGATTCATCGGGCAGACGTAGTCGAGCCGGTCGAAGTACGGGATGTTCTGGAGGTAGGTTCTGGCCTCCATCAGCTTTTCGGTGCCGCGGTGCAGGAGACCGATGTGCGGATCGACCCGCTCGATCACCTCGCCGTCCAGCTCCAGCACCATGCGCAGCACGCCGTGCGCGGCCGGATGCTGCGGGCCGAAGTTGAGCGAGAACTTACGCGGGCCGTCGGTGGCCGCCGACACCGAAAATTCCGGGACCGGAGGAAGGGCGTCGTCGGCCATCACTTGGCCTCCGCTTTTTCGTCGCCCGGCAACACGTATTCGGCGCCTTCCCAGGGCGAGAGGAAGTCGAAGGCGCGGAACTGGGTGATCTTCACCGGCTCGTAGACCACCCGCTTCTGCTCGTCGTCGTAGCGGACCTCGACATAGCCGGTCATGGGGAAGTCCTTGCGTAAGGGGTGCCCCTGGAAACCGTAGTCGGTGAGGATGCGGCGCAGGTCCGGATGCCCGTCGAAGGGGATGCCGAACATGTCGAAGGCCTCGCGCTCGTACCAGTCGGCGCAAGGATAGACGCCGGTGACATTGTCGACCGCCTCGTTCTCGGCCGCCTCGACCTTGACCCGCACCCGCCGGTTGGCGGTCATCGACAGCAGAATATAGACCACGTCGAAGCGCTTGGGCCGCTCGGGATAGTCGATCGCGGTCAGGTCCAGGAGCTGCTGGAAGGGGGTTTCGGCGTCGTCGCGCAGCGCACTCAACACTTGGACGATGCGGCCCTTGTCGGCATGCAGGGTCAGGTCGCCGAAGGCCACGGTGTAGCCGTGCACCGCGCCCTGGCTGTTAGCCTGAAGCCGCTGGCCCAGGCTGGTCAGCACATCGTCGGCGACGGCGAAGATCATCGTTCGATCGTCCCGGTGCGGCGGATCTTCTTCTGCAGTTGCAGAACGCCATAGACCAGCGCCTCGGCGGTCGGCGGGCAGCCCGGCACATAGATGTCGACCGGCACGACGCGGTCGCAGCCGCGCACCACCGAATAGCTGAAATAGTAGTAGCCGCCGCCGTTGGCGCAGGAGCCCATGGAGATGACGTAGCGCGGCTCCGGCATCTGGTCGTAGACCTTGCGCAGGGCCGGGGCCATCTTGTTGGTCAGGGTGCCGGCGACGATCATCACGTCCGACTGCCGGGGGCTGCCGCGCGGCGCAAACCCGAACCGCTCCAGGTCGTAGCGCGGGGTCAGCGCCTGCATCATCTCGATGGCGCAGCAGGCCAGGCCGAACGTCATCGGCATCAGCGAGCCAGTGCGCGCCCAGTTGATCAGCTCGTCCAGACCGGTGGTGACGAAACCCTTGTCGGCCAGCTGGCTGGAAACGCCGTCGAAATAGGGATCGTGCGGTTTGACGTCGGCTACTCCCATTCGAGCGCGCCCTTCTTCCACTCGTAGATGAATCCGACGGTCAGCACCCCCAGGAAGCACATCATCGACCAGAAGGCGAAGACCTCGGTCTGGTGCGGCAGCTTGGTCAGGGCCACCGCCCAGGGGAACAGGAAGGCGACCTCGAGATCGAAAATGATAAACAGGATCGAGACCAGGTAGAAGCGCACGTCGAACTTCATCCGCGCGTCGTCGAACGCGTTGAAGCCGCACTCGTAGGCGGAGTTCTTCTCCGGATCGGGCGCCGAGGGCGCCAGCAGCAGCGAGCCGATGATGAACAGCGAGCCGATCGCTCCGGCAATGGCGAAGAAGATCACGATCGGCAGGTACTGAAGCAGGAAGGCGTTCATTCGCAAATCCCGGGGGGAGCGGGCGAGAGTCGCGGGCGTTGTAGCCCATGGCCGCCAGGGGTTCAAACACCGCCGGGCGCTTTGCGAACAATGCCGCGCACGCGCCCTTATTGTTGACATGCCGAGCCGGCGCGACCTATGTGACGCGCCTCGCGTAGCGGGTCCTCCCCGGGGGACGAAGGCTTCAATGCGGGTGTAGCTCAGTTGGTTAGAGCGCCGGCCTGTCACGCCGGAGGTCGCCGGTTCAAGTCCGGTCACTCGCGCCACTCTCTTGACCTCTCCCAGAGGGAGAGGGAGGGGCCCAGAGCGAAGCGAATGGGAGGGTGAGGGGTTTCGCCCTCTCCTATTGAAACTCCAATTCACTGTCCGCGGAACGCCAGCCCGTCGAGGCCGTAACCCCTCATCCTCCCACGCACTTACGTGCGCGGGCCCCTCCTTCTCCCTCTGGGAGAAGTTTGGAGGCGCGGGCCCCTTTCCTCTTGGCTTTGGTGGGCGGCGAGGGGTTCGAACCCCCGACCTTCTCGGTGTAAACGAGACGCTCTAACCAGCTGAGCTAGCCGCCCTGCCCGTCGGCTTTGCGAGCCTTCGGCGCATATAAAAAGGGGCGATCCGCCAGCCCCGCGGATCGCCCCTTCTTTTCAACCGAGATCGTGGACTAGTTCAAGGCGGTCTTCAGGCCTTCGCCGACGCGAAACCGCGCGGTCTTCGACGCAGGACGCTGGACCGTCGCGCCGGTGCGCGGGTTGCGCGCCGTACCGGCCTTGCGGGCGACCGGCACGAAGCTGCCAAACCCGACCAGCCGCACTTCCTTGCCCGACTTCAGAGATGTCGTCACTGAACTCAAGAACGCCTCCAGCGCATCCCTGGACTGGTTCTTGTTTAGCCCCGCCTTTTCCGCGATAGCGGAAATCAGTTCGGCCTTGGTCATTGATGTCTCCCAACCCTGTGTATTAGGCGGTTCTCCCCGATCGTCGTCGACCGCCGTAATTCACTATGAGCGGGCGAAAAGCGTGACGTCAAACAAGAGCGGCGCCGGAAGGCCCGGCGCCGCTCAAGTTAACATCGATCACGTTCATTTAGTGGGTGACGACGGTCTCGGCGTCCAATTCTTCAACCGTTAGGGGCGCCACCGGAGGGGCGTCATCCTCATTCCACTCGATCGGAGTCAGGGGTCCGGCAAGCGCGTGAGACAGCACCTCGTCCACGGTGGCGACCGGAATGATGGTCAAGGCGCCCTTCACGTTCTCGGGCACGTCGGCCAGGTCCTTCTCGTTCTCCTTCGGGATCAGCACGATCTTCAGCCCCGAACGCGTCGCCGCCAGCAGCTTCTCCTTCAAGCCGCCGATTGGCAGCACCCGGCCGCGCAGGGTGATCTCGCCGGTCATGGCCACGTCCTTGCGAACGGGCACGCCGGTGAGCACGCTGATCATCGCCACCGCCATGGCCACGCCGGCGGACGGACCGTCCTTGGGCGTGGCGCCTTCCGGCACGTGGACGTGCACGTCGGTCTTGTCGAACAGGGTCGGCTTGATCCCGAAGTGCGGCGAGAGCGCCCGCACATAGGAATTGGCCGCCGAGATCGACTCCTTCATCACCTCCTTGAGGTTGCCGGTGATCGACATGCGGCCACGGCCCGGCATCTTCACCGCCTCGATGGTCAGGATGTCGCCGCCGAAGTCGGTATAGGCCAGGCCAGTGACGATGCCGACCTGATCAACCTCGTCGGTCTCGCCGTGGTGGAAGCGGCGCACGCCGGCATAGTCGCCGAGCCGCTTCTCATCGACGGTGATCGACAGCACCTGTTCGCGGCCGAGGTCGCGGACGGTCTTGCGCGCCAAATTGCCCAGTTCCCGCTCCAGCGACCGCACGCCGGCTTCCCGGGTGTAGTAGCGGATCAGGTCGCGGATGGTCTGGTCGGGCACGATCCACTCGCCCTCCTTCAGGCCGTGGTTCTTGGCCAGCTTGGAGAGCAGGTGTCGCTTGGCGATCTCGACCTTCTCGTCCTCGGTGTAGCCCGGCAGGCGGATGATCTCCATCCGGTCCAGCAGCGGTTGGGCCATGTTCAGCGAGTTGGCGGTGGTGACGAACATGACGTTCGACAGATCGTAATCGACCTCAAGATAGTGGTCGTTGAAGGTGGAGTTCTGTTCCGGATCGAGCACCTCGAGCAGCGCTGACGACGGGTCGCCGCGCCAGTCGGCGCCCAGCTTGTCGATCTCGTCCAGCAGGAAGAAGGTGTTGGTGGTCTTGGCCTTCTTCATCGACTGGATGACCTTGCCGGGCATGGAGCCGATATAGGTGCGCCGATGGCCGCGGATCTCCGCCTCGTCGTGCACGCCGCCTAGGCTGAGGCGCACGAACTCGCGGCCGGTCGCCTGGGCGATCGAGCGGCCGAGCGAGGTCTTGCCGACGCCGGGAGGGCCGACCAGGCAGAGGATCGGGCCTTTGAGTGAGCCGGTGCGGGCCTGGACGGCCAGGTATTCCAGGATGCGCTCCTTGACCTTCTCCAGGCCGTAGTGGTCGTCCTCGAGGATCTTCTCGGCCTTGACCAGGTCGATTGGCTTGGTCTTGGACTTGCCCCACGGAATCGACAGCATCCAGTCGAGATAGTTGCGCACCACCGTACTCTCGGCCGACATCGGGCTCATATTGCGCAGCTTCTTCAGCTCGCCCTCGGCCTTGGCCCGCGCCTCCTTGGTGAACTTGGTCTTCTTGATCTTCTTTTCGAGTTCGAGCAGCTCGTCGCGCGTGTCGTCCGGCTCGCCCAGCTCGCGCTGGATCGCCTTCATCTGCTCGTTCAAATAATATTCGCGCTGGGTCTTCTCCATCTGGCGCTTGACCCGGCTGCGGATCTTCTTCTCGACCTGCAGCACGCTGATCTCGCCCTCCATCAGGGCGTAGACGCGCTCCAGCCGCTTGACCACGTCGGTGGTCTCCAGAAGCTGCTGGCGATCGACGATCTTCACCGACAGGTGTGAGGCGATGCGGTCGGCTAGTTCGCTCGGGTCGGTGATCTGCGGCAGCGAGGCCAGGGCCTCCGGCTGCACCTTCTTGTTCAGTTTGACGTAGTTCTCGAACTGATCGACCACCGCGCGCGACAGCGCCTCGGCCTCGTGTTCCGCCCCGCCGGTCTCCGGCATGTCGGCGACCTCGGCCTGATAGAACTCGGTCTCGTCGGTGTATTTGAGTACGGCGGCGCGGCGCAGGCCCTCGACCAGCACCTTGACGGTGCCGTCGGGCAGCTTCAGCAGCTGCAGCACGGTGGCGATGACACCGATCTCATAGATGGCGTCATTGGCGGGATCGTCCTCGTCTTCCTTCTTCTGGGTGACGAGCAGGATGGTCTTGTCGCCGCGCATCGCCTCTTCAAGCGCGCGCACGGTCTTGTCGCGGCCAACGAACAGCGGCGCGACCATGTGCGGATAGACCACGATGTTGCGCAACGGCAGGACGGGCAGGACGTTGATTTGGGAACTGGGCCCAGACGGGGTCTCGGGCTTTGAGTCAGACATGATGCATGCTCCTGGCCGGCCTTTTAAGTCAGCACCGGCTAAATCCCCGGGGCGCGGTCACTCGACGATGCGCCGAGTCGGACGCTCCGGCCGCCCAACAGAGGCGGTTTGGTGAGGGTTTATGTGGATGGTTCCGGGGATGCATTCAAGCGTGGCCGGCCCCGCGCGGCCGCATGGCGCGTTTTACGGAACGGAACCGCCAGCGCCGCTTTAGCTGATCATGGCTGAGCGACGGGTAATGTTGGTGCAAAGATCGATCGTTTCCGTGGTGGTCCTTGCCGGCCTGGCGGCCTGCTCGCCGCAGGGGTCATCGACGCCGCCGGCATCGGCCCAGAAGCCCGCCAGCGCCGCCAAGCCGGCGGCCAAGCCGGTCGCCGCGGCCGACGCCGCGCTGACGGCCCGCGTCGATGCGATCAACAACGCTCAGTTCGTCGCGCCGGCCCAATCGTCCGCGAAACCGGCCGCGCGGCCCACGCTCGATCCCGCGCCCGATCCCGCCCTGATCAAGGCCGAGGTGCTGCTGGCGCGCGCCCAGGCCTCGCCCGGCGAAGTCGACGGCCTGGCCGGCTCGAACCTGACCCGGGCGGTCAAGGCCTACGAGCAGATGACCGGCCAGCCGACCGACAGCCAACTCACGCCCGCCCTGTGGACCAGACTGAACACACCGGGCCAGGCCCCCATCGCGGCGCTCTATACCGTCACCGCCCAGGACGTCGCCGGACCCTTCTATCCCGACGTCGGCGAGAACATGGTCGCCGCGTCGAAACTGTCCTCGCCGGGCTATTCGACGGTGAGCGAGATGCTGGGCGAGCGCTTCCACATGTCGCAGAAGCTGCTCGCGGCGCTCAATCCCGGCGCCGACCTGACCAAGGCCGGCACGGTGCTGGTGGTCGTCCAGCCGATGATCCCGGAGCTGGCCAGGGTCGACCACATCGAGGTCGACAAGGCCGCCGCCTCTGTGCGCGCCTATGCCGCCGACGCCAGCCTGATCGCCAGCTTCCCCGCCACGGTCGGTTCGACCGACCGGCCGTCGCCCTCGGGCGTACACAAGGTGCGCGGTGTCAGCTTCAACCCGATCTATACCTACGACCCGTCCAAACTCACCTTCGGCCCGAAGAAGCACGGCAAGTTCGATATCCAGGCCGGCCCGAACAACCCGGTCGGCATCGTCTATATCGCCCTGAATGCGCCGGGTTACGGCATCCATGGCTCGCCGGGTCCGGACAAGATCGGCAAGACCGCCAGCCACGGCTGCGTGCGCCTGACCAATTGGGACGCCCTGCTGCTCGCCCATGCGGTGAAACCCGGCGTGAAGGTCAGCTTCCTTCACGCGCGCGGCTGACGCGCCCTGCGCTTCAGTCGCCGGCGATGCGCTGACTGGATTCAGGAGCCTCAGCCGTGTCGATCGCCCGGCGCAGCGGACCCTTGTAGTCGTCCAGCCGCAACCGCCGGCGATCCGGCCCAAAATAGGTCGGCGAGGTCATGAATGGCCGCGGCTCCATGATTACCGCGTTCAGCCGGCTGAGGATGGCCTTGGCGGTCACCGGCTTGCACAGGAATTCGGTGAAGCCGCGATCGCGCGCCTGGTTGATATGGCTGAGATCGGAATGGCCGGTGAGCATGATGATCGGCATGTAGCGCTCGGCCGATG
Source organism: Caulobacteraceae bacterium (assembly GCA_041691315.1). GTDB lineage: Bacteria > Pseudomonadota > Alphaproteobacteria > Caulobacterales > Caulobacteraceae > Poindextera. The sequence goes on along the minus strand of JBEPUW010000078.1, from coordinate 2,720 downwards.
TCTCGGCGCGGATAGCGGCGACGAAGTCGAGGCCGTTCATCACCGGCATCTCCTGGTCGATATAGGCCACGTCGATCGGAAACGCGGCGACGACCTCCAGGCCGCGCTTGCCGTTCTGGGCATAGTGCAGATGTCCGACCCCGGCGGCGGCCAGCACCGTGCCGACGATGGAGCACATCTCGCGGCTGTCATCGATCACCAGAATCCGCAGAGCGGCCAAGCCTATCGCCATCGCTGCCCTCGAGGCGCCAAGAGCGCGCGGTTGCGGACCACGGGCTCGATTCGTTGAGGAATCTAGCCAGTTACGCAGCGGAAGCCTACCAACCCCCGGTTCGGGAGTGGCGACTATTTGGCCGCCACACACCATGTGAGAAAAACTCCGCATGACCAAGGAGACCAGAGCGATGAGCCGCCTGCTTTTGAAGACCACCATCGGCCCGGTCGAGGACGACTGGCACGTCGGCCGCTTTTCCAGACTGGCCGCGCATCTGGCCGGGCTGCGGGACGCGGACGGCCAGCCGCTCTATCAGGTGACCGCGCACGACCGTGTCGAGACCGCGGCCGGCGACGATGTCGACCTGGCCGCCTTCGCCGCCGGCGATTTCGACCAACTCTGGCTGTTCGCCGTCGATGTCACCGGCGCGCTGACGCCGACCGACGCGGCCAATATCGAGACGGCGCAAAAGGCCGGACGCGGCGTGTTGCTCACCCGCGATCATCAGGACCTGGGCGCCTGCCTGACCAAGCTGGGCGATGTCGGCCAGGCGCAGTATTTCCAGACCCAGAACCCAGACCCCGACGAAACGCGCCGGCGGCGCGACGATCCCGACACCCCGACCATCGACTGGCCCAACTATCACAGCGGCGCCAACGGCGACGTCCAGACGATCGAAGTCCCGGCGCCGGCGCACCCGATCATGCGCCGCGCCTCGGGCGAGCCGCTTCAGCGCCTGCCCTCGCATCCCCACGAGGGCGCGGTGGGCGTTCCGCCGACACTGAAGGATCACGCGGCGGTGATCGCCATCGGGACCAGCAAGGCCACCGGGGCGCGTTTCAATATCGCCGTGGCCATCGACAGCCCGGACCGCGGCCGGGCGGTGGCCGATTCCAGCTTCCACCATCTCTGCGACTTCAACTGGGACCCCCGCCTGGGCCGCCCCAGCTTCGTCACCGAACCCCCGGCCGACACGGTGATCCGCGACCCCGACCTGCTGGCCGACGTGCATCGCTACGTGGAAAACATTGCGGCTTGGTTGGATAGGCGGATTTGAATCGCCTTTCGGGTTGGCCAAAAAGACGACGATTGATACTGGTCCATTCATTGGACCATTCTATCGATAATGGGCCATGACTCCGCGCCCAGAAAGGATGCTGACATGCGCGTATCCGTCACGGACGCTAAAGGCCAGTTGACCGATCTGGTGCGCCGCGCCGAGGCCGGGGACGAGATTATCCTGACGAGGCATGGGCGACCGGCCGTGCGGCTGGCGCCTGTGCATGCGCCCGTAGACCGAGCGACCAGGCGCAAGCTGATGGACGCGGCCGGCCGCTCCGGTGCGGCTAAGGCGATCGAAGGCGTCTCTGCGGCCAGGAGCCAGGACTTTCTCTACGACGAAGATGGCCTGCCCGGGTGATCGCGATCGACACCTCGGCCCTGATGGCCATCGTCCTCGATGAGGCTCAGTCGACCGCCTGTAAGGACGTCATCGACGCGGAAGACGAGGTGCTGATCTCTGCGGCAACGGTTGCCGAAGCCCTCATGGTGGCGGGCCGACGCAATGTCGAAGATGAGATGATCTCATTGATCGAAGGTCTTGGCTTGATCGTGGTTCCGCTCTCCGCCGCCGCCGCGCGGCGTGTCGCCCGTGCCTATGCTCGCTGGGGCAAGGGAGTCCACCCAGCACGCTTGAATTTCGGCGACTGCTTCGCCTACGCCGTGGCGAAAGAGCATGACTGTCCGTTGCTCTATGTCGGCAAGGACTTCGAGAGGACAGATCTGCCGGCGGCCGTCAGCCCTTAAGCCGCGCCGCCCTTGTCGCTGCGGCGTTCGGCGTAGATCATCAGCGGCTGTGCGCGGCCTTCGACGACCTCGGCGTTGACCACCACTTCCTCGACGCCTTCGTAGGTCGGCAGTTCGAACATGGTCTCGAGCAGGATGCTCTCCATGATCGAGCGCAGGCCGCGCGCGCCGGTCTTGCGGCCGATCGCCTTGCGGGCGATGGCCTTGAGCGCGTCGTCGGTGAAGGTCAGGCCGACGTTCTCCATGTCGAACAGGCGCTGGTACTGTTTGACGAAGGCGTTCTTCGGCTCGGTCAGGATGGTGACCAGGGCTTCCTCGTCGAGGTCCTCCAGGGTCGCCAGCACAGGCAGGCGGCCGATGAATTCCGGGATCAGGCCGAAGCGTTGCAGGTCGTCAGGCTCGACGCCGCGCAGGATCTCGCCGGTGCGGCGCTCCTCGGGATCCGAGACGGTGGCGCCGAAGCCGATCGAGGTGCCCTTGCCGCGGCTGGCGATGATTTTTTCGAGGCCCGAAAAGGCGCCGCCGCAGATGAACAGGATGTTGGTGGTGTCGACCTGCAGGAATTCCTGCTGCGGATGCTTGCGCCCGCCCTGCGGCGGCACGGAGGCGACGGTGCCTTCCATGATCTTCAGCAGCGCCTGCTGCACGCCCTCGCCCGACACGTCGCGGGTGATCGAGGGGTTGTCCGACTTGCGGCTGA
>JBEPUW010000077.1:0-16023 GCA_041691315.1 Caulobacteraceae bacterium | reverse complement strand
TCGCCATCCGCGAAGGCGGCCGCACCGTCGGCGCCGGCGTCGTCGCCAAGATCCTGGAGTAGGGCGCAAGCCTCACTCAACGCTGAAATGACGAGCCGCCGGATCGCAGGGTCCGGCGGCTTTTCATTGCCTCACAATCCGCTCATCCCCGCGGAAGCGGGGACCCAGGCTTTTTGTTTAGCCCATACGGTTCCGCTCCGTCCCAAGATGAACCGCCAAGTTCGCCAAGGACGCCAAGAAGAGCGCACCCCTTGGCGAACTTGGCGTCCTTGGCGGTAAAAAACCTGGGTCCCCGCATCCGCGGCGATGAGCGGATTAAATAAGTCCGTTCAAGTGGATACTGCCTAAAGCGGAAGTGGTTTTTCCAGTTCGCCGGCCAGGTCGCGGATGAACTGCCAGGCGACGCGGCCGGAGCGGCCGCCGCGCAGTTGCGACCATTGCAGGGCGCGGCGCTCGAGGTCGTCCGTGGCCAGGTCGAAGCGGTCGGCATAGGCGTGGATGGCGGCCAGATAGGCCGGCTGGTCCATCGGCGGGAAGCCGATCCACAGGCCGAAGCGGTCGGAGACCGAGACCTCTTCCTCGGCGTCCTCGGCGGTGGCGATCAGGCCGCGCGCCTCGACATGGTCGCGTGGCATCAGGTGGCGGCGATTGGAGGTGGCGACGAAAAGCGCGTTTTCCGGCGGCCCGGCGACCCCGCCCTCGAGCGCCGATTTCAACGACTTGGCCGCCGAGGCCCCCTCCTCGAACGAGAGGTCGTCGCAGAGCACGACGAATCGTTGGCTCAAGCCGCGCAGCCGTTCGAACAGCTCGGGCAGGGCGGCGACGTCGTCGCGGTCGATCTCGACCATGCGCAAGGCGGCGTGATCGCCGCCCGCCGCCATGAAGCCGGCCTTGGCCAGCGAGCTCTTGCCCGCCCCGCGCGAACCCCAAAGCAGCACGTGGTTCGAAGGCAGGCCGCGAGCAAACCGGCGCAAGTTCTCGACAAACCTGGCCTTTTGCCGATCGACGCCAACCAGCAGATCGAGCGCCAGGGCATAGTCCGGCGCGCCGACGAAGGCTTTCGACGCCGCCTCGTAGCGATAGAGCCGCGCCGCGGTGAAGTCCGGCGTGGGCGGGGCCGGCGGCGCCAGGCGGTCCAGCGCGTCGGCGATGCGGGCCAGAAAGGGGGCGGGGTCGTCGCTCATGGGATCGCTTCCTATCGGCCCGTTCGCCGCATTGCAAAAGACGGTTGCAACGCCTAGCTTCCGCCGACTTTTCAAGCGCCCCGATTTAGCGGCCGGCGCATTCCCGGAGACCCGATGTTCGCGACCACAGCTTTCGCCCAGACCGCCGGCGCGGCCGGTGGGGCCGACGGCGGCCTGATGCCCATCCTGCTTCAGGTCGCGCCCTTCCTGGCGATCGGGCTCTTCTTCTACATGCTGATCCTGCGGCCGCAGCAACAGCGGGCCAAGGACCATCGCGCGGCGATCGGCGCCGTCAAGCGCAGCGACACGGTGGTGCTGTCGAGCGGCGTGATCGGCAAGGTGGTGCGGGTGGAAGAGGCCGAGGTCGGCGTCGAGATCGCCCAGGGCGTCACCATCAAGGTGGTCAAGTCGATGATCGCCGAGGTCCGCGCCCGCGGCGCGCCGGCTCCGGCGAACGACGCGAAGTCCTGACGGCGCCATGCTCGAACTTCCGCGCTGGAGAACGATTCTCTGCCTGGCCGCCGCTATTTTCGGCCTGGTCTTCACCCTGCCGAACGTGCTGCCGGACAGCGTGCTGGCGCGGATGCCGGACTGGCTGCCGCATGCCAAGCTGAACCTCGGCCTCGACCTGCAGGGCGGCTCCTATCTGCAGCTGGAGATGGACACCAATGCGCTGAAGACCGAGCGGCTGACCAATCTGGTCGAGGACGTGCGGCGCACCCTGCGCGACGCGCCGATCGACTTCTCCGCCCTCGGCATGGCCAATGGGACGGTTTCCGTCCGCATCAATGATCCGGCTCAGGTACAGACCGCGCTGGCGGCCTTGCAGAAGCTCAACCAGCCGGTGGCCACCGGCGTGCGCGAGCTGAACATCACGACCGGGCCCGACCAGCGCATCCTGCTCGGCGTCTCCGATCAGGCGCTGACGGCGGAGACCGTCAAGGCGGTCGACCAGGACATCGAGATCGTGCGCCGGCGCATCGACGCGCTGGGCACCAAGGAGCCCTCGATCGTACGCCAGGGCGCCGACCGCATCGTGGTCGAGGCGCCCGGCGAGAGCGATCCTGAGCGGCTGAAATCGGTGATCGGCAAGACCGCCAAGCTCAGCTTCCAGATGGTCGACGACAGCGTGCCGCCGGCCGAGGCCGCCGCCGGCCACGTGCCGCCCGATGCTGTGCTGTTGCCCAACGAGGAGGGCGGCTCGATCCTGGTCAAGCGGCTGGAGATCGTCTCCGGCGAAATGCTCACCGGCGCCACCCAGGGCTACGACCAGAACGGCCGGCCCGACATCAACATGCGCTTCAACGGCCAGGGGGCTCAGCGCTTCGGCGACGCCACCTCGCAGAATATCGGCAAGCGCTTCGCCATCGTGCTCGACAACCGGGTCATCTCGGCGCCGGTGATCCAGGGCGCCATCACCGGCGGCTCCGGCGAGATCACCGGCAACTTCACCGTCGACACCGCCAGCAACCTGGCGCTCTTGCTGCGTTCCGGCGCGCTGGCCGCGCCGCTGACGGTGATCGAACAGCGCACCGTCGGCGCCGAGCTGGGCGCCGACTCCGTTCGCGCCGGCGAACTGGCCGGGGTCATCGGGCTCGTTTTGGTCGTGGCCTTCATGATGCTGGCCTATGGCGGGGTGTTCGGCGGCGTCGCCATGGTCGGGCTGATCATCAACATGCTGATGGTCGTGGCGCTGATGACCGTGGGCGGCGCGGCCCTGACCCTGCCGGGCATCGCCGGCCTGATCCTGACCATCGCTGTGGCCGTCGACGCCAATGTGCTGATCTACGAGCGGATCCGGGACGAGGAGCGAGCGGGGCGAAAACCGGCGCTGGCCATCGACACCGGCTTCACCCGGGCCAGGGTCTCGATCCTCGACGCCAACATCACCACCCTGATCGCGGCGCTGATCCTGTTCGAATTCGGCGCCGGGCCGGTGCGCGGCTTCGCCTGGACCCTTTCCATCGGGGTCATGACCTCGGTGTTCACCGCCCTTTTCATCACCCGCTTGTTGATCGTGCTCTGGTATCGGACCAGCCGATCCAAGTCGCTGCCGATCTGAGGCGAAGGACAAGCTCATGCATTGGCCGCTGATCCGCCTGTTGCCTAAGGAAACTCACTTCCGCTTCGTCCGCTACGCGCCCTATGCCGCGGTGCTGTCGGCAATCCTGCTCGCGATCTCAATCGGCTCCTTCGTCGTCAATGGTCTGAACTTCGGCACCGACTTCCGCGGCGGCACCCAGATCGAGATCCAGACGCCGGGTCCGGCGCCGCTGGCCCAACTGCGCGAGGCCCTGGCAAAAATGGGCACCAAGGACCCCGCGGTGCAGGGCTTCGGCGGGCCCAGCGCCGCGGCGCTGCGCTTCGAACCGGCGGCGGGCGTCAACCCGGCCGACGCGGTGGCCAAGGTCGAGGCCCAGATCAAGGCGCAGTTCCCCGGCACCAAGATCACCGGCGAGGACGTGCTGGGGGCCAAGGTCTCCGGCGAGCTGTTCCGCTCGGGCCTCTTGGCGCTCGGCGTCGCGATCGGCCTGATGATGGTCTACATCTGGTTCCGGTTTCAGCTGCAGTTCGGCCTTGGCGCGGTGATCGCGCTGATCCACGACATCGTCCTGACCATGGGGGCGCTGTCGCTGTTCCACATCGAATTCAACATGCCCTCGATCGCGGCGCTGTTGACCGTCATCGGCTATTCGATGAACGAGAAGGTCATCTCCTTCGACCGATTGCGCGAGAACCTGCGCAAGCACCGCAGCATGCCGCTGGCCGACATCATCAACCTGTCGGAAAACGAGCGGTTGTCGCGCACCCTGATCACCGGCTCGACGGCGCTGCTGGCGCTGAGCGGCATGCTCTTCCTGGGCGGCCCGACCATATTCCCGGTGGTGTTCGCCATGGTGTTCGGCATCGTCGTCGGCACCTATTCGTCGATCTACGTCGCCCTGCCGGTGATCCTGCTCTGGGGCGTCAACCGCAGCGACGAGGAAGCCCAGCCGATCCGCCCGGCCGGCGCGCGGCCGTAAGCGCTTCTGAAAGACTTATGATTGTAGACCCGACCTCGGCGGAGGGGCGGGGTTGAAGAGCAGGTTCACGCTGGCGGTCGCGTTGACGATCGCCATAGCCGGCTTCGGGGGAGGCGTGGGCGCGGCTGCCCCCGCGGATCCATCCGCGATCGGCCCGGCGCAACTGGCCCACGAGATCGAGAGCCGCGCCGACAAGACCAGCTTCGCCGATCTGGAGCGCTTCGGCGCCGCGGCGGCGCGAAGCCCCAGCCAGGAGTCGCTCGCCCGGCTGCAGCATGTGGCCTGGGTGCTGCTCAATCAGTCCGAATTCGATCGTTTCAACCACTGGAACGACCTGCTCGCTCGCCAGGCCGCCGGCTTGGGTGACAAGCGTTATCTGGCCATGGCGCGCATCAATGCGCTCAAGGCCCGCTACGACTCTGGCGATGTGTCCGCCCACGCGGAGATTTCGCGGATCGCCCAGACCGAACCGGACTGGTTCGCGCGCATCCATGCGGCGAGCGTCGAGGCGACCATGCTGATCGAAGAGGATCAGACCGGCGACGCGCTCAAACTGCTGTCCAAGGCGGAGGTCCTGATCCCCGAAGGCGATCCCGCCGCCGGGGCGGCCGAGTCGGACATATGGGAGACCATCGGCCTGGGGCTGATGCAGCTCGACGATCTCCAGGGCAGCGCCCAGGCCTTTCATCGAGCCGATTTCGAATTCGCCGATCCCGCCTATCCGCGGCCGGATTTCGACGGCGTCTACAACATGGCGCACATGGCGATCATGCTCGGCGACCGAGACCTGGCCGAGGACCTGGCCGGCGTCCACCATCGGCTGGCGATGCGTTCGGACCTACCTCACCTTGGCGTCTGGGACCAGAACCTCTGCGCCATGGTCGCCGACGGCTTCAAGCGACCGAGCGACGTCATGGGGTGCCTGAAGGGGTTGAACAGCCAGCTCACCGGCGCGGACTTCCTGGCCCCACACCTGCTGCCCTTGCGGGCCATCGCCGAGGCAAGGCTGGGCGATCTGGTTCCGGCGCGCGCCGACCTGGCGCGCATGCGCACGCTTATGGCGTCGCACCGGCTGCTGGCCTCGGGGCTGGAGCGGGAGCCGCAGGTCGCCGCCGAGATACTGATGGCCGAGGGCAAGGGACCCGAGGCGTTCGCGGCGATGCGCGCCTACGACCAGCAGCACGCCATCGCGTCGGCGCGCCGGTTCGATATTGGCGTCCACCAGCTCACCGGCCAGCTTCGCAACCAGCTGGACACCTCGCGCAAGGACACCGACCTGCAGGTCGCTGTGACCCGGTTCCAGCGCTGGATGCTGGCGGTCGCCGGCCTGTTCGTCATCTGCGCCGCCGGCGTGCTTGTATGGCAGCGTCGGGTGGCCTTGCGTCTGCGTACCGCGCGGGTGAAGGCGGACGAGGCGAACCGCTCGAAGAGCGAATTCCTCGCCAATATGAGCCATGAAATCCGCACGCCGCTGAACGGCGTCGTCGGTGTCGCGGAGCTGCTGGCCGCGGCCAACCTGCCGAAGCGCGAGCACGACATGGTGGAGATCATCCGCAGCTCCGGCCAGTCGCTCGAACGTCTGCTCTCCGACGTGCTGGACCTGGCGCGCGTCGAGGCGGGCCAGTTGACCATCGAATCAGCGCCCTTCCACGCCGGCGATCTGGTGCGGTCAGTGGCGGGGCTGGCGCGGCTGCGGGCGGATGAAAAGAGCCTGAGCCTGAACGTCGACATCGCGCCGGACCTCGAAGCCTGGTTCCTTGGCGACGCGACCCGGGTGCGGCAGATACTGACCAACCTGGTGAGCAATGCGGTGAAATTTACCGCCGCTGGCGCAGTGACCATCACCGCCCAGCTCATGAGCGACCAGAGCCTGCGCTTCGCCGTGACCGACACCGGTGTCGGATTCGACGCCGCGGCCAGGGCCCGGCTGTTCGCCCGCTTCCAGCAGGCCGACGGCTCGATCACCCGTCGGTTCGGCGGCAGCGGGCTCGGTCTGGCGATCTCGCGCCAGCTGGCCTCGCTAATGGGCGGCGAACTCGATTGCGAGAGCGAGCCGGGCAAGGGATCGCGCTTTTGGTTCGTCGCGCCGTTCGATCGCGCGGTTGAGCCCGCCGGCGTCGAAGACGCGGCCGCCGCGACGCTGAATCCGGATCGGCCGGTCCGCGTCCTGGTCGCCGACGACCACGCCACCAACCAGACGGTCATCCGGATGATGCTCGACCAGTTCGGCGTCGATGTGGTTGTGGTCGACGACGGCGCCGAAGCCGTCGAACGGCTTGAACGCGAGACCTTCGACCTGGTGTTCATGGACATGCAGATGCCGGTCATGGACGGCCTGGAGGCGACCCGCGCGATCCGCAAGGCCGAACGCGGCTCAGGCCGCCGCCCAACACCGGTGATCATGCTCAGCGCCAATGCGCTTCCCGAACACATCGAGGCGAGCCGGCTGGCCGGCGCCGACGGCCACGTTTCCAAGCCCGTCACCGCCGCCAGCCTGCTGGCGGCGCTCAATTCCGCTCTGGAACCCGGCGAGGCGGGCCGGGACGCCGCGTAGTCTCGGCCGGTTGCGCGCGATAGCTGCATCCGGACGCGCCGGATCGTGGAAGCCGAGCCCGACGCCGTCGGCCGGGTCGGTTATGCGCCTCCAGGGACCTTTGCGGCTTGCCGGGCGGTTAATGACGCTGATACGTCTTACGCAAGCGGGCTTTAGCGCCCGAGAGGAAACAAGGGGCTTTGATATGGCGGGTCTGCTCGCAAATCTGCGCAATACGATGATCGTCAGCGTGATTCTGGCGCTCATTTTCATCGCGGCCTATTTCAGCGTCTATGGCGGCGTGGCCGACCAGACCTTCTGGACGGCGATCTTCCGCTGGCTGCACGTGCTGTTCGGCATCATGTGGATCGGGCTGCTGTGGTATTTCAACTTCGTCCAGACGCGGATGATGCCGCAGATTCCCGCCGAGCTGAAACCCGGCGTTTCCAAGTACATCGCGCCGGAAGCCCTGTTCTGGTTCCGCTGGGCGGCGCTGTTCACCTGGCTGATGGGCGTGATCCTGGCCGGCTCGCGCCACTATATCGCTCAGGCCTATACGCTGGGCGCGTACGAGCCGGTGAACGGGACCAATATGACCTTTGCCAACAAGGGCCATATCCTGATCGGCGTCGGCATGTGGCTGGGCACGATCATGTTCATCAACGTCTGGGTCTTCATCTGGCCGAACCAGAAGAAGGTGCTGGGGATCGTCCCCGCCGATGACGCCGCCAAGGCGACGGCCGGCCGGGTCGCCGGCATGGCCTCGCGCATCAACACCCTGTTGTCGGTGCCGATGCTGGTGGCCATGACCATGCACCAGACGCTGATCGGCTGACCGAGACGCGGCTGGACGACCTCGACGCGACGATCCGGCGGGCCGATCCGGACCGCTGGCTGGCCAGCCGGTTCGTCGCCGACCCCGTCGCGCGCGCTGACCTGATCGCGCTCTACGCCTTCAACCACGAGCTGACGCGGGCGACGGAGGCGGCGCGCGAGCCGCTGGTGCAGGAGATACGCCTGACCTGGTGGCGCGAGGCGCTGGACGAGGTGTTCGGCGGCCGGTCGCCGCGCCGCCATCCGGTGGTCGAGGCCCTTGCGGAGACGATAGGCCGCCACGCCCTGCCGCCGGCGGCCTTCGAGGCGATGATCGAGGCTCGCATCGAGGCTATCGACACCCCAGCCCCGACCGACGAGGCGGCGGTCAATCGCCATATCGATGCGACTGCGGGCGTGCTGATGCGCCTGGCCGCGACCGTGCTGGACGCGACGTCCTCATCGGCCGCGACCCAATGGGCAGCCCGCGCCTGGGGATTGGCGGGCCTGGCGAGGCTGCGGCGCATCGGCGTCGATCGCCTGCCCAGGGCCTGGGACGAGGCGGAGATCCGCTCGCGGGTTCGGGCCGAATCGGCCGAGGCGCGAACCGCCGCGCGCGATCTGCCCGTCGCCGCCTTTCCGGCCGTGGCCTACGCGACCCTGGCTAAGACCTATGCGGCCGGCCGAACGCTGTCGGACCTGGAAAAGCGGCTGCGGCTGACGACAGCGGTCCTGACCGGGCGGCTCTAGAGCCGCTCTAATCCATCCTGACCTAGGCCAGAGCGGGCAGGGCCGTTGGTGCGATGGCTTCGGCGGCGCTGCGCGATCTTCGGCGCGCGACGAGAGTCGCCATCCTGTGCCGCGATACGGTCTTCGCGGCCGGCGCAACGATCGCTAGTAGGCGACCCATGTGAACACCCTGAACGTATTGTTATCGGAGGCGTTTCGCCCGGAACCATCGTAGTTCCGGCTCGCGCCATCGAAGCTTGTATAGGCGGTGTATTGAGCCCCGACACGAATATTGAAGCGCGGACCGAGCGGCGACTTGCCATCGCCGAAGGGGGTGCCGTCGACCTGCAAAGCGATCCCGGAGCTGTCGGGCCGCAGCCTGCGATTGGCGGCGTAGAGCAGGTCGTCCCGGTTTCCCCAGGTGTCGAAACCGCTCAGCGTCACGCCGATCTTGTTGCGCCAATAGTATGAGGCGTCGACCCGGAGATCCTGGAGGGTCTCGCCGCGGTTGCTGGCCACGCCAAGGGTGCGGGACGCGTCCAGGCGTTGGGTTTCATAGGTATAGCGGCCGTTTACCGTGAACACGTCGTGCTTGGGGGCGAACAGCTGGTACGACGCGTCCAATCCGAAGTCGGCGTAGTGGTCGGACATGCCGGTCGTACGATCGAGTCCGGGGAACAGGTTCGCGCTCATCCAAAAGCCGCCGACCTCGACATTTCGGTCGCCGAAATCCTTGTTATAGGCGACCCGCACATAGGGCGCTGTTCCCTGCAGCGAGCCTGGGCTGGTGGGATCGACGCCGGCATGAGTGAGGAAACGGGCGCTTGGCGACTGATAGCCGCCCGCTTCCGCATAAAACTCGGAATTGATCCAGGTGTAGCCCGTGAGGCCGATCGTGTTCTGGGCGAGATTGCCGATGAGGGGCTTGGCGCCCGGCGCGGGCGCGAGACTTGAACTGGTATAGGGAAAGCCCCAGGCCGGCAGGGTGTTGAAGGCGTCCTGCACCGTGGGTGCGTTGTTTACGCTCAGTCCGAGGACCATTTTCACGCCCTTCACAGTCGCGGTGGTCGTGGCGCGCAGGTCTAGATTATCCCAGTGATAGGCCCTTGCGACACCGTCATAGGTCGCCTGGACGAAGGCGCCGAAATGCTGGCCAAGGCCGCCGGCCAGGAACAGGCTCACCTGGTCGACGGCGAAATTGTCGTTGTCGCGGAACGACGAGGCCGGCGGCGTTGGTTGGCCTTTGTGAGTGTTGATGTAGGAAGCGACGGCCATTGCCGACAACGGTACGTTGAAGCTTTTGGTCCGTGTCGTGTAGCCGTCCAGCTTGAACTCCCGGCCAAAGGGCGTGAGCTGCGGGCCAAAGCCCCCGACGTGGCAGCCTGTACAGGGTTGGCCGGTCTGGACGGCGAAGGCGGGCACCGCCGCCGCGCCGCCTGCCGAAAGGCCAAGGCCGGCTAGCGCCAGAAGGCAGGTGCTGACAAGCCTCAGCAGGATTGACCATGTCGATGCGGCCCCCGGCACGGGCCTGGCCTAAGACTTGGGAGCGTAGAGGCTGCACCAGCCCATCGGGCTGATCGGGCCGACCACGGTCTTGCAGTCAGCCGGCGGCTGCCACTGGGTGCAATGGTTGCACTTGGCGTTGCCCTTGGGCGTGCCCTGATAGTTGGCGACCTTCTGCGAAAGCTTGGTCTGGGCCGCGGCCGGGGATGCTCCCATAGCGGCGCCGATCAGCGCACCGCCTCCCGCCACCAGGGCAACGCCACGCAGGAGTCCGCGACGCGAGACATTCAAGGCCCTATGGCTCGGTTCGGTTGTCATTGACTGGTTCTTCCGCGGTTGCCGCGTAGCTCGAAAAATGGGATGTGGATCGGGAATTCAGCGGACCGTTTCGGATAAATTCCGCCGAATCTCCAACCCAGGCCCAACGGTCGACGAGGATATTGGTTCCGCTCAACAAAAATAACTTTTCGTTTTGTTTTAGCTCGCTCCTAACTTTATTTGCGAAATCTGTTCTGTCTGCAGTGCAAATCACCCTCAACGCCGATGCTGTCATTGCGAACACCGGTGTTTAAGGCCAACGCGCGCGAAGTGGACCTTGCGAGTCGGACTCTAGTCACCCTCTTCGGGCACGCCGCGCCTGATGACGGCGAACACCGCCGCCAGCACGCAGCCGGCAACGATGCCGGTTGTCAGGTCCCTGACCAGGGTGAGCCCAAAGGTGGCGAGCAGCACCGCGGCCGTGCGCCAGTTGCGCAGCAGGCGGACGAACTCCGCTTTTTCGGCCATGTTCCAGGAAACTACGATTAGCACCGCCGCCAGCGCCGCCAGCGGCACGAAGCTGGCCAGGGGCGCGGCCAAGAGGATGAAGAGCAGCAGGAAGACCGAATGCATCACCCCCGACAGCGGGCTGACGCCGCCGGCGCGCACATTGGTCGCTGTGCGGGCGATGGTCCCCGTGACGCTGATGCCGCCGAACAAGGCCGAGGCCATATTGGCCAGTCCCTGGGCGATCAGCTCCATGTTCGAGCGATGTTTGCGCCCGGTCATGCCGTCCGCCACCTTCGCCGAGAGCAAGCTCTCGATGCCACCAAGCAGGGTGAAGGAGAGCGCAGCCGGCAGCACCTGCAGCGCCAGGCCGAGGCTGATGGCGGGCAGGCGGGGGACCGGCAGGCCGTGCGGCAGGCCGCCGAACCGGCTGCCGATGGTCTCGACCGGCAGGTGCAGCAGGGCCGCGGCCAGCGACGCCGTCACCACGGCGATCAGCATGCCCGGCCAGGCCGGCCGAAAGCGCCTGAGCCCGAAGATCGCCGCCGCCGAGCCCACGCCCAGCGCCAGCGCCGCCGGTCCGACGCTCATTACGACGCCGCCCAGCGCCGCGAGTTTGGGGATCAGCGGCCCGGGCTCGGCGCCGGCCAGGTGCAGCCCGCCCAGGTCCTTCAACTGGCTGGCGGCGATGGTGACGGCGATGCCGCAGGTGAAGCCGACGGTCACCGCATGCGGGATGTGGCGGATCAGCGGCCCAGCCTGAGGACGCCAAGCAGGGTCAGCATCACGCCGGACATCAGCACGGTCAGCATCAGGCCCTCGACGCCGAAGCGGGCGACCGTGGCGGCCACCAGCACGATGAAGGCGCCGGCCGGCCCGCCGATCTGGAACCGGCTGCCGCTGAGCAGCGACACCACGAAGCCGCCAACGATGGCGGTGTAGAGCCCGCGCTCGGGCGAGACGCCGGACGCCACGGCGATCACCATGGACAGCGGCAGGGCGACGATGGCCACGGTCAGCGCGGCCATGGCGTCCTTGCGCAGGTGGCCCAGCCGGTAACCCTCGCCGAGCGTGGTGGCGAGCTTGGGTCGCAGCAGGTGCGCCGTGGAGGAGCCGTCAGGCATGTGCGGGAGCGCGGCGGGCGCTCACTCCAAGGGAGGATCGACGCTCACGCGCTGAGCGGGCGTCGAGCCCACAGTGCGCCGATCACTGCGTACCGCCAAGCGCTGCCTTGGCGGAGCCGCGACGGCCCTCGATCGGCTTGACCTCCGCCACGCCGCCGCCTGCGGACAGACGCGTCCTGGCGGCGACGAGCGGGGCTATTCCGCGGCCGCCCGGACGCTCGCGCCCAGCCAACCGTCGATGTCGGCTAGGGCGCGGACGGAGAGGGCGCGTTTGCGGGCGCGGCCGCGTTCGCCTCGGCCTTTGGGGCGGGGGGCCGTATCCGGCGTCTGCAGCGGTGGCAGGAGGCCGTAGTTGATGTTCATCGGCTGGAACGAGCCGCCGGCCAGGTGGCCGCCGGTGATGTGGGCGACCAGGGCGCCCAGCGCCGTGGTCTGCGGCGGCGGCGGCAGCGCCAGGCCCAGCCGCTCAGCCGCGGCCAGCCGGCCGGCGATCAGGCCGATGGCGGCGCTCTCGACATAGCCCTCGACCCCGGTGATCTGGCCGGCGAAGCGCAGGCGCGGGTCCGCCTTCAGCCGCAAGGTCGAATCGAGCAGGCGCGGGCTGTTGATGAAGGTGTTGCGGTGCAGGCCGCCCAGCCGCGCGAACACCGCCCGCTCCAGGCCTGGAATTGAGCGGAACACCTCGGTCTGCGCCCCGTGCTTCAGCTTGGTCTGGAAGCCGACCATGTTCCACAAGCTTCCCAGCGCGTTGTCCTGGCGCAGCTGCACCACCGCATAGGGCTTTTCTTCGCGGTCGTGGGCGTTGGTCAGGCCGACCGGCTTCATCGGGCCATAGCGCAGGGTCTCGCGCCCACGCTCGGCCATCACCTCGATGGGCAGGCAGCCGTCGAAATAGGGGACCTTCTCCCAGTCCTTGAACTGGGATGTCTCGCCGGCAAGCAGGGCGTCGATGAAGGCCTCGTACTGAGCCCGGCTCATCGGGCAGTTGATATAGGCCGCCGCGTCGCCGCCCGGCCCTTCCTTGTCGTAGCGCGACTGCCGCCAGGCCACGCCCATATCGATGCTCTCGACATGCACGATCGGAGCGATGGCGTCGAAGAAGGCCAGCTGGTCCTCGCCGGTCAGGCCGAGGATGGTCTGGGTGAGCGCCGGCGAGGTGAGGGGGCCGGTGGCGACGATGACGCTGTCCCAGGCCGCGTCCGGCGCGGCGATCTCCTCGCGCGCGATCACGACCCGCGGATGCGCCTCCAGCCGCGCTGTGACGGCGCGCGCGAAGCCCTCGCGGTCGACGGCCAGGGCGCCGCCGGCCGGGGTCTGGTGGGCGTCGCCGCAGGCCATGATCAGCGAACCGGCCCGACGCATCTCGGCGTGCAGCAGGCCAACGGCGTTATATTCCCAGTCGTCGGAGCGGAAGGAGTTGGAACAGACCAGCTCGGCCAGGTCCTGGCCCTGGTGGGCGTCGGTGCCGCGCACCGGCCGCATCTCGTGCAGCACCACCGCCGCGCCGGCCTTGGCGATCTGCCAGGCGGCTTCCGAGCCGGCCAGGCCGCCGCCGATCACATGAATGGGGGTGAGGCTCATGCCGCGGGTTTTACGCCCCCGACCCTGCGCGCGGAAGTGGCGCGCACGGCCAAGCCATGCTTATCCTTGCGCCAGGGGACGAGGGGGCGTGAGATGGCGGAAATTGCGGTCGGCGGCGCGATCAACGAGGGCTTCTCGCTCATTCGCCGACATCCGGGGTCGGTATTGCTCTGGGGCCTGGCGCGCATGGCGCTCGCCGCCGGTGTCGTCGCCCTCTATGCGCCGGTCTATTTCAGCATTTTTCAGGCGGTAAAGGCCGGCGCGACCCCAGCGTCGTTCCAGGGCAATCCGCAGATCATGGCGGTGCAGTCGCTCAGCTATCTGATCAACGTGTTGCAACTGGTGGTCTCGGCGGTGGTCTCATGCGCGGTCTTCCGCGCAGTGCTGCATCCGGAGCGCGGCCGCTTCGCCTATCTGCGCCTGGGCGCGACCGAGTTCTATGTCGCCGTGCTGCTGCTCGGCGCGGGCTTCGTCGTCGGTATCGGGCTGGTCTTCGTGATCCTGATCGCCGCCATCGTCATCGCGCTCCTGGTGGTCATGCATCTGGTCTGGGTCGCGGTGATCGTCGGCATCGCCGCGGGCGTCGCCGCCTTCGCCGCCCTGATCTATTTCGGCCTGCGCTTTTCGATGGTCGGCCCGATGATCGTCGAGGACGGCAAGTTCCACCTGGGCGAATCCTGGACCCTGACCAAGGGCCATGTCGGTTCGCTGTTCATGATCGGGCTTCTGCTGCTGGTCGTGGCCATCATCGCCGAGATCGTCCTGGTCATCCTGCTGGTCGCCGTCGGCGCCGGGGCGCTGACCGCCATCGCCGGCGGGCTGAACCATATTCCGGCGCTGTTCCAGGAGCCGCCGCAGGTGCTGTTCGCCCGGCTGGGGCCGATCCTGGTCGTCGCCGCGATCATCTGGATCCCTTTCGTCGGCGCCATGGCGGCGGTCATGGCCGCGCCCTGGGCCAGGGCCTATCGCGACCTGCAGCCGCCGGACCTCGCCGCCACCTTCGCCTGAACCAGGCGGCGCCAGCGGTGGCTCGGCCCCTTCAAAGCAATGGCCAGCCGAGCTTTCGCATGGACGCGAGACTCAGGCCGTTGCTAGACAGGGTCTATGAGCAGTTTCTCGCCTGCCGAAGCGGCATTCGAAGGGTTTCGCCTGACCCGTGAGCGCCCGCGCGCGGTGATCGCCTGGGCGCTCTGCTATCTGCTCTTCACCTTCCTGATCAGCGGCATCGCCGATCTGACACTAGGGTCGCAGTCCAAGGCGCTGATCGCCGACCTGCAACGCGCCGGCTCCGACCCGGCCGCCTTCTGGCCGGCGGCGCAGAAGATGGCGCCCTTCTTCCTGACCGGCCTGCCGTTGAGCCTGGCCTTCCAGGCGATCTTCACCTGCGCCATCTACCGCGCCATCCTGCGCCCGGCGGAGTCCAGTCGCGGCTATCTGAGGCTGGGTTTGGACGAACTGCGCATGATGGTGCTGAACCTGATTCTGGCGGTGATCTGGGGCGCGACCATCTTCGTCTTCCTGCTGGTCACCCTGGTGGCGGCGGCGACGGCGGGCACGGCGGGCGAATCGATCACCATCCTGATCGGCGACGTCGTCACGGTCGCGGTCTTCTGCGCCGCGGTCACCGTGGCCATGCGCCTGTCGTTGGCCGGCCCGATGACCTTCGCCGAACGGCGGCTGCGGGTGTTCGCCTCCTGGACCATGAGCAAGGGGCTCTTCTGGCGGCTGTTCGGCGCCTATGTGCTGTCGTTGATCCTGGCGGTGATCGTGCTTTTGCTCATGCTGCTGGTGCTTGGCGCCGCGGCCAAGATATTGACCCAGTTCACCGGCCTGCCGCTGGCCTCGCTCGGCGCGGCCTCCGCCAACCCGCTGGCGGTGGCGATCACCATCGTGTCGCAGGCGGTGACGGTGCTGATCCTCACCTGCTTCAACGTCGTGCTGAAAGCCTGGCCCGCCCAGGCCTACAAGGAGCTGATCGGCGCGCCCGCACCGGCCGCGGCGGTCGACGTCTTCAACTGAAGTTCAGACCCGGGCGCTGGGCCTGGCCTTGATGCGCTCGTGCCAGGCGGTGAGGTTGGTGCGCTCGGCATCGATGTCCAGGCCGATCCAATGGGCGAAATCCACCGTCGAGAGCGCGCAGATGTCGGCCATCGAGAAGGCGTCGCCGGCGATGAACTCCTTGTCAGCCAGCTCGCCGTCCAGCCATCGCTGGGCGTTGGAATAGGCTTCGCGGTTGGACTCGCCGAACTCCTTGTACTGGGTAAGCAGGGCGGCGGTGTACGGGTGGGCGTGGCGCCAGAAATTGCCGACCGGGCTCATCAGCTGGAACTCGACGCGCCGCACCCACATGTCGACATTGGCCTTCTCGACCGCGGTGCGGCCGAACAGCGCCGGTTCGGGCTGGATTTCCTCGAAATAGCGGCAGATGGCCACCGTCTCCGAGATCGCCGTACCGTCGTCGAGCAACAGCGTCGGCACCTGGCCCAGCGAGTTCATCTGGCGATAGTCCGCCGACTTGTGCTCGCGCTTGGCCATGTCGATCGGCGTCTCAGGCAGATCGATGCCCTTCTCGGCCAGGAACATCCGCACCCGGCGCGGATTCGGCGCCGGCTTGGGCGCGCCATACAGCTTCATGAGGTCGTCTCCCGTTTCGGAGAGCATAGATCAGGCGAACATGGGGCAGGGCAAGGTCTGTCCGTGTGCGCCCTCCACACGTCATGGCCCGACTTGTTCGGGCCACCCATGAACACCGTCTTTGATCAGGTGTT
>JBEPUW010000076.1:0-16787 GCA_041691315.1 Caulobacteraceae bacterium | reverse complement strand
GGGAGAAGTCTTGGAGGCGCGGCTTGCCCCTTACTCCGTCCTTTCGAACGCGGCGCTGATGACGATGTCGACGTTGTCGCTGATCAGCGGGACGTACTTCTTCACGCCGAAATCGCTGCGGTTCAGGTGGCCGGTGGCGTCGAAGCCGATGGTGTACTTGTGGCTGAGCGCGTTGGAGCCGGCGGCGTTGAAGGTGGCGTTCAGGGTCACCGGATGGGTGACGCCATGCAGGGTCAGGGCGCCGTCGATCCTGGCGGTATTGGCGCCGGTGCGGGCGACCTTGGAGGACACGAAGCTGATCGCGGGGTCGGCGCCGGCGTCGAGCCAGGCGCCGCTCTTCAATTCACCGTCCAGCGTGGCATTGGTGGTCGAGACCGAGGCGGTCGGGAACGACACCTGGACGCTGGCGGCGCCGAGGTTCCTCGGGTCGAGGGTGAGCTTGCCCGACGCGCCGGTGAAGTCGCCGAAATAGTGGGTGAAGCCCATGTGCAGCACCGAGAACAGGATGCGCGTGTGCATCGGCTCGACCTTGTACGTCCCCGCCTGCACGGCCTCTGGATTGCTCGATGGCGCGGGCTGGGCGAAGGCCGAACCGGCGAGCGTCAGGCAGGCAAGCGCCACGGCGGCGCGGGACAGGCGTTTCATCTTGGGCTTCCCTCCTCGGATCCACGCGCGGCGCGGTCATTGGCTAGATGAGCACCGTCAGGGAACGGTGCAAGACGTACGGTTCAGTTTACCCGCGCAGACCGCGCAGCACCTGGGGCGCCAGGCCCGGCAGGTCTTCGGAAATCAGCCCCGGCCCGTGCGCCGCGCCGGCCTCGGCGTGGATCCAGACCCCGGCGCAGGCCGCCTCGAAACTGTCCATGCCCTGGCCGATCAGGCCGGCGATGAAGCCGGTCAGCACGTCGCCGGAGCCGGCGGTGGCCAGCCACGGCGAGCCGTTCATGTTCACCGCGCAGCGGCCGTCGGGCGCGGCGATCACCGTGTCGGGGCCCTTGAGCAGCACCACCGCATGCGCCTTGGCCGAGGCCTGGCGCGCGGCGCTGACCCGCTCGGGCGTGCCTTTCAAAAGGCCAGGGAAGATCCGCTCGAACTCGCCGGGATGCGGGGTCAGCACGTCATCGCGGTCAAGCACCGAGAACAGCTCGTCCGGATCGTCGCGGAAGGCGGTCAGCGCATCGGCGTCGATGACGATGGCCGCCCCGGTGCGGGCCAGCGCGAAGAGGTTGGAGACGGTCGCCTCGTCGACCCCGGCGGCCGGCCCGATGACAGCGGCGTCGACGTCGATTGCGGCCGTTTCGAGTTCGACGTCGGTGTCGAACGGCCGCAGCATCACCGCCTCCAGGTGCGCCGCGTTGACCAGGAGCGCGTCCGGGGGCGACATCAGGGTCACCAGGCCGGCGCCGATGCGAAGCGCGCCGCGCGCCGAGAGCCGCGCCGCGCCGGTGCTCCACATCTCGCCGGATACCACGATCACCCGGCCGCGCGAGTGCTTGTGCGAGGCGGTGGTCGGCCAGGGGAAACGATGCCGCCAAAGCTCCGGGCCGTTCTCGAACAGCCGGGTCGGCGGCGCTTGCAGCCCGATGTCGGCCACCACGACCTCGCCACAGAGCGAGCGTCCCGGCTCCAGCACGTGCGCCAGTTTGCGCCGGTGGAAGGTGACGGTCAGGTCACAGCGCGGCGCATAGCCGAGCGGCTTGGCGGTGTCGCCGGCCAGGCCCGACGGCAGGTCGATGGCGAGCAGCGGCGCGGTCGCGGCCTCGGCGGCGCGCAGGGTGTTGGCCACCGTGCCGGAGAGCGGCTTGGAGAGGCCCGCGCCGAACAGGGCGTCGACGATCAGCTCGACCTCGGCCATGCGGGCCGGCTCCAGCCGCTCAACCGGCCCGGTCCAGGACGCGGCCGCGTGGCCGGCGTCGCCCTTCAGGCCCTCCCGGTCGCCTTCCAGCGCCACGGCGACGTCATAGCCGGCCTCGGCCAGGGCCTTGGCGACGATGAAGCCGTCGCCGCCGTTGTTGCCGGGGCCGCAAAGCACCAGCGTCTTGCAAGGCTTCCACCGTTCCTGGATGGCGGCGGCGACCGCCGCGCCGGCGCGCTGCATCAGAACCGTGCCGGCGACGCCGGCCGCGATGGTCGCCCGGTCCGCCGCGGTCATCTCGGCGACGGTCAGGATGTCGCGGGCGGGCATCTTAGAGCACCTGGGTGGCCGCTTCCGGGCCGCGCTCGACCAGGCTGACCCGGCCGTCGTTGGCCTCGAACACCGTGATCGACGCGTGGTCGGGGCGGAAGGTCAGCACCTTGGTCTCGCCGGTGACGCAGGCCAGGGCGGCGTTGATGGCGACGAAATGGCTGAAAACGGCGGTATTGCCGTCCAGCTCGCCCAGCGCCTCGCCGACAGAGGCGCGCCAGTCGTCATAGTCTATATCGCCCTTCACCTCCTTCCACTGGCTCGCAAAGGCATTACGCAGCCAGGGGCCGCGTTCGTCGTCTGCCAGCGAGGACGGGCTGGGTATTTCGCCGAAGCGGGCCTCGATCTCCACCGGCGCGCCGATGGCGTCGGCGAACGGCTGGGCGGTCTCGCGACAGCGGCGCAGCGGCGAGGAGAAGACCCGGGTGGGCCGCCGGTCGGCCGGCAGCGCCATCAGAGAGTCGGCCGCGGCCCTGGTCTGGGCCTGGCCGGCCTCATCGAGGCCCGGATCGGGATCGGGATCCTGGCCCCAGGCCGACGAGGGCTTGCCGTGCCGGATCATGTAGAGACGCGCCATATTTTGCTCAGTCCGGTGTGAAGAGGTTGCGCTCGCCGTCATCGGTCGGGCCCACCCTGCCCGTTCGGCCGACGGATTCCACCGCCTCCAACCCGCGCAAGGTGGCCTCATCCTCGGGCGTGTTGGCGACAAACCGATGACCGGACGCGTCGCGGCCGATGACGATGCCCCGCCCATAGCCCTCGCGGCGATGCATGACCGTATAGGTCTCGATGGTGGCGGCGCCGGTCGGGTGTTCGACGATGGGCGGATGCGGCAGGGCGTCGATCTCCGCCTGGATCACATGAGGGTCCTGGCGCTCCCATTGGCCCTCGACCGGGTCGGTGGAATAGACCCCGATCGCCTGCTTGGTCAGGAACCAGCCGTTGGCGGTAACCAGGCCCTTGGTTCCGCGCTTCTCGCGCAGCTTGCGCATCATCACCGCGATCGAGTGCATGGCGTAGTTGTTCCCGGGCCCGCCGGCGTAGGGCAGCCCGCCGGTGACGGTGAAGCCTCGCGGATCGTCGAGGCTAAGCCCCAGTTCGGTGGCGGCGACTTCGACGGCGACCGGGAAGCAGGAATAGAGGTCGATATAGTCGATGTCGCTCAAGGCCGCGCCGGCCATGTCCAGGGCCTGGCGGCCGGTCAGGCGGATGGCGGGGCTGGAATAGTAGTTCTGCCGCTCCAGCGGATACCAGAGATCGGCGGCGTCGGCGCAGCCGTGCAGGAAGACGAAGCGGTCTTCCGCAACCCCGAGTTCCCTGGCCTTCCTGACGCTGGTGATCAGCACCCCGGCCGACTGGTCGACGTCCATGATGGCGTTCAGGTACTTCGGATAGGGAAAGCCGATCATCCGGTTCCTGTCGTTGACCGTGATCAGCTCCTCAGCGCTGCGCTGGACCGGGAACCAGGCCTCGGGATTGGCGGCGGCGACCTTGGTGAAGGGGGCGAACAGCTTGCCGAGCTGTGCCTGGTGTACGGCGAGGCTGTGACCCTGGTGGGCGCGGAAGGCGTTTTCGAACAAGGGATAGGTGCTGATCGGCGCGTTCAGCCAGTGGGCGGCTTCCTGCGGCGTGACGCCGGGCCGGCCGTCGCCGAAGCGCTCGGGCTCGGACGCGCCCGGATCGGTCTCGAAATCGGCGAAGTCGGACTGCGCCGCCAGCCGCTTGCGCAGCGAACCCAGGAACTCCGCGCCAACCGCCAGCGCGAAGTCGCTCTCGCCGGCGGCGATGCGGGCGCAGAGCGCATTGATCAGCTGCTGCGGCGTGTTGCCGCCCATGTGGGTATAGGGCGCGTAACGCGGCTTGGCGCCGAGTGCCTTGGCCAAGGCCAGCGGCGCGTTCTTCAGCCGGGGAAACGGCAGCCGCTGCAGCGCCCCGCCGGCATCGATGGTGAAACCGACCACGGCCAAGGTGTCGAGACCGGCCAGCACGTTGACGTCCAGACCGGCGTCGGCGGCGGCGCGTTCGGCCGCGATCTTGATCATCTTCAGCGGTGACGGCGAAGCTTCGGCGCCGCCGCGATAGGTGAATTGGCCCGCGCCGATCAGCACTGGCGTGTCATCGTGCATCGAAAACCCTTTGATCAGCGCCTTTTCAGCGTTTTACGGCGGCCGGGGTGCGCCACAAGCGCTTTCGTGAATTGGTCAAGATTTGGGCGTGGGCGCCTTGAATTCGGGCGCCCGCTCGCGTAGGGCCGACCAGCGGACGGCTCGCCCTGTCATCCCCTTGTGGTCTTACGGCCAGCCGTGCTGCTAGCCGTAAGACCTGGGCGGCGCCCGCGCCGAGCTTTATCCGTCATCAGAAACGCCGCCGATGAAGAAAATCGAAGCCATCATCAAACCGTTCAAACTCGACGAGGTGAAGGAGGCGCTGCAGGAGCTTGGCATCCAGGGCATGACCGTGCTCGAGGCCAAGGGCTATGGCCGCCAGAAGGGCCACACCGAGCTCTATCGCGGCGCCGAGTACGTCGTCGACTTCCTGCCCAAGATCAAGGTCGAGGTGGTGATCGCCGACGATCAGCTGCAGGCGGTGCTCGAAGTCATCCAGACCGCGGCCCGCACCGGCCGCATCGGCGACGGCAAGATCTTCGTCTCCGACATCACCGAGGTCGTGCGCATCAGAACCGGTGAAAGCGGCGCGGCGGCCATCTAACCGACATCAAGCGAACCTGTTTTGAGGGGATCAGAGAAAGACCATGGCGAACTACAAGGATATTCTGAACGAAATCAAAGAGAAGGACGTCAAATATGTCGACGTCCGTTTCACCGACATGCGCGGCAAGATGCAGCATGTCACCTTCGACATCATGATGATCGACGAGGACTTCCTCACCGACGGCACCATGTTCGATGGCTCTTCCATCGCCGGCTGGAAGGCGATCAACGAGTCCGACATGAAGCTGCGGCCGGACCTGGACTCCGCGCGCATCGATCCCTTCTACCAGCAGACCACGATGTTCATGTTCTGCGACGTGCTGAACCCCGACACCAACACCCCCTATGACCGTGACCCGCGCTCGATCGCCAAGGCGGCGCTGAACCACGTCAAATCGCTGGGCGTCGGCGACACGGTGTTCTTCGGGCCCGAGGCGGAGTTCTTCATCTTCGACGACGTGCGCTGGTCAACCGCCCCGAACTCGACCGGCTATTCCTACGACTCCACCGAATTGCCGGTGAACAGCGCCAAGGAATACGAAGAAGGCAATATGGGCCACCGCCCTGGCCCCAAGGGCGGCTATTTCCCGGTCAATCCGGTCGACTCCGCCCAGGACCTGCGCGGCGAGATGCTCGGCGTCATGCTGGAGCTGGGCATGGAGCCTGAAAAGCACCACCACGAGGTGGCGCCCGCCCAGCACGAACTCGGTCTGAAGTTCGCCGAGCTGATCACCATGGCCGACCGGCTGCAGCTCTATAAGTACGTCATCCACAATGTGGCGGCGGCCTACGGCAAGACGGCCACCTTCATGGCCAAGCCGATGTTCGCCGACAACGGCTCGGGCATGCACGTGCACCAGTCGATCTGGAAGGGCGGCAAGCCGTCGTTCGCCGGCGACAAGTACGCCGGTCTCTCCGACATGTGCCTGCATTACATCGCCGGCATCATCAAGCACGCCAAGGCCATCAACGCCTTCACCAACTCGACCACCAACAGCTACAAGCGCCTGGTGCCGGGCTATGAAGCGCCGGTGAAGCTGGCCTATTCGGCGCGCAACCGCTCGGCCTCCATCCGCATCCCGCACGTCGACAGCCCCAAGGGTAAGCGGATCGAGTGCCGCTTCCCCGATCCCATGGGCAACCCCTATCTGGGCTTCACCGCGATGCTGATGGCCGGCCTCGACGGCATCGAAAACAAGCTCGACCCCGGCGGCCCGGCCGACAAGAACCTCTACGACCTGCCGCCGCGCGAACAGAAGAAGATCCCCGAGGTCTGCGGCTCGCTGCGCGAGGCGCTGGAGAACCTGGATAAGGACCGCGGCTTCCTGAAGAAGGGCGGCGTCATGAACGACGACTTCATCGACGCCTATATCGAGCTGAAGATGGAAGAGGTGATGCGCCTGCAACTGCATCCGCACCCGGTCGAGTTCGACATGTATTACAAGTGCTAACCGACTTTCCTGAGATCAAACCCGGGCCGCGGGCGGCAACCCGCGGCCCTTTGTAATTGGGGACACGTACGCATCCCCAAGCTTTTCGGATTATCGCGCCAGATCTGGGGGATGCGTACGTGTCCCCAATTACAGTACGATCGCCTTCCGCAAGGAGGTCCGCGTGAACCCTTCCGACCTGACCCAGGCCAGCGCCACCGAACTTTCGGCGTTCTACCGGTCGAAGGCCGCCTCGCCGGTGGAGGCCATGACCGCGATCCTGGCGCGTGCCGAGGTGGTGAACCCGCGCATCAACGCCCTGACCCTGGTCGACGCCGAGCCGGCCCTTGCCGAAGCGCGGGCGTCCGAAGCGCGTTGGGCGTTGGCCAAGCCGCTGTCGCCGCTGGACGGCGTGCCGGTGTCCATCAAGGAGCTTATCCGCACCAAGGGCTGGCCGCAGAGCATGGGCAGCCGGCTGGCCGACAAGACGCCGGCGACCGAGGACGCCCCGGCCGTGGCCCGGCTGCGCGAGGCCGGCGCCATCGTCTATGCCCAGAACACCAGCCCGGAATACGGCTTCAAGGGCGTGACGGACTCGCCGCTGCACGGGATCACGCGCAACCCGTGGAACCTCGATCTCACGCCCGGCGGATCGTCTGGCGGTTCGGGCGCGGCGGTGGCCGCCGGCTTGGGCCCCCTGGCGGTCGGCACCGACGGCGGCGGCTCGGTGCGCATCCCGTCGACCTTCACCGGCCTGGTCGGCCTGAAGGCGACCTATGGGCGCATTCCCGCTTGGCCGCCCTCCATGCACGGCGACCTGGCCAATACCGGGCCGATGACCCGCACCACCCTCGACTGCGCCCTGATGCTGAACCAGATGGCGAGGCCCGATGCGCGCGATCCCTTCCCCGCCCAGCCGGTGGACAAGGACTACACGGTCGGCCTGGACCAGGGCGTCGGGGGCCTGAAGATCGGCCTGGTCATGAAGTTCGGTGACGCCTTCCTCGATCCGGAGGTCGAAGCCCGGGTCGCGGCCGCCGCCAGGACCTTCGCCGACCTGGGCGCGGTGGTCGAGCCGATCTCGCCGCCGCCGCAGAGCGCCCAGGCGGGCCAGATCTTCGTCGTGCACTGGTTTTCGGCGCTGCAGCGCCTGTTGCAGCTCTATCCGGCCGACCAGCACGACCAGTTCGACCCCGGCCTGCTGCAACAGGCCCGCATCGGCGAGGCCTACCCGGTACAGACCCTGGTCGACGCCATGGTCGCGCGCCGGGAGCTGTCCACCGCCTGGAACCTGGTTTTCACCGACTACGACCTGGTGATCGCGCCGACCCTGAACGTGTTGGCCTTCCCGGTCGGCCAGCCCTTCCCCACCGGGCCGGACGGCGCGCCCAACACGGCCTGGGCGAACACGGCGCTGTTCAACCTGACACGGCATCCGGCGATCACCACGCCGGCTGGGCTCAGCGCGTCTGGGCTGCCGGTCGGCCTGCAGATCGTCGCCGCCCACTATCGCGACGACCTGGTGCTGAGGGCCTCGGCGGCGCTTGAGGCCGCGCAAGGCCGCACCTTCCCGGTTCTGCCGGCCTGAGACATGGGCGACGCCATATCGACGTTCCGCTTCGAGGCCGAAATCATCCACTGGCGCGGCCCGTCGCCATTCTTCTTCGCGCCGGCGCCCGCCGATCAGGTCGAAGCCCTGCGCCAGGCGGCGCAAGCGGCGACCTACGGTTGGGGCGTGGTTCCGGTCGAGGCGACCATCGGCGACGTCACCTTCACCACCTCGCTCTTCCCGAAGGACGGGACCTATCTCGTGCCGCTGAAGGACGCGGTGCGCCGCCGGACTAACATCACCGCCGGCGACACAATCTCCGTCGAACTGACCATCCGGCCCCGCCAGCGTTAGCGTAATTGGGGACACGTACGCATCCCCGAACCTCAAAGCGAAAAGTCGAAGACATGGGGATGCGTACATGTCCCCAATTACGAAGCTGCGCTGGCGTCATGCGCGGCGGCCGGCTACAGGCTTGGCCGGGGGGGCGTCGCCCTGACAGGAGCGATGTCGTGGATCGTAGAAGTCTGATCGGCGGGATCGCCGTCTCCATCCTGGCTGGCCCGATGGCGCTGGCGGCGGCGCGGCCGCCGGCCAAGGCCGATACGCTCTATCCGTATCTGAAGATGTATCTCGAAGCGCCTGCGGGGCAGCGCGACCGCTTCGTGCTGGCCTATTACGCCATGCGTGACCGCAAGCCCGCGCCGGACGTGAAGGCCTTCCTGGTCGGCGCGAATGGCGCCCGCCGCCCGATCGCCATCGCCGGCGACGGCCGCATCCAGACCCTGCCCAGCCTGGCGGAGCTGCACGCCAACATCCAGGTCGAGGTCGACATGCCGCCCGCCGACAAGGTCGCGACCAATCTGGAAATCCTCGCCTCCATCCCGTCGGCGGCCCGCATGGACACCCACGCGCTGGACCTGGCCATGCAGCAGGCCAATGCGGCCATCGCCGCCCACGCCGGAGTGCTGGCCTTCGCCGCGCCCAAGCTGACCTGCGCCTACATGGTCGGTGCGCACTCGGGCCAGGCGGTGCTGGCCAATGGCAAGAGCGTCGCCTTGCCGCTGCGCACCGGGCAGTATTTCGCCGGCGTCCCCAATTACCAGCGCGCGCCTCGAATCGCTGCTAAACCACGGCCATGGCCAAGGCCGCGCAACCCCGACCCGATCTGTTCGACGATGCCCTCGCGCCCGCGCCCGCGGCGCCGCTGTCGCAGGCGCATGAACCGCGCCCGTCTTCCGGCTATTCGGCCAAGGACATCGAGGTCCTGGAAGGCCTGGAGCCTGTACGCAAGCGGCCGGGCATGTATATCGGCGGCACCGACGAGCGCGCCCTGCACCACCTGTTCGCCGAGGTGCTGGACAACTCCATGGACGAGGCCATCGCCGGCCACGCCAGGCTGATCGAGGTCAGTCTGGAGGCGGACGGGACGCTGTCGGTGCGCGACGACGCCCGCGGCATACCGATCGACCCGCACCCGAAGTTTCCGGGCAAGTCGGCGCTCGAGGTTATCATGACCATGCTGCACTCGGGCGGGAAGTTCTCCGGCAAGGCCTATGAGACCTCCGGCGGCCTGCACGGCGTCGGCGTCTCGGTGGTCAACGCGCTTTCCGAACGGCTGGAGGTGATCGTCTGGCGTGATGGCTTCGAATGGCGCCAGCTCTTCGCCCGCGGCGTGCCGCAAGGCCCGCTGCAGAAGCTCGGCGCCTCGCGCAAGCATGGCACGGAGATCCGCTTCCGGCCGGACGAGACCATCTTCGGCGAGAACTCCAGCTTCCGCCCCGCCCGCCTCTACCGGATGGCGCGGGCCAAGGCCTATCTGTTCCGTGGCGTCACGATCAGTTGGCGCTGCTCGCCTGAGCGCATCACCGACCAGACACCGATCGAGGCCAATTTCCACTTTCCCAACGGCCTGGCCGACTTCCTGGCCGAGCGGGTCGGCGACGCCCAGACCGTCACCGAGACCTTTTCCGGCCGCGTCCAGCGTCAGGACGAGGCCGGGGCGGTCGAATGGGCCATCACCTGGTCGCCGGCCGGCTTCGGCGAGGCCGACGGTTTCATGTCCTCCTATTGCAACGCCGTGCCAACGCCCGAGGGTGGCACCCACGAGGCCGGCCTGCGCGCGGCCCTGACCCGCGGCCTGAAGGCCTATGCCGAGCTGGCGGGAGAGAAGCGCGCCGCCATCCTCACCGCCGACGACGTGCTGGCGCAGGCCGGCTCGATGATCAGCGTCTTCGTGCGCAATCCGGAGTTCCAGGGCCAGACCAAGGAACGGCTGTCGTCGATCGACGCCCAGCGGCTGGTTGAAAGCGCCCTGCGCGACCCGTTCGACCACTGGCTGACCGCGGCGCCGAAGACGGCCAGCGCCCTGCTTGACTTCGTCATCGAGCACGCCGAGGAGCGGCTGAAGCGCCGCCGCGACAAGGAGGTCGCCCGCGCCTCGGCCACCCGCAAGCTGCGCCTGCCCGGCAAGCTGGCCGACTGTTCCGGCCAAGCGACGGACGGCACCGAGATCTTCCTGGTCGAGGGCGATTCCGCCGGCGGCTCGGCCAAGCAGGCGCGCGATCGCCGCACCCAGGCCATCCTGCCTCTGCGCGGCAAGATCCTGAACACCATCTCGGCCAGCCTCGACAAGATCAGCGGCAACAAGGAGCTGAGCGACCTGGTCCTGGCCCTCGGCGTCCAGACCGGCGCGCGGTTCAAAGAAGAAGACCTGCGCTATGAGCGGGTGATCATCATGACCGACGCCGATGTCGACGGCGCCCATATCGCCTCGCTGCTGATCGCCTTCTTCTATCGCGGCATGCCGGAGCTGATCCGCGCCGGCCGGCTATATCTCGCCCTGCCGCCGCTCTATCGCCTCAGCCACAGCGGCAAGACCGCCTACGCCCGTGACGACGCCCACAAGGACGAGCTGATGGCCACCGAGTTCAAGGGCAAGAAGCCCGACATCGGCCGCTTCAAGGGCCTCGGCGAGATGATGCCGGCGCAGCTGAAGGAGACCACCATGTCTCCCCTCACCCGCACCCTGGCTCGGGTCACCCTGCCCCGCGCCGAAGAGGCGGTCGAGGCGCTGGTGGAGACCCTGATGGGCCGCAAGCCGGAACTGCGCTTCCGCTTCATCCAGGAAAACGCCTCGTTTGCGACGGCGGACCTGGACGTCTAAGGACTGACCGGCCGACGCGCCGGGCTTCGCAAAACAAGGAAATCGCAGATGGACCTGCTGCTCAAGGGCAAGAACGTGATCGTCACCGGCGCCTCGCGCGGCATCGGCCGGGCCATCGCCGAGGCCTTCGCCGACGAAGGCGCCAATGTCGCCATCTGCGCCCGCACGCCCGGACCGGTGAACGAGGTCGTGGCCGGGTTGAAGGCGAAGGGCGTCAAGGCGTTCGGCGCCGGCGTCGATATCGCCGACGGACCGGCCCTGCAGGCCTGGATCGCCAAGGCGGCGGATCAACTGGGCGGCGTCGACGTGCTGGTCTCCAACGCCAGCGCCCTGCCCCGCGACAGCAGCGAAACCGCATGGAAGTCGCTGTTCGACATCGATGTGATGGGCGCGGTGCGCTCGTTCGAGGCAGCCAAGCCGTTCCTTGAGAAGGCCGGCGAAGCCAACGGCGACGCCGCCTTCGTCATCATCTCGTCGGTCTCGGCTGCCGAGGCGTCGAGCATATCGGCCTACGGGGCGATGAAGGCGTCGCTGATCCACTACGCCAAGGGCGTCGCCCGTGAGGGCGCGCCCAAGCACGTGCGTTGCAACGTCATCTCGCCCGGCACCGTCTATTTCAAGGGCGGCGTCTGGGGGAATGCTGAAGAACACGCGCCGGAGTTCTTCCAGACCATGATCAAGCGCAACCCGACCGGCCGCATGGCCACCCCCGAAGAAATCGCCAGCGCGACAGCCTTCCTGGCCAGCCCCCGCTCGGCCTTCACCACCGGCGTCAACCTGGTGGTGGACGGCGCCATCAGCCAACGCGTGAACTTCTAGGCGGGAGTCCGGCCCCGGCTAACTGAGCGTCAAGCTCCATTTGACGTCGCGGGATTTCCGGAGATAGCGCGCGTCGCGGTTGACGCGAGATCGCGAGCGGCCGAACCTGAAAGCGGCATGTCGACGCCTTCATACAGATTGACCGCCGCTGAACAGGGCGCGCTTGCCGAGTATGGGTTCGTGCTGCGCGAAGCGGTGTTTGACGCTGGCGAGTGCGCGGCCATAGCCGGCGAGTGCGAGGCGCTGGTGAGCCAGGTGGCCGCGGCGTCGCGCGGCCGCAAGATGCTGGCCGGGAGCTATATGTTCGAGGCCGAGCGCGAGGCCGGTACGATCATCAAGTGGGAGCCGGACGCGCCGGAGGTGGTGCAAGGGATCGAGCCCTTCGGCCACATTTCCCCGTCCCTGAACGACTGGGGGCTGGATCCCCGCCTGGTCGACCCGTGCAAGGACCTGGTCGGCGAAGACGAGGTGATGCTGTTCACCGAAAAGCTGAACGTCAAGCGCGCGCGCCAGGGCGGCCAGATCATCCTGCACCAGGACTTTCCCTACTGGGAGCCGATGACCCCGATCGCGCCCCGCATCGTCACCGCCATGGTCTTCCTCGACGACGCCAACCTGGCCAACGGCTGCCTGGAGGTCGCTCCGGGCAGCCACCTGGCCGGAAAGCATCGGCTGCGCAACATCGAGGGCTTCGGGTCGCTGGAGATGGACACCGACGCCTTCGACATGGACCGCTTAAGGCCGCTGGAGGTAAGCGCCGGCGCCGTGGCCTTCTTCGGCGCCTTCCTGGTGCACCGGTCGCGGCCCAACCGCTCGCAGGTCGACCGCCGGGCGCTGCTCTATTCCTACCAGCCGCTCGGCTATCCGCACTCGCTGGAGATCACCAAGCTGAAGCGCGCCTCTTAGACTTCTCCCAGAGGGAGAAGGAGGGCCCCGCGCCGCGCAGGCGGCGTGGGACGATGAGGGGTTACGGCCTCTCGGATTGTCCTGAAACGGCGTAACCCCTCATCCTCCCACGCGCTAAGCGCGTGGACCCCTTCTCCCTCTGGGAGAAGTCTTGGGCGCTCGACTCTACACGCGCACGATCCGCCCATCGGCGACGTAGGTCAGGGGCTGGGGGCCGATGCGGGCGCGGTGTTCGGCGTTCCAGGGCATGATCGCCGGGGTTTCGCGGCGGACCGGTATAAGTTGGAATTCCATCGGGAAGGCCCTGCGGACGCGGTCGGTGCTGTTCCGCGCTGTGTAGTGCAGGGTCTCGGCGTGGTGGAAGGTCGCGCCGCCGGCCTTCAGCGGACAGGCGACCGCCTGCGCGGCGTCGAACGGCTCGTCCGCGGTCAGCAGGTTGTGGATCGGGTCCTCCAGGTGCCGGTGCCGCAGCAGGCCTCGCCGGTGCGAGCCGGGCAGGAACTGCATGGCGCCCATCTCGACGCTGACGTCCTGCAGCGGCAGCCAGACGCCGAGTGCGTGATAGTCCAGCTCCGGCTGCCAGTAGGCGTGGTCCTGGTGCCAGGAGACTTCGCGGCCGCCGGGGGGCTTGCGGATCATGTGGCCCCAGCTGGTCAGCCGATCCTCGTCGACGTCCAAAAGGGCGGCGGCATAGCGCTTGGCGTTGCGCCGAAAGGCCGAGCCCATGATTTCGGGAAACTGCATCTCCGGAAAGAAGGCCTGGCTCAAGCGGCTGGCCTCGCCTCCGGCCAGTGCGCCGGACCGGTCGAGCGGCGCGCCGGGCCCTCCGGCCCGCTCCGGGTCGAAGATGAAGTCGAAGATCCGGCCCAGCCACGCCAACTCCTCGTCGCTGGTCAGTCGTTCGACGGCCAGGAAGCCATTCTCCCGGAAGGCGGCGATTTCCGCCGCGGTCGGAACCACCTCGAAATCGGGCTTTGGCGAGGGTCCAAATCGGAGGTCGGCCATGCAGCCATGTTAGAGCGGCCGAATAGTCGCTTCAATACGCGCCAAATCGGCTCTTTGATTGACTTTCCCCTTCCCCACCCTATGTATCGGCGTAATTGAGGCGGGGATCGAAGCGCCGAATCGCGCCCTCTCCCGCCCGCCCTTTTCAACATAGAGCATGACCGAATTTTCAGAGCTGGGGCTTAGCCCCGAGACCCTTCAGGCCGTCGCCGATAGTGGCTACACCACCGCGACGCCCATCCAAGCCCAGGCCATCCCGGTCGCCCTCGCCGGCCTAGACGTGCTGGGTATCGCCCAGACCGGCACCGGCAAGACCGCGGCCTTCACCCTGCCCATGATCGAGACCATGAAGGCCGGCCGCGCCAAGGCGCGCATGCCGCGCGCCCTGGTCATCGAACCCACCCGCGAACTGGCCGACCAGGTGTCGCTGGCCTTCGAGCGCTACGCCAAGGGCACCAAGCTGTCCTGGGCGCTCTTGATCGGCGGCGTCTCATTCGGCGACCAGGAAAAGAAGCTGGATCGCGGCGTCGACGTGCTGATCGCCACGCCCGGCCGGCTGCTCGACCATTTCGAGCGCGGCAAACTGCTGCTCAACGGCGTGCAGATCATGGTCGTCGACGAGGCCGACCGCATGCTCGACATGGGCTTCATCCCCGACCTCGAGCGCATCTTCAAGCTGACGCCGGTGAAGAAGCAGACCCTGTTCTTCTCCGCCACCATGCCGCCGGAAATCACCCGGCTGACCAAGCAGTTCCTCAACGATCCGACCCGGATCGAGGCCTCGAAGCCGGCGACCACGGCGGAGAACATCGCCCAGCACCTGGTGCGCATCCCCTCGTCCGATCCCGGCGCCAAGCGGGTGGCGCTGCGCGAGCTGGTCGGCGCCGCCAACGTCAAGAACGGCATCGTCTTCTGTAACCGCAAGACCGAGGTCGACGTGGTCGCCAAGTCGTTGCGCAGCCACGGCTTCGACGCCTCGGCCATCCACGGCGACCTCGACCAGTCGACCCGGATGCGCACGCTGGAGGCCTTCCGCAAGGGTGACCTGAAGCTGCTGGTCGCGTCCGACGTCGCGGCGCGCGGCCTGGATATTCCCGACGTCAGCCACGTCTTTAACTACGACGTCCCGCACCATGCCGACGACTATGTGCACCGGATCGGCCGCACCGGCCGCGCCGGCAAGTCGGGCGACACCTTCATGATCGTCACCCCGGCCGACTCCCGCACCCTGGACAAGGTGCTGAAGCTGATCGGCAAAGCCCCGGACGAGGTCGTACTCGACGTCGACTGGAGCCAGGTGAAGGAAAGCCCCCGGCGCGAAAAGGGCCGTGGCGACCGCGCCAGCAGTCGCAGCCGCGGACCGGCGCGCGATCACGCGCCGCGAACGGATCGGCGCCCCACGCACGAGGACGCGGCGATGACGCCGGCCGTCGCGACACCGGCGGCCCCGGCTTCGACGCTGGAGACCGCACCGCTCCCCGCCACCGCGCCGCAAGCAGCAGCGCCGGCCGCCGAGCGGGCTCGTTCGGAGCGTCCACGCTCGCGCCCGCGCAATCCCAAGCCCGAGGCCGCGCCTAAAGCCCCGGTCGCGGCCAAGTCCGACCCAAAGCCGGATCGCCCGCGCCAGGAGCGACGCGACGACCGCGAGGATCGCGACGACAACAACGGCGTCCGTGGCTTCGGCGCCGACACCCCAGCCTTCCTGCTGCGCGGAAAGTAAGGCCCCTACCCGATATGGGGACGTCGCGGGGCGGCTCCGCCTTCCGGCCAAGCCTGTTTTAACGCGTCGTTTCGAGTTTTCGGCCTAGCCTCGGCCATCGATCGGACGATCGCAAAACGCGGCGTTCCTGGAGCCGACGGACAGACCGACGAGATGGCCGAGCAAGTCGAATCCGCGCTGCGCGGTCCGCAGGCCTTTGAGCTGGCGCATCGGGCGGTTCAGGATATGGAGCGCCGCGGCATCTGGCCGACGCCGCTGAATTTCGAGCTCTGGGTCCATATGCTCGGTGAGCCCGAAGGCGATCTGGCCCGTGAGATCGAGCGGCTGTCCGCCGCCCAGCAAACCATCACCGAAAGCACCAGCGAGGTGTTGGCCGCCGCCTATCTGCCCAAGGCCAGGCTCGACGACCAGATCCGCGATGCCGGCGACCGCCTGAACCGCGAGATGGCCTCGGTGACCGAGGCGATCAAGGCGGCGCACGTTTCCAGCGAACAGTACGGCCAGACCCTGGCCGGCGCCGGCCGCGACCTGGCCGCCCAGACCGAGCCGGCCGAACTGGGCAAGCTGGTCGAGAACCTCTCCAACGCCACCCGCGACGTCCAGCAGGACAACGCCTCGCTGGAGCAGCGGCTGGCGGACTCCACGGCCGAAGTCAGCCGGCTGAAGGTCAATCTCGCGCGCGTGCGCCGCGACGCCACCACCGACGGCCTGACCGGCCTGGCCAACCGCAAGGCGTTCGACGACGAATTCGCCCGCGTGTGCGACGAGGCGCGCAAGACGCGTCAGCCGCTGACCCTGGCCGTGCTCGACATCGATCATTTCAAGATATTCAACGATACCTGGGGCCACCAGACCGGCGACCAGGTGTTGCGCTATGTCGCCAGCGTCATCGGCCGGCTGGCGCCCGCGCCCCGCTTCGCGGCCCGCTACGGCGGCGAGGAGTTCGCTATGATCTTCCCCGGCGAGCGCTCGCACGACGTGCTGAAGACCCTGGAGCGGCTCTGCAAGGAGGTCTCGTCGCGGGCCTTGAAGCGGCGCTCCACCGGCGAAGACCTGGGCGCCATCACCCTGTCCGC
This sequence comes from Caulobacteraceae bacterium, assembly GCA_041691315.1. Taxonomy (GTDB): domain Bacteria; phylum Pseudomonadota; class Alphaproteobacteria; order Caulobacterales; family Caulobacteraceae; genus Poindextera. The sequence goes on along the minus strand of JBEPUW010000076.1, from coordinate 220 downwards.
CGGCCTGGCCGACCTCCGCATGGGCGAAGAGGCCACCACCCTGGTCGAACGCGCCGACGAGGCCCTCTACGCCTCCAAACGCACCGGCCGCAACCGCGTGACGGTCGCCCGCCCGATGCCGAGCGCGGCGTAATTAGACCACGACTTATTCCGTCATGGCCCGACTGTAATTGGGGACAGTGCGCCGGGAGGCCGGCGAGGAGGAGAGGGTGGAAGTCCC
>JBEPUW010000075.1:0-17724 GCA_041691315.1 Caulobacteraceae bacterium | reverse complement strand
GGGCCGTCCACATATGGGTCCCCCGCATTCCGCTTCGCTACAGCGGGGGATGACGATTATTTTGGCGCCACGAACCCGAACGACGAGCCTTCGATCTGCGGCAGATCGTTCGGTGATCTCGCACCAAGGCGCCTGCGAGGCGACGAAGGCGTGGAACTGCGGGCGCACGCCGGGATCGCCGTCGGTGGTCCCCAGCCGGATGTGCACCAGGCCCTTGTCATGCCGCTCGGTCAGCACGCTGGAGCCGCAATGCCGGCAGAAGCAGCGCATCACCCCGGGCGACGACTCGTATCGGCTCAACGCCTCGGCGCCGGTGACCAGCCGCAAGCTCTCCATTGGCGCCCGCATCGAACTGGCGAAGGCGCTGCCGCTCCATTTGCGGCAGTTGCCGCAATGGCAGTGATAGGTCGGCCCCGCCGCGGCGATCTCGTAGCGCACGACGCCGCAAAGGCAGCTTCCGGTGATCATGGGCAGGGCCTCCGTTTCAGCAGGTTTCTAGCGGATCGCCGCTTGACCGGCGACAGGCCGGGCGTAGTCTCGCGCCCATCTCCGGGGAGCCCCGCTCGAGGGGCTGAGATTCCGCTGGCGCTAAGCGCGGCGCGGTGACCCGCTGAACCTGATCCGGGTCATGCCGGCGAAGGGAGAGAACCGGGATCGCGGACCACCGCACCCTCTTTTCCACCCCGCCGGCGCCCGACAAGGCTTAAAGGAGCCCGCCGATGAACGTCCAGACCCCCATCGCCAACACCATCCCGACCGGCGAGCGCCCCGGCTCGCGCAAGGTCTATGCGCCGGGCGTGCTCTTCCCCTGCCTGCGCGTGCCATTCCGCGAGGTGGCGGTGCACCCGAGCGCGGGCGAGCCGCCGGTGACCCTGTACGACCCGTCCGGCCCCTATACCGACCCGCACGCGACCATAGACATCGACAAGGGGCTGGAGCGGCCGCGCGAGGCCTGGGTCGAGGCGCGCGGCGACGTCGAAGCGGTCGAAGCCCGCGCGGTCAAGCCGGAGGACAATGGCGGCGCCAAGGGCAAGTACCTGGCGCCAGAGTTCAGGTCCGACCGCAAGCCGCTGCGCGCCAAGGCGGGCTCCAAGGTCACCCAGCTCGAATACGCCCGCGCCGGGATCATCACCGCCGAGATGGAATATGTCGCCATTCGCGAGAACCTGCGCCGCGATGCGCTGGCCGAGACGGTGCGCGATGGCGAGGACTTCGGCGCCTCGATCCCCGATCATGTGACGCCGGAATTCGTCCGCGACGAGGTCGCCCGCGGCCGCGCCATCATCCCGGCCAACATCAATCACGGCGAACTGGAGCCGATGGCGATCGGGCGCAACTTCCTGGTCAAGATCAACGCCAATATCGGCAATTCGGCGGTGCTGAGCCAGGTCGCCGACGAGGTCGACAAGATGGTCTGGGCCATCCGCTGGGGCGGCGACACCATTATGGACCTGTCCACCGGCCGCAACATCCACAACATCCGCGAATGGATCATCCGAAACTGCCCGACGCCGCTCGGCACCGTGCCGATCTACCAGGCGCTGGAAAAGGTCAACGGCATCGCCGAGGACCTGACCTGGGAGGTGTTCCGCGACACCCTGATCGAGCAGGCCGAGCAGGGCGTCGACTATTTCACCATCCACGCCGGGGTGCGGCTGGCCTATATTCCGCTCACGGCGAAACGGGTCACCGGCATCGTCTCACGCGGCGGCTCGATCATGGCCAAGTGGTGTCTGGCGCATCACCAGGAGAACTTCCTCTACGAGCATTTCGAGGACATCTGCGAAATCATGCGCGCCTATGACGTGTCGTTCAGCCTCGGCGACGGCCTGCGTCCCGGTTCGACGGCGGACGCCAATGACGCGGCGCAGTTCGCCGAGCTGGAGACCCTGGGCGAGCTGACGCAAGTGGCCTGGAAGCACGGCGTGCAGGTGATGATCGAGGGTCCCGGCCATGTGCCGATGCACAAGATCAAGGCCAATATGGATAAGCAGCTGAAGGTCTGCGGCGAGGCGCCCTTCTATACGCTCGGCCCTCTGGTGACCGACGTGGCGCCTGGCTACGACCACATCACCTCGGCGATCGGGGCGGCCATGATCGGCTGGTTCGGCACCGCCATGCTCTGCTACGTGACGCCCAAGGAGCATCTGGGCCTGCCCGACCGCGAGGACGTCAAGCAGGGGGTGATCGCTTACAAGATCGCCGCCCACGCCGCCGACCTGGCCAAGGGCCATCCCGGCGCTCGGGACTGGGACGATGCGCTGAGCCGCGCCCGGTTCGAGTTCCGCTGGGAGGACCAGTTCAACCTGGGCCTCGATCCGGAGACTGCGCGTGAATTCCACGACGAGACCATGCCCGCCGAGGCGCACAAGACCGCCCACTTCTGCTCCATGTGCGGCCCCAAATTCTGCTCGATGAAGATCAGCCACGAAATCCGCGACTCCGCCGAAGCCCAGAACGACGTCGCCATCGTCGGCATGGCCGAGATGGCGGAGAAGTTCAGGGATGGCGGCGGGGAGATCTACGTGGAGACCAAGGGGTAGGGGGCTCGGTCTTTAAATCCGCTCATTCCCGCGAAAGCGGGAACCCAGGTTTTTTGTCCTCAAGGCGGTGCGGAACCGCGACGGTCCAGATTGACCGCCAAGAACGCCAAGTTCGCCAAGAAGAATAGGTCAGGGACTGACGCCCTTGGCGTGCTTGGCGACCTTGGCGTCTAAAAAGCCTGGGTCCCCGCTTTCGCGGGGATGAGCGGATGAGGAGGACGGCACTGCGGCCCTTGCGCTGACCTAGGGAAACCGGGTTAGCCTTGGCGAAATCACTTAGGGAGCGTGCGTGTGAGTGAGGGATCGAGAGCGGCCATGGTCGCGGCCGAGGTGGACGCCATCGTCGTGGGCGGCGGCTTCGGCGGCCTGTATCAGCTCTACAAGCTGCGCGAGTTGGGCCTGAAGGTTCAGGGCTTCGAGGCGGGTGCCGACGTTGGCGGCACCTGGTACTGGAACCGCTATCCGGGCGCGCGCTGCGACATCCCCAGCCTGTTCTATTCCTACACCTGGTCGGAAGAGCTGCAGCGCGAGTGGCGCTGGAGCGAGAAGTACGCCGCCCAGCCGGAGATCCTGCGCTACGCCAACCACGTCGCCGACCGGTTCGCGTTACGGCCGTTGATCGCGTTCGAGACCCGGGTGCTGTCGGCGACCTTCGACGAGGCCGCCGATCGTTGGCGGGTGGTGACCGACCGGGGCGACGCGGTCTCCGCGCGCTGGCTGGTCATGGCCACAGGCTGCCTGTCGACCCCGCGCGCGCCCGCCATTCCCGGCGCCCTGAGCTTCGCCGGCGAGACCTATCACACCGGCGCCTGGCCGCATGAGGGCGTCGACTTCGCAGGCAAGCGGGTTGCGGTCATCGGCACCGGCTCGTCCGGCATCCAGTCGATCCCCGAGATCGCCGCCCAGGCCGATCAGGTCACCGTCTTCCAGCGCACGCCGAACTTCTCGATCCCCGCCCGCAACACGCCGCTGACCGAGCAGGACATCGAGGCCTTCAAGGCGATGTACCCGCAGTACATCGCCATGATCAAAGGCCCCGGCATGGGCTTTGGCGGCGGCAGCGCCGAACTGCCGATCCCGGACGACGATGCACAGCGCAAGCGTTACGAGGAACTCTGGGCCATCGGCGGCGCGGGCTTCCTGGCCGCCTGGGGTAACCTGCTCACCAGTATCGAGGTCAACGACCGCGCCGCCGGCTTCGTGCGCGACAAGATCGGCGAGCTGGTCAACGACCCGGTCACGGCCCAGGCCCTGTCGCCGCGCGACCACCCGCTCGGCACCAAGCGGATCTGCGTTGATACCGGCTATTACGAGACCTATAACCGCCCGAACGTGACGCTGGTGAACCTGCGCACAAACCCGATCGAGGCGATCGAGCAGCACGCCGTGCGCACCTCCGACGCGACCTACGAGGTCGACGCCCTGGTCTTCGCGACCGGCTTCGACGCCATGACCGGGGCCATGCTGGCCATCGACATCAAGGGCGCGGGCGGGGCCGACTTCCGCGACGCCTGGGCCGAGGGACCGAAGGCCTATCTGGGCCTGGCCGTAGCCGGATTTCCCAACCTCTTCCTGGTCACCGGCCCAGGCAGCCCGTCGGTGCTGTCGAACATGATCAACTCCATCGAGCAGCATGTGGAGTGGATCACCGACTGCATCGCGCACATGCGCGAAAACGGCCTGACCCGCATTACAGCCGATCCGGCGACGCAGGAGGCCTGGGTCGATCACGTGCGGCGGGTGGCGGACAAGACGCTCTTTCCGCGCGCGGCGTCCTGGTACATGGGCGCCAACATCCCCGGCAAACCGCGCGTCTTCATGCCCTATATCGGCGCGGGTTATCGGCAGAAGTGCAACGATGTCGCGGCGGCGGGGTACGAGGGTTTCGCGCTGGCCTAGGGCTATTCGGCGGCCAGCCGGTCGATGATCTTCGCCAGCGCCTGCAGGGCTTTGACGTGGGCGGTGAACGCGCGGCGGCCCTCGCGGGTCAGCGACGCCCAGGTCCGCTGGCGGCCGTCCTGGGCCGCCTTGCGCAGCCGGATATAGCCGGCGTCGGCCAGCTGCGAGAGGTGCTTGGAGAGCACCGAGTCGCTCACCTGGACGGTGTCGCGCAGCAGGGCGAATTCGGCATCCTGCACCCCGGCCAGCACCGCCATGATCTGCAGGCGCGCCGGGGCGTGGATGACCGGATCGAATCCGGCTTCACTCACGGCATGTCTCGCAGTTCGCGGCGATAGACGGTCTGCCAGGCGGCGCTCATGAAGTAGGCGGCGACGCCCACGACGACGCCGCAGGCGACCGGCGCCCAAACGATCCCGTAGCTCAGCTTCAGCCAGACGCCCAGCGCGCCGAAGCTTAGCGCAATGGCGAGCAGGCTGAAGGTCAGGGGCCGCGTGCGTCCCGCCCGATAGCCGTTGATGAACATCCCCGTCCGTTTGCGGTCCCACACGAATATCAGCCCGACGCCCAGGGCGAAAAGCGCCTCCAGCGCCATGGTGACGAACGGCGGAGCCGCCTGGGAGGCCACCAGGCCGCCGAGCAGCCCGGCGAAGGCCAGATGACGCTCCGGCGGACAGTTGGCCGCCGCGGCCAGCCTGGCGCGGGATTCCTGCATCGCGCTCAGCGCAGCTGCGGCTTCGGAAGCTTCCATGGTCGAACCCTTCTTGACTTTCCATCATGGAAACTATCGTCACTTTCCATCTCGTCAAGTGATGGTGGGACCTCCCGAACAAGTCCGGCCATGACGGGGAAGGGGGATGGGTTCGGCGCCAAGATTTGCAAGCTGCGCCGATCGTGCTTATTTTCCGCTTGCGCGCCACGGACGCGCCCGGTCCGCGGAAAGGGTCCCAAGACCCACCGAACGCTTCTGCAGTAAATCCATCTGCCCCTTCTTTCTGCCCGAATGCGGACCCGGGCGTCTTGAAAGGAGGTCGCCCGTGACCCTTCCACTTCCATCCCGTCCCAGCCTGGCGCGCCTGCGCGACCAGGCCCGCGCCCTGCAACGCGCCTGCCGGGCGAACGATCCCACAGCGCTCGCGAGGCTGACGGCGGCCTTCCCGGATGCGGCAGCCGCGAGCCTTGCCTTGTCGAGGGCCCAATCGGCCATTGCGCGCGAGTACGGCTTCTCGAGCTGGCCGAAGCTGAAGGCGCATGTCGAGGCGGCTGCCGCCCCGGCGACCGCTCCCGCGTTATCCGACGCCGACGCGTTGGCCGCGCGCTGGTTCACGCTGGCCGGGGCGGGCGACCTCGCGGCGCTCAGCCGCGCCTTCGCCATCGGTAAGACGCGCACCTACGCCGCCCGCGAAGTCATGCAGCGCGATCCGGCCCGCCACCGGACGTTCGTGCAGGTCCTGGTCGACGGCCTTGCCGACCATCGCGCGCCCATTCGTTTCAGCCTGGCCCACGCTCTCGACACCTTCGGCGACGAGCATTGCCGGCCGCACCTCATCCCATTGATGGAGGATCCGGTTCCGCGGGTGCGCTGGATGGCCATGCACGCCCTGTCCTGCCACGCCTGCGGTGAAAAACCAGAGACGTTGGAGGCCGAGGTAAGCGCGCGGATCGCGCGCGCCGCCGTGCACGATCCCAGCATCAAGGTGCGCCGCAATGCGGTCGTTGCGCTTGGTCTGGCCGGCGTAGGCGCCGAACTGCTGCGCGAGCTGGCCGCCGGGGACGCCGATTTCAAGCTGCGCCGCAATGCCGAATGGGCGTTGAAACAGATGCCCAAGACGGCCTGAGCCGGATTCGCCGTTCCCTGGTTTTGCCGGCGGGACTAGGATCGCCGCCAAGCAAAAGCAAAATCAGGGAGATGGCCATGTCGGTCACGGAACTGGACATCGCGGCGCCGGCGCAGATCGTCCACGGCGACGTCACGGTCTCCGATGGGGTGCGCATCCACTACCAGGAGGCGGGCGAGGGCCACGCCGTGGTGCTGCTGCACGGCTACACCAGCTGCTGCGACGCCAGCTGGTTCTCCGACGGCATGGCCAAGGAACTGGCGCGCACGCATCGGGTGATCGGCATCGACGCCCGCGGCCATGGCCGCAGCGAAAAGCCGCACGATCCGCAGCTGTACGACGGCGACCGCATGCCGCGTGACGTGATCGAAGTCTTGGACAGGCTCGATGTCGAAAGGGCGCACTTCCACGGCTATTCCATGGGCGGCGGCATCGTCGCCCATCTGATGGCGCGTTGGCCCGACCGCTTCATCACCGCCGGCTTTGGCGGCTCGGGCGTGCGCGAGAGCGACGAGGCCCTGAGCGCCCAGGCCGCGGCGCGCGATCCGCAAGGCCTCGACGTCAATCAGGACGCCGGCCGGGCCGCGCTCGCCGCCCGCGCCGACCGCGATAGCGAGGCGCTGCAGGCGGTGCAGGACGGACGCCTGGCCCGCCCATCGACCGCGCCCGAGCTCGACCTGACCAGCATCGCCTTTCCGGTGCTGGCGGTGAACGGCGAATTCGACACGCCGATCTCCAAAACCCAGAGGCTCGAGCGGGAGGTTAAGGACTTCCACGCTGTGATCCTCCCGGGGCATGGCCACAACACCGTGACGACGGCCGGCTTTACGCCCAGGCTGTACCTCGACACGGTGGCGGACTTTGTCCGCGCCAACGACCCGAAGTAGAACGCGAGCGATCAAAGTTAGCGGCCCGTTTACCTAAGATTAGCGGTGGCGGCGCGGAACCCGGATACTTATCTATGGATTTCGGGGGCATCCTCTCGGTGAGGGCCATGCCATGAATACCGCCCAGATCGAGGTCCTGCCGAAACGCGGCCAATGGATCGTCAAGATCAACGAGACTGCCTATATCGGGCCATATTCGTACGAGGCCGCCATGGTCACCGCCATCGCCCTGGCCGACGCGGCCTGGCAGCTGGGCAGTCACCCCTCGGTCATTCTACAGGATCGCAAGGGCGAGCGCCGCGTCGTCTGGGACCATCCCGACCAGCGCCACGAGATCTACGCCTAGTTCCCTATTTCGTCCGGGTCAGCCGCAGGAATTCCTCCCGGGTCCTGGCGTCGTCGCGCACAACGCCGAGCAGATGGCTGGTGGTCAGCGACGAGCCGGGTGAATTGACCCCGCGCAGGGTCATGCAGCTGTGCTCGGCCTCGATCACCACGCCGACGCCTTGCGGCTGCAGCACCTCCTGGATGCAGGTGGCGATGTCGGCAGTCATCTTCTCCTGGATCTGCAGCCGCCGGGCATAGCCGTTGACCACCCGCGCCAGCTTGGAGATGCCGACCACCCGCTGGTGAGGCAGATAGCCGACATGGGCGCGCCCGACGATCGGCAGCATGTGGTGCTCGCAGAAGCTGACGAAGCGGATGTCGCGCATGACCACCAGTTCGTCATAGCCGCCGACCTCGTCGAAGGTGCGCTTGAGATAGTCACGCGGATCGACCTCATAGCCGGCGAAGAGTTCGCTGTAGGACCGCGCCACGCGCGCCGGCGTATCGAGCAGGCCTTCGCGGTCGGGATTGTCGCCGGCCCAGCGGATCAGGGTGCGGACGGCGGCCTCGGCTTCGGCCTGGGTGGGGGCCTCGTCGGCGCCCTCGCAGGCCGGCGCGCCAGCGGCCGGCAGGGGGGTGCCGGCGATACGGGCGCGGGTGGTTCTCGCGTCGAACCGGCTGGCGTCTTCGAAGGTTCGGGTATCCATCGGCGAAGTCCTTCCGGTTCTAGGCGGCGATCGTCTTTCAATAGACGGCGCGCCGCGGTGGAAGGTTCCCCGTTTCAGCCCATAGGTTCAGCGATGGGTGCTGGCGGCCAGCCAGTCCTCGACCGCCTTGCGCGCATCCTCGCCGGTGTCGACGCCCGCCTGCAGCATGCCTTGGGCGACGAAGTCGGTGGTCGCCGCGGTGTAGGTCTTGGCCGGGTCGATGTCGGCTGTGGCGATGGTCGCGTGCATGACGCCCGCAAAGCCCGAGGGCTTGGCCAGCACCTCCTTCAGCCGCGCCCCGGTGATCTGGCCGCGCCAGACCGTGTCGTGGAACGGCACGATGGCGTGGACCTGGAAGCGGGTGACCGCATGGGTGCGGAAGCTTTCGAACATGGCGCGTTCCGGCTGCAGGCCGATTTCGGTCCCGGCGGCCGCCTTCCAGGCCGCGGCCAGCGCCTCGGCGGTCAGCCGGGTGCGCTCGGCCGGGGTCTGCCCGACCACGGGCACTGTGCCGACACCCACGTCGAGCGGACGGGCATAGTGCTCGACCAGGGCCGCGACGGCCGGATCAGGCCTTGAGCTCGCGTCCACCGCGATCAGCTCGTCGCTATAGTGCGCCAAGCGCCAGCCGGCGGCCCGGTCGCCTGCGAAGGTCAGGTCGAACTCGCCCAGCCGCACGCCGAACTCGCCGTCCTGCACGATCGGCACGATCTGGCCGTCGAGGTTTTTCTCTTCGTCCGGCTTGTAGAGATAGGTGTGGGAATCGCCGCCGACGACCGCGTCGATGCCGCGCGTCTGGGTCACCAGCCGCCGGTCGTCGAGCAGGCCGATATGGGTGACGGCGATGACGATATCGGCCTCGGCCCGGGCGCGTGGGATCCACAGGTTGGCCGCCGCGACCGGGTCGGTGAACTTCAGCCCCCTGGTCTGCGGGTAGCTGGCCGAGCGCGGCGCGGTGAGGCCGAGGAAGGCCACGCGCACCGGGCCGATCTTCCGCACCACATAGGGCTTCACGCCGGGCAGCGGCGCGCCGGATGCATCTGTGACGTTGGCGGCGATCCAGGGGAAGGTCGAGAGCCGCACCAGCCTGGCCAGGTCGGCCTGGGCGCCGGCGGCATCCTTGATGTCGGCGGCGTCCTTCAGCTTGAACTCGTTATTGCCGATCGCGGCCAGGTCGTAGCCGATGGCGTTCATCGCCCTGATCTCGTCGACCCCCTCGTACTGGGTGGCTAGCGGTCCGCGCGTGGTGGTGTCGCCGGAATCGACCAGCAGCACCGGCGCGTGTGCGCTCGCCTTCAGCCGGCGGACCAAACTCGCCCGCCGCGCCGCGCCCCCGACGCCGCAATGCTCCTCTGGCCCCTTGGCGACCTCGACATAGCAGAAGTCGCGCAGGTGCCCGTGGATGTCGTTGTCGTGCAGGATGACCAGGTCCTGGCTCGCCGCGGCCGCCGGGCCGCCCGCCAGCACTGCGAGCATCCCGATGCTTGCCGCAACCCCGGCCAGCCCACCCCATCGACTCATGTCCGCCTCTCCGATCCTTGGGCCCCTGATAGGCGCTCAGCCGGCGAAAAGCATCAGGATCGCGGGTCGCCTAGCGCCAGGGGTGCGGGTGGCGCTCGCCGTCCCAGTCCCGATTGCCGCGCACCCAGCCGCCATGCCAGCCGCCGCGGAAAAAGTGGCGCGGGCCGCCGTACCAGACCGGTCCCGCGTAATAGGCCGGTTGATCGTAGAAGATCGGCGGCGGCGGCGGCGGGGGCGGGGGCGCCTCCTCATAGACCACCTCGGGCGGGGGCGGCGCGGGGCGGTAATGATAGACGATCCGGCGCCGGATCAGGTGATGGACGACCCGGTGGTGGACGACCGGACAACGGCAGGCGCATCGCGCCTTGGCGTCGGCCGGCGCGGCCGCGGCGGCCAGGCCGGTGGCCAGGGTGGCGGCGAGCGCCGCGCTCAGCATCTTCATGGCTTTCAGCCTCCTCGTTCGCCCAGGCCGCGTCGCGGCGTGGTCAAGAAATCGTTAACACGCTCGCGCGTTGTCGATGAACTGCGCATGAACTGGTGTTTGGGAAGGGGGCAATCTATCGGGCGGAAAAATCGGACGCTTGCTGTAGGGTGGCGGCATGGACGATCTGACCACCAGCCAGCTCGAAGCCTTGCGCAACCTGGCGCGGAAGAAGGCCGGCGACGACGTCGGCTTCGTCAACATCGCCGACGCCCGCGCGCTCACCGACCTGGGTCTGGCCCAGCGCAGCCGCGAAGGCTGGGACATCACCCCGGAGGGCTCGACCTTCCTGACCGGCGGCTCGGAAAATCCGGCGAACTCGGAGCCATCATCGAGCTAAGGCGGCCGGGCGGCCTCCATGCGTATTTCGGTCGGGCGGGAACGCCCTCGACGCCCGCGCATTAGCCCTTCGAGCGATTTTCCGGGCAACGAGGATGCCAGACCATGACTTCACGTTTGATAAGGGCGGCCGCCGCCGCGATTTGCCTTGTCACCGCAGCCGCGCCGGCCGTGGGCGCGTTCGCCCAAGATCGCCATGACGGCGGCGACAGGGGCGGATTCGACCGTGGTCGTGACGGCGGTCGCGGCGACAATGGCGGTTATCGGGGCGGCTACGGCGATCGCGGCGGGTACGGCCGAGGCGGCTATGGCTACCGCGGCGGCTACGGTTACCGCGGCAATGACGCCGGCGCCCTCATCGGCGGCTTGGCCTTGGGCGCGGCGCTCGGCTACTACGCCGGCCGCCCCTACTATTGCCGCAACCACCGCGGCTGGCGTTGGAGCCCCTACTACCATCGCTACGTCTATTACAACGCCGGCTATTGCTGATCGTGCCTCACGCCTGATCTGATCAGGCCCCTGTCCAGCAACGCCGCGCACGCCGGAGCGCCGCGCCCTAATAGGTCCGCGCTTTCGGCGGGATATAGGCCACGTCGTTGGTCAGGGTGTAGGCGTGCACCGGGCGATAGCCGATGGTGACCTCGCCGGCCTCGTCCAGCCAGGCCAGGGTGTGTTTCATCCAGTTTTCGTCGTCGCGGGCGGGGAAGTCCTCGCGCGCGTGGGCGCCGCGGCTCTCCTGGCGCGCGAAGGCGCTGGCGATGGTGACCATGGCCTGGCCGATCAGGTTGTCGAATTCCAGGGTCTCCATCAGGTCGGTGTTCCAGACCAGGCCGCGATCGGCGACGCCCAGATCGGCCCTGGCCGCACGGACGCCGCGCATCAGCGCCATGCCCTTGGCCAGCAACTCGCCGGTGCGGAACACCGCCGCGTGCTCCTGCATGACCGTTTGCATCTCCGCGCGCAGCGATGCTGTCGGTCGCACCCCGGACGCGTGCCGCAGCCGGTCGAAGCGGGCCAGGTGCGGATCGCTGAGCGTACCCTTCGGCTCCGGCTGGCGTTCGCCCGGCGTAACCATGGCCGCGCAGCGCAGGGCCGCGGCGCGCCCGAACACCGTCAGGTCGATCAGTGAGTTGGAGCCCAGCCGATTGGCCCCATGCACGGAGACGCAGGCCGCCTCGCCGACCGCCATCAGGCCCGGAACCACCGCGTCGACGTCGTCGCCGCGTCGGGTCACCACCTCGCCGTGGATGTTGGTCGGCGCGCCGCCCATGGAATAGTGGCAGGTCGGCAGGATCGGAATCGGCTCGCGGGTCACGTCGACGCCGGCGAACACCCGGGCGCTCTCGGTGATGCCGGGCAGGCGCTCGTGGATGATCTTCGGGTCCAGATGGTCCAGGTGCAGGAAGATGTGGTCCTTCCTCGGGCCGACGCCGCGGCCTTCGCGGATCTCCATCACCATGGCGCGGCTGACCACGTCGCGGCTGGCCAGGTCCTTGGCGGACGGTGCGTAGCGCTCCATAAACCGCTCGCCGTCGGCATTGGTCAGATAGCCGCCTTCGCCGCGCACCCCTTCGGTGATCAGCACGCCGGCGCCATAGACGCCGGTCGGGTGGAACTGGACGAACTCGGTGTCCTGCAGGGGCAGGCCGGCGCGCAGCACCATGCCGCCGCCGTCGCCCGTGCAGGTATGGGCGTTGGTGGTGCTAAGATAGACGCGGCCATAGCCGCCGGTGGCCAGGATCACCCGTTGGGCGGAGAACCGGTGCAGGGTTCCGTCGTCCAGCCGCCAGGCGATGAGGCCGCGGCAGACGCCCTCATCCATCATCAGGTCGATGGCGAAGTATTCGATGAAGAACGCGACATCGTGCTTCAGGGCCTGGCCGTACATGGTGTGCAGCATGGCGTGGCCGGTGCGGTCGGCCGCGGCGCAGGTGCGCTGGATCGGCGCCCGGCCGAAGTTGCTGGTCATGCCGCCGAAGGCGCGCTGGTAGATCTTGCCGTCCTCGGTGCGCGAGAACGGCACGCCCCAGTGCTCAAGCTCGTAGACCGCCGCCGGGGCATTGCGGACCAGGTATTCGATGGCGTCCTGGTCGCCCAGCCAGTCGGCGCCCTTGACGGTGTCGTACATGTGCCAGCGCCAGTCGTCCGCGCCCATATTGCCCAGCGCCGCCGAGATGCCGCCCTGGGCGGCGACGGTGTGCGAGCGGGTCGGGAAGACCTTGCTGATGCAGGCGGTCTTCAGACCCGCCTCGGCGCAGCCCAGCGCCGCGCGCAGGCCCGAGCCGCCGGCGCCCAGCACCACCACGTCGTAGCTGTGGTCGATGAGGTCGTAGGCGGCCATGCCGCTAGCGCTGCGGCCCGTAGAACAGCACCCAGACGCAGAAGTCCGCCGAGATGGCCTTGAACCCGTGTGCGGTGTGGGCGGCGGCGAACAGCAGGTCGCCGGGGGCCACCTTGCTGACCCGGTCCTCGACCCGATAGCGGCCGGTTCCGGCGGCGACAAAATAGAGTTCGTCGCGCCGGTGCGGGACCTGCGGCCCGTCGGTCGGCCGGGCGGCGAAGCGGACCTCGAGATCGCCGTCGGCGAACACTTCGGCCGAGCGCCCCCGCGTCCGCGTCAGAGCCAGAGCGGCGGCGAGCGATACGGGCGGCGGCGTGCGATCCATGAATGCAGTCTTCGTCTCACTGAAAGGATGAGCTTTGATCTGGCGCCTGAAAATGCGTATTTCGGCGAGGTACCCTTCGCGGGAGGCGAAGCATGCGGTTCGACCTAGTCGACCTGAAACTGTTCTGTGACGTGGTCGAGGCCGGCACCATCACCCGCGGCGCCGAGCGCAGCGCGCTCGCCCTGGCCGCGGCCTCGACCCGGCTGAAGGCGATGGAGGATCTGGTCGACGCAGCCCTGCTGACGCGCAGCCGCCAGGGGGTCTGCCTGACCCGAGCCGGGACGACGCTGTTGAATCATGCGCGCCTGATCCTCGCTCAAAGCGCACGACTGCGGGAAGACCTGGGCGTCTATGCCGGCGGGGCGGCCGGCCATGTGCGGTTGCTGGCCAACACCAATGCCTCGACCGAATTCCTGCCCGAGGCGCTGAGCGCGTTTCTGGCCGCAAATCCGCAGGTGACGGTGGATCTGGAGGAACGGCTTTCCGACGAGATCGTCGCCCTGATCGCCGAGGGTGTCGGCGACATCGGCATCGTGGCCGGCACGGTCGATATGGGCCGGCTGCAGACCTTCCCGTTCCGCTCCGACCGCTTCGTGGTGGTCACGGCCGCCGGCCATTCCCTGGCCGATCGCGGCGAGGTCGCCTTCGCCGACGTGCTTGGCTTCGACTTCGTCGGTCTGGACCGCACCAGCGCCCTGCAGCGCTTTCTGTCCGCCAAGACCACGCCACTCGGCCAGGCTTTGCGCCTGAGGGTGCAGCTGCGCAGCTTCGACGCAGTCTGCCGCCTGGTCGCCGCCGGCGTCGGCATCGGCGTCGTGCCGCTGACCACGGCGAGGCGCGCGGCGCTCAGCCTGCCGATCGCGATCATCGACCTGGAGGATGACTGGGCGATCCGCGACCTGACCATCTGCGTCCGCGATCTCGACGCGGCCGCGCCCTACGCGCGCGAACTGGTGGCCGCCTTGCGGGCGTGATCGACCAGGGCGGCCAGCGCCGCGCGCAGCCTGGCCGACATGTCCGGGTCGGCCGCGACCTGCGCCGCGGTCATCTTGCCGCCCTGTAGCGGAATGGTCAGTGAGGCCGCGTCGACCACCTCGCCAGACATCACCGTCAAGGTCTCGCGCATCTGCGGCTGGGCGAATTCGGAGTGCGGCGAAGCGTTGATCAGCGCCACCGGGGTTCCGGCGAACTCCAGGCTGGCGACCAGCCAGTCCAGCGCGTTCTTCATCGCGCCGGCGACGCCGTGGGCGTATTCCGGACTGCAGATGACCAGGCCGTCGCAAAGGCCGATCTGAAGGCGGAGATCAAGCACCGAAGCGGGCGGCGCATCGCCATCGAGGTCGGGATTGAAGTGCGGCAACTGCCCGATGCCGCGATAGACCACCACCTCGACCTCCGGCGACGCGACCAGGGGCAGCGCCTCGATCAGGGCGGTGTTGGCCGAGGCCGCCCGCAGGCTTCCGGAGATGGCCAGGATCCTCATGCCTCCGGGCTAGGCGTCCCGCGCGCGGTCGCCCAGCGAGAAGTTCTGCAGGTGGTAGGCGCGCCCATACGTGATGTCAGTGACACTAGATAATGTCACTGGGCCTAAAACCTTATCTCTTCGGGGGTCCGGGGGAAAATTCGCCCTGCGGCCGGGGACGTTGGGCGGCAAACTGGTGACAGAGCGTCAGGTTTTGAGACGTCACCAGTCTCACTTCAGCTGTCACTTTTTAGTGAGCAGGTGTCACTCGGCCGGAGACTCAATCTGGCTCTAGGACTGACTGCAGCGACGAAGAACCTAGGTGCGGCGGGTGAACATCTCGCAGCCGGGGTCAGCGGCCGTCGCGATGAAACCCTTCGTCGAACATGCCCCGGCAGGCATCACCGGCTGGCCCTCGGCATCAAACTGATATGATGCGCAGCGGCCGCAGACGTCGCCCTTCATGGAAATCTGATCGATCAACGCGGCCACCTTGGTCGGCAAGCCAGGCACGCCCGGCTGCTCAGACTGGTCACCGGCGCCGGCCATGGAGTCAGGCAGAATGATTGTTGTCGTATTATAGACGCGGGCCATCGCGACGTCGCAGAGCATGTTGGCGTAGCTATGGTGGGGGTCGATCCCGATCTTAGCCCATGCTGCCAAGCGCCGAGATCTTCGACGGTACGGCCATGATCGCCTCGGCGAGTCGGTCCAGGTCGTCGGGTGACGCGCCATCCCCGCATTCGACCCGGATCAGCCGATTGAGTTCGCCGTTGAACACGGCCACGGCTTCAGCGTCATCAGTGGCGTCTGGATCGTAGTCGACGGCGTGTTCGTCAGCTTCGTAAAACCAGTTCATCGCCTCAGCAATGAAGCCGCCGGCGAGTTGCGGGGCCTATCGCTCAAGCCCAGGCTCGGCAGGAGCCTCTAAGGCGGCCAGATAGCCCTCGGCATTCTGCAGGTCATCACGCGGCAACTGGGCGATCACGGCAGCCAGCGCCATCTCCAGGGCACGCAGGCGGACGGCGTCGGATGGGGGTTTCTGACCGCTCATCAGGGCAATATAGCGCAGCGGCCGAGCGTCGGCGAAAGGCCTTCGCTCCAGCCGACAGGCGAGCACACCAGCGGCCCGCTAGTCGCGCTGACCCTATGACCCGTCATATTCGCCGGCTAGGCTCTCTTCGTACACAGGAGATTGGACTATGGGCATTTTCGATGCGTTGAGCGGCGCGTTCGGCGGCGATGACGCCGCGGGCGGTATGGGCGGGATGTTGGAACACCTAGCAGCCAACGGCTGTGCCGACCACGTCGAGGCTTGGACAAACGGCGGCAAGATGCCGATCAGTGCCGATCAGCTTCGCGCCGCTCTGGGTAGCAGCCAAGCTCAACAGATGGCGAGTGCTGCAGGACAGCCGGTTGAGGACTTCCTGAGGGATATGTCCGACCACCTGACGAACAACGGCGCTACCCCGCCGGCCGATTCTCAAGCTGCCTGAACTAGCGGCTTCACATAGCGCCGGATCGGCGGCACTCTCCCCTCTCCACACAAGGGGAAGTCCAATATGAAGCGCCTTCTGATGATAGCGGCGGTCCTGGCGATGAGCGGCTCCACGCTCGGCCCGGCCTATGCCAAGGTTTGCCTTACAGGCGTTGCGTGCGGAAACACCTGCATCCCAAAGGGTAAGGCTTGCACCATTAAGCCCACCGCCCCGGCGCCCGCTATGTCCTCGATGGCGTCCGCGTCTTCAACAAAAGGCCCCAAGCATTGCGTGAAGGGGAAGGCGTGCGGGAACACCTGCATCGCCCTGAAGGACACCTGCCACAAGTAAGCTTCGCCAGGCATAGCGCGATGGACAGACGCGCGGCCATTCTAGCGGGGGCCTCGGGCGCGCTCGTTGCGCTCGGGGTCTATGCAGTCGCCCGCAGGCCCACGGCCGGCCAGGAGGTCGCCCAGGTCATCGCCAACCGGACGGCCCCGCTGCCCGACGCCGGGGCGCTGGCGGACGAGCGACTGACCGGCGACGCCAACGAAGCGGGTTATCGGTGGGCAGAACGCAGCGGCCTGACCATGCGGGCTGATTGCCCAACATACTCAAAGGCCTTCCACGACGGCTGCGAGAGCTACGTCTCAGACCAGGCGTTGCCCCAATAGACTAAACGAGTTGGCTTAGAGGCTCAGCTCGTGGCTCGCCTGCGACAGCCAATCGTCGCTGGCGCAGAAAGACACGAACGTCACCGCCAGGTGCAGACCTTGGCGATGGTGATGCCAGCGGCACATCTGGTGATGATGGTGAGCGCGCCACATCATTCCGCCATGGTCCCCGTCGTGACGGTCACCATCCATGTGACGGCCGCCGTCGTGACGGTCCCCATCCATGTGTTGGCCGCCATCCATGTGGTGATCGTCCATTGTTGATCACCGCCGGGGTGCTGGTCGCCCATCGAGCTGCCATCGTGTTGGTCTCCGTAGCCGCCCTGGGCAAGCACTGGGGTGGCAAGAACCAGCCCAGAGACGGCGAGTAGCGCGAGGAGGGTTTTGAACACGCCGTTACCCAATGGGGCGCTGGCTAGAAAAAGAAAACCCCGCCGACGGGGAGATCGGCGGGGTCCTGAGGTGACGGGACGAGGTTTCCCTGTACGTGACGGCGGTCCTACTGGGGCTGATAGCTTGGACATCAAGGCGGTTGCGGCCAGCGATGGCCGCCGGCGCGTCTGAGCTGTTGGATATGGCGGACAGGCTGGAAGCCCGCGCCTAGCCCGCTGCGCCCATCTTACGCGGGTTTTCGCACCGCCTCGACCCTGAGCGGACATTGCCGGGTCGGCGCCAACTGGGTGTTTCGGCGGCATGGCGATGGCGAGCCGCCGAGCTTCCGACCCATGCGACCTTGTCGACGCCTGCTCTGTCTACACCCTGGGCTGTCCGCGAGGCCCATGTCCGGCGTAGACGCGACGGAAGCACACGAACACCTTCGATGTTTGCACTTACCCCCTAAGCCGCCGTGGCCTGCCCCCGAGTGGTGATCCAGTTTCAATGTTAGTGCACGGGCGTATCTG
>JBEPUW010000074.1:0-17740 GCA_041691315.1 Caulobacteraceae bacterium | reverse complement strand
ACCGAGGTGCTGAGGGTGCTCAGCGAGGTCGAGGCGTTGGCGCCCGAGGTCGACACATTGCTCAGCGAGGTGGAGACGTTGGCGATCGATGTGGAGACGGTGCTCAGCGAGGTGGAGACGTTGGTCACCGAGGTGGAGACCGTGCTCAGCGAGGTGGAGACGTTGGTCACCGAGGTGCTGGTGGTGCTCAGCGATGTCGAAACGTTCTGGGTCGACGTGGCGACGTTGGACAGCGAAGTGCTGATGCCGCAGAGGTCCTGGTTAGCAAGGCCCGCGCCGGAGGCGAGGCTAATCGCACCAGCACCCGTCGTGCTCAGGGGGTGCGGGCTGTTGCTCAGCGCGCATCCGCCGGGGTTCACGGCGTACGCCGCCCCGGAGGTCGCCAGGTTGGCGCCCACCCCCAGGGTCAGCGCGGAGGCGCCCAGCAACAGGGCCGTGCGCACGGCGGACTTCTTCGCGATCGGAAGCATCGTGTTATTCCCCAGTCTCTCGGGCCACTTGGGCCTTGAATGACAGACGCAACACGCGCCCGTCCCCACACATCGTCCTGAACAGCCATCAGGTCGGGAACACCGTTATCCCGACAATTTCGCCAACGCAACGACTAGGGGCTCAGTTTATTAGAAATTTTTTAGGACGGCCGATTTCCAGGCGTGGCCCCGACGGGACGCGAAATCTGATGATCGGGGGTTCCGGAAATCGACGCCGGAGATCGCGACTGGGTTGAAACTCGGTTCCCGTATCAGGCGATTGTTGTTTCACCGTCGACACAAACCACGCTGACGCTTGGGCGAAAAGCCCGGTATCGGCGGGGTATCGGCTCAGGCAAGCCGGGGCTCGCCCGGCAGCAGCAGATAGTTCAAAACCCCCTCGTAGCGCTGGATCGTTCCACCGACGTGGTAGGGCGAGGCGGCCACCCAGGTCATGAAGACCTCGGTATTGTCCTGCATGACCTCGACGAACATCACCGGCCGCCAGCGCTGGATCGTGGTCTTCAGGCCGGCGAGGACCTCCAGCTCCAGCCCTTCGACATCGATCTTGATGAAACCGACGCTCTCGCCGGCCAGCAGGCCGTCGGCGGCCATCAGGACGACATCGCCGCCGGGATCCTCGGCGACGCCGGCGCCGCCGAGATTGTGCGGGCGCGGGTCGGCGACCACGCGCACGGCGCCGTCGCCGGCGCCGAGGGCGACCCCCAGGAAGCGGGTATCGACGTTGTCGCAGCGGTTCAGCAGCAGGTTTATGCGCAGGATCTCGATCGCCGCTGGGTTGGGCTCGAACACGATCACCTTGGCGCAGCGGCGCAGCTTGGCGACAAAGATCGCATGGTTTCCGACGTTCGTGCCGATGTCGATGAAGGCGCGGTCTGCGGACAGGAACTCGGAAATCAGCGCCAGTTCTTCCTGTTCGTAAAACTTCCCCTCCAGGTGATGTTTCTGGATGGCGTCGAACGGATCGACGACGAAGAAGCTGATCTCCCTGCCCTCGATGACATGGCGAACGATCGTGCCGCTAATCGCCGACATTCCGTGAAGCTCCCCTTCGCGCGGCGATCCTTTAGCCCGGCGGTCGCCGTTCAGATAGTCGTAAGGGTCGCCGCGCTGCGCGCACAGGCGATCAAGCCGCCCTTTCGGTTTCTATCCTGGCGCGCTTGCCTCTAGTTTGTCGGCCACACAGCGGTTTTGGAACTGACATGGACTTGAGGTTCGCGGACGACGCCTTTTCAAGGACGCCTGAGCTTCGCTACGCCATCCAGCTCTATCAGGTCGGCTTTCTGGAAAGCGCCCGCAACCATTTCACCACCCTTCTGGGGCAGGAGGAGGCGGTCGCCGAGCAGGCCGCCTTTTACCTGGCGCAGGTGAATGACGCGCTTTCCGAGCGCGGCGCGGGCGGCTGGACGCTGAACCTGTCGGCCACCGCGCCGCCGCTGTGGGAGCTGGACTGGATCCGGCTGTTGTTCGGCGATGTAATCACCGCCGAAGTGATCGACGACCGTAAGGGCGTTCCGGTCGATCGCTCGCTGATCATCGACTACCGGCTGGGGCCGGAAAAGGACCTCTATTACCGGCGCAATTTCGAACACGGCGTGCGGCAGGTCATCATCCACCTTGGCGACGAGCGCTATGAAGACAGCTGCTCGGCCTATCGCTGGTGCCATCGGGTTTATCGCAACATCTGGTCGCCGATCCTGGCCAACCTCGGCCACGTCAGCTTCTTTCCGCTTGGCTACAAGGAAGGCTTCGTCGAGGCCGGTGGACCGCAGCGGCCGGCGGCGGAGCGGCCGTACGTCTGGAGCTTCGCCGGCGACCCCAACAAGTCCACGCGCGCCGACATGCTGAATAACATGCGCGGCGTCGCCGGCGGCCACGAGCACCTGACCTCAGGCTGGAACAGCGACGACAGCCTGTCCACCGAGCAGTATCGCCACCTGTTCGACCAGACGCTGTTCGTGCCCTGCCCCGCCGGCAACTCGAACCTGGATTCGTTCAGGGTCGGGGAGGCGCTGGAGGCGGGCTGCATTCCCATCGTCGAGGCGCGCCCCGGCTATCGCTATTTCGACCGGCTGCTGCCCGGCCATCCGATTCCAACCGTGTCGAGTTGGTCCGAAGCCCAGTTGTTCGTTAACGACATGGTCGCTCGGGGCGCGTGCGAGCCGCTGCGCCAGGTCTGCTCGGCCTGGTGGACGCGGCACAAGCAGCAGCTCATCGCGAAGATCCGCACCGACCTGACAGGCTGACGCGACCGCCGACGCGACCCTTGTCGTCAAGCTTGCCCGAGACTCTTCGATGGGACGTGATAATAGGGCCGCCGCACGGAGAGCGGTCTCTTCGCAAGCGGCGTCGGGAGAGCGATCACATGGCGTGCGTCCGCGACGTCGCCCCATCCGCCTGCGGTGAGCCGGCCCATGTATGACCTCTCCGGCCTGCGCACCGGTCGCATGCGGCGGGTGCGCGCCAAGCATGGCGACTTCCTGGTGCTGGCCGGCGATTCCAACGGCATCGGCGCGCTGCTCGACTATTACGGCGAGTTCTGCGAGCGCGAGATCGCCTTGATGTGCGCCCTGAGCCGTCCCGGCGACGTCATCGTCGAGGTGGGGGCCAATATCGGCACCCACACCATTCCGCTGGCCCGGCATCTGACGCCGAAGGGGCGGCTGGTGGCGCTGGAAGCCCAGCCGGTCATCGCCATGCTGCTGGAGGCGAATCTGGCCCTGAACGGCATCGACTGGGTCGAGGTGCATCTGGCCGGCGGCGGGCGCCAGGCCGGCGCCATGTCGGTTCCGGCGGTCGACTATCCCAACGCCGGCAACCTTGGCGGGGTCTCGCTGGTCGGGGCAATGGGCGAAGGCGCGATCCCGATCGAGACCATCGATGGCCTGGGCCTGGCGCCGGCGCTGATCAAGATCGATGTCGAAGGCATGGAACTGGATGTGCTGGAGGGCGCCGCGGCGACGATCGAGGCGCATCGGCCCACACTCTATGTCGAGAACAACCCGCCGACGCCGGCCGACGACTCGGTGGCGGTGCTGCTCTGGCTGCAGCGCTACGGATACGACCTCTATTGGGATGTGCAGTCCCTGCACGAGGAAACCAATTTTCGCGGGCGCGCCGATCCCTTCTTCAGCTATGGCCACTCGTCGAACGTGCTGGCCATGCCGCGGGGCCGCGCCGTCGACGCGGCGCGGTTTCGCCTGGAGCCGATCGGCGACATCCGCGACCACAAACAGTTGCGGATCGTTCCATGAGCACCCGTCCCGCCGCCGGCCGCGCCAAGCGCCTGCCGCCATTGACCCCGGTCCAGCTGCAAGCGGGGCTGCGCGAGGCGGCGGAGCACCGCGTGGCGTTTCGCTACGACCAGGCCACATCGCTCTACGCCCAGATCGAGACGCGCAATCCCGATGCGGTGGATGCGCCGTATTTCCTGGCGTTGATCGACCTCGCCAGCGGCCGGACTCTGGACGCGCTGAACCGGCTGGAGGCGCTGACCCGGCGGCTGCCCAACGAGATCCGGGTGTGGAGCGTGCTGGGTTACACCCACCGGGAGTTGGGCCAGTGGAACGCCGCCCTGGACGTCTACGACCACGTACAGACTCTGAACCCGGCGCTGGCCCATTCCGATCGGGCGAGTGTGCTGGAGACTCTTGGCCGCATGGACGAGGCGACCGCCTGCTACCGGCAGATGGCCGCCGATCCGGAGGAGCGGCTTGCTGGGCTGGCGAACCTGGCCAAGTTGCGGCCGGCCGAGATCACGCCGCTGGAGAAGGCGCTCATCGAGCGTAGCGCCAAGTCGGCAGGAGTCGACGTCGAAACACGCCTCCGCCTCTTTTTTATCCTTGGCGAACTCGATGAGCAGCTTGGCGACATCAATGCCGCCTTCGACGCCTTCGACGCCGGCAACCGGCTGAAGCGCCAGACCCTGACCGGCGAACTGCCCGCGTCGGTGCAGCAACGGATCGGCCCGCCGATCCGCGCCCTGCATCCGGACCGGGCGGCCGAGGAGCACCGCGCCGGCATCGCCTTTCGCAAGGCGGTGATCACGCCCGAGTTCATCGCCGCCCATGAAGGGCGCGGTCACCATCTCGCGGCGCCGATCTTCGTGGTCGGCATGCCGCGGTCCGGCTCGACGCTGCTGGAGCAGATCCTGTCCAGCCATCGCCGGGTGCAGGGCCTCGGCGAGACCAGCGCGCTCGCCGAATCCATGCGCGGACAATATCCGTTCGACATGTTCGCGCCCGATCCGCCCGACCACTTCCGCCGTATGGCCGACGCCTATTTCAAGGCCATGCACGCCCGCGGCTGGGCCAGCGCCCCGCGCTTCGTCGACAAGATGCTGCGCAACTACCTGGATATCGGCCTGATCCACCTGATGCTGCCCAAGGCGGTGATTCTGCACAGCGTCCGCGACCCGGTGGACACCTGCCTGGGCAGCTTCCGGCAAACCTTCGAGACCGGCAACGAAGCGGCCTACGACCTGGGCGACATCGGCCGCGAATATGTCCGCTATCGCGAGATGATGGACTACTGGACCGCCGTCTTGCCCGGCCGGGTCGTCGACGTGAACCACGAGGCCCTGGTCGCCGATCCCGAGGGACAGATCCGCTGGCTGATCACCGAAGCCTGCGGCCTGGACTGGGACCCGGCCTGTCTGCGGTTCCACGAAACCAGGCGGCCGGTGCGCACCGCCAGCGTCGCCCAGGTGCGGCAGCCGATCTTCACCACCGGCGTGCAGCGCTGGCGACGCTACGAGCCGCACCTGAAGCCGCTGTTCGACGCTCTTGGCCCCTATGCGCCTGGCGCCGATCTTGCGGGATGAGGCGGGTGCGACGCGATCGGCGCCTGACACGCTGAGCCTTCGGGCTTAGGTTGATTGACGCTAAGCTTACAGTTCCTGCCCGAGCGGCCGCGGCGATTCCGCGCCGTCCGGTCCGGGAGCCGGCGACCGAGGACACCATGGCGATCGACCGATCATCTCCGTACCTGAAGGTTCCGCCGAGTGCTCGCTGGCGCGACTCCATGGCCGATCGCGCCCCGGCCTCGATCAACCCGCACCATGAGCCGAGCTTTCGGATCGGGCCTGAGGACCGCATCGCCTCGGCCGGCAGCTGTTTCGCCCAACGCATCTCCGAGGCGCTGCGCGCCAAGGGCTACAACTATCTGATGGCCGAGCCCGGCCCGCCGTTCATCAGCGATGCGGCCAGGACCGAGCTGGGCTACGGCATCTATTCGGCGCGCTACGGCAACCTCTATACCGTCCTGCAGCTGCTGCAGCTGTTCCAGCGCGCCTTCGGCCAGTTCGAACCGGTCGAGCCGGTCTGGCGCAACAGTTCCGGCGGGTTCGTCGATCCGTTCCGGTCGGGCGTGCAGCCCGGCGGCTTCGCCACCGAAACCGAATGCCTGTGGGACCGCAAGAGCCACCTGAAGGCCGTTCGCCGGGTGTTCGAGGAGATGGACGTCTTCATCTTCACCCTAGGCCTCACCGAGTCCTGGCTGAGCGCCGCCGACGGGGCGGTGTTTCCCAACTGCCCGGGCTCGGGCCTTGGCGGCGTGTTCGACCCGGAAAAACACCTGTTCCACAACTTCACGGTTTCCGAGGTGGTCGAGCAGTTCGACGCCTTCATGCATCTGCTGGACGAGGTCAATCCGCGCGCCCGGATTATCCTGACGGTGTCGCCGGTGCCGCTGATCGCCACCTTCGAACCCAGGCACGTGCTGCAGTCGACGGTCTATTCCAAGGCGGTGCTGCGGGTGGCCAGCGACGAGATCGCGCGACGCCACGCGCGGGTCAGCTACTTCGGCTCCTACGAGATCGTCACCGCGACCGGCGATTCCAATCGCTATTTCCTCAGCGACCGGCGCGAGGTCAGCGGCGAGGCGGTCGCCCACGTCATCGAGTGCTTCGGCCACCAGTACATGGACTCGACCTTCGATGCGGTCGCCGCCGCGGCGCCGTCCAGCGCCCCGGCGCCGGCGGCCGGGCCCCGACCGGTCTGCGACGAGGACGAGGTGATGCGCGCCATGGCCGACGAAGCGAAGGCCGCCGCCGCGCAATGACCGTTGAGTTTCTGACCACGCCGTCGCCAATCTACATGATTGGCGAGAGCCACTGCCTGCAGTTCAGTAACCTGATGGTCAGGTCGTCGTGGGCGGACGACACCTTCTTTTGCCGCACGCGATACTCCGGGCTTCCGGCCCAGGAATATGCCGACGACGCCGGCCTGAACCCGGTGCTGAGCGAAATCCTCGAATCCGAACGGATCCTGTTCCAGGGCCACGCCTATTTCATGATGATGGCGGAGTCGGCGGCCTACCTGTCCGGCATGCCGCAACTGCCGCCGGCCATGGTGTTCTTCGCCGGCGACGTCGACATGCAGAACCTGTTCGCCCAGATGGGCAATGGCTACGATTTCGAGCTTCCGGGAGACACGGTCTTTGGGGTGGATTTCGACAAGGAGCCGATGAGCTATCTGATCATCCGGACCAAGATCGAAGGCCTGCTGACGCCGTTCCTGGACGCCGTCCAGATGCTGAGGGGCCTGTTTCCCCGCACCATGGTCCACGCCCTGCCGCCGCGCAGCGCCAATAGCGACCTGGCCCAGCGCTGGTCGTTCGGGGTCTATGTCGATGCGCCGCTGCGCGCCAAGCTGACCCTGGTGGCCAACGACATCATGGCCAGCCGTTGCGCGGCCATGGACGTGGCCTTCATCGACATTTCCGGACAGGTTGCCGAGAACGGCTTCGCCCGCGCCGACCTGGACCTCGACGGCCTGCATCTGAGCCGCACCGCCTCGCTGCTGTCGTTGGAAGCCATCACCTCGAGCCTCTACGACCGCACCGCCGCGAACGGGAACAACGGCCGCTATGAGCAGCTCAAGAACCACGCCCCCGACTTCGCCGGGGTCGGCCATCCGGACACCGGCGCCTGGAGCGAGCACGGCTATGTCGTCGGCGACGTCGCGATGTCGGCGCTAAGCGGCCCCGCCGCCGACCTGACGTTCGAGCCGGGCCTAGCCAACCGGCACGCCCGCCTGGACTGGGTCGGCTATCCGCGCGCCGGCCGCCCCGGGCCGGCGGTCGCCGAGCCGGGCGAGGCCATGATCGAGGCGGCCGCCCGGCTCTTCTGCGTCGGCGCCGCCCGCGAGCTGCTGCAGGTGGGCCAGGCCAAGGAACTGACCATCCAGCACTTCCGCCCGATCGAACTGGCGGCGGGCGAGACCACGCGCGGTTCTGTGCTGCCGACCCCTTACGCCTGCCGCCGGGCCATCCTGTGCCTGGACTCCGCTGGCCGCGTCGTCATGGAGGGCCTGGACGGCCAGCCGATCGCCGAGCAGGCGTCCAGCGCCGGACGGCTGGTGGTCTATGATCCCTTCCACATCCGCTGCCACGCCGCGGCGGCCGACCAGGCGGCCCGGTTCGTCGAGATCGGCCTGGCCCCACGACTGCCCAACCACCCGTTCAGGGTGGTCTCGGCCGGGCTCAACGACTGGCCGGTCGATCCCTTCCACTATTCGGTCAACGGCCTGAAGGCCTTCGCCCCGTTCAAGGGCGACCAAGTGCTCGAACGCGCCTGAAGGCTATCTGCCTAGGTGGTGCGGCGCCTTGGCGTCCCTTCTCCGCTCGCGGGAGAAGGCGATGCACACATCTGGCGATAGTTAGAGATATCAATGGATTAAGCAAGAAGCCCTTCTCCCCTTGCGGGAGAAGGTGGCCCCGAAGGGGTCGGATGAGAGGTCGATCATCCTATGCGATAAGCCCTTGACCCTGTTCGGAAATCGGAGCGAGACCCCTCATCCGTCGGCTTCGCCGACACCTTCTCCCGCAGGGGGAGAAGGGACGCTTGGGGTTTGGCTTTGGAAATGTGTGAATCGCTTAGTCCCGCGAGGGGAGAAGGATCGCTGAGAGCGGCCGATTCAAATGACATGATAGGGCTTTAGCGTGTCCGGGCCATATAGAGGATGCCCTGGCCGTCGTTGCTGAAGGCGATATTGATCGGATTGTCCGGGTGCTGAGCGACGTAGTCGTCACCGGCGATCTTGGTGATCTCATAGCCCGCGCCGCCGAGACGGTCGAAGATCATCTCGCGATTGCCGCTGAGCCATTCCACCTCCAGCGCCTCGAACAGCAGCGGCGGAAAGGCGTTGCGCTCAAGAAACGCGAGGCCGCCCGATATGACGGCCAGCTCCAGGCCCTCGACATCGATCTTGATCAGGGTTGGCGGCTTGGCGAAGGCCAGGCTGTCCAGCCGGCGCATGGGGACGGATCGTGAATCGGCATCGAACTCGTTCAGGTGGCCGGTGTTGCGGCGAACGTTCTCGTCCAATGAAAAGGCGCCGACGTTTGTGGCCCTGTCGAAGTTGATCTCAGGGATATCGACGGTTCCGTCGCGGTCGCCGATCGCTTGGTGGATGGCTTCGACATTGTCGAGCCGGTTGAGAAAGATGTTGCCGCACAGCTGGTAATAGACGATCCGCTGCGGCTCGTAGCACCAGACGACGCCGTTCGCGGCCTGGAGCTCCCGGGCCACCGGAATGGCATAGGCGCCCAGGTTGGCGCCGATATCGAGGATCAGCGGCGCATCGACGCCCTGGCAGAAGACCCGGGTGACATCCAGGAGGTGGGTGTCCCAGCCGCCGCTCAGATACAGCGTCCTCGAAATATGGTCTTCGGTCGCCAGCAGCAGATAGTCCGCCGCCTCGCCCTTGACCAGATTCACGCGCGGCAGCATCGCACTCCGTTCCCTGTCGATCGGCCGGCTGCGGTTGGCTGAGCCCGCGCCGAACCCGGCTATTCCGGATAGAGGGCCAGGCGCTTGATCTCGTCGACCGGCGTTACATTGATCCAGTGGCAGTAGTCT
This sequence comes from Caulobacteraceae bacterium, assembly GCA_041691315.1. Taxonomy (GTDB): domain Bacteria; phylum Pseudomonadota; class Alphaproteobacteria; order Caulobacterales; family Caulobacteraceae; genus Poindextera. The sequence continues at coordinate 8,389 of JBEPUW010000074.1, read as the reverse complement.
TTGACGATCGATATGTCCAAGCTGCTGAGGTCGTAGTTTTTGTAGAGGCCGCCGCGAAAGGCCAGCTTCGACCAGTGCGCCTCGAAGGTATTGACGGCGTGGATGTGCAGGACGCCGGTCTCGGCGATGTTGGACCAGAGCACGGTCTCGTAATCCAGCATGTTGAGGTAGCCGAGCTTGAGGAACATATCCCAGTTGTGATTGGCGACCAGTTCCGCGGCGTACATGGTGGTGACGTTCATGCACCAGCCCGGCCACTGGCCCTTGTCCTCCTTGAACTCCTCGTCCAGCAGCCACTCGCAGACGGTGTTCTGCTGATCGAGGAACATCAGCACCTGGTCGCTGAAGCCCATCAGCGAGTGGCCGCAGTTGAAGACCCCGTGGTGGTTGAGCCCATGCCGGTTGGCGAACTCGACGATCTTCTCGCGCACGTCGGCCCGCTCGGCGTAGCGGCCGCGGCCGTGCACCGCGATGTTGGGTCGGAAATTGACCAGGTTGTGGGTCAGGAAGACATCGGCGTCGGTGCGCAGGATGTGGGTGTAGCGCGACGCCAGCCCCGCCGTGTGCGGACCGATCAGGCAGGCGATCGAGTTGATGAAGGGATAGCCGTCCCAGCGCGAGCCGGCGACGGCGACCGGCTCTTTGGCGATCCTGACCACGCCGCTCTCATTCGGCAGCTGGTCATAGACGAGCGGGTTGCAGACCGTGACCAGGTCCGAGGTCCGCCAGTTTCCACTGTAGATCCAGCTCTTGTAGATCCAGCTGAAGTCCTCGAGCATCGTGGGCGAATTGTCGATATAACACAGGATACCAAGCGTCTTGTCGCTCACCACGCGCCCCCATCACGGCCGCGCCTCGATCGGCGGCCGGCTTAGGGTCTACCTACCAGGGCGAGACAGTGAGGCCAATCGCGGCAAGGCTCGGATGCGCCCGGCCGCCGGTCTGGAGCCAAGATGCCACGCCTGACCGAACTCCGATCGACCGCGGCCTTGTTCGACCTGGCCGACCCGGCCGAGCGCGCCCGCTCGACCCAGGCGCTGATGGGGCTCTATTTCGATCTGCTGATGGAAATCCGGCCGAGCGTCACGGTCGAGATCGGCGCCTTCGACGCCAGTTTCTCGCTGGAGATGAAGCGGCGGCTGCCCGAGGTCCACGCCGTGGCCTTCGAGGCCAACCCGTATAATTTTCAGGTCTGCAGCGCCAATGCGATTGCGGCCTCGGTGGAATATCTGCACATGGCGGTCGCCGACCTGGACGGCGAGATCACCTTCAACGTCATCACCGGCCAGGGCGACCAGAAGTTTCCGCAAGTGAAGGGCAACGACTCGCTGCTGCAGCGCAACGCCGCCAATGTCGACTACGAACAGGTCACCGTTCCCGCGACCACCGCCAACCGGTTCTTCAACCAGCCGCGCTTCATCGACAGCCGTTTCAGCCTGTGGATCGACGTCGAGGGCGCCGCCGGCAAGGTGCTGCAGGGCGCCACCGAAGTCTTCGGCCGCACCCAGAGCCTGATGATCGAGGTCGAGGAGGTGCAGTTCTGGACCGACCAGTGGCTTTCGCGCACGGTCGACGCCTTCCTGGAGCGCTACGGCTTCGTCCCCATCGCCCGGGATTTCGAATACGAGTATCAATACAACGTGCTGTACGTGAAGCCGCCGGTCCTCGACCTGCCCCGGTTCGACCATGTCATGACCGAGTACTTCTCGAGGTGTGGGAGGCCATGATCGGGACGCTGCGGCATCGCCATCTAACCGGAGAGCCTCAGGCGGCGTCAGTCTGAGGATAGACGCGCCGCAGAATGGCGCTGAGGCGATCATCGGTGATGACGCGGCGTAGAAGCTGGGCGTCCCGAGCCGACGGCCAGTTGAACGTGCCACGAGGCGGCTTCGTAAAAAGACCAGGGTTTTCCAAGGCCAACCGTAGCAGGTTCGCCATCCCCTCGGACGGGACAGCCTTTGCCGTCTCGTATTTGTAGAACGCCGTGGGACCGCCGCCGAACACTTTGCCGGCCTGGCGTTGGGACACGCCGACAGCCTCTCGCGCGGCGCGAATCATGAGCGGCGAAATCGGCGAGTGCTTCGCTCGCGCCATGACTTCGTGCAGGGCCGCGTCGGCATAGTCGTTGTCTGACCCCTCAAGAACCCCGTCGTCACCGTTTTCACAGTGCCAACCGGGCTGAAGGTAGGTCAGCGACTCGCCTTGAAAGCTCACCGTTTCCTGTTGGACGCCGCGCCGCATGACACCCTCGCAGGAGGGACAAGGCCTCGTGTTTTCCTCGACCATTTCAAGCCTCCTTGAAGCTTGTAAGCAGAAAATTGCCTTCGTCATCGACCGTGAACTTCAGATAGAGCGTCCGTCGATCGATCACGGGTTTGTAGCTGTCGTGCCACTGCTGCGGGTTATGGTGAGCCGTGGCGCTCTTGTCGAAGTCAGCCAAGTATTGAAGCGCCTGAATCGCCGCCACCACGGCCGCCGCATCCATCCCGAGCGCAGACGCATCCCGGGTCGATGACTTGGTCCGGTTCAACGTCCCTGGACTCGCGAACGCGGCCTTGATGGCAGTCAAGTCGTGGGTAGGGCGGCGCTTCTCGTTCACGCTGACATTGCGCAACATAGAATGTTGCAAGTCAAGTTTCAAGACCTCCCCGCCTCGCCCTCTAGGCGCGTCCTAAATCGCATAGACGCTGTTGAACTCGCAAGACGGTGCGACCTAATTAGAACTGCCGGAACCGCTCGCTGAACATGAAGCGGAAGGCGCCGAGCATGGTGTCCATGAAGCCGGGGTCGGCCAGGCCGCTGTCCAGCTCCGCGACGGACGCCGCCAGTGCCGCCTCGTCCTTGCCGACGAAGAAATAGGACCGCAACAGGAAGAAGGCCATCGATGAGGCCATGTCCTGGCCGCGCTCGGCCATGGTGGTGTTGTAGATGCTGTCGGCCCGGATCGCGGTCAGGAAGGGCAGGGTGCAATAGGCGGTCAGTTCGCCGGCGCCGGCCAGTTTGCGGATGACCATGTCGATCGGCGCGCTGATCCCCTCGGCCATCTCCCGGTCCAGCAGTCGCCTGATCTTGTGCCGGGAATTTCGGTTGACGACATAGGAGGTCGCGCCGGCGAACTCGATCGGTCGGATGTTGGCGTACATGATGCAGGCGGGCGCGCGCTGGTCAGGCGGCACGTGGCGGGCGGCGATGACGCCCGAGGCGCGGTAGTATTCCATCAGGTTGAAGATGGCGTTCATGTTCAGCGGCACGAAGATGTCCGTAAACAGAATGTCGCACTGGTCCATGACCTCGTCGGTGGTGACCTGCAGCAGCGGCACGGTCTGGCCGGAGAAGACCACGTCGTCCTCGACGATGTGCACGTGCTGGTCGCCGCCGCCCTCGGCGATGCAGTGATAGTGCGACATGAAGCAGCCCAGTTCGGCGGCGCTCAGGCTCGACTGCCCGGCCGGCACGGTCCTGCCGTCGACGGCGTTGAAGCGGCTATAGCGGTCGGCGCAGCCCAGGCGCTCGAACTGCGCCTGCATCTGCGCGCGCCGCTCGGCGCTGGCCGCCATGTTGATGTATCGCCCGGCGAATTCCATGGCTTGGCGCCGGGGCGCTACTGGGCCCAGACCCATTTGAGCCGGTCGTCGTGACGCTCGACCCGGATGTCATGGGCGACGCCGTTCAGCCAGATCGGCTCGACGGCGCCGATCGCCACCGGGCTGAGCGCCAGGCGGGTGGCCGCCTCCTGCTCCTCGCGGCCAGGCGGCTGCAGGGCGGCCGCCTGGTAGAAGGCCGGCTCGCGCAGCGCATAGACGTTGAAGTCGGACTGGATCATGGCCAGACCGCGGTCCGGGTCCCAGTCGCGGTCGACCAGCGACTCCGTGATCGCCTCGACGGCGCGGCGGCGATAGCGGGCGGTCAGATAGACCGTGGCGTGGGCGGCCAGCAGATTATAGACCCGCAACAGCCCCTCGCTGGCCTCCTCGGCGAGCAACCGGCCAGTGAAGCCGATATAGTCGACCATCTCGATGGCGCCATAGGCCGAGACGCCCAGATAGACGGCGTCGGCATTGTCCGGAACCGAGATCACCGGCGAGAAGACTTCGGTGACCCCGACATCGTCCTCCAGGATCAGGGTCGGGCGGGCCGGATCGGCCTGGCGCAACGCCTTCAGGTGGCTGAGGCCGCAGCCGATGCGGCCCGGCGAGCACTTCACCGCGTCGACCAGCCGGTAGGAGAGGCCAAGCCGCTCGCACAGCGCCACGGTGGATTCGCGCCTCTGGACGTCGTCGGCCAGATTCAAGATCAGGGTCTCGCACTGGCGCAGGTCGAGCGAGATGGACATTGATCCTCGGGGAACCGCCGAAACGCCCGCGCTGCCTAGCACGCCCCGGACGAAGGCGTCGAGATCGACCCCACGACGAGATTTTTTGGGCGCCTTGGCACCGGTTGTGCGCCCGCCGCCCTTATTCGGCCCGGCTGAGCGAATTAATCACAAATCGAAATGTGGCGGAAACGCAGGTGTGTGTTTCTTGCCCGCAAGAGGTGAGACGGTGGGATTGGGTTATTTGGTTGTCGAGCCGATCGAGGATCGGTTGGCGCGGCTCGAACAGTCCTTGACGGTGCTGGACGCCGCCACGCGCGAGTCGCAGGCCGCCTCGAACGACGATCCTGTCTTCCTGTCCTCGATCGGCTGGCGGTCGGGATCGACCCTGACCCAGCGCGCCCTGATGACCGACCCGTCGATCCTGGTCTGGGGCGAGCCGCTGGCGCATCTGCATTTTCTCAATCGGTTGGCGGAGCCGCTGCTGGGCATCTCGGCAGACTGGCCGGGAGAGTCCCACTGGCTGTCGCACCGGCCGGACGTCAATCTGACCGGCGACTGGGTGGCCACGCTCGCGCCCGACGCCGGGCACCTGAAGGCCGCCTATCGCGCCTTTTTCGACACCTGGCTGGCCGTCCCGGCACGGCAGCGCGGCTTCAAGCGCTGGGGCGTCAAGCAGGTCCGCTGGACCGGCGAAGATGCGGTCGTGCTTCGCTGGCTCTATCCGCAATGCAAGTTCCTGGTGGTGGTGCGCCATCCGGTGTCGGCCTACCAGTCGATGCGCAACTTCGGCTTCGATCCCCCGGCCTACGGTCATCTGGTGAAATGGCCAGACCATTGGGTGTCCTCGCTTGAAGACTATGCACGCTTCTGGAACGGCCTGGCGCTCAGTTGGAGCGGGGTGATCGACAAGCTGGGCGCCGCCTGGATTCGCTATGAGGATCTGGTCGAGGGTCGGATCGACCTCGATCCGATCGGGGCCTCCTTCGGGCTCAATCTTGACGCCAAGGTGGCGCGCGCGGCCAAGGTCGGCGGATCGACCTATCGGACCATGCTCTCCGCCGACGAGCGGACGCGCATCAACGATTTGACCGCGTCGGGGCGGGAGCTGTTCTCCTACCTAGAATAGCCGCGTTAAAAGGCGACGAAGTTCTCGCTGAAGATGAATTTGAACACGTCGAGCAACGGGTCGATGTAGTGCGGGTCGTTCAGGTCGTGGGTCAGCTCGCGTCTGATCTCGGCGACCGCCGCCTCGTCCTTGTCGACAAAGAAATAGTTCCTGAGCAGGAAAAAGGCCAGATTCGACCGCTCGTGCTGGCCGCGCCCGGCGATGGTGGTTGCAAGCACCTCGGCGGGATTGACCGTGGTCAGAAAGGGCAGAAGGCAGACCGCCGTGATCCGCCCGTCATGGACGACGCGGTTGTAGAAAATGTCCACCGGCATGGTCGGCCCGGCCGCCAGTTCGGCCTCCATCAGGCGAAGCAGCCGCCCCCGCGCGTCGCTGCGCACGAGGTAGGACGAGGCGCCGGTGAACGAGGCCTGCTTCAGGTCGTAGAAGTTGACGAACTTCGGCGAGGCGCGCTCACCGGGCGGCGGCCGGTCGAGAATTCCGGTCAGCCGGTAGTAGTTGATCAGCAGCTGCAGCGTCGACAGCTCGCCCGGAATGAAGATGTCGGTGAAGACCATCTCGCCCTGATTGAAGGCGTCGGCCAGCGCCTGGTCCAGGAACGGTATGGTGTTCGGTCCGAAGACGACGTCGTCCTCGAGGATGTGCAGATTGAGATCCTCGCCCATCGACTCCTTGATGCAGCGGTAGTGCGATTCAAAACAGCCGCACTCGCCGGCGGTCAGGGATGAGCGGGTCCGGTCGAGGGATTGGCCGTCGACGGCTGCAAATCGCACATAGCGATCGCTGCAGTCGAAGGCGGCGAACTGGGCCTCCAGCGCGCCTCGCCGTTCGAGGCTGCGATCCATGTTGATGTAGCGCCCGGCGTAACTCATCTGCGGCGTCTGTTGCTCCCCCATCCGGTGGTTCCTTAGCCCGGCGCGATCCTGGATGGATAGCGTGTCTGCAAAACAGCGACGGTTGTCACGCCCGCGAGGGCGCTGCTAGAAGCTCGCCCGGTCGCGCCAGTTGGGGCGACGCGACGGGACGCGCGACCCCTTTCCATGAACCTGCCCATTACCATTGCGATTATGCTGGCCTTCGTGGCCCTGACCGTGTTTTGCGGCTGGATGGGCGCAAAGCCGAAGGACTACGCCAAGCCGCGCATGGTCCCGTGGCAGTTCCTGATGCTGCTGTCGGCGGCCGGCGTGCTGATCATGATCGTCGGTGTACTGAACGAAGTTGGCGTCACCACGGGCAGCAACCCCGGCGCCGGCATCTAGGCCGCGGATAGGTCGGCCAGCACCTTGGCGACCAGGGCGTCCACGTCGCCGTCCTTGAAAAAGATAACCCCGAACGCCCGCGCGGCGCGCCGCCTCGATGTCGCTGGCCTGGTCGCCGATCAGGAAGGCGTGCTCGGGGGCTAGACCGAAGTCGGTGAGGGCGCGGCCGGGCTGGAACCGCGGCGGCATCGACACCTCTCTCTAGCTGTGACACCAAACGCTTTGAAGAGCGATGGCTTCGTTCAGTATTGCAATGATAGAGCGTGAGTCGAATGCCAATTTCGCCGGCCACAGCACCGAAAAAAAGCAACCGTGCGGTTGGGCCAGTTGACGCTAGTTTAGGGGCGAGCATCCGCAGACGGCGGAGGGAATTGAAACTCTCTCAGAAATTGCTCGGTGACAAGATCGGCGTCACGGAAGTCCAAATTAGCAGTTACGAGATTGGACTCAACAAGCTATCGGCTTCCCAGCTCATAGAGATTTCCCAGGCGCTCGATTGCCGCGTACGCGATTTGATTGTTGAGAGCAATGAAGCATCAGGACGCGCACCCATCGATATTCAGCTGGATCTTACGGGCGCGTCGGAGCTCTTGGCGGCGTACAGCAGTATCCCGACCCGCTTCCGCCAAACTATCCTGGAACTTTTGGTTGCGATCGATAAGGTCCAGTACCCTAGGCAGCGTCGATAGGACTAGAGCCTCGGCCACCCCAATCAGTGGAGTTAGCACGCGCCGGCCTGTCGGTCGCTAGCGCGACTCCCAAAAGGTGAAGGCCTCGCCTGGGGGCGAGGCCTTCGGAACACTGGTGAGTGCTAGACTTGTCAGTCCTATTCAATCCTGTCGAATGATCCGCGTATTGTCAATTTTCGTTGCGTTAGGGGCTATCCAATTTCGATCTTTGCCGAGCGGGCTCGGCGCTGTCCGCGCACCATCCATGGTGTGGCCGATGGCGAAAAGTCGGACTGGGCCCGACGATCGTTCAGTCAATCAGCAGAGTGTCGAGGCCTAAGAAGCAACCTGAGGGATCCTTGCAAATCGACGGACGATGGCCGCGCCGTCCTGGCTGACCTCGTAGGCGGAATAGAGCGCGCGGCAGTAGTCGCCGACGTTGACGTCGAGACGGTCCCAGAACTTACGCTGAGCCGGGTCGCAGGCGTCCGGCGCCAGCCGGTGATGCCATGCACAGAGCGGACAACAAGCCGCGTCGCTGGGTCGTTTGCCGAGAGCCGGACCCCTCAGGTCCATATGCTTCTGATGAGCGGCTTCGATGGGATTTATCGCGCCAGAACCAGGCGTGCGCCGCGGTCCTCCCTCGATCAGGCAAGCGATGCAGGGCAGGCCTTCGTGTAGCCAGCTCCGATAGCCGGCGTCTCGCTCGCGCGGACGGCGCTGCCCGGTGGCCGTCGGCGCCACGCGGGCCGGTCGGGCCTTCTTCGACCGCTCGCGCGCCGAGCGCTCGATGCGCCTGACTTCCGCGATCTTCGCCCGTTCCTCGACGGTGAACCTCATGCTGCCGACCAGCCGAGGGACTTGGCGACGACCCGCATTGGTCTAGGCGACCGCGTTCGCCGCGCTTTGGAGTTTCACCCTGGCGGCCTCGAGCTCCTTCTTGAGCGCCAGGGCGTCGGCGGGCGCTCGCGCCCAAAAGTCCCGCAGCGCCTCGCGGTTGGTGCTTTCGAACCAGTCCAGC
>JBEPUW010000073.1:0-17792 GCA_041691315.1 Caulobacteraceae bacterium | reverse complement strand
CCACGGGCGCCGGAGGCGGCGGGGGTGGCGGCGGAGGCGGTGGCGGCGGGGGAGGAGGCGGTGGCGGGGGAGGCGGTGGTGGCGGAGGCGGCGGCGGAGGCGGTGGCGAGCCGAACTTGTAGTTCAGCCCCAGCCGGACCAGTTGATAGTCCATGTGCTGCCGACTGGAGATGGCGAAGCCGCTGGACGGGCCGATCTCCCGCCCGGTCGCCGTCACCTGGCCGAAATCCATGTAGTCGTACTCGGCCCGGAAGGTCCAATTCGGCGCGACGGCGTATTCGACCCCGCCGCCGACCACGTAGCCGACGCTGGCGGTTTTCTGGGCGCGGGCGGTGAAGCCCAGCGTATCGCTCATGGTCGTCCGGTAGCGAGCGTCGCCGAAAGCGACACCGCCGGTGGCGTAGAACAGGGCCTTGTCGACGGCGTAGCCCGCGCGCCCACGCACGGTGCCGAACTGGTGCAGCGTGCTGTTGGCCCCGAAGCTGATTGCCGAAGTGGCGCTGGTGTAGGGCGTGACCGTGTGCGTGCGCGTGTCGGTTATGTCACCGCCCTGGTAGTCGCCCTCGACGCCCAGGACCAAATTGTTCCGTTGCCAGTTGTAGCCGATCTGGCCACCGCCGAACCCGCCCTGGGGCCGGAGTTGGCCAAAGTTGCCCGTTCCGGGCGCGAAAACCGCGCCGCCGCTGGTCTCGACAGTGTTCACCGACTGAGACTGCGGAATACCGTAGCCGCCGTTGACGCCGATATAGATACCGGTCCAGTCGTAGGTCGAAGCCATCGGTTGGGCGACCGCGACGCCGCCAAGCATCGCCGCGACCGTTACAGTTCCAAAGAGTAGTTTTTTCATTACACGCCCCTTGAAGCTCGTTGTGAGCAAAGAAAATCCGAACCCAAACTCACTGCTACGGCAAAGGTTCCATCGATTTCGTTGTATTTTGGCCACGGTTCGACATCGCGTGCCTGAGGGAATGTTTCACCAACGCCACATCGGCTCCTACACTCGCGCCGGCAAAAGGGGAAGCCGGTATGACGAACAAGCGATGGCGAGCGGTGGGTGTGGTGGTGGCGGCCAGCGTGGCCGCGCTGGCGCCCATTGGGTGGGCATTGGCGGCGGCGCCGGCCTGGACGGTGGGGCCGGCCTTCTCGGTGACGGTCAGCCTCAGCCCCAGGGCGGCGGCGCGGCTGGCGCATCCCAAGGAGACCATCATGATCTCCGCCGACTTCTATGGCGACAGCAACGGCAATAACCGGCGGCTGGAGAACGACGTCGGTGAAATCGACCTGGCGCCCAGCCAGAAGGACGAGATCCCCGGCGCAGGCGCAGCCCAGTTCCACGGGCCGAAATACGATGCGTCCAAGCTGGCCTATGTCGACGCCAAGGGTTTGCAGGTGCTGATCAACGTCTTTTCCGGCCGTCATTCCAGCCCGGACAACCTGCTCGACTGCGACCTTTTCCAGGACAAGATCGCCCTGGCGGCCCGGGGGATCGCGATCCACTGCAAGCTGATCGGCGAATAGGGCCAGCAAGCCCGGTCAAGACACGCCGGGCTGCCGCTGGCAGACAAGACGGAGCCTGTCCGCGCCGGAGACCCAGATGACAACGCCCTCGTCCGACATCCTCGACTTCTACACCCGCCCGGTGGCGATGACCGCCGCTGGCGTCCATGCCGCCATGTTGGAAAATCTTACCGGCGATGTTGGCGGCCTGTGCGAAGTCGTCCAGGGCGTGCTGCTGCACTTTCACTGGGCCAACGCCTATGGGGTGACGCTGGCGCCGGACCGCGCCGACCAGCAGCATCTGCGGCCGGCCAGCGCGACGCTGGACGCAGTCTTCGCGATCAGCGGCCAGCCGCTGGACGTGCGGCGCGAGGCCGCCGATCGCGCGGTCGGCGTCTGCCGCCACTATGCGGTGGTGACCTCGGCCATACTTCGGGCCCAGGGCATTGCGGCGCGCAGCCGCTGCGGCTTCGGGACCTATTTCATGCCCGGCGAATTCGTCGACCACTGGGTGGTGGAATATTGGGATGCGGGCCAGGGCCGCTGGCGGCTGGTCGATTCCCAGATCGACGCGCTGCAGATGGCGGCGCTGAAGCCCGACTTCGATCCGCTGGACACGCCGCGCGACCGCTTCCTGATCGCCGGCGACGCCTGGCTGCAGTGCCGGGCGGGCAAGCTCGACCCATCGCGGTTCGGCATCATGGACATGCGCGGCCTGTGGTTCATCGCCGGCAATGTGCTGCGCGACTTCGCGGCGCTGAACAATATGGAGATGCTGCCCTGGGACTGCTGGGGCCCGGCGCCCGAGAGCGACACCGCGTTGTCCCCGGAGCGCCTGGCGCTGATCGACCGGCTGGCGCCGCTGACCATCGACGCCGACGCTCGTTTCGACGAGATACGCGCGCTCTATGAGGCCGATGCGTCGTTGCATGTGCCGGCCCAGGTGTTCAACGCCGTGCGCAATCAGGTCGAGGCGGTCGCCCTCTAGACGCGGCGCCGGTTGGTGGCGACGGCCTCATCGGCCTAAGGTCGATCGATTGGGGGGCATCATGTCGCAAACCGTCCTGCCGAACTTCCCGTCCGGGGCCTTCGCCAAGGAGGACCCCGGCGACGACGCCGACTTCTATGCCGAAGCGCGGCTGGAGACCCATATCGACGATGCGGCGATCGCGGCGCTGACCGACTTTTATCGCGTCGCCCTGCCGCCCGGCGGGGTGGTGCTCGACCTGATGAGCAGCTGGATCAGCCACCTGCCGGACGAGGTCACCTATGGCGAGGTGATCGGCCACGGCATGAACGCCGAGGAGCTGGCGGCCAATCCGCGGCTCGATCGCTGGTTCATCCAGGACCTCAACCAGGACCCGATCCTGCCCCTGGCCGAGGCCAGCCTGGATGCGGCGACGATCTGCGTCGGCGTGCAGTATCTGCAGCAACCGGTCGACGTGATGCGCGATCTCGCCCGCACCTTACGCCCCGGCGCGCCGCTCGTGATCAGCTTCTCCAACCGCTGCTTCCCGACTAAGGCGGTGGCCCTCTGGCTGAACCTGGGCCCGAGAGACCATGCCCGGCTGGTCGACATGTACCTGCGCGCCGCCGGGTTCGCGGACGTGCAGATCCACATCCTGCGCGACGGCCGCACCAGCGACCCGATGACGGCGGTGGTGGGGCGGAGGTAACAAAAATTCCGTCATCCCCCGCTGGAGCGGCTTCAGCCGCGGAATGCGGGGGATCCATGAACACTCACGGGTGGCCCGAACAAGCCGGGCCATGACGATGAAGAGAGTGCGTTCAGCCCTCGGTCAGCGCTCCGCTCATCAGCTGATCCCGCAGCACGAACTTCTGGATCTTGCCCGAGCCGGTCAGCGGCCATTCCTTGACCTCGATCCAGCGCGCCGGAGTCTTCTGCGGCGCGATGTGGGCGCGGCAGTGGGCGATCAGGGCGTTGCGGTCCAGGTGCGCGCCGGGGGCCAGCCGCACGAAACAGGCGACGATCTCGCCCCAGCGCGGGTCGGGAATGCCGACGACGGCGACCTCGGCCACGTCGGGATGCTCCAACAGGATGTTCTCGATCTCGGCGGGAAAAAGATTCTCGCCGCCGCGGATGATCATCTCCTTCACCCGGCCGGTGACCCGCACATAGCCGCGCGCGTCCATCGTCCCCAGGTCGCCGGTATGCAGCCACCCTTCGGCGTCGATGGCGGCGGCCGTCGCGTCCGGATTGTCGTTGTAGCCCAGCATGACGCAGTAGCCGCGGGCGCATATCTCGCCGATCGCGCCCAAGGGGACGACGGCATTGGTCGCCGGATGGCGGATCGAGATCTCGGTCTGGGCCAGGGGCTGGCCTACCGTCTCGCAGAGGTCCTCCAGGCTGTCGTCGGCCTTAGTCTGGGTGACCACCGGCGAACTCTCGGTCTGGCCATAGACGGTGGTGAAGTCGCAGCCGAACGCCGACTTCACCTGCCGCACCAGCTCCGGCGGCACCATCGCGCCGCCGGAGAGCGCCATCTCGACCGACGAAACGTCGCGCGGCTGCCGGGCCTGGGCCTCCAGAAGCCCGATCAGCATGGTCGGAACGCCGAGCAGAAACCCGACGCGCTCTGACTCGATCAGATCCAGCATGCGCGGCGGATCGAACAGCTTGGCGATGATCATCCGCCCGCCAACCTGGGCCGACCCCAGGGTCAGGCAGGCGCAGCCGGAGGTGTGGAACATCGGCGCGAAGTTGATCGTGGTGACGCCTTGCGGGACGCCGGCGCGCTGGAAGGTCATCCGCGCATTGTTGGTCAGGCCGCGATGATGCAGCAATGCGCCCTTGGGAAACCCAGTGGTGCCGGAGGTGTATTGCACCTGGGCAGGGTCGTCGGGCCGCACCTCAGGCAGCGACCTTGGCGCCGGTCCTCGGGCGAAGAGCGCGGCGGCGTCGGTCATGTCGATGACCTCGCGCAGCGCCGGCATGCCGGCGGCCACCTCGGCGGCGATCTCGGCCATCGGGTTGCCGCGATATTCGCCGACCATGAACAGCCCGACTGCGCCTGACTGCTCGACCACGAACTTCAGCTCGCGCGGCTGATAGGCGGGATTGGCGGTGACCAGGGTCAGGCCGGCGAAGGCCGCGGCGTACTCGACCAGCACCCACTCCGGGATGTTCGGCGCCCAGACGCAGATCCGCTCACCGGTGGTCGCATAGCGCGACGCCAGCGCACCGGCGAGGCGGAGTGAATCCTCGAGCAACTCGGCATAGGTCCATCGGCGGCCAAGCTGGCCGGCCATGTCGCACTCGATCAGGGCGACCGCGTCGGGCGTCAGCGCCGCCTGATCGCGCAGCACCCCGCCGACGGTGGTCTCCAACACCGGCTGGTCGCGCTCCGCCGGCCAATAGGACATCGTCAAGAGTGTCATGGGCCGCCCCCGAAAGCGGCTTTGAGACTACCGGGCTTGCGACCCAGGCGTCAAAGGCGGCCGGCTCAGACCAGGCCGTTGGCGACCAGGCTGCGGGCGCAGTCGAGCACGGTGTCCTGCATCGGCCGCGGCTTCCAGCCCAGCAGGCTTTGCGCCTTGGCCGTGGTGTACTCCTGCTTTCGGCCGAGGCCGCCGGTCACCGAGGCCAGGTCCTTGTCGAACAGGCCGGCGATCCGCAGCACGAAGTCGGGCACCTTGCGGGTCGGCACCTTGGCCGCCTCAGGCCCCAGGTTGGCCTTCAGCAGCGCCGCCAGATCGGCCATCCAGGCGAACTGGCCGGCGGCGATGAAGCGCTGGCCGGCGGCTTGCGGGTCGGTCATGGCGCGCAAGTGCAGGTCGGCCACGTCGCGGACGTCGACGATATTGAAGCCCAGCCGCGGCAGGCCCGGCACCCGGCCGCTCATCAGCCGTTCGACCACCTGGACGGACTCCGAATAGTCGCCGCTGAGCACGGGGCCTAGCACCAGGGCTGGGTTGACGACGGCGAGGGTTGTGGCGCCGCCCGAGGCCGCGATCAGGTCCCAGGCCGCGCGTTCGGCGATGGTCTTGGACTGCCCATAGGCGCTGAGCTTGGGGTCCTTCAGATCGGTCCAGACCGTCTCGTCGCTGATCGTGTCGCCTGCGCCGCTCTTGTGGGTCGCGGCGACCGATGAGGTCATGACCACGCGCTTGACGCCGGCCTTGATGGCCGCGCCGACCGCGCGTTTGGCGCCGTCGCGGGCCGGGATGATCAGTTCGTTGGGATCCTTGGGCTCGGCGACGCCCAGCGGCGAGGCGACGTGCAGCACGTAGTCGCAGCCCTCGACGGCGTCGTCCCAGCCGGCGTCCTCGGTCAGGTTGGCGGCGTAGAAGCTCAGGCGATTGCCGGGATCGACCACCTTGGCCAGGTTGGTGCGCACCGTGGCCTCGCGGGAGAGATCGCGGATGGTGGCGCGGACATTGTAGCCCTGCTGAAGCAAGCCGATCACGCACCAGCCGCCGATATAGCCGGACCCGCCGGTCACCAGCACCGTTCCGCCGTCGCTCATGGGATAGTCCTCCCCAGATGTTTACATTGCTTAGATAGGCGTTGCCGTAGGGGAGCGTAAGGGGAAGGGCCAAATCTCCTCCGTCATGGCCCGACTTGTTCGGGCCACCCATGGTCGCCGACTGATGGAAGTGTTCCCGGTCTATCCAACCATGATCATGGCGGAATGTGAGCGACCATGGGTCCCCCGCATTCCGCGGCTTCGCCGCTCCAGCGGGGGATGACGCCTCCTTTGGCGGCCAGCCCCGCTAACGGCTCTCGCTGTTCACCTGCGCCCGCTGCACCGAGGCTTTCACGACCGGGATCTCGTCGTCGGCGAGGGGCTGCATCCACTTCTTCCTCCCCATGGCCGCGGCGATGTAGGGGGCGAGTTCTTTCGCCTTCCTGGCCTCGCGCTCGGCGACCTCGGCCTTGAACTCGCCCATCACCTCGGCGGCGAACAGTTCCAGCGAGGCGCAGATGTGCTCGTGTTTGTTGCGGCCGGCCTGCTGCAGGAAGATGACCTGGTCGACACCGGCGTCCTCGAAGGCGTGGATGTGGGCGCGGATGTCATCGGGCGTGCCGATGCCGTTGGCGTTGCGCTCTGCCATTTTCGAGGCAGCGATGATCTCTTCGTCGCGGTCGCCGCGCGCCTTCTGGAAGTCGGCGAACAGCGACGAGCGGCCCGGTGTCACGTCGTGGGCGACCAGGGCGTTGACCGCATAGCCGAAGAACTCGAACCCCTCCTGGCCGCGCCGGATCGCCTCGGCCCGGTCGTGGTGCACCGAAAAGTTCGACACCATGGCCAGGTTGGCGTTCACCGCATGGCCGATCGGCACGCAATCCTCGGACTTGATGATGCCGTAATAGATCTCGGCCCAGTTTTTCGCCTCTTCCGGATTGACGAAGGAGAAGGCCAGCGCCCCGACGCCCAGCGAGGCGGCGACCTTGATCGTGTCGCGGTTGGTGCAGGCCATCCACATCGGCGGATGCGGCTTCTGCACCGGTTTGGGCACCACGTTGCGGCAGGGGAAGGAGAAGCCAGGACCCTCGTAGCCGGGGTAGGGATCCATCACCATCATGTTGGCGATCTGCTCGCCGGCCTCGATGGCCAGCGCGCGCTTCTCCTTGGCCGGAATGTGGAAGCCGCCCAGCTCCAGCCGCGTCGCGCCCTCGCCGATGCCGAACTCCAGCCGGCCCTTGCTGATGATGTCCAGGGTCGCCAGCCCCTCGGCGGTGCGCGCCGGGTGGTTGTAGTTTGGGATGACCTGACGGATGCCGTGGCCGACGCGGATGGTCTTGGTCAGGGCGGCGCAGGCGGAAAGGAAGACCTCGGGCGCGGAGGAGTGGGAATATTCCTCCAGGAAGTGGTGCTCGACCTCCCAGGCGTAGTCGTAGCCCAGCTTGTCGGCCAGAACCACCTGCTCCAGCGCCTGGTGGAACAGCCGCGCCTCGTCGCCCTCGTTCCAGGGCTTGGGCAGCTGGTGCTCGTAGAAGATCCCGAAACGCATCCCTGATCCCTTCGTATTTTCTCGGACCGGAGCCCGCTTGCGGCCAGTTACGCGCACTCTGCGCCCGCCCGCAATGCGCCGAGCGGATCAGCTTTTCCTTGCCCGCGCTGGCGCCACGGGTAGGGTCGCTCGACCATGTCCGATGTCGCCACCGCCCCGAACCTGATCGAAGCCAGCCTGGAGATCGCCGCCGAGCGCTGCGAGGACCTGACACCGGGGGTCTATCGGCGGCTGTTCGCGGCGCATCCGGAGATGGAGGCGCTGTTCCTGCGCGACTCGAACAACCTGGTGAAGGGCGAGATGCTGGCCCGGGTATTCGAGGCCATCCTCGACTTCGCTGGCCCGCGCCACTACGCCGCCACGCTGATCCAGTGCGAGGTGATCACCCACGCCGGCTACGACGTGCCGCCGGAGGTCTTCCGCATCTTCTTCGGCACGGTGGCGGCGGAGTTGCGCGAGGTGCTGGGCGAGGACTGGACGGCGCCGATCGACGAGGCCTGGCGCCGGCTCCTGGAGCAACTCGACTTCTACGTCACCCATCCGGATCAGGCGGCGACGCAGGCCAGGTAGGGCTTGCCCGAAGCGCGTTCCGGGTCAAAGATGACGAGGCCGTCAACTTAATAAGACGGTCGACGGGGCGAGGAGACGAAACCATGGATGACGCAGGCCAGGACATCCGTAGCGCGGCGCGTGAGCGGGCCTACCGGATCCCCATCGAAGAGATCGAGGTCGCGGACGATGAGCTGTTCCGCACCTACACCATGTGGCCCTATTTCGAGCGGTTGCGCCTGGAGGACCCCGTCCACCACTCGGTGCATCCCGAGCACGGGCCTTATTGGTCGATCACCAAGTACAACGACATCCTGGCGATCGATTCCAACCACCAGGACTTCTCGTCGGAGCGCGCGATCACCATCGCCGACCCCGCCGACGACTTCCAGACCCCGATGTTCATCGCCATGGACCCGCCGAAGCACGACGCGCAGCGGAAGACCGTGAGCCCTGCGCTGTCGCCGACCAACCTGCAAAACATGGAGCCGCTGATCCGGCAGCGGGCCGGCGACATCCTGGACAGCCTGCCGATCGGCGAGACCTTCGATTGGGTCGACAAGGTCTCGATCGAACTGACCACCATGACGCTGGCGACCCTGTTCGACTTCCCGTTCGAGGACCGCCGCAAGCTGACCCGCTGGAGCGACGTGATCACTGCTCCGGAAGGCGCGCCCGGCTTCGGCAACGAGGACGAGCGGCGCGCCGAGTTGTTCGAATGCGTCGGCTATTTCACCAACCTGTGGAACGAGCGCATCAACGCCGAGCCCAAGGGTGACCTCATCTCGATGATGGCGCACGGCGAGGCGACCCGAAACATGGATCAGATGGAGTTCCTCGGGAACCTCATCCTGTTGATCGTCGGCGGCAACGACACCACCCGTAACACCATGTCGGGCAGCGTGCTGGCGCTGAACCAGAACCCCGATCAGTACAAGAAGCTGATGGAAAACCCGGGCCTGTTGCCCTCGATGGTGTCGGAAACCATCCGCTGGCAGACGCCGCTCGCCCACATGCGCCGGACCGCCATGCGCGACGTCGAGTTTGGCGGCAAGTCCATCAAGGAAGGCGACAAGGTGGTCATGTGGTACGTCTCGGGCAACCGCGACGAGGAAGTGATCGTCAACCCGAACGCCTACATCATCGACCGCGAGCGGCCGCGCCAGCACGTCTCCTTCGGCTTCGGCATCCACCGCTGCGTCGGCAACCGCCTGGCCGAACTGCAGCTCAGGGTGATCTGGGAAGAGATCATGAAGCGCTTCCCCGACATTCGGGTGATGGCCGAGCCGACACGGGTCGCCTCCAGCTTCATCAAGGGCTACGAGACCCTGCCGGTAATGATCCCGGCCAAGAACTGACAACAAGAAATCAGGAAACACCCAGCCTATGGCGACTTCACTCTACGACCTCAGCGTGGCCAGCTACCTGCAGACCCTCGGCGGGGTCGCGGGCTACCTCGAGCGCGGCCTGGCCCATTTCGAGGAAAACAACACCGATCCGAACGAGATCGTCGAGACCCGGCTCTATCCGGACATGCTGCCCTTCCGGTTCCAGATCAAATCCATTCAGCACCACTCGCTGGGCGCGATCGAAGGCATCAAGAAGGGCATCTTCACCCCCCCGGACGGCATGCCGCAGGGCGGCTATGCCGAGATGCAGACGTTCATCGCCGAGACCCGCGAGGCCCTGCAGGCGCTGACCCGCGAAGAGGTCGATGGCCTGGCCGGCAAGGACGTCGCCTTCCAGTTCGGCGAGCGCAAGATGCCGTTCACGGCCGAGAGCTTCGTCATGTCCTTCTCGATGCCGAACTTCTATTTCCACGCCGCCACCGCCTACGACCTCCTGCGCCACAAGGGCGTGCCCCTGGGCAAACGGGACTTCATGGGCCAGCTGCGGATGAAAGCGGCCTGAGCCCGCCGCAAGCCGGACGGCCGGTGCTCGACCGGCTGGTTCTGGACGACCGCGCGGCCATCTACCTCCAGGCGCACCTCTCAGGCGTCAACGCCTTCTGCTCGCTCTTGCTCGAGCAGGTGACCGGCGACGCCGGCGAGATATTCACGCTGGCGCCAAGGGGCACGCCGCGCGACCGGCTCTATGAGTTCGACAGCGGCGGTTTGAGCGCCTCGCCGCTCCTGGAGCAAGCGCATCTGCTGCGCCGCGAGGTGGAGGCCGCGTCCGGCGCGGTCTGCATCGTCGACGATTTCGACCAGACCTGGGGCGAGCCGGGCTCGGACGACGAGGCCAACGCCTTTGGCGTCGAGTCCGAAGTCTATCGCCTGCTGACGGCCGAAGACGACGTCCTGGCCTTCGCCGAAGTGCTGTCGGCCACCCACGTCCGCTGGCACGGCGTCGCCGCGGTCTGCGGTCGTGCGCCGGAGATCGACGGTACCCAGACCGCCAGCCTCGAGGCCCTCGCCGAGGTGGTCGAAAGCGTCAGCCTGCTGACCTGCGTCGCCTATGACGGCGAGGGCTTCGTGGCCTGGAAGCGCCGGAGCCGCTAATGCCGAGCCGGTATTCATAAAACCGCTCATCCCCGCGAAAGCGGGGACCCAGGCGTTTTTTTGTTTTTCGTTCTCGGGGCCGCCGGGGCCGCCAGACGAGCGACCGCCAAGTTTGCCAAGGACGCTAAGAAGCGCGCTCATCTTGGCGAACTTGGCGTCCTTTGCGGTAAAAAACCTGGGTCCCCGCTTTCGCGGGGATGAGCGGAGTAAACCCTGCGCCGTGGTCTCTGTCTCTAGCGTCTATCGCACGCCGTGACTGATTCAAACGCCGCTAGGACCTCAGGCTGGAACCGTGTCCAGGTTTCGCGCCTTGGCCTCGGCGGCCGAGAAATAGACCATCCCGTCGCCCCAGTCGTAGGTCACGGCGTCCGTGGACGGCCTGGCGTCCTCGCCGCACAGGAAGGCCAGTTCCTTGGCGGTCAGCATGCCCCAGCGGGCGAAGGCCTGGTCCGGCGTCGGATCGGGCCGCGGATTGGCCGTGGCGCCGGGCAGGGCGGCTTCCAGCCCCGCCACATAGTCCTCGTACGGCACCCAGCCGGCGACGGTGTGCTCGCCGCCCGGTCCCTTGAAGATCACCGTCGGCAGGGCGTAGCGGTCGTGGCCCTCCGAGTGCTTCAGCTCGCCGTTCATCGGGCTGTCGTGCTTCAGATGGCGGACATAGTCGTTGGGTTCGCGCGTCTCGGCCCAGTCGGTCTTGTACGCCGCCGCGACCTCGGGCCGCTGCTGGTCGGCGCGCCAGCAAGCCTGATCCAGCCCGGCGACACCGACTGTGGCGGCGGCGAACTCGTCCGGCGTCTGCGGGCCGATGCCGAAGACGAATATCTGTTCGCGAAACCGCCGCAGCACGCGCTCGGCCACCTCCTGGCCCTGCAGCTCCGCCGCCTTCACGGCCGCGCCCAGCGGGTCGGTCGATTGCAGCATCAGCCGCATCGGATGCGGATAGGGCATGCCGGTCAGCGCCCAGACCCGCTTCCAATAGGCCTGCATCGGAACCGCCGCCCCGACTCGGTCCCAGTCCGCCCGGCCGGACGACTTGGCCGCATCGCCGACCAGCCCGCCCATCACCTTGCGCCACTTCAGATGCTGCCCGTAACGCCAGTCCAGCCGCCTGAGCAGCGGCTCCGCGCCCCAGGCGGTCGAGCAGACCGCGTCGGTGTATTCGGTGACTTCGACCTGGCTCATGACGATCTCCTCAAACCGGCTTGTCGCCGACGATGGTCACGCGCTCGACCACGCGGTGGTGCGGCCAGTAGTCGAGCACGGCGTAGTGCTGGGTGGGGCGATTGTCCCAGAAGACGATGGCGTTGGGGCTCCAGTGGAAGCGGACCTGGTATTCCGGCTGCTTCACCTTGCCCGTCAGATAGCGCAGCAGCTCGCGGCTCTCCGCCTCGTCGACGTCCAGGATGCGCGAGGTGAAGGTGCGGTTGACGTAGAGCGCCCGCTCGCCGGTTTCCGGGTGGGTGCGCACCACCGGGTGGCTGACCGGCGGGGTGGTGTGGCGCAGCTCCTCGCGCTTCTCGTCACTGACCCGGCCGCCGAAGCTCTGCAGGATGTCGTGCTCGGCTTGCAGGTCGTCGATCCGCGCCTTCATCCGGTCGGGCAGATCGCGATAGATGGCGACCGTGTCGGCAAACAGGGTGTCGCCGCCCAGGTCCGGCATGATCCGGGCGCGCAAGATGCCGCCCATCGACGGGTTTTCGCGGAAGGTGACGTCGGTGTGCCACTTGTCCGAGCCGCGGCCGGCGGCGATGGTCTCGGCGGTGAACTGGATGCCGTCGATGCCCTGGATGTCCAGGATCATCGGATGGCCGGGCACGGTGGGCAGCACCGGATGGCCTTCCAGATCGCCGAAATGCCGGCCGAAGGCGACGTGCGCCTCGTGGCTGATGTCCTGGCCGCGGAAGAAGATGACCTTGTACTGCAGGAGGGCCGCGCGGATGGCGGCGACCTGGGCGGGTTCGAGCGGCCGGCTGAGATCGATGCCGCCGATCTCGGCGCCCAGCACCGGCCCGGCCGGGGTCACGGTCAGCCCGGCGGCGGCGTAGAGGTCAGGCGCCTGGCCCAGATCGAAGGCGGTTACGGCGTTCATGGGTCTGTCTCCCGTTGCGGCCGCCATCATCGCCACCAATCGAGGCGGAATTCCAGAAAGCTTTTCTGGCGGGTAGATCACGCGGACTCTCGGCCGGCGCATGGAGAGACCATTCTTGCGGAGATTAGACGGCCCATTCTCCGCAAGACTTGCGGAGAATGGGCTTGCCAAATGACGGCCCAGCGGGCATAATCTCCGCAGGAATTGCGGCGAATGTCCACTTACATCTATGAATTGGCGGGTTGGCCCGCCTTCCACTGGGACAACGGAAGGCTGGGTACGACTCTGGCCGCAGTGCGTCATGACCAGGGCCGACTGATCGGACGCATGGAGGCGCTGGGCATTCATCTTCGGGCCGAGGCGGTTCTCCGATCCCTCACTAACGAGGTCCTTAAATCTAGCGAGATCGAGGGTGAATTGCTTGATCAGGAGCAGGTCAGGTCCTCGATCGCGCGTCGGCTTGGGATGGACATTGGCGCGCTTGCGCCCATTGATCGTGACGTCGAAGGTGTCGTTGAAATGATGCTCGACGCCACGCAGAACTACGCGGCGCCACTCACGACGGAGCGGCTATTTCGCTGGCATTCGGCCCTGTTTCCGAGCGGGCGCAGCGGGCTCAGCAAGGTCAAGGTTGGTGGCTGGCGCAGCGCTGACTCGGATCCGATGCAGGTGGTTTCCGGCCCGATAGGCCGCGAACGGATCCACTACCAAGCGCCAGCGGCCGCCATCCTCGACAGTGAGATGCGCGCGTTCCTGGCGTGGTTCAACGAAAAGCAATCGATCGACCCGGTCATCGTGGCGGCGATCGCGCATCTTTGGTTTGTCACCATCCATCCCTTTGAGGATGGAAATGGGCGTATCGCCCGGGCTATCGCCGACATGGCCCTGGCGCGCTCAGAACAGAGCCCGCAGCGATTCTACAGCATGTCGGCCCAGATAAGGGCTGAGCGCAAAGCCTACTACGAAGTGCTCGAGGCGAGCCAGAAACGCGACCTCGATATAACGCGGTGGCTCACTTGGTTTCTGGATTGCCTGGACCGTGCTTTCGAGCGAGCGGAGACCGTTCTGGGTTCAGTGCTGCACAAGGCTCGCTTCTGGCAGGCCAATGCCGATGCGCAACTTAATGATCGCCAAAGGTCAATTCTCAACAGACTTCTCGATGGCGACTTCGAAGGTAAGCTCACCTCCTCGAAATATGCGGCGCTGACCCGTTGCTCGCAGGATACGGCGGCGCGCGATATCGACGATCTCGTCGCCCGCGATATCCTCGTAAAGGCGGCCGGTGGTGGGAGAAGTACGAGCTATTTGTTGGCGGCGTCGTAGCCCTCGAATTCGGCGCTTCGGGAAGTCTTCACAAGAATCGGCGGCTAACTGCGTTTTTGGCGCGGCAACGACCTGTCCACCGAGCGTCGCCAAGTAGAGACGGGCGGTATGGTCAACAAACTCAAAGCGATCTCAGGCTATGTGATAGGCGCGACCGCATGCCTAGTGCTGACGAGTGCGTTCGTTCGCGCAGCCGTCTCAGTCTCGAACGATATCACGATCGGAATTGACGCTCTAAAGACGCTACGACGCACTGTCGCTGAAGCTTATCCAAACAGGCCGAGGTACCTCCTGACATTTGAAGAAGCCGCCCCCCAGCGAAACCCGACAAGAACGGACATCTACAACGCAGTGGATCGAATGGAGGCGGGTCGCGAAGGTTTTGTTATCCTGGAAAGGTCTAACAACGATAAAGACCTCATGCAGGCCGCGAGGGATAGTCGAATCAAGTACGACTTCGAGTACAGCACCTACATCGCCGACAGCGCCTACAAGCTCATATGTTCGAATGCAAAGGCATGGCTGAGGCCCGGATCGTGAGGGTCGCCATGGCCGACTATGCCCGAGGCGGCCGATCTTGGATCCACACCTGTTCGTGGCGTCGGGTGAAGCTCTAGGGATTAACCCAACGCCGGCAGCACCTCGTCAGTCAGCAGGGTGAAGCTGTCCTGGCTGAGGGGCGCGCACATCAGGTAGTTCATCTGCGCCGTCTCCTTGAGTTCCTCGATCTGGTCGAGGACCGAGTCCGCGGTGCCGTGGATGATCACCGTGTTGACGTAACGCTCGATCGGATCGACCTCGGCGGAGGCGGCTGGCGTTCCGTGATCGCCGCGATGCTGCGGGCCCATATAGGCGCCCAGCATCCAGCTGGCGCCGCGGCGCGCGATGGCCTCGGCGCGTTGGGGGTTGTCGGAGATGGCGATCAGCCGCGCCATCGGAATGTCGCGGCCGGGCTCGGAGAAACCGGCGGCGGCGAGTTGTTCGCCATAGCGGCGGCGCTTGGAGGCCAGTTCCGTGTGGGTGCAGTGTGGGTCCATCAGGATGGAGAAGCCGCGGCCGGCGGCCCAGTCGATGGCGGACTCCGAGGTCGCCGCCATCCAGACCGGCGGGCCGGGCTGCTGCATCGGCTTGGGCAGCACCTCGACGTCGTCGAAGTCGAAATGCGCGCCGTGATGGGTCAGCCGCTCCTGGCTCCAGGCGGCCAGCACGATGTCGACGGTCTCGCGGAACCGCGTGGCGCTCTCCTCCACCGGGATGCCGAAGGCGTTGAACTCGCCGCGCGCGAAGCCCCGCCCGGCGCCCCAGTTGACCCGGCCGCCGGAGAGCACGTCGAGCAGGGCCACCTCTTCGGCCAGGCGCAGCGGGTGATAGAAGGGCGCCAGCGAGACGGCGGTGCCGATGCGCAGCTTTTCGGTTTGCGCCGCGGCCATGGTCGCCATCATGTGCACCGAGGGACAGACGCTGAAGCTGGAAAAGTGGTGCTCGGCCAGCCAGACCGCGTCATAGCCGGTGCGGTCCATGACCCCGAACCGCTCCAGCGCGCGATCATAGACCGAGGCCAGCGAGACATTGCGGTCCGCCCAGCCGAAGAACTGCAGCACCCCGATCTTCATCCGTTTCCTCCCGCACGGGCTTCGCCGCCTTGGCGATGAACGTCCCGCCATGATGGCGGCTTGGCAAGCTGAAAGCCGTCCGTACCCTTTCCGTCATCCCCCGCTGGAGCCACGAAGTGGTGGAATGCGGGGGATCCATGAACACTCACGTTTCACGGTGTTCATAGGTAGCCCGAACAAGTCGGGCCATGACGAAGAAGAAAGACAAAATATTACGCGGCTTTAATTCTGTCTCTGACCGTTTCTATATTATGCATTGCCCAACAAGGAGACGGCCAATGCGTCGACTGTTCGGCTGGGCGATTGCGCCGGTGTTGCTCGCGGCCGCTGGAACGGCCTCCGCCGCCGGCCTCGATATCCGCAACGCCGCCGTCCGCGTGGTGGTCATTCCCGAGGCGCGGTCGGACGTCAACGTCACCATCCTGAAGACCAATCCCAGGCTGCCGCTGAAGCTCACGACCGGCCTCGCCGGCCAGACCGTCGTCGACGGCGGCCAGTGGTTCGCGCCGTTCGGCCAGGCGATCTGGTGCGACGGCGGCGGCGGGGTGCACGTCTGGGGCGTCGGCCACGTCGCCAATGACGACCTGCCGCAGATCCTGGTGCGCGTGCCGCTGGCGACGCGAATTTCGTCCGGCGGCGCGGTGTTCGGCGCCATCTCGCGTGCGGACCAGCTGGACCTGTCGGTCAGCGGCTGCGGCGACTGGACGGTGGGCAATGTGCGCGACCGGCTGGCCGTGGGCAGTTCCGGCGACGCCAAGGTGCGGACCGGGACGGCGGGCCAGATGGCGCTACAAGCCAGCGGTTCGGGCGACATCACGACACGGGCGGCCGCGGACGGGCTCGACGCCTCGGTATCGGGCTCTGGCGCGATCACCGTCGAGCAGGCGTCCGGCCCGGTGCGGCTGCGCGGCAGCGGCAGCGGCGACCTGGTGGTCAATGCCGGCCAGGCCTCGCGGCTGGACGTCGATGTCTCAGGGTCGGGCGACGTCCGCTTCAAGGGCATGGCTCAGGACCTGACGGCCGGGCTCTCCGGCAACGGCGCGATCGCCACCGGTCCGGTGACGCGCAGCCTGGGCGTCGACATCAGCGGCTCCGGCGACATGACCGTGGCGGCGGCGTCGGGGACGGTGCGGGCCCGGATCAGCGGCTCCGGGGCGCTGAAGATCGCCGGCGGTCACGCCCGTTCGGTCGATGCGCGCATCTCCGGCTCAGGCGACGTGGATTTCGCCGGCCAGGCTGACACGCTCAACGCCTCGTCCTCCGGCTCGGGAGACCTGCACGTGGCGCGCGTCACCGGGGCGGTGGTGAGTTCCGCCAGCGGCTCCGGCCGTGTGATCGTCAACCGCTGAACCGTCAAGCCGGGGAATTGGGGGGGCCTGTAATTGGGGACACGTACGACTTCCAAAACCCGTGCTCGTGCTTGCACCGCCGTGGAAAGTCGTACGTGTCCCCAATTACTCTCCCAATTACCCTATGCGGTCTGCAAGGCCGAGGCGCGGTCGATGACGCTCTGCACATAGCCGCGGCGGGCGTCGAAATCCTTGGCGATGGTGTCGTCGGACTCCTGCAGCGCCTGCACGTCGGTCTGCGCGAAGCCGATGATGCCCATGGTCTCATAGCCGTCGCGGATGGTTTTGCCCCACAGGCCGACGTCCTTCACGATCGGCACGATGCGGGTGAACAGCGACGAGCGGAACATCTCCATGAAGCCTGAATCGTACATGTGCTCGGCGCACTTGGCCGGATCGAGGCCGAGCGTCTTCCACACCTCGACGGCGTCGAAGCGGTCGCGCATCAGGTAGCAGGCCTCGAGCAGGAACTCCTCGCGCTCGTCCCGCTCGTGCTGGGTGAGGTGCGGATAGAAGTCGCGCAGCGCCAGCCGGCCGAAGGCGACGTGGCGGCTTTCGTCCTGCATCACATATGCGTTAACGGCGGCGGCGAGCGGGTTTTGCGCGTGGTCGCGGATCTGCTGGAAGGCGGCCAGCGCCAAGCCCTCGATCACCACCTGCATGCCCAGATAGGTCATGTCCCAGCGGCTGTCGCGCAGCACCTGGTCGATCAGCTCCTGCAAAGGAGCGGTCATCGGATAGGCGACGCCGAACTTTTCGAGCAGGCGTTTGTAGCTCTCCACGTGCCGCGCCTCGTCGATCACCTGGGTCGAGGCGTAGAACTTGGAATCGATGTCCGGCACCTGGGTGACGATCTTGGCGGCGCAGATCAGCGCGCCCTGTTCACCCTGCATGA
>JBEPUW010000072.1:0-17933 GCA_041691315.1 Caulobacteraceae bacterium | reverse complement strand
ACCTGGGTGACGATCTTGGCGGCGCAGATCAGCGCGCCCTGTTCACCCTGCATGAACTGGCTGATCTGCCAGCCCTGGAAGTGGCGCCGCACATTGGCTTTTTCCTTGCGCGACATGGATTCGTACTGCGCCATGCCGCTGATCGGCAGCATCTCTTCGGGCAGCTGTTCGGGGTTGTCCTCGTCCAGCTCCTGGGTCCAGTCGATGCGGGTGTCGGCGTCCCACTGCATCTCGATACCCTTGCGGTAGAGACCCATCATGGTGGCGCGACCGTCGTCGTAATCCCAGTTGAAGGCGACGTCGAAATCCTGCGGCACCGTCCAGTGCGAGCCTTCGGCGGCGGGAAATGGATAGCGGTCTGCAAGCTTAGGCATGGACGAGTTTCCTTCCCGAGACGGCTCTGGAACGGCCGCATATCTCCCACTATGCGCTTTGCGGGCGGCGTATCAATCTTCACGCCTGCGTGAGCGCTGGTTCGAGATCGAAGGCCGGCCGCAAGGATCCGTCCATATAGAAGGGCACTGAGGTGTGCTCGTGGACGATGCGCCAGCCGCCATTGTCGCGGCGGAGCGCCATGGTCGCGCGCATCCAGAAGCTGATCGGGTGGTCCGAGCCCTTCTTCACGCCGGCCATCCGGAAATAGCCGTGGCCGATGGCGAGATCGCCCACGATCGTGAAGCTGAAATCCCGCGCCTCGTTCTCGATCGGCCCGTCCCAGGTGTCGAGCCAGGCCTGCACGTCCGGAAGATCATGCCCCAGGTGGGCAAGCGGCAGCGCCAGGTCATAGAGGACGGCATCCGGCGCATAGGGCGCTGCGATGCCCGCGGCGTCCTTGTCGTGGTGGGCCTTGATGATGGCGTCGATGATGAGGCGGAGGGCGGCCTCGTCCTTGGTGGGCGAGTCGGTCAGGGTTGCGGTGGTCATGCGGGTCGCTCCTTGGGTTTCACGTCCAAGGACGCTTCACGCCACGCCAAGCCGACATCGACGCCAGACTATTTCGCCGCAACGCTCACTTGAGCAAAAGCCCCTTCTCCCACAAGCCGGGGAGAAGGGCGTTCGGGCTAGGCTAACGGCGGCCGCGGGCGACGCGCGTGCCGCCGAGCAGCAGCAGACCCAGGGCCAAGCCGAGGCCGATGGCGATCGCGGCCACCAGGACCGGCTGTTGGTCGATCAGGTCCTCCAGGTCGCCGCGGGCGGCGCGCGCCCGGCTGGCGGCCTGATCGAGGGCACCGCGCGCGCCTTCGCTGACCCGCCCATAGGTCTCCTGGACCGTGCCCAGCGCCTCGTCCAGCACGCCCTTGGCCTGCAGTCCGGTATTGCCGATCGCGTCGCCGAGGGTTTCCTTCACCTGGCCGACGCCTTGCCGGGCCACGCCTTGGATTTGGTCGAGTGACATTGCGGTCTCCAGTTCGATTGAAAGGTCGATCGCAAGGGAGAAACCTTCAGAACCGATCCGGTTCCGGCGGCTTTAGGGCGCAAGTCCATAGGTCGCGAGCAGCCGGCGCATGGGCCGGGCGCCGCTCCCGATCTCGTCCAGCACGAACTGGGCGGCCCGCAGCCCCGCGTGCCGCGCGGCCTCCACATTGTCGATGCGGTCGTCGATGAACAGGGTCCGGGCCGGGTCGAGATCGGCCAGCCGGACGATCTCGTGGAAATAGGCCGGCGACGGTTTCATGTGGCCGAGATGACAGGAATAGAACTCCCGGTCGAACACCTCGCGATAGGCCAGGCGCTCGGACATATGGCCGGCGCGGTGGCGCTCCTGGTTGGAGGCCAGGGCGCAATAGACGCCTCCACGGCGCAAGCTCGCGATCAGCGCCAGGACCGAATGGTCGACCTCGATCTCCTGCCATGCGGCCAGGACCGCGGCGAGGTCGCTGGTCGTCTTCCACTTGGCCAGCACCGGCGCCAGGGCCTGCGCGAAATCCGCCGCACCGGTCAGGCACGGCGCCTCGGCGGCGAAATAGTCCGCCATGCAGGCCTCTCGTTCGGACGCCGCCGCCCCCAGCACAAGCGCCAGGCGCGACTGCAGATCGGCCGGCGCGCGCTGGATGACCCCGTCGGCGTCGAACAGGACGGCGGTGGGCGTCAAGGCCGGCTTACGGCCGCTCGCCGGCTGCCTTCAGCCAGCCGATCCAGGCGTCTTCGCGGACCTTTTCGGCGGCGCGCAGTTTGGCTTCGGCTTCCTTGACCGCCGCGTCGTGCTTGCGCCACTCGGCGACACCGCTTTCGCGCGCGGCATGGGCGGATTCGAAGGTCGGGAAGCGGGCCAGGACGGCGCGGGTGGAATAGCTGACGTGCGGCCCCACCGTCTCGCGGTCGGGATAGAAGCCGGTCACCGCATCGGCGCTCTCGCCCTCGATGCGGAAGACGTCGGCCCAGCCGGCGTGGTGGCGCATCAGGGCCCAGGGCTTCTCGATATGGTCGGTCATGCGGCCACTCCCAAACTTCGCGCCGCCCTCATAGCAGGTTGCACGGGCGGGCCGGAAGCCGCGGAATCAAAGGTTCAGCTTGCGCGGCCCGGAAAGGAACGGTGAGCCGCGCTCGAAGAAGCGTAGAGGCGCTTCGGCGGCCTTGGTGATGCCGATGCGGAGGCTGATCCCGATCTCGCCGACCGGGCCGATGGCGTGACCCAGCCAGAGGATGCTGTCGCCGCAGAGATCCAGCCCATCCTGGCCGCGATGGATGTCCATGGCCATGCACAGCTTGCCAGGGCCGCTGGCCAGGTCGACCAGCCGCTCGCGGCCGCGCCGCTGGCGCATCAGCTCGACGCCTTCCAGCGGCTCCAGCGCGCGCAATAGGACACCGGCGCCGACGCCATCGGTCTCGCTGGACACATTGGCCAGCCAGGAGACGCCGTAGCCCAGATAGACATAGCAATGGCCGCGTTCGCGGAAGAGCGAGCGGTTGCGCCTGGTCAGGCCGCCGAAGTGGTGCGCGGCGGGATCGCCGATCGGATAGGCCTCGGTCTCGACGATCCGCCCGCTGGCGCTGCCTTCCGGGGTCTCATGGGTCAGGGTCTTGCCGACCAGCGAGCGCGCCATTTCCACAGTATCGACCGGTAGGTCGGCGCGGCTCAACGGCGCCACGGTGAAGTGGGAAGCGGGGTCGGGAAGGGTCATTTCGCTTTTTGCCAGAATAAGTCGCCGACGCCGTTCGTCTAGCTCGCCATGACCTCAGGCTCTCACGAGATAGCAATGACCAAGGACAACGATCAAACGCCGGCCAATGCCGGCCGGCGTGACGCGATGAAGTGCATGGCATGGGCCGGAGCCGGCGTGCTCTGGACCATCGGCGGCGGGGTGGCGAGCTCGGTGCTGGCCACCGCCGCCGGCGCGGCGACGCGCAAGTCGGGAAGCCTCGACTTCGTGCAGATCAGCGACACCCATATCGGCTTCGACAAAGCGGCCAACCCGGACACTCTGGGAACGACGCGCGAGGCCATCGGCAAGATCAAGGCGATGCCGGTCAAGCCCGCCTTCATCATCCACACCGGCGACCTCACCCACCTGTCGAAGGCCGACGAGTTCGACACCGTCGACCAGGTGCTGAAGGAGCTGAACGTCCCGGTCTTCTACACCCCCGGCGAGCACGACACCCTCGACGAGGGCGGCGGCAAGCTCTTCCTCGATCGCTTCGGCAAGGGAACCTGGGGGACCGGCTATCGCAGCTTCGATGTCTCCGGGGTCCACTTCATCGGCCTGGTCAACGTCGTGAACCTCAACCCCGACGGCCAGGGCCGGCTGGGGGCCGAGCAGATCGCCTGGCTGGCCAAGGACGTGGCGCGCCTGTCGTCCTCGACCCCGATCGTGGTCTACGCCCACATGCCGCTGTTCGACGCCTATGTGCCGTGGGGCTGGGGGACGGTTGACGCCCAGGCGGCGCTGGCCCCGCTCCGACGCTTCGGCTCGGTCACGGTGCTGAACGGCCACATCCACCAGGTGATCACCAAGGTGGAGGGCGCCATCAGCTTCCACACCACCCGATCCACCGCCTATCCGCAGGCCGCCGCCGGCACGCCCGGCGCCTCGCCGGGGCCGCTGAAGGTCCCGGCCGACCAGCTGCGCCATGTACTTGGCGTGCGCGAAGTGATGCGGCGGCAGGGCCGCGGCTCGCTCGCCATCGTCGACCTGACCCTCGCCTGACCCTCCAAGGAACATTTCCCCATGCCGTGTCTTAAGCCCACTGACCTTCGTGCCCTCGCCATCGCCGTCATGGCGGTGCTCTCGGCCGCCGCGCCCTTGATCCCCAACCCCGGGGGCATGGCGGCCGAGGCTGCGCCGGCGGCGAAGGGCGCGACCATCAAAATCGCCAACTTCGACTTCGGCCCCGCGACGATTACGGTGCCCGTCGGCGGCTCGGTCACCTGGATCAACAACGACGACGACGCCCACAGCATCGTGGCCGAAAACCGCGCCTTTCACTCGGCGCCGCTCGACACCGGCGAAAGCTTCAGCTTCACTTTCGCGGCGGCCGGGACCTATAGCTACCACTGCGGGCTGCACCCGCAGATGGTCGGCAAGGTCGTGGTGACCCGCTAAGATGCGAAGCGGCGCCGCATGCGCTGAAGCGGCCCCTGTCCATGCGCCGGCGGAGGAGCGGGTTGAGACGTCCGTGCTGACCATGGCCGCACCATTGGCCGCACCACCGGCTCAACGGGGTCCTTTGAGCCCCGACCAGGCGCGTCGCTTTCGCGAGGTGGTGCTGGCGCACGCCGATGCGGCCTACAATCTGGCGCTCAGGCTTTCGCGCCGGCCGGAGGTCGCCGAGGATATCGTCAACGACGCCTATGTGCGCGCGCTTGGCGCTTTTGCCGGCTATCGCGGCGGTGAAGGCCGCAGCTGGATCCTGACCATCGTGCGCAATCGCTTCTATGACTGGCATCGCGAGCAGCGGCTGAAGGCGACGGTTCCGCTGGCGCGCCCGGCTAACGACGCCGACGACGACGAGGACTGGGACTTTGCCGATACCGAGCAGGACACCCCGGAAGAGGCGCTGGCCAGGAAGAACGAGGCCGGCGCCCTGCACGCCCTGATCGACCGGCTGCCGCCGCGTCTTCGCGAGGTCATCATCCTGCGCGAGATGGAAGCGTTGAGCTATCGCGAGATCGCCGAGATCACCGCCAGCCCGATCGGCTCGGTGATGTCGCGGCTGGCGCGGGCGCGCGGCGCGCTGGCCGAGGCCTGGCGCGCCCACGAATCCAGGCTTGCGGAGGCGAGGCCATGAGCGGCTGTTCCGATTGGCAGGAGCGGCTGCAGGGCCTGATCGATGGCGAGTTGGACGCCGCCCACGCGACCGAGGTCGAGGCGCATATGGCCGGGTGCGCGGCCTGCGCTGCGGCTCACGCCGACGCCCTGACGCTGCGAACGGCGCTGCGCGGCGAAGGCGTCTACGCCAAGGCGCCGGACCGGCTGGCCGTGCGGCTGGACGCGGCGGTGCGGGCGGCGACAGCGCCGGCGGCCGTTGTCGGAGGTCGGCCGCGCGAGCGCTCACATTGGCGCTTCGGCAGCGGCGGCGCGTTGGCCGGCGCGCGCTGGGGTTTCGGCGGCGCCGGCGTGGCGCTGGCCGCCTGTGCGATCCTGGCCTTCATGGTCGCCCCGATGCTGCAGACCGCCCAGCTGGAGCAGGATCTGGTCGCCGGCCACGTGCGCTCGCAGCTGGTCGGCCACCTGACCGACGTGGTCACCTCCGATCAGCACGTGGTAAAGCCGTGGTTCGGCGGCAAGCTGGACTTCTCGCCGCCGGTGGTCGATCTGGCCGATCAGGGCTTTCCGCTGGTCGGCGGGCGGCTCGACTACATCGGCAAACGAAACGTGGCGGCCATCGTCTATCGCCGCGGCCGCCACGTCATCAATCTGTTCATTTGGCCAGGACAGGGCGGCCTTGGACCAGCCGAGGCCAAGCCTGGCGACGGCTACACCCTGCTGCACTGGACGCGCGGCGGCATGACCTTCTGGGCCGTGTCCGACGTCAACGAAAAGGACCTGCAGGCCTTCCGTCAGCTGCTGCAGGCGCGAATACCCGCTTAGTGGCAGTTGGTGATCACGCAGACGCGGTTGCGCGGCGTGCGGATGGCGCACTGGTTCAGCGCGACCAGCCGGGCGCGGGCCAGCGGCCACATGTTTCTGGAATAGCCGTAGCTGCCGGTCGGGCTGCGCGCCATGCAGCTGAAGGTCCGCGCCTGAGCGGCGGCGGGCGCAAGAACCGACAGCACCGCGGCGGCGGCGATTGCGTATCTGATCATGGTGTTTCCCCAGAAGCCGGACACTCGGCCCTCCGCCGCTCCGGCCAAGCTTGATGCTCGCGCCGATCCCGGGAAATTGCAACCGGCCGCTGACCAGGGTTCGGCCTCGCCACTTAGCGGCGGCATCGCCTCAAGAATGAACCACGAAAAAACCGACTCTCGGTGAGACAGGCACGTTCGTGTTTTTCGTGTTTTTCGTAGCCAAATAGGAGCCTCACAGACCCACAGCATGGCCGGTAGACAAAGCGACGTCTGGCCGGGGCTCCCATTGGCCGAACTAGATCGGCGCGAAGACCGGGACCGGTGGGCCGCCTTCGGTCTCCTGGAAGCGGACCTTGACCCGCTGGCCGATCTTCAGGGTCGCCAGATCGCAGTCGACGAAATTGGTCAGCACCGCCGGGCCTTCGTCCAGATTGACGTAGCCGATGGCGTAGGGAACCGGGGTGTTCCGGTACATGACGCTGAACGTGTAGATCACCCCTTCGCCGGGTGACTCTTCCCAGCGGGTGTCGGCGCTGAAGCAATAGGGGCAAAGCGCGCGCGGATACCAGTGCGCCTTGCCGCACTCACCGCAGCGCTTGATCAGGAAGTGGCCTTCGTTGGCGGCCTCCCAGAAGGGCTGGCTCTCGGCATTGGTCGCCGGCGCCGGGATGCGGCGGGTTTTGGGGGCGTCCTGAACGTCGCTCATCGCCTCTACTCCCGTTCCATGATGACGGTGGCCGCGCCGTGGCGGGTGCCGAGCGAGCCGCCGGTGCCGTGGGCGATGGCCAGGTCGCAATTGGGCACCTGCACCTTGGGATGCGCCTCGCCGCGCAGCTGGCGCACCGCCTCGATCACCTTGGTGATGCCGCCGCGGTTGGTCGGGTGGTTGTTGCAGAGGCCGCCGCCGTCGGTGTTGAAGGGCAGCTTGCCGACGCCGGAGATCAGGTTGCCGTCGGCGACGAACTTGCCGCCGTCGCCCTTCTTGCAGAAGCCGAGATCCTCGAGCTGCATCAGCACGGTGATGGTGAAGCTGTCGTAGATGGAGGCGTATTTCATGTCCTTGGGCGTAACGCCGGCCTCCGCGAAGGCCGCCGGACCCGACCAGACCGCGCCGGAATAGGTCAGGTCGAGGTCGTTGCCGCCGCGCGGCCCCTTGGGCGCCTCGCCGGCGCCGATGATCTTGACCAGCGGCCGGTTCAGGCTTTTCGCCACCTCGGGCGAGACCACGATCACCGCGCCGCCGCCGTCGGAAACGACGCAGCAGTCCATCCGGTGCAGCGGCGTTGCGATCATCGGCGAGGCCAGCACGTCCTCGACTGTGACCACCTCCTGCAGCATGGCGTGCGGGTTCCACTGGGCGTGGTGCGAGGCGGCCACCTTGATCCAGGCCAGCTGTTCGGAAGTGGTGCCATAGTCGTGCATGTGGCGCATGGCGCACATGCCGTAGGTGTTGTGGGTCGAGCCGCCATAGATGTTCTCGAACCCCGCCTCGGGCACCTCGCTGAAGGCCGCGCCGGGCGGGGGTCCGCCGCGGCCGGGACCGCCTCCGCCGCCGCCCATGCCCATGCGGGCGGTGCGTGGCCGGCCGGCCAGGGTGATCAGCGCCACCGAGCACTTGCCCGCCGCGATCGCCTCGGCGGCATGGCCGACATGCAGGATATAGGACGAGCCGCCGGTTTCGGAGGAGTCCACATGGCGCAGCTTCAGGCCCATATAGTCGGCCATCGACAAGGCCCCGAAGCCGGGCGCGTCGCCGGCGCAGAAATAGCCGTCGATGTCGTCCTTGCTCAGGCCGGCGTCTTCCAGCGCCCCCTTGGCGCATTCGGCGTGCAGCTGCGGGGTGGTGTAGCCGATGGCCTCTCTGGTCGGGTGCTCGAACACGCCCGCGACATAGGCCTTGCCCTTGATGCTCATGAAAAGCCTTTCAAATCCAACGCCTCACCGGCTTGCAATGGATGCCGGCGTCTGAAACCCACCAACGCTCTATCGCCCTAGTCGAAACGGCCGGGGCGCGTCCCCACGCCCCGGCCTGCCGGCAAAATTAGAGTTGGGCGGGGGAGGCGAGTCAACAGCCAAGCGACGGGATGAGGGGCCGCGCCCACGACCGCGTAAGCGTTGAGCGCCGGCGGCGTCAGGCGGCGATGTACTCGTGATAGAGCGCGATGGGGGCGAGGCCGGTCCAGCCGCAGAAGTCGGGCCGGGCGATGCTGCCTTTGGCGACGGCGTCAGGAGCGTAGTTCTCCCAAAAGGTGCCGGTGGCTTTGAACACCTCGGCGAGCGACCAATAGTATTGCCGCGCCAGCCGCCTGGCCAAACCGTGCTTGCCGCAGCGTTCGAGGCCGCGGATGACCATGTAGTTGGTGGGGGCCCAGACGCTGCCCATCCAGTAGTTCCCGACCGGTGAGAAGCCCGCCTGGTCCGCCGGCCAGCTGGCCACCGGGATCTTGCGCCAGAACTGGTTCGGATCGACCAGGTGCTCGAGCATGCGGCTCAGGCGCTCGGGCGGCGCGATGCGGGCCAACATCACCCAGAACATGCCGATGTGCTTGCGGCGGATCTGCTCGCCATAGCCCAGGTCGTAGTAGAAGCCGTCGGCCGGGTTCCAGCAGTGGCGGTTCACCGCCGCGCCGATGTCCGCATGCGCCTGGGCATAGGCGGCCATGTCGGCCGTCTGGCCGAGCAGGCCGGCGATGACCCGCAGATTGTCGGCGAGCAGCGCCATCTGCGCCGAGAAGTCGACGCTGCGGCCCTGCCGGTTCCAGGCCGCGTTCAGGCCTTCATAGTTGAAGCGCTTGGGGAAGTTCGGATGGATCGGGATGCCGGCGTGGTCGTCCTGCCAGCCGTCCGGATAGCGC
This sequence comes from Caulobacteraceae bacterium, assembly GCA_041691315.1. Classification (GTDB taxonomy): domain Bacteria; phylum Pseudomonadota; class Alphaproteobacteria; order Caulobacterales; family Caulobacteraceae; genus Poindextera. Next base: position 8,852 of record JBEPUW010000072.1, on the reverse strand, counting down.
GGGATATTGTCCATCCCCGACCCCACGGCGTCGCTGAAATAGAGGCCGTCCTCGCAGCGATAGGTGCGGTGCAAGAATTCGAAGAAGCGCTTCAGCTTGGGATAGGCGAAGGCGAGCCGGTCTTCGTCCCTGGATTGGCCATAGAGCTCGAGCTCGGCGAAGGCCAGCAGCGGCGGGTTGATGCTGATCGGGTGGTCCTTGGGCCAGACCGGCAGGCCGGCCTCGGTATATTCGCGGCAGATGAAACCGTCCGTATCCTGACGGGCGTAGAAGTTGTCGAGCGCGTTGGCGATCGGCAGCTCGGCCTGATGATACTTGGCGTAGGCCGCGATGAAGCAGGTGTCCCACAGGAAGATGTTGGTGCTGAACGCCGCGTCCAGAAAGGGCTTGGGAAAGACCGGGTCCTGCGGCCCGCCGCGAATCTTGCGCTTGGCGATGTCGATCGCCGTTCGATACATCCGATGCTGCAGCGGGACCGGGACGGCCCAGTCGTCTCGCGCCGCCTGGGCCAGGGCGGCATGGCCGAACGCCGTCTCCAGCGCAGCAAGGCCGCCGGCCAGCAGGACCTGCCGCTTCGAAACGCCTCTCAACTGACTGGTCTCCATGAGCCAGACACCCTATCTCGGCATATAGGTCCTAAGCACGTCTTCGATGATGCGCTCCAGCTCGGCCAGGCTGTTGCAGCTCTTGGCGACGTTGCAGAAGCGGCGATAGCGCTCCATTTCGGAATCGCCGCGCGCCCACAGGCTCTCCGGTTCCGGATTCAGCCAGATCACCGCCCGCGCCCGCTCGCTGATCGACCGCATCAGGTCGAGCCTGGGGTTGACATAGTTGGTGCGGCCGTCGCCCAGGATGATCACCGTAGTGCGCCGGTCGATCTTGGCCAGTTCGATGGCGCAGAAGTCCTCCAGCGCCAGGCCGTAGTCGGTCGAGCGCATGCCGATGCGCTTGATCACCGAGGCGATGGCGTCTGAGACCGCCTCGTCATTGAGGATGTCGCCGACCGCGACCAACCGGTTGGAGAAGGCGAAGGCGTCCAGCCGCTCCACCACCTCGTTCAGGCTGTAGAGGAAGAGCAGCAGAAAGTGTGCGGCCTGGGCGACCGAGCCGGAGACGTCGCACATGACCGCGATGCTCGGCCGGTCGATATGCTTGCTCTTCCAGATGAGGTCGAACGGCACGCCGTCGTTCCCGGCGCTCTTGCGGATGGTGCGGCGCACGTCGAGCTGGCCGCGCTTGGCGCGGCGGACCTGGCGGCTGTATTTCGAGGCCAGCCGCTTGGCCATGCGGCGCACCAGCCGCTGCATGGTGGCCAGTTCGTGCTCGTCGATCGCCGTCAGCTTCTGGTTGGCCAGCACGTCTTCGCGCAGCTTGCGGCCGCTCTCGGCGGCATAGAGTTCGTGCTGGCGCTCGACATAGTGGCCGGCCTCGGTGAACAGCTGCTCGCGCGCCTTGGCCAGCCGCTCCGCCAGTTTTTTGCCCGACTCGTCCGGGCGCTTGCCAGCCTCGGCGATGCGCCGTTCCAGCCCGCCAAGGCCCATCTCGTCGAGCACGCGGCGGGTTAAGAGGCGGCGCTGGCTGGAGAGGCGGATATTGGCCGCACCGGCCCGTTCGCCGGCAGCCTCCATGGCCTGGGCCAGAGCCGCGCCGTCGTGCTCCAGCAGCATCTGCGCCAGGTCAGGCTCGCCGCCTTCGCCTTCGGACAGCTCGTCGGCCATGGCCTGGTCGTCCGCGTCCGGCGGCGGCTGCAGGAATTCGTCGCGGCTGAAGAAGGTGTCGAACAATGCGTCGAACCGCGCCGTCTCCGAGGCGGTCTTGGCCAGGGTGGTGACCAGGGCGTCGCGGAACAGCTCGCGGTCGCCATAGCCCACCGCCTCGGCCGCCCGGTGCGCGTCGATGGTCTCGGCCGGCGAAACCCGGATGTCCGACGCCCGGAGCGCCCGGACAAAGCTTTCGAGGGTTTTCTGCATCAGCGCGCCTAAACCCGCCCTTACTTGCTCGCTGCCGTGACCGGGCTGCGGATCAGTTCGCCGATCTGGGGTTCGACCGCCAGGATGTCCTGCTCGAACTTGAGCAGCACGTTCAGGGTGTCGCGCACCAGTTCCGGCTCCAGCGCATGCGCGTGCAGCAGGATAAGCACCCGGGCCCAGTCCACCGTCTCGGAGATCGAGGGCGACTTGCGCAGGTCGAGGCTGCGCAGGCTCTGCACGAAGCCGACCAGCTCCTGGTTCAGCCGCTTGTCGATGCCGGGCACGCGGCTGGCGACGATGCGCTCCTCCAGCGCCGGGCCGGGCAGGGGGATGTGCAGGTGCAGGCAGCGGCGCTTCAGCGCGTCGCCAAGGTCGCGGACATTGTTCGAGGTCAGGAACACGATCGGCGGCGTGATTGCCTTGATCACCCCGAGCTCGGGCACCGAGACCTGGAAGTCGGACAGGATCTCCAGCAGGAAGGCCTCGAACGCCTCGTCCGACTTGTCGATCTCGTCGATCAGCAGGACTGCGCCTTGCGGTTGCTGCAGCGCCTTGAGCAGCGGCCGCGGTTCCAGGAAGGGCTCGGAGAAGAACAGGTCGCCCATGCCGTGCAGCCGGTCCATGGCGCCGGCCATGGTCTTTTCCTCACCCAGGGTCTCGCCCATCCGGTCCTTGAGGATCTGGGTGTAGAGCAGCTGCTTGCCGTACTTCCACTCGTACAGCGCCTTGGCCTCGTCCAGGCCCTCGTAGCACTGCATCCGGATGAGCGGCAGGCCGAGCATGGTCGAAGTGGCGATGGCCAGCTCGGTCTTGCCCACCCCGGCCTGGCCCTCGACCAGGATCGGCTTTTGCAGGTGGTTGGCCATCAGGAGCGCGGTGGCGATGCGGCGCGAGGCGATATAGCCGACGCCGGCAAGGCCCTCAGTGATGGAGTCGACGGAACTGAGATGGGCCGCGGAGGTTTCGACCATGGCGGGAATTGGACGGGTCAAAGGCGAAGGCTTTCAATCATTGAGGGAACAAGTCGACGAGAAGAACGTTTGCATATGAGGTGAATGACTTATTTGCCAGCGCAGGCGCGCGAAAGGCAACGACTGATGTCCGTTCACACCGCCGGAGATAGAGCGCGACAAATTGCTGCAGTGCGATATCCGTTAACCGGCAGCCGGCTAGTCACCCCTATATCCCCGTGTGTGACCGACTCGCCTAAAGACCTTGTGGATTCGCCGCGCAGCCCGCCCTTCGACCGGATCGGGGTCGTCTGCCTGGCCTGGTCGGCCGCCTTCATCGCCTTGACCGGCGTTCTGGCCCTGACGCTGAAGTAGCAGAGCGCGCCGGCATGGTGATCTCGCCGCCTCTCCTTCAAGCCGCGTAACCCCCGCCGACCCGATGGGCTGTGTGGCCCCAGGTCTCCAAAAATATCGTTGACCCTCGGCGGCGTTGACTGTCTCTGCTAGGCTGGCCGGGAAGGCGATGGGTTTTTCGCGCGTTTCACAGGGGACGAGTACAGCAATCGACTCTCGGTAAGGCGCCATGGGGGCTGGCTTGCCGAGCTGTATGCGGAAGTGGGGGCGGTCATGAACTTCGCAGGCGCGGTCGAGAGCGGCTTCAAGCGCTTCGTCGACTTCAACGGACGGTCGTCGCGTTCGGAGTATTGGTATTTTTTCCTCTTCACCGTCCTCTTCGGACTGGTGCTGAGCATATGCCAATCCATCGCGCTCGCGGTCGGACATGGCCCGAACTCGACCGCGGCGGCGTTCACGGTCATCAGCTACCTGGTCGATCTCGCCTTCTTCCTCCCGTCGCTGGCCGTCTTTGTGCGCCGGATGCACGACACCAACCGAAGCGGCTGGTGGTACTTTATCGGCTTTACGGTCGTGGGCCTGATCCCGCTGATCATCTGGCTGGCCACCCATGGCACCATCGGCGAGAATCGGTTCGGCGCCGATCCGCTGTCGACAGGTCAGCCGACCATAAAAACCGACGAAGCCTGGGTTAGCTAGACATGGCCGCGACCGTTTTCCTCAGCTACGCGTCGAAGGACCAGAAGACGGCGGAGACCATCTGCCAGGCGCTGGAAGGCCGCGGCCTCGAGTGCTGGATGGCCGTGCGCAACGTCCATCCCGGCGAGAATTTCCAGGAAGCCATCGTGCGCGCCATCCGCGCGGCGAAGGTGATGCTGTTCGTCTTCTCGGCCAATTCCAACAATTCGGATGAGGTGAAGAAGGAGATCGCGCTGGCCGGCCTGCACAAGGTCTTCGTCATCCCGGTCCGCGTCGAGGACGTGATCCCGAACGAGGCGCTTTCCTACGAGTTCGCTACCCGCCAGTGGATCGACCTGTTCCGCGATTGGGATTTCGCCGTCGAGCAGCTGGCGACCCAGATCGTGGCGGTGACGGCGCTGGTCACCGGCGGCAACACCACCGCGCCGCCGACCGAGGCCGAGCGTGTGGCGAGCCGCGAAGCCGCCGACCCGACCGCCGCCGCGGCGACCGCCGACGCCGGGACCCCTGACGCGGGCCCGGCCGCCGCCGCCGTCGCGACCGCCATTCCCGACATCGAGGCGATGTATGCCCAGGGCAACACCCACGCCAAGAACAAGGACTACGACCGGGCAATCGAGCAGTACGACCATGTGATCCGGGTCGATCCGCAGCACATCAACGCGCTGAACAATCGCGGCAACGCCTATCTGGCCAAGGGCGGCTATGACCAGGCGATCGCCGATTTCGACAGGGCGATCGCGATCAAGCCGGATTTCGCCACGGCTTACGCCAATCGAGGCAACGCCTATCAGGACCGCGGCGAGTTCGATCGCGCCATCCGCGACTATGGCGTTGCGCTGCAGCTGAAGCCGGATCTGGCCGTCGCCCTGGACAACCGGGCCAAGGCCTATGACCGCAAAGGCATGCACGACCAAGCGCGCAAGGACCACGCCGCCGCCGCGGCCATGCGCAATCCGAGGGCTGCGACGCCGCTGACCGCGCCGACCGCCGCCTCGACGCGGGCCGCCGGTGCGGCGGCAGCCGAAGGCGCGGCCGCGCCTGTGACAGCAGGCCCAACCGGCGCTTTGCCCGCCATCCTCACCGGCCCCAACCGGGTGTTCGTGATCGCCGGTGGCGCGCTGGTCGGCCTGCTGCTACTGGCGCTGATCGCCGGGGCGTTGTTCAAGCCCAAGGTGGTCGTGGAGTCTTCGACACCCGCCCTCGTCGCCGCGGTCGATTCCGCTGCGCCCTCCGCAGCCGCGCCGACCGGCGGCATGTCGGCCGCCGACGCCGTCACCAACGGCGACAAGGCCTGGGCCGCCAAGAACTATGACGACGCCCTGACCTTCTATCGCCAGGCCGCGACGCTGGGCAACGCCGATGGCCAGAATGGCATCGGCACCCTCTACTATTATGGCCGCGGTGGTCTGACGCAGGACTACGGCCAGGCGATGAAGTGGTTCCAGCTGGCCGCCGCCCAAGGCAGTCAGGAGGCCCAGAACAGCATCGGCAATCTCTACTACAGCGGCTATGGCGTGCCGGTCGATTATAACCAGGCGATGAAGTGGTATCTGCTTGCGGCCAACCAGGGCAATGCGAGCGGGCAGGCCAATGTCGGCTCGCTCTACGCCAACGGCAACGGCGTGCCGGTTGACCTGGCCCAGGCTCGCGTCTGGTACACCAAGGCCGCTGGCGGCGGCGACCAGGCGGCGAAGGATTGGCTTGCCCAAAATCCCTGATCGCCGGCCGCCGCCTCAGTTGCGCTGAAACCCTGTCTCCTGGTCGATGAACGCGGTGACGTCGCGCATTACCGGCGCCATCCAGCGCAGCGGCGCGGCCAGGGCGGCCACCATGCGCACATGGTCGATGCTGGGATAGTGGATCACCTTGGCCTGGCCGCCGCGGGCGTTCACGCGCGCGGCCATACGGTCAGAATTGCCCGGATTGACGGTGTGGTCCTGGTCGCCGGTCGCCAGCAGCATCGGCGCCGCGCGGCCATCCACGTGATTGATCGGCTGGGTGTCGGGCCGCTGCGCCTCGGGTCCGAATATTTCTTTCAGCTCGTTGGTATTCAGCGGCAGGAAATCATAGGGGCCGGAAAGCCCGACGGCGGCGCGGATGTCGCTGTGCGGATCGACGCCGGCCGCGGTCAGCCAACGCGCATCGACCGCCAGGTCGACGGCGTTGTAGGCGCCGGCGGAATGACCCATCAGCACCAGCCGCGAGGCGTCGCCGCCGTAGGACCTGGCATGGTCGCGCGCCCAGCGCACGGCCAGGGCGGAATCCTGCAGGAAGGTTGGCCAGCGCACCTCCGGATAAAGGCGGTAGTCCGGCAGCATCACGACATAGCCCTGCTGGGCTAGTGCCTTGCCGACCCAGGCATAGTCGGCCTTGGAGCCGCTGTCCCAACTGCCGCCATAGAAGAACACCACCACCGGCCGTCCGGCGGCGGGCTGGTTCGGCGCAAAGACGTCGAGCTTCTGGCGCGGGCCGTCGGCGTAGGCCAGGTCGCGGGTCACGGTGACGCCGCTCTTGGGCTCCAGGGTATTCAGCGCCCCGGTGGCGCTGCAGGCGCCGAGCGCGCCGACCAGCCCGGCCAGGGCCGCGACGCGGGCCAGGGTTCGTGGAATGGCGGGAAGATGCATCTTTCCTATACGCTTGGACCCAGGCGCCGGTTCACGACCGCGGCGCAAACAATCGTCCGCCGTTCCGGAAGGCGCACGTCGAAGGAGAGATGGCATTGGCTGAAATCCGCCCTTATCGGCCCGAGGACCTGGACGACCTCTATCGCATCTGTCTGCAGACCGGAGACAGCGGCGCCGACGCCACGGAGCACTACGAGAACCCCAAGATCATCGGCGATCTCTATGCCGCCCCCTATGGTGTGCTCTGCCCGGAGTGCGCCTTGGTGATCGAGGACGATGAGGGCGTCGCCGGCTATATCGTCGGCACGCCCGACACGGCGGGGTTCGAAGCCCGGCTGGAAGCGGAGTGGTGGCCGCGCCTTCGGAAGATCTATCCCGATCCGGCAAAGGTCCCGAGGGCGGAACGGACCTGGGACCAACACCGCGCCCGGCAGATTCACCGTCCGACCCGGACGCCCGGCGAGGTGGTCACGCCGTTTCCCGCGCACCTGCACATCGACATGGTCCCCCGCGTCCAGGGCCAGGGCTTCGGCAAGCGGCTGATCGACCGCTGGCTGGGCATGGTTCACGGCATGGGCGCCCGCGGCGTCCATCTCGGCGTCGGTGAAGCCAACAAGCGCGCGGTGCGCTTCTACAACGCCTACGGCTTCCACCGCCTCGAACTGCCGCAATACCCAGGCGCACTCTGGTTCACGACCACCGACCTCGCGGGGCGGGAAGAGCAGGACTGACCTCTCTCTCGCCTAGTGGTCCCAGATCGATTTGAACGCGCCTTCGCCGGTCAGCAATTGCGCCGGGCTCTGCTTGTCGATATGGCCGATCAGGCCCTGGTAGACGCCGTAGCCGACCAGTTCGCGCAGACGCGGCGAGAAGCCCTTGACCAGTTCCGGCGACAGGCCCAGCTGCTGGTTCTCCTGCTGGCGGATGAAGCCGGCGCAGTAGTTCATGGCGATGCCGGTGCGCCTCTGGCCGGTCGTATTGGCCCCGCCGCCGTGCCACAGCGACCCGTCCCAGATCAGCACCGCGCCCTTGGGCATTTCGGCCGGGATGCTGTCATAGGTCCCGCCGTAGTCCGGGTTGCCGCGCTTATGGCTGCCGGCCACCAGCCGGGTCGCGCCGTTGGCGGCGGTGAAATCGCTCAGCGCCCACATCGAGTTGCAGACGATCGAGGCGTGCGGCTTTTCCAGCGGGATGACCATGTCGTCGGCGTGGATCGGCTGGGCGATCTCGCCCGGATCGATGGCGATCGAAGACAGCGACGAGATCAGGCAACCAGGATCCAGCACGCCCTCGACGATCGGCAGCACCGAGGCGTGCACCGGCACGCGGGCGAACACCGGGTCGCGGGCCAGCAGGTTGTAGATGCGCACCGTGCGATGGCCCTCGAAGCCGTTCATCGCCGGTTTGGCGTCCAGCTCGCGCTCCAGCCGGGTCAGCACGGTGTTCAGCGCCTCGATCAGCGCGGGTTCGATGGCGTTCTCGACGATGGTGTAGCCGTCCTGGCGCACCCGTTTGATGTGCCCCGCCCGCGCCGCCTCGTCCATGCCGTCTCTCCTTGTCTTAGGCCGGACCTTAAGCCGCCGCCGGAGGTAAGACGAGCAGGGTGCTGGCGGCGCGGGTGCTTAAGGTCAGCACAGAGCGCCGCGCGAAGGTCCGCATGGCCGCGGTCGACGGGTCGCGGCTGTCCTCCCAGATCCCGTGGCTGGCATAGCGGGTGATCAGCAACAGATGTCGATGCCCGGGCGTGTCGCCGGCGCGGGGAGACGTCAGGTCGAACAGCCCGAAGATCTGCGCGTCGAACCGGCTCTCGAAATCCGGCCAGGCCTCGGCCGACAGAGCGATGAATTCGTCAAATGCTGAACTATCCACCTCGAACCAGCGATGCACATAGATGCCGCCGGGCTTGAGGAGCGCACCAGGCGTTGGCCGAATGGTGGGCGCGAGTTCGTCTCGCAGGCGATCACCTCTGGCGCCCGGGCTAGCGCCTGCAACGCCGCCGGATCGCCGCGCTCGACCAGCAAGGCCGCCCGCGACGCCTCCCAGCCCAGCTGCGGCGTGAACAGCCCGACGACCTTGCCGCCCTCCGTCAGGCCGGACGCGCCCAGGCGGTTGACGAACCCGGCCCGCGCCGCGGGTCCACGTTTCAGGGTCAGGGTGAGGTAGTCATAGGCGGGCATGGCGTCTCTATAAACCTCTCCCGGGGAAATTGGGGACAGTGCGCCGGGAGGCCGGCGAGGAGGAGAGGGTGGAAG
>JBEPUW010000071.1:0-18361 GCA_041691315.1 Caulobacteraceae bacterium | reverse complement strand
AGGCTCTTGGCCTCTTCGACCGTGATGACGCCCTCGTTGCCGACCTTTTCCATCGCCTTGGCGATCATGTCGCCGACTTCCTTGTCACCGTTGGCGGAGATTGACCCGACCTGGGCGATCTCGGCGTTGGTGGTGACCTTCTTGGACGACCGCTTGATCTCCTCGACCACCTTGGCGACGGCCTTGTCGACGCCGCGCTTCAGGTCCATCGGGTTCATGCCGGCCGCGACCGACTTCAGGCCCTCGGTGACGATGGCGTGGGCCAGGACCGTGGCGGTCGTGGTGCCGTCGCCGGCCTTGTCATTGGTCTTGGAAGCGACTTCGCGGATCAGCTGGGCGCCCAGGTTCTCGAACTTGTCGGACAGTTCGATTTCCTTGGCGACGGTGACGCCGTCCTTGGTGGACCGCGGCGCGCCGAACGACTTTTCGATGACGACGTTGCGGCCCTTGGGGCCCAGCGTAACGCGGACCGCGTTGGCCAGGATATTGACGCCGCGCAACATCCGGTCGCGGGCATCGGTGTCAAAAACGACTTCTTTAGCAGCCATGTTCAGTTCTCTTGAATGGGGGTTAAGGGGCGTAAAGCGCGGGCGGCGCTACTTCTCGATCACGCCCAGGACGTCGCTTTCCTTCATGATCAGGAGATCGTCGCCGTCGATCTTGACCTCGGTGCCCGACCATTTGCCGAACAGGATGCGGTCGCCCTTTTTCACGTCCAGCGGATGGATCTTGCCGGCTTCGTCGCGGGCGCCGGGGCCTACGGAGACGACTTCGCCTTCCTGCGGTTTTTCCTTGGCGGTATCGGGGATGATGATCCCGCCCTTGGTCTTTTCTTCTTCCTCGACGCGCTTGATCAGTACGCGATCGCCAAGTGGCCGAAACGCCATATTGTCTCTCCCTGGGGAAACTAAAACGGTTGATAGGGTTCGGGCGCGCCGCCGTTAGCAGCCGAGGCGCCCGAGTGCTAACGCGCTGCGGACTTATGGAGGCAGGCGCGCGGAGTCAAGGGCGGCGGCGCCGAAAACCCTTGTCGGATCAGCGAACGACGCGGCGTCGCAAGGACGAGCGGATGAAGTCGGCGGGCGGGTCGGCCTCGGCCAGCACCGCCTCGCGGACGGCCTTGGGCTCGCCGAACAGGTTGCCCTGGCCGTAGGCGATGTTGAGTTCGAGCACGTCGACCACCTGGCGCTCGGTCTCGACCTTTTCGGCGATCAGCTCGACGCCGTAGCGGCGGGTGAGGTCGGCGAGGTCGGCAGCGTTCAGATCCTTCAGCGAACGCAGCGCCAGGCGGCCGTTCAGCTCCAGCAGCTGGCTGAGCAGCACTTCGGCCGAGACCTTGACGAACTTCACGTCCGCCCGGGCCAGGTCGGGGAAGTTGAGATCGAGGTCGCTGACCTTGTCCAGCGAGAAGCGGAAGCCCAGGTCGGCCAGCTTGCCCATGTTGCGCGCCTCGGTCGACCCGCGCCGGTCGAAGGCCGACTGGCCGAGTTCGAAAATCAGCGCGCCGGAGAGGTCGCGGTTCTCGGCGAGGAATTCGAGGAACTGCGGGAAGAAGCTCTCATCGGCCAGCGAGCCAAGCGCGACATTGCAGAAGATCCCGACCTTGCGGTCCTTCTCGGCCAGCCGGCGCACGATCTGCACGCAGCGGAACAGCAAGAGGTTGTCGATCGCCGGCATCAGGCCTTCGGGCTCGGCGACGCTCAGATACTCGGCCGGCATCATCACCCGTCCCGAGGCGTCGCGCAGCCGCGAAAAGCTCTCGTAGAAGACTGTGCGCCGCTGCGGCAGACTGACCACCGGCTGCAGGTAGAGATCGACGCGGTTGTCGGAGAGCGCCTCGCGCACGGTCTCCAGCAGCGCCGTGTGTTGATGGTGATGGCGGGCGTAGGCGGGGGGCAGCTGCGGGGTCTGCGCCAGCCGGGCGTCGAGGCTGTCGCCCATGCGCTGGACCAGGTCTTCGAGCACGCGAACCTCGGTGGTCAGCTCCTCGCTGCGCCGATCGGCGTCTTCCTGCACGCTCTCGGCGAGGCCGGCCAGCCGCTCGTGCATGATGTCGATCTGGTCGGCGAGGATCTGGTTGGCTTCGCGCAGGCTGCGCAGTTCGCGGGCTATGCCGCTGCGCTCGAGCCCTCGGCCGAACAGCCCGTGCAAGGCAAAGGCCAGCCCCAGCACGCCCGCCAGGGCCGCGATCCCCGCACCCGCGCCGCCGCCGCCCCGCCAAACCAGGAGCGCCACCGTCAGGGCCAGGCAGAGATAGGCGCTGGATAGGAGCGCCTCGGTGACCTTGCGCATCGTCCCGCCGTTTCGAATCAAGCGGGATTATCGTCTGGAAGCCCCGACGAAGTCGAAGGAAATGAGCGGACGCTTGGCCGCAGTACCAGTTTTTGGTATGACGACAGCCCCAGGAGATAGCAGAATGAACAAGAACACCTCGTTCAGTCTCGGCGACCACTTCGCGGACTTTGTAGAGTCCCAGGTCGCGCGTGGGCGCTATGGCTCTATAAGCGAAGTCGTCCGAGCGGGCCTGCGCCTGCTCGAGGATCGGGAAGCCCAACTCTCCGCCCTTCGTGCGGCCCTGGTGGAGGGCGAGACCGGTGGCGCTTCAACACCGTTCGATTTTGACGCCTTCGTCGCCCGCAAGCGGAACGTCAGCCGCGCCGCCACGTGACCCGATACGTCCTATCGCCGCAGGCCCAGGCCGATCTGGATGAGATCTGGGACCATTCGGCGGCGCACTGGGGCGACGATCAGGCCGAGGCCTACGCGCGTCAGATCCAGGCGGCCATAGAGATGATCGCTAAGACTTCGCGTCGCGGCCGGCCATGTGACGATATCCGTCCGGGCTACTTCAAGCTCGCCGTCGGATCGCACGTCCTGTTCTATCGGCAGATCGGCGAGATTATCGACATCGTTCGCATCCTTCACCAGAGAATGGACTTCGACCGTCATCTTTAGGGCCAGGATCGACCGCTCAGGCGGGGTGAAACAGGGCGCTGACCGACTCGCCGTTGTGGATGCGGCGGATGGCTTCGGCGAAGGCCGGGGCGATGGAGAGCACGGTCAGTTTCGGCACGCGTTTTTCCATCGCGATCGGCACGGTGTTGGTGGAGACGATCTCGGTGACGTCCTCACGAGCCTGCAGCCGGTCCAGCGCGCCGGCGGCGAACAGGCCGTGGGTGCAGGCGATGCGCACCGAGCCGACATGACTGCGCGCCAGATGGTCGAGCAGTTCGATGACGCTGGAGCCCTTGGCGATCTCGTCGTCGAGCACGATGATGTCCTTGCCCTCGACGTCGCCGATGACGGCGCTGATCACCACCTTGTCGTCGTTGATGCGCTGCTTGGCCGCAGCCGCGACGCCCGTGCCCAGCAGACGCGCGAAGGCCGCCGCCTCCTTGGCATTGCCGAGGTCGGGCGAGACCACCACGGTGTTGGAGAGATCGTCACCGCGAAAATGCTCGGCCAGTTCGGTCAGCGCATGCAGATGGTCGACCGGCACGCTGAAGAAGCCATGCACCTGCGGCGCGTGCAGGGTCATGGTCAGGATGCGATCGGCGCCGGCGGTGGACAACAGATCGGCGACCAGCCTTCCGCCGAGCGAGACGCGCGGGCGATCCTTCTTGTCCGACCGCGCATAGGCATAGAAGGGCATGACCACCGTACGCCGCGCGGCGCTGGCCCCGCGGGCGGCGTCGAGCATCAGCAGCAGCTCGACCAGGTTCTCCTGCACCGGCGCACAGAGCGGCTGGACGATGAAGACATCGCGCTCGCGACAGTTCTCCAGCAGCTGCACCTCAAGGCAATCGCTGGCGAAGCGTTCGACCCTGGAGGGATAGAGCGGAACCTGAAGCTGGGCGCAGATTTCCGCCGCCAGTTCGGGGTGGGCGCTGCCGCTGAAGATGGCGATGTCGCCCATGGCGTCCTCCGCTAAGGCAGGGCGCTTATGGCCAAGGCTCTTGAGTCGATCAAGGTAGGGCCAAGCACGAGAAATGTGGTCCATATACATAGACCAAGTCGATGGACGGCGCTATGATGCGGTCATGGCCATTCAAGTCAACATCGCCGAAGCCAAGGCAAAACTGTCGGAACTCGTCGCCCGTGCCGAAGCCGGCGAAGAGGTGGTGATCGCCCGTCATGGCCGACCCATCGTCGCCTTGACGCCGAAAGCGCCGCCGCAAACCGGACGCCGCCGCCTGGGTGTCTGGGAGCACCTCAACCTCTCTATTCCGTTGAGCGTTTTCGAACCCGATCCAGAAATTGAAGCGTGGACCGACAAGTCGGTCTTTCCCGAGGAATGATCTTGCTCCTCGACAGCCACGCCCTGGTCTGGAGCGCGGCGGAGCGGGATCGGCTTTCGGTCCGGGCGACGGATGCCATCACCGATCAATCCAATCGCGTGCTGGTGAGCGCCGTTACGGCCTACGAACTTGAGCTCAAACGCCCGCGCGACCCGACGCTGTCGCGCTTGCCAGCTAATTTAGACGAGGCGGTGGGCGGACAGGCCTTCGAGTGGCTCCCGCTTAGTCCCGATCAGGCCGCACAGGCGGGCCGTTTGCCGCGACATCATGGCGATCCGTTCGATCGGCTGATCATCGCCCAGGCGTTCGCCGAAGGCGCCGCCGTCGTGACGGCCGATCGATGGTTCGCAGCCTATGGCGTGGCCATCGTCTGGTAAGCGCGCCGCTCAACGCGTCGGCGTCGGGGGCTCGTTGCGATAGTCGTAGAAGCCGCGGCCGGATTTGCGGCCGAGCCAGCCGGCCTCGACATACTTCACCAGCAGCGGACAGGGCCGGTATTTGGAGTCCGCCAGGCCCTCGTAGAGCACGTTCATGATCGACAGCACGGTGTCGAGACCGATGAAGTCGCCCAGCTCCAGCGGGCCCATCGGGTGGTTGGCGCCCAGGTGCATGGCCGTATCGATGGCCTCCACCGTGCCGACGCCTTCGTAGAGGGTGTAGATCGCCTCATTGATCATCGGCACCAGCACGCGGTTGACGATGAAGGCGGGGAAGTCCTCGGCGTTGGCGGTGGTCTTGCCGAGCGACTTGGCGAAATTGACCGCCGTCTCATAGGTCTGAACGTCGGTGGCGATGCCGCGGATGATCTCGACCAGCTTCATCAGCGGGACCGGGTTCATGAAGTGCAGGCCGATGAACCGCTCCGGCCGGTCGGTCGACGAGGCCAGCCGGGTGATCGAAATGGACGAGGTGTTGGACGCGAGCAGGGTGTCGGGGCCCACGTGCGGAGCGAGCGCGCTGAAGATCGACTTCTTCACCACCTCGTCTTCGGTGGCCGCTTCGATGACCAGATCGGTTGCGCCGATCCTGGCCAGGCTCTCCTGCGGCTTGATGCGGCTGAGGGCCGCCTTCATCTCGGCGTCGTCGATCAGTCCGCGCGCCACCTGGCGCGACAGATTGTGCTCGATCAGGCTGAGACCGGCGTCGATGCGGGCGCGGCTCACGTCGTTCAGCTCAATCTGGTAGCCGGCCAGTGCGCACACGTGGGCGATTCCCGTGCCCATCTGGCCCGCCCCGATCACGCCGACCGTCTTGATATCCGCCATTGGCCCTCGCCTGAAACCCCAAGCGTTGAAACGCCCCCGTGCGGCGTCCCTTCTAGCATGCCGAAGCCCGACGCCAAGACTTTTGCTGCAACGCAGCGAACCTTGTGGGCCAGCCGGCGATCCAGGGCCGGATTAATTCTTTGTCATGTAACGCACAGTACCTTGCGTTAATAGCTACCTTGCGTCAGACATTTGGCCTGGACGGTGAGGACGGATGCCCGAGAGCGTCGACATTCAGCTAAAAAAGGGAGCGCTCGATCTTTGCGTGCTCGCCCTGCTCTCCCGCGCGGACGGCTATGCCTATGAGATCGCCAGCCGCCTGGCCGTGGCCATCGGCATGGGCGAGGGCACCATCTACCCCTTGATGCGCCGCATGCAGAGCGACGGCCTGGTCGAGACCTATCTGGTCGAATCCACCGCCGGCCCATCGCGAAAATACTACCGCCTGACCGCAAAGGGCCGGGAGAGTTTCAGCTCGCAACGGGACGCCTGGCGCGCCTTCGCCACCGCCGTCGAAGACATTCTGGGAGAGCCGCAATGACGCGCGAGGCCTTCATGGCGCGGCTGTGGGACGGTCTGAAAGGCCTGCCGCCACAGACCGCCGCCGAGATCGTCGCCGACTACCAGACCCACTTCAAAGAGGGCGAGGCGGCCGGCCGCACGGACGACGATATCGCCGCGGCCTTGGGCGATCCTGATCGGCTGGCCCGCGAACTGCGCGCCGAGGCGGGACTGAAGCGCTGGGAATCCGAGCGCAACCCCGCCGCGGCGGGCGCGGCTGTATTCGCGGTGCTGGGTCTGGGCGCGATCGATCTGTTGATCCTGCTGCCGATCCTGATCGGCATCGTCTGCACCCTGTTCGGGCTGGCGGTCGCCTGTATCGGCGTCTTCGTCGCCGGCGGCGTGGTGTTCGCGGGCGGCCCCTTCAGCCAGCCGCCCGGCGGGCCGGCCACCGCCCTCTTGGCGGGGCTGGGCCTGATGGCCGGTTCGGTCTGCGGGGCGGCGATCCTGACCCTGGTCTCGATCGCGCTGACCAACATCCTGGTCTGGTACGGGCGCCTGCACTACCGGCTGCTCAAGCCGGCCATCGACCCTCAGCCCTGGGCGAGAACGGAGCCGTCACGGTCATGACCCGCACCCTCATTCTCATCGCCGGCGTCAGCTTCCTGATGGCGGTCATCTGCCTGGGCTCGGCGACAGCGCTCGGCGGCCGAGATCTGGCCCAACACGGCTGGACCATGCGCGGCGGCACATTCCACGGCCTTCACTTCACCATCGACGACGATCGGGACGGGCGGACCGGCGTGGGTTGGGACAACAGGGCAAACATCGACGGCGGCGGCCCTGCGGAGACGCGCGAGATCGCCTGGAGCGGCGGCCAGTCGCTGGACATCGAGGTTCCGGCCGACGTGCGCTTCACCCAGTCGTCCGGACCGGCGAAACTGATCATCACCGGGCCGAAAGGGACCGTCGATCAATTGCAGCTGTCCGGCGCGGATCTGGAGTTTGCCCAGACGCCCGGCGCTCCGCAGCGGGTGACCATCACCATGACCGCGCCCGACGTTCGCCATTTCACGCTCGAGGGCGATGGCGGTCTCTCCATCGCCGGGTTCGATCAGGACAAGCTCGATCTCGAGCTGAACGGCGACAACCAGGCGACGGTCCAGGGAAGGGCGCGCGCGCTCAGTCTCGACATCTCCGGAACCGGCAAGGCCGATCTGGGCGCGCTCGCCGTCGAGCAGGCATCTGTACAAATCGAAGGCTCCGGCCGCGCAACGATCGCGCCGAGCCAGAAGGCCGACCTGGAGATCTCCGGCGACGGCGAGATCGACCTCACCAGCCACCCCGCCGACATGCACAGCGAGGTGTCCGGCTCCGGCCGGATCGTCCAGGGCCCGCCCGCGGCTACTTCCCGGCCGCGGTGAGCGCCGCCATCAGGTCGGGCACGGCGGTCTTGTAGTCCGAGACCAGGCCATAGTCGGCCACCTGGAAGATCGGCGCGTCCGGGTCCTTGTTGATCGCCACGATCACCTTGGCATCCTTCATGCCGGCTAGGTGCTGGATGGCGCCGGAAATGCCGATGGCGATGTAAAGCTGCGGCGCCACGACCTTGCCGGTCTGACCGACCTGATAGTCGTTCGGGGCATAGCCGGCGTCGACCGCGGCGCGGCTGGCGCCGACCGCGGCGCCCAGCTTGTCGGCCAGGGGCTCGATCACCCGCTGGAACTCCTCGGCCGAGCCCATGGCGCGACCGCCGGAGACGACGATCTTGGCCCCCGCCAGCTCGGGCCGGCTCGACTTGACGATCTCGTCGGAGACGAAGCGGGCCTTGGTTCCCTCCTCGCCGGCGCCGATCTTTTCGATCGCGGCGCCGCCGCCCTCGCCCGCCGCCTTGAACGCCGTCGCCCGCACGGTGATCACCTTCTTGGCGTCGGACGACTGGATGGTCTCCAGCGCGTTGCCGGCATAGATCGGCCGCACGAAGGTATCGGCGCTGACCACCTCGATGATCTCGGAGATCGGCGCAACGTCGAGCTTGGCCGCGACCCGCGGCGCGAAGTTCTTGCCGACCGAGGTGGCCGGAACCAGCACGGCGTCATAGTTGGGCATGAGTTCAAGGACGGTCGCAGCCATGGCTTCGGCCATCTGCTTGCCCAGCGGATCGCTCTCGGCGACCAGCACCTTGCGCACGCCCTCGATCTTGGCGGCCTCGGCGGCGACGGCGTCGACCCCCTTGCCGGCGACCAGGATGTCGACATCGTTCGACAGCGCCTTGGCGGCGGTGACGGTCTTGTGGGTGTTGTCCTTCAACGACGCATTGTCGTGGTCGGCGACGACGAGAACGGCCATCAGAGCACCCCCGCTTCAGTGGTCAGTTTGGCCACCAGCGCGGTGGCGTCCTCGACTTTCACCCCGGCGACGCGCTTGGGTGGCTCGGTCACCTTCAGCACCTTCAGATGCCCCGTCAGGTCGACGCCGTAGTCGGCGACCGCCTTGACGGCGAGCTCCTTCTTCTTGGCCTTCATGATGTTGGGCAGCGAGGCGTAGCGCGGCTCGTTCAGGCGCAGGTCGGCGGTAATCACCGCCGGCAGGTCGAGCTCGAGCGTCTGCAGGCCGCCGTCGACCTCGCGGGTCACCTTCACCTTGCCGCCTTCGACCTCGACCTTGGAGGCGAAGGTCGCCTGCGGCCAGTCGAGCAGCGCCGCCAGCATCTGGCCGACGGCGTTGTTGTCGCCATCGATGGCCTGCTTGCCCATCAGCACCAGGTCGGGCTTTTCTTCCTCGACCACCGCCTTGAGCAGCTTGGCCACTTCCAGAGGTTCGACGTCGGTGTCGCTCTGGATCAGGATGCCGCGGTCGGCGCCGATGGCCAGGGCGGTGCGGATAGTCTCCTGCGCCTGGATCGGGCCGATGGAGACGGCGACCACCTCGGTGGCGATCCCCTTCTCCTTCAGCCGCACGGCCTCCTCAACCGCGATCTCGCAGAAGGGGTTCATGGACATCTTGACGTTCGCCAGGTCCACGCCGGTCTGATCGGGCTTCACCCGCGCCTTGACGTTATAATCGATCACCCGTTTGACCGGGACTAAGACCTTCATCGGTTTTCAGCGCCTTTTAGCCAGCGTTTGAGATCAGGGTGTCGCCATCGCGCGAACCGTAGCGGCGCCGCAATTGCGAAAAGGCCGGCAAACTGACAACGCCGCCCCCGGCTGTCAACGCGCGGCGGTTTTTACCCGCGATGGCGAAGCTTGCGGCCCGACCCGCCGTGGCGCCATAGAGCAGGGATGAAACGCTCGGTGCTCCCCAGGCTGCAGATCGCTTTCGTGGTGCTCTTCCTTCTCACCTGCGTCGGTCTGCTGTTCCTGCACCCCTCGAACCGGCAGCCGGGTCCGGGCAACGATCCGCAGTCTCAGTGCGAGGCCAAGGGGCTGTGGTGGGACCCGCAGGATAAGATCTGCGCCGTGCCGACGCCGCTGGCCACCATCACCGGCCACGCTGCCAAGGCGCCGTAATAGACCTCAGCGCGTCGCGCCGGGCCGCCAGAGCACGTCGTCGGCGCCCCGGCCGTTGGCGTAGCGGGCGGCGACGAACAACAGGTCGGAGAGCCGGTTCAGATATTTCAGCGCCGCCGGGCTGACGATCTCGCCCTTCACTTCGCCGAGCCGCACGCCGTCCCGTTCGGCGCGACGGCAGACCGTGCGGCAGACATGCAGCGCCGCGGCCGCCGGGGCCCCGCCGGGCAGCACGAACGAGGTGAGCGGCGAAAGCTCGGCGTTCAGCTGGTCGATCTCGCCTTCCAGGCGTGCGACCTGGCCGTCCAGCACACGCAGATCCTCGGCCGCCCGGGTTCCTTCCGGGGTCGCCAAGTCTGCGCCCAGGTCGAAAAGGTCGTTCTGCACCCGGGCCAGAATCGCATCCAGGACCGGCTCGGCTTTCAGCGTCGTCCGCGCCCAGCCGATCTGGGCGTTCAGTTCGTCGACCGCGCCGTAAGCCGCGACGCGCGGATGGGTCTTGGGGACCGGCGCGCCGGTGGATAGCCGGGTTTTGCCGCCGTCGCCGGTGCGCGTGTAGATGCGGTTGAGCGTGACCATGCCTGATGATGCCCCTGGCTAATGATGTCCTTGGGCGCCGCGCCAGAGCATGGCCGCGACCAGCACAAGAATGGCGACGAACTGCAGCACCACACGCAGGCGCATCAGCCGGTTCGAATGCGAGCGCGCGAATTCGCCGCCGCGGAACAGCGAATAGATGCCGAAGCAAAGGGTGATGAACACCGCCGCCAGCGCCAGCGGGATCAGCCAGGTGAAGATATCCATCGCCCGACCTTAGTCGGCCCATGGAACGAAGGCTACGACGAGAGCATCGAGACAGTGTGTCTTGCCGCACGGGTCGCCGTTCACTAAATGAACGTGTTCAGCGAACGCATCTCGCCAGCGTCGGCGATCCATCTCCCTAATAGGGACGCCTTTTGCGATGACAATGCCGCTCTGCGGCGCCCTGTCGCATCAAAATGCAGTCGAATTTGAAATAATGCCCCACCGCAACCCTACGGCTCAGCCTGTCACTGAACACGTTCAGCTTCACCGGGCGCGCGACACCACCGCCGCCGCCTCTGCAATCGGTTCCGAAAAAACAGCAATGAATCAACTGACCGCGTGCGTCCCCGCGCCCGCCAACGCCCATCCCATCACTCGCCGCGCCCTGGCCAAACAACGCACGCGGCGCCAACTGCTGGACGCGGCCAAGCGCCTGTTCAACGAGCGCGGCTACGAGGCGGCCACCGTGCGCGAGATCGCCGCCGCCGCCGGCCTCTCGACCGGCGCGGTGTTCGCCAGCTTCGCCGACAAGGCCGACCTGTTCGGCGAGGTCATCCTCGACGACTGCGACGCCCTGGCGGCGCATCTTAAGGCCGCCGATCACCAGGACGACACGACGGAAGCCGCGCTCCTGCGGCTGTTTGCGCAGGCCTACGCCTTTCACCGCGATCATTTGCCGCTGGTGCAGGCGGCGATCGGGCACTCGTGGATGGCCGAGCCCGAGGCCGCGCGACGGGTTCGCGGCGCCGCCCGGCGGGTGCAGGTTCTGGTCGACGAGGTGCTGCGCCGCGGCGTCGAGCGGGGCGAGTTGTCGCGCGATCTGGATATCCGGCTGACCAACGAGATGATCTGGGACAGCTTCGTCGCTAACTATCGCCACGCCATTTTCGAGTCCTGGGACGCCAGCGCGCTCGAAGCGAGGCTCTCGGCGCAGATCCAGATCCTGCTGGCCGGCTGGCGGGCCGCCGCCTAGGAAACGCCAAAGAGGGGGGGGCCGGGCTTTGGGGGCGAGGCAGGAACGAAAACAGGCGACGCGGGCGCGGGTCTTGGCCGCGGCGCGCGATCTGTTCGATGAGATCGGCTACGAGGAGACCACCATCCGCATGGTGGCGCAGCGCGCCGAGGTTTCGGTCGGCAGCGTCTTCACCACCTTCGCCGGCAAGGCCGAGCTGCTCAGCCACGTGATGGGCGACCGGGTGGAGGCCCTGCAGGCCGAGTTGGAACAGGTGACCCCGCATCTGCGCGGCCCCACCGTCGATCGGCTGCGCTCGATCATGGCCGTGCACTATGGCTTTGAGACCCGCAGGCTTCGCCTGTTCGTGGCCTGGGTCGCCGCCTCCTTCACCTGGCCGCATGAGGGCGGTGTGACGCCCGTCGGCCGTAACGCGCGCTTCCGCGACATGCTGGCCGAGGCCCTGGTCGGCGGCATCGCGCGCGGCGAGGTGCGGCCGGACGCCGACGCCGAACTCTTCGTCGACACCCTGCTGGCGGCCTATGTCTGGAACTATCGTCGCGCCGCCCAGGAGGGCGCCGACCCGCCGGCGCTGATCGAGGCGATGGACCGGCAGATCGGCCTTTTGTTCGACGGCGTCGGCATGAGACAGTCTCCTTAAAGCGCCTGACGATCACGTCCGGGCCTGATCGGAGGATTGCGCCATGGGCCTGGTCACCAGCGAACGGCGGGGCGCGGCGAGCGTGCTGACCTATGCAAACCCGCCGCTGGGCACGATGACCGCGGCCGGGGCCGAGGAGCTGCTGCAGGCGGTTCGCGCCGCGGTGGATGACCCCGAGGTTCGCTGCATCGTGCTCACCGGCGGCGTGCCGGGGATCTTCGTGCGCCATTACGACGTCGGCGAGCTGACCGTGCTCGGCGAGCGCCTCGCCCAAACACCCCCACAGCCCGCACCGTCGGATGGCCGTCCCGCCGGCGGCTTTCTCGGCCTGACTGACTTGGTGGCCGCTGCGCCCAAGCCGGTGATCGCGGCCATCAACGGGCTCTGCATGGGCGGCGGGTTCGAACTCAGCCTGGCCTGCGACATTCGCATCGCCGGCGCCGATGTCACCGCCATCGGCCTGCCGGAAACCCGCGTCGGCATCTTTCCCGGCGGGGGCGGCACCCAGCGGCTGCCGCGCATCATCGGCGAGGCTCGGGCGCTGGAAATGATCCTGCGCGGACGGGTGGTGACCGGCCCGGCGGCGCATGAGATCGGGCTGGTGCACGAGGTCGCCGCCGATCCGCTGGCCCGCGCGCTGGACATCGCCGATGAGTTCGCCGCCCGGCCGGCGGAAGGCCTGGCCTATGCCAAACGCCTCACCCGCGCCGCCTTGGACCGCCCGCTTTCGGAGGGCCTGGCCGACGAGCGCCGGAGCTTTTTGGAGGTCGTGCGCCTGCCGACGGCGATCGAGGCGATGACGGTTTCGCTGGCGAGCGCGCCGCTGGGGACCCGCGAGCCTTCGTGAACCCCGGCGGCCGCGACTTCGGCTTGGCCCAGCCGGCCTTATAGACCATCTTCGCGGCTGCCGGCGGTTCGGCCGTCACGCCGTTGTCGGGTTTCAGGCGGCCGCCGAGCGCTCGACCCTGCAGATCGACCTCGGCGACCTCGCCCGGCTTCAGATCGCCGAGCTGGTGCGGCCCGTAAGCGACGCGGATCAACCGGTTCACGGCCAGGCCCAGCGCGTCCAGCACCTTGCGCACCTCGCGGTTCTTGCCCTCGGCCAGCGACAACGCGATCCAGTGGTTGACCCCCTCGCCGCTCTTCGGCTCCAGCCGGGCCTGGATCGGGCCATAGACCACGCCATCGACGGTCAGGCCGTCGCGCAGGGCGTCGAGCGCCTCTTGGCTAGTCTGGCCGCGCACCCGCGCCCGATAGCGCCGCACCAGCCCGCTCGACGGCAGCTCCAGCGACCGGGCCAGGCCGCCATCGTTGGTGAGCAGCAGGATTCCCTCGGAATTCAGGTCCAGCCGGCCGACCGAGATCACCCGCGGCAGCCCCTTGGGCAGCTGCTCGAACACCGTCGGCCGCCCCTTGGGATCGGCGTGCGTCGTCACCAGCCCCACCGGCTTGTGATAGCGCCACAGCCTGGCCGGCTCGGCCTTGGCCACCACCCGGCCATCGACCGTCAGCACATCGGCTGAATCCACCTTGACCGCCGGGGTGGTCAGCACCTCGCCGTTCAGCTTCACCCGGCCGGCGGCGATCAGCCGCTCGACCTCGCGGCGCGAGGCGACGCCGGCCCGCGCCAGCGCCTTGGCCACGCGTTCGCCCGAGGCCTGGACGTCGGAAGCTTGACCCGGCGCGTCGGGGGCGTTTGGGTCCGAAACATGCTCGACCATGATCTTGCGACCATGCGCATCGCCCTTGCCGAGGCGCAAGCCGCCGCCGACGCCGGCGAGACCCCGGTCGGCGCGGTGGTCTTCGATCCGGCGACCGGCCAGGTCGTGGCCAAGGCGCACAACCAGCCCGTCGGCCTCTCCGATCCCACCGCCCACGCAGAGATCGTGGCGCTGCGGGCGGCGGCAAGGATCGTCGGTAACTACCGCCTGACCGGGCTGGAGCTGTTCGTCACCCTGGAGCCCTGCGCGATGTGCGCCGGCGCCATCAGCCACGCCCGCATCGCCCGGCTGGTGTTCGGCGCGGACGACGCCAAGGGCGGTGGGATCCTGCACGGCCCGCGTTTTTTCGAGCAGCCCACCTGCCACTGGCGCCCGGCTGTAACCGGCGGCGTGCTGGGCGACGAGAGCGCGACCATGGTGCGGGGGTTCTTTCGCGAGCGCCGACAAAAATCTTGACACTTTTTCGCACCAGTGAAATTTTAGTGACCGCACTAGTGAGTCGTTGGAATGTCAAAATATCAGCCGCTGGAACAGTTTCTGCTCCCCATCGAGGGGCCGGATATCTGGCTCACCTTCTCGGAAATAGAAACCAAACTTGGCTTCAGACTTCCCCAATCCGCACGTCGGCATCGGGGATGGTGGGCTAATGAGCCAACGACGCACGTCCAGGCGAGAGCGTGGCTCAACGCAGACTGGAAGGTGTGGCTGGTGAACCTTTCTGACCAGAAGGTTCACTTCGTCCATCGAACGCCTGCGGGTCAGCACCTCGAAAAGTCCACCGAAACCGTTGTCAGGGACAGCTTCGTGGTCGATCTGCGGGGTTTGTCCGGCAGCGCCCGCGCATTGCTTGAACGCCACGCCACGCAGCACGCCTGTTCGTTTTCCCAGGCGACTGCCGATCTTCTGGCTCAAGCCGCCGTCGATCGTAAGCGACGGCTCCTCGAGCGTTTTCCTCATAGCGGCGATCGTTCAGGCACAAGTAGCGTCGATCTCATTGGTGAAGAGCGCGCCGGCCGCGATGCCCGTTGATCTGGTCGTCGATGCTTCGGTCGTCGCCAAATTCTATTTCTTCGAAGACGGATCAGAACAGGCCCGAGCGATCCTGACCTCGGGGATCGTGATCGCGGCGCCCGAACTCCTCTTGATCGAAATCGCAAGTGTGGCGGCCACCAAGGTTCGCCGTGGATTGTCGACCCGGGAACAGGCGCGGGAGGCGGTCGTCTCGCTCGGCGATCTGGTCGATGAATTCGTGTCGCTAAGGGGACTGGCGACCCGGGCCTTTTCCATCGCCAGCGACAGCGGCTGTTCAGCCTATGACTCCACTTATCTCGCTCTGGCTCAAGAACGAGGCGTTCGCGTTCTGACCGCCGACATCCGCCTCGTTGATCGCGCCCGCGCAACCGGCATGGAAGGTCTTGTTCGCAGCCTGTGACGTCCGGATTACTTGCCAGCCGCCGCCGGCGGTCGGATGATCGCCCATTGATCCAAGAACAATTTCAGGGAGACACGTCATGGGACTTCTGGACGGCAAGGTCGCGATCGTCACCGGCGGCGGCAACGGGCTGGGTGAGGCCTATTGCAAGCTGTTCGCCAAGGAAGGCGCCTCCGTCGTGGTCAACGACCTGGGCGGCGCGCGCGACGGCACGGGCGGCAGCCTGTCTGCGGCGCAGACCGTCGTCGAGGCGGTCAAGGCCGAGGGCGGCAAGGCGGTGGCCAATGGCGACGATGTCTCCACCGTCCAGGGCGGCCAGAACATCCTGAAAGCGGCGCTGGACAGTTTCGGCCGCGTCGACGTGCTGGTGAACAATGCCGGCATCCTGCGCGACAAGACCTTCGCCAACACCTCCGAGGCCGACTGGGACGCGGTGGTGAAGGTGCATCTGAAAGGCGCCTATTGCGTCACCCTGCCGGTCTGGACCTGGATGAAGGACAATGGCGCCAAGGGCGTCATCGTCATGACCTCCTCGACCTCCGGCCTCTACGGCAATTTCGGCCAGTCCAACTACGGCGCGGCCAAGGCCGGGCTCTACGGCTTCATGCGCGTTCTTTCCATCGAGGGACGCAAGTACGGCATCCGCGTCTGGGGGCTGGCGCCCGGGGCCTTCACCCGCATGACCTCCGACCTGCCCGGCCGCAAGGACCGCGAACCGGACCCCATGAGCCTGCCCGAGCGTATCGCGCCGGGGGTGCTCTACATGGTCTCGGACCTTTCCGGCGATCAGACCGGCAAGGTGCTCGGCGTCTCCTCGCGCGGGGTGCGCGAGATGAAGATGATGCAGACCAAGGGGTTCAACCCGACCGCGCCGTGGACCGCCCAGGACGTCGCCGACCATGCCGCGGACGTCTTCTTCCCCGAGGAGCCGGCGCGGGTTCCGGCCTAAACCTTCGCCCGGCGGAGGGTCAGGTTGATCCGCCCGCCGCCGGGGATCAGGCGGGAGGAGCCGGCCAGGATGCGGTCGACGCCGTGGAAGAACCGGCGCGACGGGCCGGCGAGCAGGCTGACGTCGCCGGAATTCAGCCGCACGGTTCGGGTCGGGTCACCTCTGGCCGCAGCGCCGAGGCTGAAGACGGCGGTGTCGCCGAGCGAGACCGAGAGCACCGGGGCGGTGAGGTCCAGCTCGTCGGAATCGGTGTGCAGCCCCATCTTCGCGCCGTCGCGGTAGAGGTTGACCAGGCAGGAGTCCGGCGGCGTCTCATCGCCGGCATGCTCGGCCCAGAGCGCCAGCAGGCTCAGGGGCATGGGCGGCCAGGGCTGGCGGGTGAGTGGGTGAACCGGCTCGTAGCGATAGCCGGCCCGGTCGGTGGTCCAGCCATAGGCGCCGAGACTGGTCTGCTCGACGCTCATCGGCTTGCCGGATGGCGTCAGGGGCCGATAGAAGGGCGCGACGTTGGCGGCCGCCAGCACCTCCTCAACCAGGGCGGCCTGACCCGCCGCGTCGATCGCCCCTGAAATCAGCCGAAAGCCGTTGAACTCCATAGCCTTGATATAGGACCGAATCAGGCGGCGCCACGCCGGCCCCGCCCCTTGCAGCGGTCGTTACGGTTCCCATATCGACCTCAACGCGTGAGTATCCCCCAAGCGTGGACTTGCGTTCGAACTAAGAGACGAAACCCCACGGGGGCGGGACTTAGCGGTGCTCAATGAGGCCGCCCAACCCCGTCCGCCACAACGAAGGAGCGTTTGAACCTCGTCATGAGCAAGATTATCGGTATCGACCTCGGCACGACCAATTCGTGCGTCGCCATCATGGACGGCAAGGCGCCGAAGGTGATCGAGAACGCCGAAGGCGTACGGACAACCCCGTCGGTGGTCGCCATCTCGGAAGACGGCGAGCGGCTGGTCGGCCAACCGGCCAAGCGCCAGGCGGTCACCAACCCGACCAACACCTTCTTCGCCATCAAACGGCTGATCGGCCGCAAGTTCGACGATCCCGTGGTGGCCAAGGACAAGGGCATGGTGCCCTATGAGATCGTCAAGGGCCCGAACGGCGACGCCTGGGTGCGCGCCCACGGCAAGGACTATTCGCCCCAGCAGATCTCCGCCTTCATCCTGCAGAAGATCAAGGAAGACGCCGAGGCCCACCTCGGCGAGAAGGTCGAAAAGGCGGTCATCACCGTCCCGGCCTATTTCAACGACGCCCAGCGTCAGGCGACCAAGGACGCCGGCCGCATCGCCGGCCTGGAAGTCCTGCGCATCATCAATGAGCCGACCGCCGCGGCCCTGGCCTACGGGCTGGAGAAGAACGAAGGCAAGAAGATCGCCGTCTACGACCTGGGTGGCGGCACCTTCGACGTCTCGATCCTGGAGATCGGCGACGGCGTCTTCGAGGTGAAGGCCACCAATGGCGACACCTTCTTGGGCGGCGAGGACTTCGACCTGCGCATCGTCGACTACCTGGCCGACGAGTTCAAAAAGGAAACCTCCGTCGACCTGCGCAAGGACAAGCTCGCCCTGCAGCGCCTGAAGGAAGAGGCGGAAAAGGCCAAGAAGGAGCTGTCCTCGACCGCTCAGTACGAGGTCAACCTGCCGTTCATTTCGATGAATGCCGCCGGCCCGCTGCACCTCAACATCAAGCTCAGCCGCTCGAAGCTGGAAGCCCTGGTCGAGGACCTGGTCGCCAAGACCATCGGTCCCTGCGACCAGGCGCTGAAGGACGCGGGCCTGAAGAAGACCGACATCGACGAAGTGGTGCTGGTCGGCGGCATGACCCGCATGCCCAAGGTCGTGGAGGCGGTGAAGGAGTTCTTCGGCCGCGAACCGCACAAGGGGGTCAATCCGGACGAGGTCGTGGCGCTTGGCGCGGCGGTTCAGGCCGGCGTGCTGCAAGGCGACGTCAAGGACGTGCTGCTGCTCGACGTGACGCCGCTGACGCTCGGCATCGAGACCCTGGGCGGGGTGTTCACGCCGCTGATCGAGCGCAACACCACCATCCCGACCAAGCGCAGCCAGACCTTCTCCACCGCCGACGACAACCAGTCGGCGGTGACCATCCGGGTCTTCCAGGGCGAACGGCCGATGGCGGCGGACAACAAGGTGCTTGGCCAGTTCGACCTGGTCGGCATTCCCCCGGCGCCGCGCGGCGTGCCGCAAGTCGAGGTCACCTTCGACATCGACGCCAACGGCATCGTCAACGTCTCGGCCAAGGA
>JBEPUW010000070.1:0-18594 GCA_041691315.1 Caulobacteraceae bacterium | reverse complement strand
AGATATTACAACAACTGTGGCCTATTAAACTGTCTCACCAGAGGGGGTCACTCCAGAGGCTCCGTTCGTGTTTTTCGTGTTTTTCGTGGCCAATAGGAGCTTCGCCGCTCCGCCGCGTCCAAAGGCCAACTCAGCGCAGGGCCAGCTGGGTGTCCTGGCGGAAGTAGTTGTCGATGGACTCGGCCACCTCGCCCATGAAGCGATCGCGCCTGGCAGGGTTGTTCAGCTGCCGTTCGTCGTCGGCATTGGTGATGAAGCCCATCTCCAGCAGCACGGCCGGGACGTCGGGGGCGAGCAGCACCATGAAGCTGGCGTCGCGGTGGCTGGCATGCGGCTGCACGCGCTCGCCGATGTGGCCGAGCAGGTCCTCGGCGAAGGCGGCGGAGCGGTTGCGGGTGGTGCGCTGGGTCAGGTCGAGCAGGATCTGGTTCACCGCCCGGGTCTGGCCGGGCAGTTCGACATTGATGAACCAGTTGCTGGAATCCATCACCCCGCGGGCGGTACGCTCGGAGCCCTTGTCGGACAGGGTATAGACCGTGGCGCCGTGCAGGTCGGGGGTCGGCCCGGAATCCGAGTGCAGCGAGATGAACAGGTCGGCATTGGCCCGCCGGGCGATCTGCACGCGGGTTTCCAGCGGCACATAGACGTCGTCGCTACGCGTCATCACCACCCGGTAGCGGCCGGTGCGTTCCAGCTTGGCGCGGAGCACGCGGGCGGCGGCCAGGTTGAGGTCCTTTTCGCGGCTGTTCGAGCCCAGCGCGCCCGGGTCGTGGCCGCCATGACCGGGGTCGATGACGATGATCTTCTTCAGGTGGGTCAGGACGGGCGCCTGAGAGACAGCGACCGGCGCGATAGCGCTGGCGGGGATCAGCCTGGGGGTCGCCTGGGCGGTTTGGACCGGGGCCGGCGTCGCGGCGGGCTGCAGGTCGATCACATACCGGTACGAGGCGACGCCGTCGGACGGCGGCAGCAGGAAGCGGCGGCGCACCTCGACGGGCCGGGTCAGGGTCAGCCGCACCCGCGCGGCGCCGGCGGCGCTGTCGACGCTCCAGTTGGACACCAGGCCCAGCCCGTGGCCCTGCATGTCGGCGCCGACCGGCACGCCCGGCAGAGCCAGGACCACCGGACCGCTGACCCCGCCGTCGGCGATCAGCCGGCCCCTGGCCGCCTGGCTCAGTTCGATGACGATGCGGGTCGTGGTCGCGTCGCCGCCGAGGCGAACCGCGGTGACCCCGTCAGCGCCGACGCCTTGCGAAACGGCCGCCGCGGCAAGGCAAAGCACCGCGCCAAGCGCCGCCGCCAGCCGTCCCCAGGTCGAACCGATCACGCCCAATACTCGCGCGGGCATCCCCGAAACCCCACAGACCGAATTCTCTTTTAGGGTGAATTCATAGAGTCTGTCCCGTAGAAATTCCGTTAACCGACTCGGCGACGCAAGCCTTTCCTTTTTCACGTAATTGTTGCAGAGTCGTCATTGCGGTCACGTCGCCCGAACCGGGCGCAAACCGCGGCAAAGGCCCCCGTCGGCATCGCCCCTTTCGAGCTTGTCCTTAAGGACGGGCTTGGCTGCTGGCGAAACGCGAGGCGCCCAATACCCGCGCCATCCGGCGCGACATGGACAAATCTCATGGGCAGCGTCGCTCACGCCCCGTCACGGCTGAAGGTCTCATACGTCGTTTACGACGCGCAGACCCGACCCGCGCGCGCCCTTCCTCACATCCGGCCCCTGGAACCCTGTTCCGGCGCGCGCCTCGGAGATCGTTTCGATGCCCAAAAGAATGCTAATCGACGCCGCCCACGCCGAAGAGACGCGTGTGGTGGTGGTGGACGGAACCCGGATTGAAGACTTCGATTTCGAAAGCCAGAACCGCAAGCAACTGCGCGGGAACATCTATCTCGCCAAGGTAACCCGGGTCGAACCCAGCCTGCAGGCGGCGTTCGTGGAGTATGGCGGCAACCGCCACGGCTTCCTGGCCTTCAACGAAATCCACCCGGACTACTACCAGATCCCGCTGGCCGACCGCGAAGCCCTGCTGCGCGAAGAGGCCGAGGAGGCCGACGATCATCATCCGCGCGCCGTCGATGACGACGATGAGGACGAGGACGCCGACGAAGACGACGTGATCGGCGACGAGGTCGCGCGCCGCCATCGCCGCATCGCCCGCCGCTACAAGATCCAGGAAGTCATCAAGCGCCGGCAGATCATGCTGGTGCAGGTGGTCAAGGAAGAGCGCGGCACCAAGGGCGCGGCCCTGACCACCTATCTTTCGCTGGCCGGCCGCTATGGCGTCCTGATGCCCAACACCGCCCGCGGCGGCGGGGTCAGCCGCAAGATCACCACCGCCACCGACCGCAAGCGGCTGAAGAGCCTGGTCCAGGAACTGGGCGTGCCCCAGGGCATGGGGCTGATCGTGCGCACCGCCGGCGCCAAGCGCACCAAGGCGGAGCTGAAGCGCGACTACGAATACCTGATGCGGCTGTGGGAGAATATTCGCGACCGCACCCTGCACTCGATCGCGCCGGCGCTGATCTACGAGGAGGAAGACCTCGTCAAACGCGCCATTCGCGACATGTTCGACAAGGATATCGAAGGCGTCTGGGTCGAGGGCGAGGCCGCCTTCCGCGACGCGCGCGACTTCATGCGCATGCTGATGCCCAGCCAGGCCAAGAAGATCCAGCACTACAACGAGGCGACCCCGCTGTTCGTGCAGGCCAAGGTCGAGGACCACCTGGCGCAGATCTATTCGCCAGTGGTGGCGCTGAAGTCGGGCGGCTATCTGGTGATCAACCAGACCGAGGCCCTGGTCGCCGTCGACGTCAACTCCGGCCGCTCGACCCGCGAACGCAACATCGAAGCCACGGCGCTGAAGACCAATATGGAAGCCGCCGAAGAGGCCGCGCGGCAGCTGCGCCTGCGCGACCTGGCCGGGCTGATCGTCATCGACTTCATCGACATGGATGAGTCGAAGAACAACCGCGCCGTCGAAAAGAAGCTGAAGGACGCGCTCGAGGAC
Source organism: Caulobacteraceae bacterium (assembly GCA_041691315.1). Classification (GTDB taxonomy): domain Bacteria; phylum Pseudomonadota; class Alphaproteobacteria; order Caulobacterales; family Caulobacteraceae; genus Poindextera. The sequence goes on along the minus strand of JBEPUW010000070.1, from coordinate 15,580 downwards.
GACCGCGCCCGGGTGCAGATGGGCAAGATCTCCGGCTTCGGCCTGATGGAGATCAGCCGCCAGCGCCGCCGCTCCGGCGTGCTGGAAGGCACCACCCACGTCTGCGAACACTGCAAGGGCGTCGGACGGGTCCGCTCGACCGAATCCAGTGCGCTGGCGGTGCTGCGCGCCGTCGAGGTCGAGGCCGGCAAGAACGGCGGCGGCGCGGTCACCCTGCGTGCGCCAAGCGCTGTCGCCCTCTATGTGCTGAACGAAAAGCGCGCCTATCTGGAGCGGCTGCGCCAGACCCACGGCCTGGCCGTGACCGTGGTGGTCGACGAAAGCCTGGCCCATGACGAGCATGCGCTGGATCGCACCGAGACCCGCGAGCACGAGGCCCCCCTCCCCGCCGGCGCGCCGCTGACGGTCAGCTATGCCGCCGACGACCTGGTCGACGAGGATGAGGACGAAGAGATCGAGACGGCGATCGAGGCCGAGGACGTCGACGACGACGAACCCTCCGCCCGCGTCGAGGGCCGCGCCGAGGTTGGCGACCAGGGCGACGGCCAGCCGCGCTCGCGTCGCCGCCGCCGGCGTCGTGGCGGTCGCCGCGAGGACGGCCCGGCCGAACCGGGGCTACCGGAACCCGCCGCCGATGGCGACGACGAACCGGCCTTCGGTCTGGACGAAGCCCGCGAGGGCACGGACGCCCAAGGGCAGAAGCGTCGTCGCCGTGGACGTCGCGGCGGCCGCCGCGCGCGCGAAGAGACCGCCGGCGACGAGCCCTATGTCTGGTCGCGCCCGCGGGTGCCGGAAGGCGACCCTTACGTCTGGATGGAAGCCGGCCAGCCGCCGCAGCCGCAAGCGGCTGAACCCATCGCCGCCGTCACGTCACCGGTGCCCGAGCCTGAGCTTGAGCCCGTCGCGGCGATCGTCATGGACGAAGCCGCGCCGGTGGCGTCCACCGAACCGGCCGCCGACATGTGGGTCGAGCTGCCCGCCGTCGCCGAGGCTGCGCCGAAGCCGGCCCGGGCCCGCCGCAGCCGCGCCAAGCCGAAGGCGGCCGCCGAGGATGTCGCCGCGATGATCGAGGCGGAAGCCGAACCGGTCCTGATCGAGGCGCAAGCCGCGCCAGAACCTGTCGCCGCGGAAGCCCCGGTCATGGCCGAGGCCGCGCCGGTCGCACCGGCCGCGGCGCCCGAAGCCGCTGCCGATGCCCCGCCCGCCGCGCTGGATCATGCGGAAATCTCCAGCCCGCCGGCAGCGCCGAAGCGCGGCTGGTGGCGTCGCAGCGGTTGAGACAACCGCCACGGCATGGGTTAATGATGGGGCGATGCCGAGCGGGGGCGCTGACGGATCTCTTGGAGCCAGTCGCATGACCCCTCGATCGGCGAACAGCCCCGGCCGCCGGCGCTTCGGCGCGGCGCTCGGCCTGGTCGCCATGGCCGGCGCCGCGCTCGCCCCCATCTCGACGGCCTTCGCCCAGGACGACGCCGCGCCGATCCCGCTGCTCAGCGACACCGAGATGAACGAGATCCTGCATGCCGATGCCGATCCGGTCTATGCGGCGGCGGGGCTGAACCCGAAGTCGGTCAAGATCTTCATCGTCGGCGACCCGACCCGCGAAGGGATGAACTCCTGGGTCGAGGGCGGCCAGAACATGTTCGTCACCGCCGGCCTGATCATCCAGGCCAAGACCCCCAACCAGCTGACCGGGGTGTTCGCCCACGAAACCGGCCACATGGCCGGCGGCCACCTGGCGCGCCGCGACGAGGGCGAAAAACAGACCCTGGCCACCTATCTGCTGACGCTAGGCCTGGGCATAGCGGCCGCCGCCGCCGGCGCGCCCGATGCGGCCGGCGGCCTGCTCTACAGCGCCGGCTATTTCGCCGCCCTGACCGGCGCTGGTTTCACCCGAACCCAGGAATCCTCTGCCGACCAGGCCGCCGTCACCTATCTCGAAAAGGCTGGCGAATCCTCCAAGGGGCTGGTCGAGTTCTTCGACAATTTCCGCTACGAGGAAGTGTTCGCCAACGCCCAGCGCTACCGCTTCTTCATGGACCACCCGCTGAGCTCCGACCGGATCGACGCCCTGCAGGTCCGCGCCGAACAGCAGCCTCACTACAATGTGGTCGATAGCCCTGAGGCCCTCGAGCGTCACCAGATCCTGATCGCCAAGCTCAGGGCCTATCTGAACCTGCCGCAGCAGACCCTGAACGACTATCCCGACAGCGACACCAGTTTTCCAGCCAAATACGCGCGCGCCATCGCCTATTCCCGCGACCAGGAGACCGACAAGGCCGTCGCCCTGACCGATGCCTTGATCGCCGAGCGGCCGACCGACCCCTACCTTTCCCAGCTCAAGGGCCAGATCCTGTTTGGCGCCGGACGCGCCAAGGATGCCGAGGCGTCGCTGCGCCAGGCCGTGCAGCTGAAGCCGGACGCGCCGGAGCTGCTGTTCCTGCTGGGCCAGACCCTGCTGGCGGAAGACAATCCGGCGAAGCTGAATGAGGCGGTCGCCGACCTGCACCACGGCCTGGCCCTGGAATCGAGCAATCCCGAGGGTTGGCTCTTCCTGTCCCAGGCCTATGACAAGCAGGGCGAAGGCGGCCTGGCGCGGCTGGCGGCGGCGGAAGAGAGCTTCGCGCTGGGCCAGAACGACGACGCCCGCCGCTTCGGTATGCAGGCGCGCCAGATCCTCCCCAAGGGCAGCCCGGAATGGCGGCGCGCCACCGATATCGTCCTGGTCTCGAAACCCAGCAAGGACGACCTTAAATTGCTCGCTCAGGAAGGCAGCACCAACGCGCCTCAAAAACGCTGAGCGACGGAGAGCCTCATATCATGCACGTCATTCGCCTGCTGCCGGCCCTCGCCGCCTGCGCGCTCGCCCTCGGCGCCTGTCAGAAGTCCGATCAGGCCTTCGATCAGCGCGTGCACGACTACATCGTCTCGCATCCGGAGGTGATCCAGGAAGCGGAGGCCAAGCTGCAGCAAAAGCAGGACGCCGCCACCGCTGCCCAGGCCAAGGTCGCCATCGACCAGAACCGCCAGGCGCTGGAGCGCGACCCGCGCGACTATGTCGCCAACCCGAACGGCGCCATCACCGTCACCGAGTTCTATGACTATCGCTGCCCGCACTGCATCAATGCCGCGCCGGCGGTGCTGTCGATCATCCAGAAGAATCCGGACGTGCGTTTCGTGTTCAAGGAGTTTCCAATCTTCGGCGCGGTGTCGGAAAAGGCCGCGGCCGGGGCGATCGCGGTGAAGAAGGCCGGAGGCGACGAGCTTGGCCTCTATCGCGACCTGATGGCCGCACGGCCGCTCGATGAGACCAGCATCGATCCGATCCTGCGCGCCCACCACGTCGATCCGGCCAGCCTGGACGCTCCGCCGCTGAAGCAGGAGGCCACGGCCCAGCTGCAGGCGGTGCGCGAACTGGCCACCAATCTGGGCGTTCAGGGCACCCCGGCCTTCATCGTCGGCGGGACAATGATCCCCGGGGACGACACCGACGCCCTGCATGCGGCCATCGCGGCGGCGCGGAGAAATCACACCTGAACACTGTTCAGATGGCCTCTTGACGGCAATGGTGCGGTGCACCATATCCAGCTCATATTGCTGCGTCGCACAATCGCGCTTCGGCAGTGCTTGGAGAACCGATCATGATCACGTCCACAATCCGCTGGATCAGCGAAGCCTTCACGGATGGCTTTGAACTGCTCGCGAAACTGCCGCCTTCGGCGCTTCGCCACGCCATCTATCCGTTCTAAGGATCGCCGCTCGCGGGACCGCCCGCGACCGCGAAGTTCAAGGCCCTTCTCCCTCGCCGGGAGGAGGGCCTTTTTCTTGTCGCTAACCTCAATTCAGCGAGGCTTTCTGGCCAGCGTGTAACCGAAGCTCTGGGCTTCGTGAAAGGTCAGCGAGGGGGCTTGGTCGCGTAGGGCGGTTCTGAGTTCCGCCTCGAACGCCTCAAAGTCGTCGCCAAGCGCCTTCCTTGAGCACACCGAGGTCGATTGGAGGTACCCAACGATCTCGTCGAAGGTCCAGTCGCGCGGCACGCGGAACGACCGCTCCGTCACCTCGATGAAGCCAGCGCCCCGCAGCACTCGTTCCTGGCTGCCTGGACCAACCTTCGCCCCGGTCAGGGCGATGCCCCACCCGTCCGGAAAGGCGCGGGCCATCCATCTGTGCGCGACATCGGCCACCGTCATCTGCCAGGGCTCATGACCGTCGAGAATGCCCACGCCGCCCAGGGTTGCGAGACAACCGCCGGCTCTCAGCCAGGTCATCGCCTTTTGCGCGATCAGGGATTGATCCAGACGGTGGAAGGCTTCTCCGATCGTGATGAGGTCGAAGCCTCCGGGCGGCGCGGCAAGGTCTTCGGCCCGACCCACCGACCAGGTGACATTGTCGATGCCCCGTCGCGCCGCCTCGAGCTTGCCGACGTCGATCATCTCGGGCTCCAGATCGATCGCCCAGACCGAGCTGAACGCCGCCGCCAAGTCCAGCGCCACCCGCCCTGGTCCGCAGGCCAGGTCCAGCAAAGCGCCATGGCCCTCAATCTTGGCCCGCTTGAGCAAGTCGCTTCTCAGCGTCTCCGGATAGGACGGCCGATATCGGGCGTACGCGACAGCGGTCCCCGCGAAGGCTCCAGGAAGCAGATTTGGGCGTTCCGTCATCCCGGCGGAGACTAGTGGAAACCGGTCACCGGGCGAACCTGTATGAAATCGGAGTGTCGGATGGCGTAGGGTGGCGATAGGTTCATCGCGTAGCCAAGCGCTGGCCGAAAGGGGGGAGTCGATGACGAAATTCGGATGGCTGGCGCGCGGCGCGCTCGCCCTGCTCGGCCTGCTTATGGCGGCGAATGTCGGTGGCGCTCTCTATCTCGCCGCCGCCCACCGCCTGTCGATCACCCCGACCGAAACCGAGACGTTGATGTGGGACGTCTGGGTGGTCTCATGGATCGTCGCGGTGGTCTGGTCGCGGCCAACGACCGCCCGCCCGGCAACGCTCGATCAGCTTGCCCATTGGCTGCCGACGCTTGTCGGACTTCTCCTGCTGGCGTTCGGGTCCATCGCAACCAACTTCAGGCCCCTGTGGGTGCTGCCCGGCGTCGCACACTGGGTTCTGGTTGTCGCCTGTGCGGCGGGACTGCTGTTCACCTGGTGGGCGCGGGTCGCGCTGGGGGCGCTCTGGTCCGGTTCGGTGGGCCGTAAGGCGGAGCATACGGTGATCCAGACCGGGCCCTACCGCCTCGTGCGTCACCCTATCTATACCGGCCTGATCCTCGCCGCCTTCGCGCAGGCCATCGAGATCGGCCAGGCCGCTAATCTGCTCGGCGCGGTGCTCATGACCTTCGGATTCTGGCTGAAGGCGCGGCTGGAAGAGCGGTTCCTCAGCCAGGAGCTTGGGCCGGAGGCCTATGCCGACTATCGCCGACGCACCCCGATGCTGGTGCCCTTCTGGCCGGCGCGAGGCTGACGCGGCGGGGATGACGTCCAGCCTGGATGACGTCCGCGCCTGGGACGCGGCGGACCCGTTGAGGGCCTTCCGGCGGCGGTTCGCCTTGCCTGAGGGCGTCATCTATCTGGACGGCAACTCGCTAGGCGCCCTGCCCGCGGTCACGGCTGCGCGGATCGACGCGGCGGTGACGCACGAATGGGGCCAGGGGTTGATCCGTAGCTGGAACCGCCATGACTGGATCGGCGCGCCGGCGCGCATCGGCGCCAAGATCGCCGGGCTGATCTGCGCCCATGCCGACGAGGTGATCGTCGCCGACTCCACCTCGGTGAACCTGTTCAAGCTGATCGTCGCGGCCGTGCGCCAGCGAGCCGGGCGAAGCGTTATCCTCTCGGAGGCCGGCAACTTCCCGACCGACCTCTATGTCGCCCAGGGAACTCTGGCTCTGTTGCCGGGCGTTGTCCTGCGCGCTGTCCCCGCCGACCAGATCCTGGACGCGATCGACCAGGACGTGGCGCTCGTGATGCTGACCCAGGTCCACTACAAGTCGGCCGCCCTGCACGACATGGCGCGGATCACGCGCCGCGCGCACGAGGCCGGCGCGTTGGTCCTATGGGACCTCAGCCACAGCGCCGGCGCGGTCGAGGTCGACCTGAACGGCGCAGACGCCGACATGGCCGTCGGCTGCGGCTACAAATACCTCAACGGCGGTCCCGGCGCGCCCGCCTGGCTCTACGTCGCCCGGCGGCATCATGCGGCTTTGCGATCTCCGCTGACCGGCTGGATGGGCCACGCCGCGCCGTTCGATTTCATCGACGACTATCAGCCCGCAGACGCGATGGCTGCCTTCCTCTGCGGCACACCGCCGATGCTGTCGCTGCTGGCGCTGGAGGCCGGCGTCGACCAGTTCGACGGGGCGGAGATGACCGCGGTGGCGGCGAAGTCGCAGCGGCTCTGTTCGCTGTTCATCCATCTGGTCGAAGACCGTTGCGCCGGGTTCGGCCTGACCCTGGCGACGCCGCGCGACCCGGCCGCCCGCGGCAGCCACGTCGCCTTCACCCACGTCCACGCCTACCCGATCATGCAGGCGATGATCGAACGCGGTGTCATCGGCGACTTCCGCGCGCCCGACATCCTGCGCTGCGGCTTCACCCCGCTGTATATCGGCTTCGAGGACGTCTGGCGGGCTGTGGATATCCTGCACGACATCCTGGCCACCGAAGCCTGGCGCGCCGACCGTTTTCAGACCCGCGCGGCGGTGACCTGAACGAGCTCCGTGCCCAAGTGGACATTGACGTATCCCGAGCCCGCGGGCGATCACTGACGGCTGAGCGACGACCGAACTTCGCTGTGCACATTATCGCCGGAAGACATCATGAAGCTGCTTCTCACGTCCGCCGGTATCAAGAACCCGAGCATCGAGAACGCGCTGGTCGGCCTGCTGGGCAAGCCTATCGCTGAGTCCAACGCCCTGTGCATTCCCACGGCGGGGTATGGGCACCCCCAGGGCAGCCCTGGCGGGGCGTACCGGTTCATCACTGGCAAGGCCTCCACACCCATGTGCGAGCTGGGCTGGAAGTCCCTTGGCGTGCTCGAGCTAACCGCCCTGCCCAGCATCGGCGAAGACCGCTGGGTCCCCTGGGTCCGGGAGACGGACGTCCTGCTCGTCAATGGCGGCGACGCCCTGTACCTGAACCACTGGATGCGGCAGTCGGGGCTGGCGGACCTGTTGCCGTCGCTGCCCAACCTGGTCTGGGCGGGACTGAGCGCCGGCAGCATGGTGATGAGCCCGCGCGTCGGCGAGGACTTCGTCGGCTGGAAGCCGCCCGGCGGTGGCGACAGCGCGATGGGATGGGTCGATTTTTCGATCTTTCCGCACCTGGATCACCCAGCCCTGCCCCATGGCCGACGCGGAACGATGGGCGGCCGGGCTCGGCAATCCGGCCTATGCGATCTGTGACGACACCGCCATCAAGGTGGTGGACGGCGCCGTCGAAGTCATCTCCGAGGGCCACTGGAAGCTGTTCGCCCCCTGAGAGAGGCCAGATGCCCGGCGGCCCGCTGCGCGAACGGGTCGAAGTGGCCATGACGCTCACGAGCGCGCGCCCTAAATCAGCCCCGCCAGCGGCGAGGACGGGTCGGCGTACAGGCGCTTGGGCATGCGGCCGGCGAGGAAGGCTTCGCGGCCGGCGATGACGGCGTGCTTCATGGCGCGGGCCATGCGGATCGGGTCCTTGGCCTGGGCTATTGCCGTGTTCATCAGCACCGCGTCGCAGCCCAGCTCCATGGCCAGGGCCGTGTCCGAGGCGGTGCCGACGCCGGCGTCGACCAGCACGGGCACCCTCGCCTGCTCGACCACCAGGCCGATGTTCAGCTTGTTCTGCAGGCCAAGGCCCGAGCCGATCGGCGCCCCCGCCGGCATGATGGCCGCCGCGCCGGCGTCCTCCAGCTTGCGGCAGAAGACCGGGTCGTCGGTGCAATAGACCATGACGGTAAAGCCGTCGGCGACCAGCAGCTTCAGCGCCCGCAGCGTCTCCTCCATGTCCGGATAGAGGTGCTTGGTGTCGCTGAGCACCTCCAGCTTGACGAGGTCCCAACCGCCCGCCTCGCGCGCCAGCCTGAGTGTGCGTACGGCCTCTTCGCCGGTGTAGCAGCCGGCGGTGTTGGGCATGAAGGTGAAGCGCTCGGGGCTGAGATGATCGGTCAACCGAGGCTGGCTCGGATCGTCCAGATTGACCCGGCGCAGCGCCACGGTGACGATCTCGGCCCCGGCCGCCTCGGCCGCGGCGGCATTCTGGGCATAGTCCTTGTACTTGCCGGTGCCTACGATCAGCCGCGAGCGGAAGGTGCGCCCGGCGACGGTCCAGGTGTCTTCGAGATGCGTAGAACCGTCCATGCGCCTAACCGCCTCCAACAAAGTGCACGATCTCGATGCGGTCGCCGTCGCTCAGTCGCGCCCGGGCATAGGTCGAGCGCGGCACGATCTCCAGATTGCGTTCGACGGCGACCTTACGCGGGTCGAGCCCGAGCGCCGCGACCAGGGCGGCGATGTCGCTTAAGTCCGCGAAAGTGCGTTCGTCGCCGTTGATCAAAAGCCGCATCCGCCTCAAGCCTTTCGGGCGCAAGCTTGTGAGCCCCGCCGGGCAACGATACAAGACGCTGCAAATCACCTCCAGCGCATCGACCGCGGGGCGTATGTCTAAACCGATCTATGTGCTGAGCGGTCCCAATCTCAATCTCTTGGGATCGAGGGAGCCGCAAATCTACGGGACCACCACACTTGAGGACGTTCGCGGCCTTTGCGAGGCGCGTGCGGCGGCGCTCGGCCAGTCGATCGTTTTCAGGCAGAGCAACCACGAGGGCGAGCTGATCGACTGGGTGCAGGAAGCCGGACGCGAGGGCGGCGCCCTTGTGCTCAATCCAGCCGGCTACGGCCACACCTCCATCGCCCTGCTCGACGCCCTGAAGACGCTGAGCATTCCGATCGTCGAGTGCCACCTGTCGAACCCGGCGGCGCGCGAGGCGTTTCGTCAGACGACCTATGTGGCCCTGGCCGCGACCGGTGTGGTGTCCGGTTTCGGCGCCAGGAGCTATGAACTCGCGCTCGAGGCCTGCGCCGGCCTGCTGGCGCGGAAATAAGGGACACCAAGGCATGGCTGAACCCAAGGCGCCCGCGTCGAAGGACGCAGCGAGTTCGATCGATCCTCGCATGGTGCGCCGGCTGGCGGACATCCTGATCGAAACCGGCCTGACCGAGATCGAGGTCGAGCAGGACGGTCAGCGCATCCGCGTCGCCCGCGAGATCACCGCCGCGCCGACCACGGTCTATGCCAGCGCGCCTCAGGCCGCGCCCGCCCAGGCTCCGGCGACAGCGCCCGCCGTCGCGGCGCCGGAGGCGCCGGCGCGCGGCGAGCAGATCAAGTCGCCCATGGTCGGCACCATCTATCTGCGCCCGCAGCCGGAGGCCGAGCCCTTCATCAAGGTCGGCGACCGGGTCGCCGAGGGTCAGACCCTGATGATCGTCGAGGCGATGAAGACGATGAACCCGATCGCGTCGCCCAAGTCAGGCGTGATCCTTGAAATCCTCGTCGATGACGCGGAGCCTGTCGAGTTCGGCGCGCCGCTTGTCGTCATCGAGTAGGCCGTCATGTTCGAAAAGGTCCTCATCGCCAACCGGGGCGAGATCGCGCTGCGCATCCACCGGGCGTGCAAGGAGATGGGCATCGCCACCGTGGCGGTGCACTCCGAGGCCGACGCCCAGGCTATGCACGTGCGGCTGGCTGACGAAAGCGTCTGTATCGGCCCGGCGCCGGCGGCGAAGAGCTATCTGAACATCCCCTCGATCATCGCCGCCTGCGAGATCACCGGGGCTCAGGCGATCCATCCAGGCTACGGATTTCTTTCGGAAAACGCCCGTTTCGCCGAGATCGTCGAGGCGCACGGCTACACCTTCATCGGTCCCAAGGCCGAGCACATCAAGCTGATGGGCGACAAGATCTCGGCCAAGAAGGCGGTGAAGGCGGCCGGCATCCCGGTGGTGCCCGGCAGCGAAGGCGCCATCGACGACGAGGCCGAAGCGTTCGCGGCGGCGGAAGAGATCGGCTTTCCGGTGCTGATCAAGGCCGCGGCCGGCGGCGGCGGGCGCGGCATGAAGGTGGCCATCGACCGCGAGCACCTGGCCGAGGCCATCTCTACCGCCCAGGCCGAGGCCAAGGCGGCGTTCGGCGACGGCTCGGTCTATCTGGAGCGCTATCTGAGCACGCCCAGGCACATCGAGGTGCAGATCATCGCCGACTCTTTCGGCTCGGTGGTGCACCTGGGCGAGCGCGACTGCTCGCTGCAGCGCCGGCATCAGAAGCTGATGGAAGAGGCGCCCTCGCCGGCGATCGACGCGGCGACCCGCGCCATGATCGGCCGCCGTTGTACCGACGCCATCCGCACGTTCGGTTATTTGGGCGTCGGAACCATCGAATTTCTTTACGAAAATGGCGAGTTCTTCTTCATCGAGATGAACACCCGCTTGCAGGTCGAGCATCCGGTCACCGAGTTCGTCACCGACATCGACCTGGTGCAGGAACAGATCCGCATCGCCGCCGGCCTGCCGCTGTCCTTCACCCAGGAAGAGGTCGCCTTCGAGGGCCACGCCATCGAATGCCGCATCAATGCCGAGAGCCCACGCAGCTTCACGCCCTCGCCCGGTCTGATCACCGACTTCCACGCCCCCGGCGGCCCCGGCGTGCGGCTCGATTCGGCGATCTATGCCGGCTACAACTTCCCCCACGATTACGACAGCCTGGCCGGCAAGCTGATCGTGCATGGCCGCGACCGGCCGGAGTGCATCGCCCGCATGAAGCGCTGCCTCGGCGAAATGGTGGTCGGCGGCATCGAGACCACCATTCCGCTGTTCCAGGACCTGCTAGTGCAGCCGGAAATCGTCGCCGGGGACTATGACATCCACTGGCTGGAACAGTGGATCAAGGCGGAAGGCTGATCCCTTGCAGACCGCGCCGCGGGCCGCGGCTTTCAGCGTCGAGGACCTGATCGCCTGCTACCGGCGCGGCGTCTTCCCGATGGCCGACGCCCGCGACGACGAGCGCATCTTTCTGATCGACCCCGACCGCCGCGGCGTCATCCCGCTGCAAGGCTTCCACGTGCCGCGGCGGCTGGCGCGGACGGTGCGCGCCGAGGCCTTCCAGGTGCGCATCGACACCGCCTTCGATGCCGTCATCGAGGCCTGCGCCAAGGCCAGGCCGGGGCGGATGGAGACCTGGATCAACGCCCCGATCCAGACCCTTTACGGCGAGCTCTACGCCCGCGGCCTGGCGCACAGCGTCGAATGTTGGGCCGGCGACGACCTGGTCGGCGGTCTCTACGGCGTCACCCTGGGCGCGGCCTTCTTCGGCGAAAGCATGTTCTCGCTGGCCCGCGACAGCTCCAAGGTGGCGCTGATCCACCTGGTGGCGCGGCTGATCGCCGGGCGCTTTCAGCTGCTTGACACCCAGTTCCTCACCGAGCATCTGTCGCAGTTCGGGGCCCAGGACATTCCCCGCGCCCATTATCGCAAGCGGCTGGTGGCGGCGCTGGCCGGCGACGCGGACTTCGACCGGTTGGCGGCCTATGCCGACGGCGCCTCGGTCTTGCAGGCGATCAGCCAGGCGTCATAGACCGGGTGCTGGAAGAGGTCGACGCCGGGGGCGTTGGCGAACATCCAGCCGCGGAACACCTGGCGCGCCGGCGGCGGGGCCTTGCCGTCCTGCGGGATCGGCTGGGAGTCGATCTCGACATGGGCGGCGGCGTCGGTGAAGGCCTCGTCGGTGGCGGTGGTCTCGCAGGCGCGGACCACGAAGATCAGGCTCTTGTAGCGCACCGGCTTGTTGATCGGCACCTCGAAGCGCAGCGTCTGGGCGGTGACCTTGTCCAGCGCCTGCAGGACCGCGGAGGTGTAGCGCGGCCGCTTCAGCGGCACGACCGGCTTGGCGGCGGACTCCGACGAGGCCGCGGCCTGCGGCGCGGGCTCGACATCGGCGGCCTCGGCCGGTGGCGACGGCGGGATGACCACCGCGCCGGACAGCGCGGCGTCCGGCGGCGGCGCTTCCTCTGCGTCAGGCGGCGGAACGGCGGCGGATTCGGCGTGAACGACGTCCTGGCCCTGCTGAGCCCTGACCAGGGCGCCGCCGCCGATCGCCATTCCGGCGACCAGGGCCATGCCGATCGTGAGGTTTGTTCCCGCGCGGCGCATGCCTAGTCCGGGGTCCAGGCCTGGTAGTCGCCGGTGGCGCGCGGCCGCTCGCCGGTGCGCGCGATCGAGCCGGTCGGCCGCCAGGCGTCGAGCGTGCCGGTCAGGTTGGGCAGATGGTCCTTCTCCCAGGCCCGGCGCTTCAAGGGCGCAATGGTCGGGGGCTGGTCATAGGTGTAGTGCAGCCAGCCGTGCCAGTCGGGCGGCACTTTCGAGGCCTCGGCATAGCCGTTGTAGATCACCCAGCGGCGCTTGCGCGCGTCGTAGCTGTCGCGGTTGTCTTTGGATTCGTAATAGCGGTTACCGGTGTCGTCCTCGCCGATGAAAACGGCGCGGCGGCCGATGTTGAATCGGATGCCGATGGTGGCCCCGTTCCACCAGGTGAAGATCGACTTGAACACGCCCGGACTATAGGCGCCGCCGGGCTCCCCGTCCAGGGTCGCCGGAGGGCGAAATGAGCCGGCAATTCCACAACATCTTGTGGAAACCTTGGCGCCCGCACCCAACATCTATTGCGAGCCCAATTGGCCGCGCCTAGGCTCCGCATTCGCGGAGGAAGCCATGCGCTTTGAGTCCAGGCAGGCGTCGAGCGGCGGTCCAACTCTGGCGCTCGCCAGCCGAACGTTGGAACGGCCGGCCGGGACTGTCGAGGTCGAGGCGCCGGCGCACTGGACCGCCGCCCAGCTCGAGGCTTGGCTGAGTTGGGCCGAGGCCCTGCCGGCCCCGCCGCCGCCGCAAAGCGATTTCGCCATTCCGGCCCCGGCCGGTGACGCGGTGCTGACCAACGCCCCGGCGCGCTACGCCCAGGGACTGGCCGCGTGGGGTTGGTCGCTCGGCCTGTTCGACAGCCTGACTGACGCCGGAAATTTCATCGACGGGCTCGTCGCGACCCTGTTCGGCGGCCTGGCCGCGCCGGGGGCGCCGCGCCAGACGGCGAGCCTCGTTGCCGTCCCGCTGGACGACCCCAGCGCCGAGGCCGCCATCGTCCGGCATCTGCGCGACAGCCGCACCGCCGCCCTGGCCGAGGACGCCTACGCCACCGGGCGGGCGCGGCTGGCGGCGGTGGCCGACGCGGTGGCGCGCTGCGAGGGCGACCGCGCGGCGTGCGCCGATCCCGCCCACAACCTGGTCCTGGGCCGCGCCGCCCGCGCCGCCCGCGAGGCCGGTCTCTCCGACGCTCTGATCGCCGACGCCATCGCCCGCGCCCGCTTCGGCGATCTGGAGGAGACGCCGGCCGATCCGCCGCGCGCCCGCAGCCCGCAACTGGCGCTGATCTGCCCCCGCGACGAGATCGCCGCCGAGACCCCTACCTTCGTCCGGGCGGCCCAGGCGGCCTGGGAGACGGGCGGGGTGGTCATCGCCTTCGACGCCGGCGACGCCGCCCTGGCGCGGGCCGCCCACAGCGCGCCACGCCTGGTGCTCGACATCACCCGCTTCGCCGAGGGCGAGCGCCTGGACATGGACGCCCTGGCCGCCGCCGTGCGCCTGTGGACAGTGGCGCTGGAGATCGAACTCGCCGCTCGCCCCGCCACGCCCGACGACGGCCGGCCGCTGGCCATCAGCCTGGCGGGCCTGAGCGAATGGCTAGTGCGCCAGGGCCTGGCCTATGACAGCCCCGAGGCCCGGCGGGCGGCGGGCGACCTCTATGCCCTTGTCGTCGCCGTCGGACTGGTCGCCTCGGCCGAACTCAGCGCGGTGCTCGGTCCCTGCCCCGCCTTTGGCCAGAACCGCGAGGCGGTGCTGGAAACCATCAGCCGCCGCGCCCAGGCCTGCGACCGCTCGACCGCCATCGGCCGGCGTGCGGCGCTTAACTTCGCCGACGCCCTGGCCGCCGCCAGCCGCGACGGCCTGCGCCATCTGCAGATCACCGACCTCTACGACGACCCCGAACTGGCGCTGCGCCTCGGCCGCTCCGCGACCGGCGCCGCGCCCTGGAGCGGCCCGATCGCCGTTTCGGAGACCAGCGACGGCGCCATGCTGCGCAGCCTGTCCTCGGCGGCGATCGAGGGGCTGCAGACCATCCGCGCCGATCCCGACGCCGTGGCGCTGGCCCTGCTCGGCCACCGCAGCCTGGATGCCGCGCCCGGCGTCGACGTCGCGACCTTGCGCGAGCGCGGCTTCACCGACCACGAACTCGACGCCGTCCAGGCCGGCTTGGCCGTCGCGACCACCCTGCGCACGGCGTTTTCGCTCGAGATCGTCGGCGACGGCTTCGTCCGCGACGTGCTCGGCGCCTCGGCCGAGGCGCTGGACGACCCCGACCTCGACGTGCTGGCCATCGCCGGCTTCACGGCCGACCAGATCGAGGCGGCCGAACGCCACGCCCTGGGCGCGACCGACCTGGCGGCCAGCGACCTGCCAGATGCGGTCAAGGCGCTGCTCGCCGACGGCATGGATGTCGCCCCAGAGGCGCGCCTCGCCATGAACGCGGCGTGCGAGGCTTTCACCGACGCGCCGGGTCTGGCCGCGATCGAACTCGACTGGCGGACCGATGCCGCCGAAGTGCAGGCCTTGATCGCGGCGGCGGCGCGAACCCCGGCCAGGACCGTCTGGCTGCGCCGGGCCACGGCGCCTGCCGACTTCCGTCTCGACCTGCCCGCCATGGAAGAGCCGCGCCGTCCGGCCGCCGCGCCGGCCGCGCCCATCGTCACCGAGCGGATCGTCGAGACCTTCATCGAGCGCGAGCGGGTCCGCCGGCGCCTGCCCGACCGGCGCAAAGGCTATATCCAGAAGGCCGCGGTCGGCGGCCATAAGGTCTATCTGCACACCGGCGAATACGACGACGGCCAGCTGGGCGAGGTGTTCATCGACATGCACAAGGAAGGCGCCGCCTTCCGCTCGCTGATGAACAATTTCGCCATCGCCGTCTCCATCGGGCTGCAGTACGGCGTGCCGCTGGACGAGTTCGTCGAGGCCTTCGTCTTCACCCGCTTCGAGCCGGCCGGCCCGGTCACCGGCAACGATTCCATCCGCTCGGCGACCTCGATCCTCGACTATCTGTTCCGCGAGCTGGCGGTCTCCTATCTCGACCGCGACGACCTGGCCAACGCCGACCCGCACGAGTTCAACGCCGACGGCATGGGCACGGGTTCGGCCGAGGGCGCCCTGGAGGCCGAGCCCGCCGCCGTGCCGGCGTCGCGCTTCATCTCCAAGGGATTCTCGCGCGGCTCCGCCCCGGACAACCTGGTCTTCCTGCCCACCGCACCCCGCCGCCATGAGGCCCGCGCCGTGGGCGAGGCCGAACAGGACGTCTGCCCCGCCTGCGGCGACCTCTCCCTCATCCGCCGCGCCGGCCGCCTGGTCTGCGACAGCTGCGGCGAAGCGCCGGAGCGGCTGGGAGGATAAATATTCCGTCATGGCCCGACTTGTTCCACGGCTGTCCGGTTCAGCGAAAATGGTTGTGAA
>JBEPUW010000069.1:0-19252 GCA_041691315.1 Caulobacteraceae bacterium | reverse complement strand
CACCGCCGTTGTTGATCGTGTTGGTGGTGGTGTTGCCGAACACGAAGGTGGTGTTGCCCACCGTGTTGATGGTCCCGGAGCCGGACGTGGTCACCGTGTCCGAAGCCACCGTGGTGTTGCCGGCCGAGGCCCCTCTGCCGAACTTGGACGTGCCGCTGGTCAGCCACATGCCGCCGTTGGTGACGTTCACCGCCGTGTTGGAGATGTTGCCGGCGGTGCCGTTGCCGACCAGGCTGGAGAAGTCGACATCGCCCACCAAATGCCCGGCGTCGTTCACCACCACGCTGCCAAGGCCGGTGGAATTCCCGGCGGCGATGGCGAGACCGGTCGGTGACGCTGTGGTGGCATTGCCGACCAGATCGGCCTGGACCGTCCCCGCCGCGCCGATGCCGATTGTCGTTGTGGTGTTGGCCGTCCGGTTGAGGAACTTGATCACCGGCAGGGTCGCATTGCCGACGCCGCTGGTGGTGCCGCCGTTG
This sequence comes from Caulobacteraceae bacterium, assembly GCA_041691315.1. Classification (GTDB taxonomy): domain Bacteria; phylum Pseudomonadota; class Alphaproteobacteria; order Caulobacterales; family Caulobacteraceae; genus Poindextera. Next base: position 18,773 of record JBEPUW010000069.1, on the reverse strand, counting down.
ACGTTGATCGACGCGTTGTTGCCGGCACGAGTCTCGATCCCGATGCCCGTGACAGAGTTTACATTGCCGGCGGTGGTGACACTGGCGCCGCCGCTGGCGTCGGCGAAGATGCCGGTGCCGCCCGTGACCTTGATCGCGGTCGAGCCGATCTTGACCGAGACGTTGTCGGCCGTGGTGTTGCCGCCAAGCGACTCGGCCGTAATGCCGCTGTTGTTGGCCAACGTCGTATTGCCGATCACGGTGATGCCGGTGGTGTTCGCTGCCGTGTTGCCGATGTTGACCGTGGCGTTGCCACCGAACGCGTCCGCGAGGATGCCGGTCAGCGCCGTCGAGCCGGTGACGTTGATCGAGGTGCCATTGCCGGCGTTCACCGTCGCCGACAAGAAGCCGATCGCGTTGGCGCCGTCAGAGTTATTGGTGGTGGTGTTGCCGCCGCCGATATTGATGGTGTTGTTGTCGCCAAGAGTGACAACCGCAACGGCGCCGAGCGCGCCGACGCCCGTAACCAAGGTTCCGCCCTTCTGGTCGACATTGACCGTGCGGCCGTTGTTGGTGGTCACCGTGGCGGTGCCATCCAGGGCGAGGGCGCCGATGCCGACGTTGAAGATGTTGGTCGCATTGCCCTGGACCGAAACCGTCCCGCCCGATGCGCCGGTCATGGTGACGCTGGCCAGGCTTCCTGTGCCATTGCCGAACGAAACGGCCGCGATGCCGACGCTGCCGCTGCTGGCGTTGCCGACGGTCACGTTGCCGGGATCGGTGGAGATGACGATGGCGGTCCGGTTGCCCGACCCGAACTGCTCGGCCAGCACGCCGCTGCCGCCGGTCGTGTTGACGGAATAGATCGACTTGAGCGTCCCGTTGGAGAAGCTTGCGTTGCCCAGGATGACCTCGGCGGTGCCATTGCCGGTGGAGACCGCCATCACGCCGTTGCCGAGCGTGTTGTTGATCGCCGCATCGACCGTGACGGTGTTGGCGCCGTTGACGGTGAGGGTATCGATGCCGTCGCCCGGACCGAAATTGTTCACATTGTCGTCGGTGATCACGGTGATCGTGCCGTTACCGCCGGTGATCAGGTTGATGCCGGGGTTGACCACTTGGGCGGAGGTCAGCGGCGGGAAGGGGCTGGAGACGCCGCTGGCGCCCAGCGCCTGGGCGGTGTTGGCGTTGATCGCGCCGTCGAGCAGATGGACGAAGATATTGCCAGTGCTGGAGGTGACGTCGATGCCGTCGCCGTGCAGCGAGCCGACGCTGTCGCCCTGGTCGGTGATGATGGTGACGTTGCCGCCCGTGGTGGTCACGGCGATACCGGCCGTGTGAAGCGGCGAATTCGACTGGATCTGCGAGGTGCCGTTGCCAGACGCGATGATGCTGACATTGCCGTTCTGAGCGGAGACCTCGATGCCGTCGCCGGTCTGGCCGGTCACATTGCCGGCGGCGTTGATGGTGACCGAGCCGTTGCCGGTGGTCGACGCGGCGATACCCGCGAAGTTGCCGAAGACTTGCGAGCCAGCTTGCGGGTTGGCCGAAGGGAAGGGGCCGCCTGTCGTGGAGTTGCCGGCGCTCGAGGTCGTGTTGCCGGTGGAGATCAGGATGTTGCCGCCGTCGCTCGTCAGGACGATGCCGCTCTCGCCGGGCGTGGTGGCATTGATGGTCGGGCCGGCCGTCGTCGAGGTGTCGACAATGAAGGTCAGGTTGGCCGGATTGCCGATTGTGGAGGTGAGGAACACGCCGTGCGGGCCTACGACCTGGGTGCCGTTGCCGGTCAAGGTCACGGTCAGGTTGGGGCCGGTCTCACGATAGGCGATCCCGCCGAGGGGCGGGGTGCAGGCGTCGGCGGCGCCGCCGGTGAGAACCGCGGAGCCTGGGCCTGTGGTCCCTGGAGGCGTCGGGGTGCAGGTCTGCGCCAGCGCCACGCCGGGGCTGAGAACGACCGTGGCGACCACCCCGCCGAGACCGGCGAGCGCCGTCGTGGCGAACATGCTAGTCGCCAACAGCGAAGCGCGTCCGCGGGCGAGAGTCCAGTTGCGTGACATTGAAATTCCCTAATCCCCATGGCGCAGGCGCGCCGGTCTCACCGGTTGCGACACTGGTCCCAAACTGCTTGTAACGGGCTCGTGACTCCCGGTCTTGGGGTTGCGGGCATCCATTTTTATGCAGATAGCGCACTACTTATGGATGGAAGCTGTATTCGTTAATTATACAGTTCTTCCAACTCTATATTCTTAGAGATCAGGATATATTCGGATAGTCTTAGGTAAATTCCCGCGCATTTTTTTCTTGTATCGGCTTATTGTCTAAGCTTGCCCTTCACGATTTGCGGGGTCGACGGCTCGGCTTGCCGTTGCAGTCAAGCCTCTGCGCTTATTTGTCGCGCTGCGCGTTCGGGTGGCTGGCCCGCCCGCGCGCGGCGCGCTTCTGAGGACAGCCGTGACAGCGGCCCGGCGCTTCGCCGCGCCACAGCCTCGTACATATATGCAACAGGCGTCCAGATTCCGGGCAATGCGCGCACCGAACCGCTTTGCATCGACGGCATACCGGCGTTATCAACACCAAGCTTAGGGGTTGGGACGGCGGTGTGATGGGGCAAAGCGGCGCACGCGCCACTCTGGAACTCGACGGCCCCGGCGCGGCCGAAACCTGGCGGCGCGCCTTCGAGGATGATCCCACCGGCCAGCTTTTCGCCGCCATCGGCCCTGAAACCGGCTTTTCCGGCCGCTATGCCGTCGATTGCATAGGCGAAGGCCTGGTGATCGACGTCCGCGCCCATCCCTTGCATCTCCGCGACCAGCGGCCGGCGGCGAATGCCGCACCGCTGGTCCTGCTGCAGGCGGTGGTCGAGGGCCGGCCGGCCTATCAGAGCAGCGGCGGCGAGATTCAGATCCTGCGCGCCGGCCAGGTGGTGATCCGCCGGCACGACCCGGCGGTGCAGATCCGCTCGGAGCGCTTCGCCCAGGTCACTACGATCGCGGTTCCCCAGCACCTGCTGGTCCCCCGCTATCTCGACATCGAGCAGCTTGCCGCCTGCGCCGATCCGCTCGAAGACGCCCTGCCCTCAAGGCTGCTGTACGAACTGATCGCCGGCTTGGGCAAGGCCTGCGACGCTCTGCAGCCGGCCGGCGTCATGGACGTCCTTGGCGGACTGGTGGCCCTGGTCGTGGCGCAGCGGCCGCAGGCGCCGGTGGCGCTGTCCGACCTGGCCGCCTCGCGCGCCGCCGACATCCTGGGCTATCTGCAGCGCAACTTCTCCAACCCGCAGCTCGACCCGCAGACCCTGGCGGACGACCTTTCCATCTCGGTGCGCTACGCCCACAAACTGATGCGGCTGACCGGACGTTCGTTCCGCGAGGCGTTGATCGGGCTGCGGCTGGACGCCGCGCGCCTGGCCTTTGCCGGCAACCGCCGGCCGCGGCAGACCATCGCCGACATCGCCATTTCCGTCGGCTTCAACGACCTGTCGCAATTCAACCGGCACTTTCGCGGCGCCTTCGGCATGACGCCGCGCGCCGCCCGGCGGCTGGACGAGATCTATGGCTTCGAGTCCGGCGTCAGCCTGGCCGGCGGCGAGGTCGACCTGTGGGAGCGCGGCTCGGACGCCCGCAAGCAGGCGGACGTTCGCGTCGGAATCGGCGCGGCCATCGCGGTCGCCAGCGCGGCGCGCCTGGAGGCCGAGCGCCGTCCACCATCCGAACCGCCCCTGGCGAACCGCGGGTCCCGCCTCTAAAGGGGCTTGGCGGCGCAGCCGGGCTGGCGTCGCGTCAAAGTGCGCTATAAGCCGCCCTCGTCGGGAACGGGCGGCGCTTTCAAGGAACCCAACGCGTGAAAGTGGTCATCATGGCCGGCGGCCTGGGCAGCCGGCTGGCCGAGGAAACCAGCCAGCGCCCCAAGCCGATGGTCGAGATCGGCGGCAGCCCGATCCTCTGGCACATCATGAAGATCTACAGCCATTACGGCCTGACCGACTTCGTCATCTGCCTCGGCTACAAGGGTTTCATGATCAAAGAGTACTTCGCCAACATGCAGCTGCATGAGTGCGATGTGACCATCGATCTCAGCCAGTCTTCGATCACCTATCACAACTCCGTTCGCGAGCCCTGGCGGGTCACCCTGGTCGATACCGGGGCGGAGACCCAGACCGGCGGCCGGCTGAAGCGGGTCGCGCCGTGGCTGGCCGCGGACGAGCCCTTCTGCATGACCTATGGCGACGGCGTCGCCGACATCGACATCGCCGCTCAGATCGCTTTTCATCGCGGCCACGGCGCCGAGGCGACCATCACCGCCGTGGCCCCGCCGAGCCGCTACGGCGCGCTCGACCTGGACCCCTCCGACCGGGTCGAACGCTTTGTCGAAAAGCCGCAAGGCGAAAGCTCGCTGATCAACGGCGGCTTCTTCGTGCTGGAACCCAGGGTGGTGGCGCGGATCGAGGGCGACGCCACCGCCTTCGAGGGCGCGGCGCTGGAGAGTCTGGCGCGCGACAGCGAGTTGATGGCCTTTCGCCACGACGGTTTCTGGGCCGCCATGGATACCCTGCGCGACCGCAACCAATTGGAGGCGCTGTGGGCTTCCGGCGCGGCGCCGTGGGCGGTATGGGAGCGGCCGGCGTGAGCCAGGCCGACCCGGCGTTCTGGCGTGGGCGGCGCGTGCTGGTCACCGGGCATACCGGCTTCAAGGGCGCATGGCTCAGCCTGAGGCTGGCCGGGCTGAGCGCGCATGTCACCGGCCTGGCGCTGGACCCGACAAATCCCTCCCTGTTCGGGCTGGCCGAGGTGGGGCGCGCAATAGACGATCGGCGCGGCGATATACGCCGTGACGCCGATGTCGGGGCCGCGGCCCTGGCGGCCGATGCGGAGGTGGTGTTTCACCTCGCGGCCCAGGCCCTGGTGCGCACCGGGCTGACCGAGCCGATCGCGACCCTGGACACGAATATTATGGGACTCGCACGCGTGCTCGATGCTCTCCGCGGGCGGCGGGTCAAGGCCATTGTCGCCGTCACCAGCGACAAGGTCTATCTGAACAGGAACGATGGCCGCGCCTTCCGCGAAGACGACCCGCTGGGCGGCGGCGACCCCTATTCCGGATCGAAATCGGCGGCGGAGATGATTGTCCGCATCTATCGCGAGAGCTTTGGGCTTCCGGTGGTTTCGGCGCGCGCCGGCAATGTGGTGGGCGGCGGCGATTTCGCCGCCGAGCGGCTGCTGCCGGATGCCTGGCGCGCCTTCGCAAGCCGGCAGCCCCTGACGCTGCGCCGGCCGCAGGCGACCCGGCCCTGGAGCCACGTGCTCGACATCGTCGAAGCCTATCTGCTCTATGCCGAGGCGGTGTTCGCCGATCGCCCCGACCTGCCGGCCGCGCTCAATTTCGGCCCCGCCCCGGACGCCGCCCCGCTCACGGCGCTGGAGACCACCGAGATCTTCGCCGCGGCCTTGGGCCGGCCGCTCGACTGGCGCCAGGACCCCACGCCATTCGCCGAGAAGACCCAGCTGGCCATCGATTCCAGCGCGGCGCGCGCCGCGCTGGGCTGGCGCGAGCGGTTCCCCGGCCCCGAGGCGGTGCGGGCGACCGCGGTCTGGTATGCGGCCCTCGCCGACGGCGCCGATCCGGCGGCGCTTTCGCGGGCCTTGGCGCGCTACGAACCCAGCCCGGCGCCCGCCCCATGATCTGCCGCTCCTGCCACGCCGAGCTTGGCGCGCCTGTTCTCGACCTTGGCGCGAGCCCGATCTCCAACGCGTTCCGCCGGATCGACGACCCCGCGCCAGACGCGCTCTATCCGTTGCGGCTGTTCGTCTGTCCGCGCTGCTTCCTGGCCCAGGTCGAGGACGTCGTCGCGCGCGAGAGCCACTTCAACGACGACTACGCCTATCGCTCGTCCGCATCGTCGGACTGGCGCGCCCATGTCGAAGCCTATGCCCGGCGCATGATCGGCGAGCTGCAGCTCAAGCCCGGCCAGGTGATGGTCGAGGTGGGCAGCAATGACGGGGCGCTCTCCGGGGCCTTCGCCGCCGCCGGGATCCGCGCCATCGGCATCGATCCGGCCGGCAACGCCGCCGAGGATGCCGCGAAGAAGGGCGTCGAGACCGTCGTCGGGTTTTTCGGCGCGGCTCTGGCCGAACGGCTGGCCGGCGAAGGCGTCGTCGCCGACCTGATGGCCGCCAACAACGTGCTGGCCCACGTGCCCGACCTGAACGACTTCGTCGCCGGCTTTGCGCGTCTGCTGGCGCCGGGCGGTCTGGTGACCTTCGAGTTTCCGCTGGCCTCCGAACTGCTCGCCCAGGGCCTCTACGACACCATCTATCACGAGCATTATTCCTATCTGTCGCTGACGGCGCTCGGGCCCCTCTTCGCTCGGCACGGGCTGGAGATGGTCGAGGTCGAACGCCTGCCCACCCACGGCGGCAGCGTGCGCCTGCGTGTGCGCCGCCGGGGCGTCGCCACGCCCGCAGCGACGGTCGCCGCGCTGGAAGCCGAAGAGCGCGCCCAGGGGCTGGCCGACCTGGCCGGCTGGCGCGGTCTGGCCGCCAAGGTGAGCGGCCATCGCCAGGCCCTGCGCGCCTTCCTGGCCGGGCTGAAGGCCGAGGGGCTGCGCATCGCCGGCTATGCCGCCCCGGCCAAGGCCACGACGCTGCTGAACTATTGCGGCATCGGGACCGAGACGCTGGACTATGTCGTCGACCAGGCCCCGACCAAGCAAGGCCGGCGCATCCCCGGCGTCGGCGTACCGATCTTCGCGCCCGCCCACATGACCGATGCCCCGCCGGATGTGGTGCTGATCCTGGCCTGGAACATCAGTGGCGAGATCGCCCGCCAGCTGCGGCCGCTGGTCGATCGTGGCGTGCGGCTGGCCACGCCGATGCCTGGCCCACGGTTCCTGCCATGAAGCTGGAGCCTCTCGCGTTGGACGGCGCTTATCGCGTGATCCCCGAGCGGCGGGGCGACGAGCGCGGCCATCTGGAACGGCTCTTCTGTCGCCAGACCTTTCGTGAGCTGGGCCTGAAGGACTGTTCGGAACAGATTTCCGAGGTGGTCAACGCGCAGGCCGGCACGTTGCGCGGCCTGCACTTCCAGCGTGCCCCGCACGGCGAGACCAAGCTGATCCGGGTCACCCGCGGCGCGGTCTTCGACGTCCTGGTCGACGTGCGGCCCGCCTCGCCAACCTACGGCCGCTGGCACGGCTTCGAGCTCTCCGCCGGCGATGGCTGCCTGATCTATGCGCCGGCCGGCCTGGCGCACGGCTACCTGACGCTGAGCGACGACAGCGCCATGCTCTATTTCATCGACACGGCCTATGCCTCCGATCAGGCCGCCGGCATCCACTATGCCGATCCCGCCCTGGCCATCGCCTGGCCCGCCCCGCCCAAGCTGATCAGCGACCGCGACCTGGCGTGGCCCCGCCTGGCGGAGCTGGCGCAATGACCGGGCGCGTCCTGGTCACCGGCGCGTCCGGCTTCATTGGGGCGCCGCTCGTCCAGGTCCTGGTCGACCAGGGATGGGCGGTGATCGCCGCCTCGCGCAGGCGTCCTGATCGCGACCCCGGCGTGGCCGACTGGATCCAGACCGATCTGTTGACCGACGACCCGCGCCAACTGACGGCAGCGGCCCGCGCGGAGGTGCTGATCCATGTCGCCTGGATCGCCACACCGGGCATCTATGGGCATAGCCTGGAGAATCTGGACTGGCTGCGCACCAGCGCCGCCCTTTCCGCGGCCTTTCTGGCAGGCGGCGGGCGCCGGCTGGTCGGCGCCGGAACCTGCCTCGAATACGATCGCGACGGCGGCGCGGACTCGACCGGGCCGAGGACCGTCTATGCCGCCGCCAAGCACGCCTGCCGTCTGGTTTTCGAACGCCAGGTCGCCGCGGTCGAGGGCGCCAGCCTGGCCTGGCCGAGGATCTTCTTCCTGGTCGGACCCGGAGATCATCCCGACCGGTTCGCCCCGGCGTTGGCACGACGGCTGGTCGCCGGCGAGACCGCCGAGATCTCCCAAGGCCTGGTCGAGCGCGACTTCATCGACGTGCGCGACTGCGCCCGCGCCATGGCCGTGCTCGCCGGCGCCGAGGCGTCGGGGACCTTCGACGTCGCGTCCGGCCGCGGCTGGCGGCTGCGCGACCTGGCCGAGGCGATCGCGGCCAAGGCGGGCCGGCCTGACCTGTTGCGCATCAACCAAACCCTCGACCGTCCCGGCGAGCCGCCGCGACTGGTCGGCGACCCGGAGCCCCTGCGGCGGGCGGCCGGCGTTGCGCCGATCTATTCGATTGACCAGTCGATCGCCGACCTTCTCAGCCATTGGCGGAACAGGGCGGCGAATGCGCATCCGGCGGGCGCTAGACCATGACGGGCGCCTGCGCCATCTGCGGGGCGGATTGGATCGAGCCGCTGATCGCAAGACGGGACACGCCGGTGTTACAGAACGCGGTCTATGCCGACGCCGCGGCGGCCAGGGCGGCCGCCCGCGGCGATCTGGACTTCCGGCGCTGCCGGGCCTGCGGCTTCGTCTGGAACGCGGCCTTTTCCAGCGAGCGCATCGTCTATGGCGAGGCTTACGAGAACAGCCAGTCGGGATCGGCGGCCTTTCGCGCCCACATGGCTGGCCGGGCCGCGGCCGGCCGGGCGCTGATCGCGGGGCGCGCCGGTGCGACCGTCGTCGACGTCGGGTGCGGTCAGGGCGAGTTTCTGGCCTATCTGGCCGAGGCCGGCGCAGCGAACGAGCCGGCGAACCTGTTCGGCTTCGACCCGGCCTGGCGCGGCCGAGACGGTGAAGGCCCGGGCGGGGCCCACGTCTATCGCCGGCTGTTCAACGAGACCGAGGCCCTGGACGGCGCGCCGGCCGATCTGATTGTGAGCCGCCACGTCATCGAGCACATCCCCGATCCGATCGCCTTCCTGACCACGCTTCGCCGGTGCTGCGGGCCTGGGACCCGGATGGCGATCGAGACCCCCGATGTGGACTGGATCCGGCGCACCGGCGCCTTCCACGACTTCTTCTATGAGCACTGTTCGCTGTTCAGCCTGCCGGCGCTCGACCGCGCCCTGACCCGGGCGGGCTTCGTCGCCACCCGGCTGGAGCGCGTGTTCGACGGACAGTATCTCTGGGCGGAGGCCGCGCCGGTCGAGCCGGACACCGCGGCCCCGGCCGATGCCTATCAGACGCATTGGCGAGAGGTGGTCGCCAATGCGGTCGCCGCCGGCTCCGTCGTGGTCTGGGGCGCCGGCGCCAAGGGAGCGAACTTCACCCAGATGTTCGATGCCGACGCCTCTCGGATCGACGCGGTCGTCGACATCAACGAGGCCAAGCAGGGACGCCATCTTGGCGGCAGCGGCCACAAGGTGGTCTCGCCAGAAGCGGCTGGCGCGATCGCGCCCGCTACCGTGCTGGTGATGAACCCGGTATATGAAGCCGAAATCCGCCAGCAGATCGATAGCCTTGGCTGGCGGGCCGTCATCGTGGTGGTGCGTTAGCCGGGGGCCCGGCCTCGGGCTGATCGAGGAACCAGCGATAGGTGCTGGCCAGGCCGTCGCGCAAGCCGATCGTCGGGCGCCAGCCCAGCGCGTTCAGTCTCGCCGAGTTCATCAGCTTCCTTAGCGTCCCGTCGGGCTTGGCCTCATCACGGACGATCTGCCCGTGATAACCGACCGTCGCGCACACCAGGTCGGCCAGTTCGCTGATGGTGACGTCCTCGCCGACACCGACATTGACATGGCTGTCGGACGAATAGGTCCGCATCAGGAAGACCAGCGCATCGGCGCAATCGTCCACGTGCATGAGCTCGCGTCGGGGCCGCCCGGAGCCCCAGATGGTCATCGACGCATCGCCGTTCAGCCTGGCCTCGTGCGCCTTGCGCAGCAGGGCCGGCAGCACGTGGCTGTTGGCCAGATCGAAGTTGTCGTACGGGCCATAGAGGTTGGTCGGCATGGCCGAGATGAAGTCGCAGCCATGCTGGCGGCGATAGGCCTGGGCGAGCTTCAAGCCGGCGATCTTGGCGATGGCGTACCACTGGTTGGTCGGCTCAAGCGGGCCGGTGAGCAGGGCGTCTTCGGCGATCGGCTGCGGCGCCGCCTTGGGATAGATGCAGCTGGAGCCCAGGAAGAGCAGCTTCTGCACGCCGCCCTGTCGCGCCGCCTCGATGATGTTGGTCTCGATGACCAGGTTGTCGTGCAGGAACTCGGCCGGATAGCTGTCATTGGCCAGGATACCGCCGACTCGCGCGGCGGCCAGGAAGACGGCCTGCGGCCGCACCTGAGCCATCCAGGCTTCGACATCGGCCTGGCGGCGCAGATCCAGCCTGGCCCGGTCGACCGTCAGTATCTCGCACGCCTCGCGCTGCAGCCGGCGGACAAGGGCCCGACCGACCATGCCGCCGTGTCCGGCGACCCAGACCCGCTTGCCGGCCAGATCGTAGAGCGGGTCACTCGCCACGGCGAAGCGCCTCCTGAGCCACGGAGATCAGGTCAGCGGCCACCATTTCGGCGACCAGGGCGTCGAAGCCGATCTCGTGGCGCCAGCCCAGGCGGTTGTGCGCCTTGGACGGATCGCCGATCAGCAGGTCGACCTCGGTCGGACGGAAGTAGCGCGGATCGACCGCCACGCGGACGACACCCGTGGCCGCGTCGATGCCGACCTCGTCGACGCCGGCGCCGCGCCAGGCGATCGTCACGCCGATCTGGGCGAAGGCCAGCTCGACCAGCTCGCGCACCGGGTGGGTCTCGCCAGTGGCCAGCACATAGTCGTCCGGCTCGTCCTGCTGGGTCATCAACCACATGCCGCGGACATAGTCGCGGGCGTGGCCCCAGTCGCGCTTGGCGTCGAGATTGCCGAGATAGAAGCTTTCGATCAGGCCGAGCTTGATGCTGGCCACCGCGCGCGTGACCTTGCGCGAGACAAAGGTCTCGCCGCGCAACGGGCTTTCGTGGTTGAACAGGATGCCGTTCGAGGCGTGCAGGCCATAGGCCTCGCGATAGTTCACGACGATCCAGTAGGCATAGAGCTTGGCCGCGCCATAGGGGCTGCGCGGATAGAAGGGCGTGGTCTCGCGCTGCGGGACCTCCTGCACCTTGCCGAACAGTTCCGAGGTCGAGGCCTGGTAGAAGCGGGTCTTCTTGGACAGGCCGAGCAGGCGGATCGCCTCCAGCAGCCTGAGCACGCCCAGCCCGTCGGCGTTGGCGGTGTATTCGGCGGTCTCGAAGCTGACCTGCACGTGGCTCTGGGCGGCCAGGTTGTAAATCTCGTCCGGCTGGGTTTCCTGCACGATGCGGATCAGGTTGGTCGCATCGGTCATGTCGCCGAAATGCAGGATGAAGCGCGGATCGGTTTCGTGCGGATCCTGGTACAGATGATCGACCCGGCCGGTGTTGAACGACGACGCCCGCCGCTTCACCCCGTGCACCACATAGTCCTTGGTCAGCAGCAGCTCGGCCAGATAGGCGCCGTCCTGGCCGGTCACCCCGGTGATCAGTGCGGTCTTGCGGCGCTCGCTCACGTCATCTCTCCTGTCGCCGCCAGGCGCGGCTCATCGTTTGCGGAACTGATAACAGCCGCAGCCGTAGTCATAGTTCCGGGTCTCGGCCAGGTCAGGGTTGAGCATCGGTGCGAGCTCGATCGGTCCTGGGATGAAGTAGAACTCCTCCAGGTCGAACTGTTCCTCGAAATAGCCCAGGATGGATTGGGCGGCATAGACCCTGTGAGCGTTAAAATAGATGCCCGGCACGCCGGTCGGCGCGACGAAATAGAGCACCCCGCCCGGGCGCATCACGCGCTTCAGTTCGCCGATCGCCTTCAGGTCGCCGTTGGGATCGAGTTCGTCGCCATATCGACCCAGCCCGACGTGCTCGACCACGTGCATGCAGGAAACCGAATCCAGGGCGCCTGAGCTGATGTCGAGCTGGGTGAGGTCGCCCTTCAGACAGGTCAGTCCATCCAGGACGATCGGCGCTGGCCGGATGTCGTAGAACTCGGTTTCGCAGATCGCCGAGACCGTGGTGCAGAAGTTCACGCTGGAGGAAAAGTCCACATGCTTCCGCGGCTTGGCCGCCGCCACCTTTCGGATCGCCCAGGCGACGTGATAGAGATAGTGAGTATCGAAGTTGGTCTCGGCGGTGTCTTCGTTGAGGATGGCCCAGCGGAAGTAACGGCCCTCGAACTCCGGCCGCAGGCTCGACGAGGCTTCGAGCAGTTGGCTCAGCCCGGCCTCGAAAACGCCTTCGTCCATGTTTGTTGCTCCTGACGCTCGCGCCGTCGTTCGTTGTCTCGGCTCTCGCCCGGCGACGCGGCGACTATTGCACGGTGCGCCTTACGGCCGTCAAAAGCGGTAAAGCCGGGCGATATCCGCCTCGTACAGGATCAGGCCGGGAAGATGACCGCGGTCGAGCAGGTTCTGGCGGTCGGCGTCCGGGCCCGCCAGCACCAGCATCCAGGCTGGATCGAGCCGGTCCGCGTCCGGGCCGGGCGTGATGTGAACCGGCGCATCGGGGCGCATTTCCAGTAGCCGGCGGCGAACCGCTTCGCCGTCGCCGAACCCGGCGACGCCAATCGAGCGCAGGGTCGGCATGCCGGCGAACACCTCAAGGAAGGCCTCCAGAGCCGCCTGGCCGGGCAGGTAACTCAGTTCGGCGGCGAGGTCGGCCGGCAATAGCCCCGCCGCGCGCCGGCGGATCAGAAACTCGGCCGAGGCGCGAAACCAGCCGTGGCTGGCCACCAGCATCTCGCTGGCCGCGATCAGCCGGTTGTCCATGAAGGTGCGGATCATGTCGCGCAGCACCGGCAGGTGTTCCTCCGGCACCGAGGCGTAGCCGAGATACTGGAAGCAGCGCAGCGCCAGGTATTGCAGGCCGCCTTCATAGGCGTCGCGGTTGTTCATCACGTCGAGCGCGCCGGCCGCCACCCGCGGCGTCAGGCCCGGATGCACGCCGACGCTGCGATAGAAGCGCTGCGGCAGGAAGACGACGTCGCCGTGCTCGAGGATATTGGCCAGATGCACGAAGAAGAAGAAGGCCCGGAATGGCGCGAAGAAGATCTTCTGCATCGGCTCGGTGCGCCAGACGCAGATCTCCGGGAAGATGTGACCCACGATGATCATGTTCAGCAATTCGATCGTGTTGGTCTTGCTGAACCGCCTCATTTCCGGAAGCGAGTAGAAGTCCTTGACCGGCCCGACGTCCAGGACCTCCCATAGCTCCCACGGAGTCTGCGCGCAGGCGACATCCGGAGTCTCGTCGAGGAAGGCGATGACCTTGCGCAGGCCCGCGAAGTCCAGCCGGTCGTCGTCGGCCAGATAGACGGTGTATTCGCCGAGCGCCAGGCGGTGGACGCTGAGATAGTTGTCGATATAGCCGATGTTGCGAGGCTGCCGCACCGAGCGGATTTGTGCGTGGCGCGCCGACCAGTCGGCTATCACCGCGGGCGTCGAATCGGTCGAGTGGTTGTCGCTGACCACCAGCTCGAAACTCAGCTCCGCCGCCGCGCCGTCGTTGAAGATCGCCGCGAACGCCGCATCGAGATAGTCGGCCCGATCATAGGTCGGCATGCAGATGCTGAGCTTTGGCCGGACCGGGCTCACGGGCTGCGCACCGCATTGTCGAGCGCCCGCCAGCGGGGCGGGACCGGCTGCAGCGACGGATCGTAGACGCACCAGGGCAGCGGCGCATAGACGATCGAGAACGGGCCGGCGCCGAGCCATGCCGCCCACCAGGAGAAGGACGAGTTGGCGATCACGAAATGCCGACAGCGGCTGAGCAGATCGAAGTCGTCCATCGCGCCATCGCTGCCCGAGCGCGTCACCGTGAAGTCGGCGATATCGCGAAAGGCGAATTCACAGAAGTTCGGCTCGTCGCTGAAGCAGACGACCGGCGCCGGGCCGGACTCGCGTCGGATCTGCGCGACGGCTGTGCGGTAATAGTCGGCGAGCGCCAAGCCATGGTGGCCGTACTCGGAGCGCCGCACGTGCATGCCGATGGCGCCGCTGGCGTGCAGCGCCTCGCCACGCGCGGCGAGGTCAGGAGTTGGTTCGCGCCGCAGCACCGCAGCGATCACCTCCTCCTGCCCGAAGAAATAGCGCTCGTTCTGCCAATAGCCGTGGAGGACCACCCGCGGCTGCTGGCGTAACAGTTCATCCAGCGAAGCCTCGTCGACACCCTGGTCGCCATAGGCGGGGACGCCGTCGGCGGCGGCGATCGGCGCGGTCTTGCCGGCCAGGGCGGGGAAGGCGTCTAGCAGATAGCGCCGCCCATAGGGGTCCATCGGCACGTAGTCCGAGAGGTAGCGCACCTGGGCCCCGAACCGGCTTTCGATGGCGATCCCAAACGCGGCCTGGAACAGCTGGTTGCCGAGCCCGCCTCTGACGGCGATGAAGACCTCGGCCACTAGGCCGCCTTCGGATGTTCCGCCACCCGGGCCAGCAGCGCCTCGTGCGCCGCGATCGTCTCTGGCGTAGCGGGATTGACGCGTCGCAACAGCTCGCCACATCGGCGACGATAATCGTCAAGCTGATCATTATGTTCAGTGTACGCGCGCAACAGCGCGTCGGCCCCGGACTCGGCGTCGAAGTCCTTGTAGTAATACCCATAATCCTTGAGGAATTCGGAGTTGTGGATCAGCGGATACGCGCCGTAGAGCACCTCGTAATAGAGATAGTTCAGACCATTCTCCCAGTGATGGGTGACGATGGCGTCGCAATGGTTGGCGATGAAGTGGGGCCCGACAAAGCGCCCCTCCACCGTCATGACCCCGGCGTGACTGGCGGTAAGCGAGACAGCAAAGGACTGGAAGTGCGGCTTCTCGCGGAACTGATAGGCGTTGGTGATCAGCATCGACTTGAAGGCGTCGCGCCGGCGGCGGAAGGCGGCCTCGCAGACCAGCATCGGCAGGTGGCTGGTCTTCATTACGGTGATGTTGGGGTCCATGACGCCGATCCGCCACGGCTCGCTGGTCGTGCGGTAGCCGAAGCGCTCGCGCACATCGGCGTCGCCGGTCTCGATCAACAGTGGTGACCAGATCTGTTGAATCTCATAGACCGGGCAGCGATAGACGGTCTCGCACCAGCCGCGATAGGTGTGCATGTGCTGGGGCGTCATCCAGACAGCATCATAGTAGTCGTGGTCGAAGTAAAGTTCCGCGTCGGGGCGCGGAGTCGGCTTGGCGACGATGGCTTCCATCGAGATGACGCCGCCGTTGCCGCCCTTGTAGCAGATGATCCGGCAGCCGCGCTCGCGCAGCGCGGTCACGGTCTCGCGGTCCATGGCCGCGCCCAGTCCGATCACGTAGTCCAGCTCGTCCAGGTAATCGGTGGTGCTGACGATGTCCGCGGCGCTAATGCCCAGGCCCTCGGGAATGATCGGGTTTTGGCCGTCGCCGTGGTTCAAAAGATAGACGTGCGCGCAGTTGGGCGCGGCCTTGAACAGCTGAAACATGAACAGCACGTTCTGCCGCAAGCCGTTTTCGAACAGGCCGAGGTTTCCGTCGCCCTTGACGAAGATGGTGATGCCGATGGTGTAGCCGACCGTGCGGGGGTTACGCTTCCTGGGCTTGCCGACGACCACCGGAGGCTTGTTCTTGAGCGGTTTCTTGCGGACCGCGGGACGTCGGCTCAACGGAAGAGTTCCTTCTTTACCGACACGCAGCCGGTTCCGGCCGGGGTAAGGTAGAGCTCGATCGCCGGGCCGGAGTCGCTGACCTTGACGTCGCGGGCCAGGACGTGTTCGCCGGTGAACTTGGCGAAGATCGTCGATTTGACGATGTCGCAGGGCTGGCTCCAGTAGATCACCTGCTCGTACATGCCCGAGCAGTTGGGAGCGATCATCAGGGTCGACAGGTGGCTGTGGCCACCGGCCGGGGGAACCGTCTCGACCACGAAAACCGCCGGCCAGCGATCGGAGTCGGGGCCGAGCGGTTGGGCGGTGAACTGCGCGTGGCTTCCCTCGAACAGAAAGGTCATCGCCTGCTGCACCGACACGGCGCAGTTGGTCAGGTGCATCTGCTGCAGGTCGAGCAGCAGCTCATGGGTTGGATTGGCGGTGTCGTTCATGCCGCTGGAGACCGCCGCGTCGGGGCGCGGCGCCTCCGCCGACCTTTTGGTCTGGGCATAGGCGGGCGCCGCAGCGCTGAAGACCACGGCCGCCAGGGCCATGGCGGCCGCGCCCGCACGTCCGGCCCGGCTCAGTCTTGTCCGCGGGGTCATGGGTTCATCAACTCCGCTCAGCTCATCAACTTTTCCAGAAGTTCGGCATGTCGCCGTTGCACAGCCGGATTATCGATATTGAAGCGCCAAAGGGTTTCCAACACCTTGGGCCGTCGCGCCGCCTGCTCGGCCACGTGGGTGTTCAGGGCCTCGCGCAGCACCTCGCCGCCGGTCTGGGTGTCGAACGCCGGGTAGTAGTAGCCGGCCTCCTGGAACTCCGCGGAGTTGTGCACCAGCGGCCAGCCCATATAGAGCACGTCCCAATAGAGGTAGTTGAGCGCGTTTTCCCACTGGTGGGTCACCACCGCGTCGATGTGGCTGCCCAGCATCTCGGCGACCAGGTAGCGGGATTCCGCGAACACCTTGCCGGCGCGGCTGAGGTCGGTGGCGGCGCAGAGCTGCTCGAAGTGCGGGTTGCCCATCAGGTGGTTGGCGCTGAACAGCAGCACCCGGCTGATCAGCTCGGGCTGTTTGCGATAGGCCTCCTCGCAGACCAGCAGCGGCAGCTGGAAGGTCTTGACCACGTTGACGTTGGGATCGAACACCCCGATGCGCCAAGCCTTGTTCTCCGGGGGGCGCCAGTGGGCGTTGACCTTGAGCCGGAAGGCCGACTGGTTCAGGCACATGGGCGACCAGATATGCGGCACGATCTCGGTGTTTGGCGAACGGGTGATCGCGCAATAGGCGTGGTTCATGTGCCAATGTTGCGGCGTCACCCAGCAGGCGTCGAAGCCGACGAAGTTGATGTAGTCCCCGTAGGTGACGTTGTTGGCGAGATCCTCGAAGTTCATCATCATGGTGTTGCCGGCCATGTAGGAGACCAGCTTGCCGCCACGCTCGCGGAAGGGCGCGGTGAATTCGGTTTCCGCCCGTGCGCCAAGTTCGATGATGACGTCGAGGGTCTGACAGGCGTCGGCGAGTTGCAGGGTCGGCAGGCCATAGAGATCGGCGAGCGGATGGCTGATATCGCCGGCCGGCCAGGCGACGATGCAGCTCAGCTCCACCTCCGGCAGGCGTTGAAGCAGCAGCGCCAGATAGACGATGTTCTGATTCAGTCCGCTGGACCACAGGGCGTCGTGCGCGTCGACGCCGGCAAACGCCGTTATTCCAACCTTAAGCCGCTTCACGTTTGGAACTGTCTGAGAAAGAGATAGCCCGACATAGCATCGGGCGTACCGGGGTCAAAGAAAATGGCGGGCCGCGCATTGAGCACGGCCCGCCTTTGACTTCTAGGTTTCTAGACTTCTACCACTTGAAGCCGACACCCGCGGAACCGCCCCATTCGGAGTCGGTGCCGACGGAGACCGCCGCGCCGATGAACCACTTGTCCGCCGGACGGGCTTCATACTTCAGCGAGAAGCCGCCTTGGCTTTCGAAGACGCCGCCACCCGCGGTCAGCGATTGCTCGCCGGTCGCCAGGGTCGGAGCCACCGCGGTCTGAGCGAAGGCCATCGCGATACCGCTGTAGGCCTTTCTCAACTGACGGAAGTTGACCGCGTCGTTGCTATTGCGGCCCTCGGCCACGTTGGTCAGCCTGCGGGTGCCGGCCGAGCCGCCACCGAAGGAGACCGTGTTCGGCTGGGTCGCCACCGAGTTGTTGCCGATCGCCACCGCGTTGGTCGCCCCGGCGGCCACTGTGGCCCCCGCGCCGAGCGCCGTGCCGCCAGCCGCATGGACGGCGGAGTTGGCGCCGAGTGCGGTGCCGTGGTTGGCATCGACGTGGGCGTTGTAGCCGATCGCCGTGTCGTCCGGGCCAGCCGCGAAGGCGTTGGTGCCCACCGCGACCGATTCAGTGCCGGCGAAGGCATCGAAGCCGATGGCCGTACCCGTGGGGAGGGCGGAGGCCCCGACCCCGAAGCAGGCGCCGTTCGCGGGTTGGACGCAGAGACCCGCCGCCGCGAACTCGGTGTTCAATGTGGCCAGCGAGCTGGACACACCGGTCAGCGAGGTGCTGACGCCGGTGAGCGAGGTGGAGACGTTGGAGAGCGAAGTGCTCTGACCCGCGACCGAGGTGCTGACGCCCGCGAGCGAGGTGCTCTGACCGGCGACCGAGGTGCTGATGCCGATCTGCGAGGTGCTGACGTGCTGCAGCGAGGTGGCCACACCGGCGAGGGAGGTCGAAACCCCCGTGCTGAGGCTGGTCACCGTCGAAGTCAGCGAGGTGGAGACACCGGTGCTGAGGCTGGTCGCCGTGCTGATCAAGGAGGTCGAGACCCCGATGCTCAGGCTGGTGGCCGTGCTGGTCAGCGAGGTGGAGACACCCGTGCTGAGGCTGGTCGCCGTCGAGGCCAGCGAGGTCGAAACACCCGTGCTCAGGCTGGTGGCCGTGCTGATCAGCGAGG
This sequence comes from Caulobacteraceae bacterium, assembly GCA_041691315.1. GTDB lineage: Bacteria > Pseudomonadota > Alphaproteobacteria > Caulobacterales > Caulobacteraceae > Poindextera. Next base: position 270 of record JBEPUW010000069.1, on the reverse strand, counting down.
TGGAGACCCCGGTGCTGAGGCTGGTCGCCGTGCTGATCAAGGAGGTCGAGACCCCGGTGCTCAGGCTGGTCGCCGTCGAGGCCAGCGAGGTCGAGACACCCGTGCTCAGGCTGGTCGCCGTCGAGGCCAGGGAGGTGGAGACACCCGTGCTCAGGCTGGTGACCGTCGAGGTCAGCGAGGTCGAGACGCCGGTGCTCAGGCTGGTCGCCGTCGAGGCCAGGGAGGTCGAGACACCCGTGCTCAGGCTGGTCGCCGTTGAGGTCAGGGAGG
>JBEPUW010000068.1:0-19426 GCA_041691315.1 Caulobacteraceae bacterium | reverse complement strand
CCGATCGGCGTCTGCGGCATGATCACGCCGTGGAACTGGCCGATCAACCAGATCGCCTGCAAGGTGGTCCCGGCGCTCGCCACCGGCTGCACCATGGTGCTGAAGCCGTCCGAGGAAGCCCCGTTCTCGGGTTATCTCTGGGCCGAGGTCCTGCATGCTGCCGGCGTGCCGGCCGGGGTGTTCAACCTGATCAACGGCACCGGCCCCGACGTCGGGGCGGCCATTTCGAGCCATCCGGATATCGACATGGTGTCCTTCACCGGCTCGACCCGCGCCGGCATCGAGGTGGCCAAGGCCGCCGCGCCCACCGTCAAGCGCGTGGCGCAGGAACTGGGCGGCAAGAGCCCGAACATCATCCTGGAAGACGCCGACATGAAGAGCGCCGTGGCGCGCGGCGTCGGCTCGGTGATGAACAACTCGGGCCAGTCCTGCAACGCCCCGACCCGCATGCTGGTCCCGGCCAAGAAGATGGACGAGGCCATCTCCATCGCCAAGGAGGCGGCCGAGGCCACCACCGTCGGCGATCCGAACGGCAACAGCCAGATCGGCCCGGTGGTCAACAAGACCCAGTGGGACAAGATCCAGAAGCTGATCAAGGCCGGCATCGCCGAGGGCGCGACCCTGGTCACCGGCGGTCCCGACCGCCCGGATGGCCTGGACAAGGGCTACTATGTGAAGCCGACCGTCTTCGCCAACGTCACCAACGACATGACCATCGCCAAGGAAGAGATCTTCGGCCCGGTTGTTTCGATCCTCGGCTATGACAGCGTCGAGCAGGCGGTGGATATCGGCAACGACACCGAATACGGCCTCGCCGCCTACATCTCCGGCACCGACATGGACAAGATCCACAAGGTCGCCGCCCAGCTGCGCGCCGGTCAGGTGTCGATCAACGGCGGCGGTGACATGAACGCCCCCTTCGGCGGCTACAAGATGAGCGGCAACGGGCGCGAGTGGGGCGACTACGGCTTCCACGAGTACCTGGAAACCAAGGCGGTGCTGGGCTACTCGCCCAAGGTCGCGGCCGAGTAAGCCTCTCCATCCAACAACGACGTTACGAAGGAGCCCTCCCCTAACCGGGGAGGGCTTTTTCACGGGCCTCGCGGCGTTGGCCGGCGACGGCCAGGATGGCCATCCCCGCCAGGGCCGAGACGATGGAGCCCAGGCCGACGCCCAGGGTCATCTGGCTGCGCGCCACCTCGCCCTGGCCCTCGAACGCCAGCGCGCCCATGAACAGGCTGAGCGTGAAGCCGACACCGCACAGCAGCGCCACGCCATAGAGTTCGAGCCAGCTCGATCCGGTCGGGCGCCGCGCCAGGCCGGTCCTGACCAGGATGAAGACCGCCGCGATCACGCCGATCTGCTTGCCAAGGAAGAGGCCGGCGGCGATGCCCAGCGGCATCGGGGTCAGGACGTCGCTCCAGCGCATGCCGGCGAAGGAAAACCCCGCTGCGGTGAAGGCGAACAGCGGCAGGATGGCGAAGGCCACGTAAGGGTGCAGGCTCTGCATGAAGTGCTTCAGCACCCCTTCCTGCCCGGATCGCCTGGGGCCGATGGGCACGGTGAACGCGGCGGCGACGCCGGCCAGCGACGTCGACATGCCGGACTTGAGCGTAAAGGCCGCCAGCACCACGAAGCCGGCGGCGCGGAACAGAAAGGGCGCGTCCTTCCACTCCGAAAGCCCGATCAGGGCGACCAGGGTGGCGGCCGACCCGACCAGGGCCCAGGCATGGATGTGGCTGGTGAAGAAGATGGCGATCAGGCCGATGGCGCCCAGGTCGTCGGCGATGGCCAGGGTCAACAGGAAGAGCCGCAAGGATTCCGGCAAGCCCCGCCCGACCAGAGCCAGGGCCGCCAGCGCAAAGGCGATGTCGGTGGCGGTCGGGATCGGCCAGGCCTGCGGTTGGCCGGCCGGGTGGCCAAGATTGATGGCCAGATAGACCAGGGCTGGCGCGACCATGCCGCCGACCGCGCCGGCCAGCGGCAGGGCGAGCTTGCGCGGACTGGAGAATTCGCCCTTCAACAGCTCCTGTTTGATCTCCAGGCCGACCACGAAGAAGAAGATCGACATGAGGCCCTGGGCGACCCACTCCCGCGCCGACAGGGTCTCGGAGAACTGGCCGAGCGTGACGGTGAAGGGCGCGCCGATCAGGTTGAAATAGTCGGCCGCGAACGGCGAGTTGGCGGCGAGCAGGGCGAGTGCGGCCGCCCCGACCAGGGCCGCGCCCCCGGCGGCCTCTGTCTTCAGGAAGTCGAGCGTCGGGCGCAGGGCCAAGCTATTCTCCGCCGACCAAATCGGTCCCAGCCGGTTACCATGCCGAAGCTTCGCGACAAACGCTTGCCCGGCGACGGCGCGCGGGCCATGTCACCTCTCGATGCCGGTTTCGTCCGCCTATTCCCCAGATCCGCGGTTCGTCACGCTCGGTCCCGAGTTCGCCGATCCGGTGCGCCCGGCTCTGTTTCCGAGCGCCGACATCCGTTTTCGCAACGACCGCGCGGCCGCGACCGTCGGACTGGCTGCGCTGAGCGATGACGAATGGCGCGCCCACTTCGCCCGTTTCGAGCCGCTGCCACGTAACCAGCCCGAGCCGCTGGCCATGCGCTATCACGGCCACCAGTTCCGCAGTTACAACCCCGATCTCGGCGACGGGCGCGGCTTCCTGTTCGCCCAGCTGCGTGAGGCTGGGTCCGGGCGGCTGCTCGACCTGGGCACCAAGGGCTCGGGTCCGACGCCCTATTCGCGCACCGCCGACGGGCGCCTGACCCTGAAGGGCGGCGTGCGCGAGGTGCTGGCCACCGCCATGCTCGAGGCCGTGGGCGTGCCGACCTCGCGCTCGTTCTCGCTGGTGGAGACCGGCGAAGATCTGCAACGGCCCGACGAGCCTAGCCCGACCCGCTCTGGCGTGCTGACGCGGCTGTCGCACAGTCACATCCGTTTCGGGACCTTCCAGCGCCACGCCTATTTCAATCTGCCGCAGAACATCGAGCGGCTGATCGACCATGTGATCGAAAACTACTATCCGGCGCTCGCCGGCGCCGACGCCGAGGCTCGGGCTCCGGCCCTGCTGACCGAGGTGGTGAAGGCGGCGGCCCGGCTCACGGCGCGCTGGATGGCGGCAGGCTTCGTGCACGGCGTGCTGAACACCGACAACATGAACATCACCGGTGAGAGCTTCGACTACGGGCCCTACCGCTTCCTGCCGCACAACGACCCCAACTTCGTCGCTGCCTATTTCGACCAGAACGGCCTCTATGCCTTCGGCCGCCAGCCGGAGGCGGTGCTGTGGAACCTGCAACAACTGGCCGGCGCCTTGACCACGGTTTCCGAGACCGAACCGCTGGCCGAAGCGCTGAACAGCTTTTCTGGCGCCTATCGCGACGCCTTGCGCGCCGCCATGCTGAGCCGGCTGGGTCTGCAGAGCCGCGGCGAGGAGGCCGATGTCGCCCTGGTCAACCTGGCCTTCCGCACCCTGGCCGAGGCGGGCGAGGGCGTGCGCTGGGAGCCCTTCTTCTTCGATTGGTTCTGCGGCGCGGCATCCGAACACCGCGCCCTGGCTGGTCCGCGTGCGAACCTCTACGGCGGTGAACAGGCCCTGGCCTTCCGCGCGGCGCTGAAGGACTTTCAACCGGAGCGCCCCGAGCGGCTCGCCGACGCCTATTTCGCCCGGCCCGAGCCCGAGGAGCTGAATTACGACGAGATCGAGGCGATCTGGGCGCCAATCGCCGCTGCCGACGACTGGGCAGCGTTCAACGCCAAGCTCGCGGCGATCGAGCGGGCGCGGATCGCCTGGGGATTGGGCTAGAACCGCCAGCGGAGCCTTGGCCAAGTCGTGCGGCTTAGCTATCGTCAGCCTTCAGTGAGATCGCCATGACACCCACCCGCCGCCAGTTCGCCCGCACGCTTACCGCCGCCGCCGGCGCCATCGGATTGTTCGGGACCGCCAGCGCGTCAGCGCAGGACGAGGACACCCCGCCGAACGTCTTCATCAGCCCATGCGGCCGGCCGTTTCGCGCGCCGATCGCCGCGCCATACCCGGTGGTGAACTGGTTCAAGGGCGCCGATACGAACGGTGACGGCAAGCTCGACCATGCCGAGTTCATGGCCGACACCGAGGCCTTCTTCAAAATCCTCGACATCAACGGCGACGGCGTTCTCGACGGCTATGAGATCTCGGTCTACGAGCACCGGGTGGCCCCGGAGATCCTCGGCTATCGGGTGGATGTCGGGGCCTTGCAACCGCCCTGGGTTCCGGGTCGCGCGAGGCTGTGGCTAGCCCAGGGCGGCGGCGACATGCCTGGCCCCACCCCCTCCGAAGACCACGAACCATCCGCCAAGTCGCAGAAACAGACCCTCGATGAATCAGGCCTGGGGGCCTCGCCCTATGGCCTGTTCAGTGCGCCGGAGCCGGTGACGGCGGCCGACACCGATTTTCGCGGCCTGGTCAAAAAGGACAACTTCCTGAAGCTGGCCGATCACCACTTCACGCTGCTGGATCATGATGGCGCAGGCTATCTGACCCTCGCCAAGCTGCCGAAGACGCTGATCCAGCAAAGACTCGAGAAGATTGGCCACAAGCGATCGTGAGCCGGTGAGGTTCAGTCGCCTCCCGCGGCTGGCGATTTGTTCTCGTCGAGGCCGCCGACCGCGCTCTGCAGATAGTTCGGCTCGCCGATCAGGTCGATCAGGTCGACCTGCGTCTCGAGATAGTCGAGGTGGTCCTCGGTATCCTTCAGGATATGCTGCATCAGGTCGCGGCTGACATAGTCCTTGTGCGCCTCGGCCAGGGTGACGCCCTCGACCAGGGTGGCGCGGCTCTTCTGCTCAAGGGCCAGATCCGCGGTCAGCGCCTCGCGCACGGTCTCGCCGATCGCCAGCTTATGCAGGTCCTGCAGGTTGGGAAGGCCGTCGAGGAACAGGATGCGCTGCGTCAGCATGTCGGCGTGACGCATCTCCTCGATGGATTCGTCATAGACGATCTTGCCGAGGCGATAGAAGCCCCAGTGTTGGAACATGCGGGCGTGCAGGAAGTACTGGTTGACCGCCGTCAGTTCGTTGGTGAGCACCGCGTTCAGGTGTCGGACAACATCCGCATTGCCCTTCATGGCCCCGCCTTTCGCTTGCGCGATCTATTCAGCGGCGTGGAGGAGGGCGGCCTCGGCCGATCCGATCATGCGCTGCATATCGCAGACACATTTGGCGCACTTCGCTTTGCTCTGGCAATGCCGAAACACATCCGCCGGCCGCCGGGCGCCACGGGCGATGGCGGCCCTGGCGTCGCGCTCCCGAATGCCGTTGCAGTTGCAGATGTACATCGACTGGCTCGCTTGCGAATGCGTCGCAAACCTATATGCGATGGCCCGCACGCATTTGCAACTCATTCGCATGAGGTGCGACGAAATAGCGTCCGGTCAGGGCCTCAGGGACAGGCCATCGGCCTGGCGCTGTTTCAGCGTTCCCAGCCAGCCGTGCAGCGCCTCGACGTCCAGGCCGTGCATCATCAGCCGATAGCCGGCCTGCAGGGTGGAGAGCTGCACCAAGGGGTGACCGTTCTTGACGAACGACATGTGGTAGTCGGTGCCCAGGATCTTGCCGATATAGATGGCGACGGTCTCGTCGAGCTGCAGCGAGTTGGCGGCGCGCACGAAGTCGGCGCGCGGCAGGCAAAGGGCGTACATCGGCGTGTAGGCCTCGATCGCCGTCTGCACGTCGACGAAGTTCAGCCACGCCCTCGGCAATGGCGCCAGGTCGAAATCGCTGTCCGAGATCATCGAAAAGTCCGGCCGTTCGACCAAGGCCAGATCGCGGCCCTGGGCGCGCAGGCTGGCGTTAAGCTGAATGACGAAGTTGTAGATGTTGAGGTCGTGCTGGAGAAAGACGTTGTCTTCCAGGTCCTTCAGCGTGCGCGGCTGCAGCGGCACGGTCTCGATCTGCACCGGCCCGGCATTGGCCTTGATGAAGGCCAGAAGCTCGGTGCCGATGTGAAAGTGGCGCAGGATCAGCGTGTTGGCGTCGGCCGTGCAGAAGGTGCGCAGACCCCAATGAATCAGCCGGTGCAAGGTCCGGTTCAGGTTTGGATGCCGCGGCGAAATGGCCCGGGCGAGCTTCACCAGGACGAAGAAGACAAAGATGGGCGGGCGGATGATCGGGAACATCCAGCGCCGCGACCAGGACCGGTTGCCGTTCAACAGCGCCTGCTTGGCCAGCGGCGATATCGGCAGGCTCTGGTCGAGCGCCAGGGCCAGCCACGGATCGGGGTCGCGCGGGTCGTAACCTGCAAGCGTCTCGGTCGGTGCGCTCACGCGGCGATCTCCTCGATCTGCAGCGCATAGAGCCTGGCGGTGACTTGCGCCGTCTTGACGATGCGCGCCGCGACCGCCTCGTCCGGCAGCACCAGCGCCAGCATGGTCTCGAACTCATGGATATGTTCGGCGTCGTTTTCGCCGTGATAGAGCAGAAAGCGCACCGCTTCGGGCGGCAGGTCCAGGCGATCGCGCACCAGGCCGCCCCATTCCGCCGCCTTGATCGAGCCCAGGCCCTCGATGATCCACATCGCGCCTAAGAGGCCGAACGGATTGGGCTCGGACGCCTGATGGAACATCCAGGCCGACAGCGCTTCCGAGCCGATATTCTTCTCGGCCCCGCGGATGGCCGCCAGTTCGCCGCCGGTGGCGACATAGTCGGCCTCCAAGAGGCGGAAGTCGCGGTGCTCGACGACCGCGTGGCGCATCAGGATCGACCGCAGCTCCAGATGCTCGTCGTCGATGTTGGATGCAGCGCGCGACATCCACAGCGCGCCTTCCTTCACCTGCTGGCGCAGGTTGATCAGGAAGCCGCGATAGTCCTCCAGGCTGAAGCGGCCGCGGGTCAGCCTGCGGATCAGCGGCGTCTCCTGCAGCCGGCCTTCGAAGCCGGTGAAGACGATCGCCAGCCGGCGCAGCACGTCGGGCACGTCGCAACCGCTCATGCGCACGCCTCCAGCAGCATGAACCCGACGAAGGCGCGACCGCTCTCCGGCACCACGCACAGGACCTTTTCGCCGGGCTTTAGGCGGCCGGAGCGCAGGAAGGCCTCCAGCATCACCCAGATCGAGGCCGAGCCGATATTCCCGACGCTCGGCAGGTTTGAGAACCATTTTTCCTCGGGGATCATGCCGGCGGTCTTGTCCAGCAGCGAAACGATCTCCTCGCGCAGCGACTGCGCCGAATAGTGACAGAGCAGATGGTCGATCCGGTCCGGCTGGATGCGGCCCTGGTCGACCTTTTGCAGATAGACCCCGACCCAGGCGCGGATCACCTGCTTCAGCAGCGTAAAGTCCTGCAGCAGCGCGATCGACCCGGCTACATGCGCGGCGGCCGGGCCGAGCAGGCTCCAGCTGGCCAGCGGCTCGTCGCGCGCCTCGACCGAGGCGCCCGCCCACATGCAGGGCGGATACTGGTGGGCCAGCGAGACCAGGTCGATGAATTCGACCTTCAGGCTGCCGTGGCCCGGACGGGCTTGCGACTCCATCACCACCGCGCCGGCGCCGTCCGATAGGGTGAAGCGCAGATAATCGGCTTCGGCCCGCAGCCGGCCCTTGGCGTCGACCAGCTTGGTGCCTTCGTAGAAGGACGGCTGGAACCAGCGCGAGGAGAACTCGCCGGCGCAAGCCGCCGCCACGGCGTGCTCGCGGGCCCGGACGGCCAGCCAGGCGTTTTTCGCGGCCATCAGCGACGAGCCGCAGACCGACTGGAAACTGGCGATCTCCAGCGGCCCGCCGCCCAGTTGGCCATGCACCGCCGCGGCATGGCCCGGCACCAGAAGGTCGCCCTGGGTGGTCGCCGCGGCCAGAAAGCCCAGCTGGTCGCGTTCCAGCGCCGCGTCTTCCAGGGCGCTGGTGACCGCCTTTGCGCACATGCCAGCGCTGGAATGGCCGGCGACGCCGTCCGCGCCGATCGCATAGTGCCTGGTCTGCACCCCGTTCCAGCGCAAGGCGCGGCGACCTAGCAGGCTGTCCCGCCCATGGATGCGCCCCAGATGGTCCTCCATCCGCGCGCAAGGCACCGGCTCGCCGGGAAGGAAGGCGCCGACGCCGGTGATGTAGGCATCCAGAAGCTCGGTCATTTGCGGCTCGGGCGAGGGGACGGGGCGGGCGGCGACGGCGAAGCTTGCAGGACTGTCTAGACCGGACAGGTTCCATTTGTCTCGCTCAGACGCCGGCGCCGGGCATCGGCGCGGCGCAATCGACAGCCGGCCGGTTTGATGGAAAGCTCGCCCGCATGACCGCAGACCAACGCCCGCCGCGCTTTCCGCCGCTCGACGCCGACGCCATGACGCCCGCCCAGCGCCAGGTGGCCGAGGCCATCGCAACAGGCCCGCGCGGCGGTCTTGGCGGGCCGTTTCAGGCCTGGTTGCGGAGCCCGGCGCTGGCCGACCGGCTGCAGAAGGTGGGCGAATATCTGCGCTTTTCCAGCGCCGTGCCGCGGCGGCTGAACGAGCTGGCCATCCTGATCACCGCGCGCGCCTGGGACGCCCAGTACGAGTGGTACGCCCATCACCGGATGGCGATGCAGGCCGGGCTCGATCCCGCGGTCGCCACCGACCTCGCCGCGGGCCGCCGCCCGGCCGCCATGCTGGCCGACGAGACGGTGGTCTACGATTTCTGCACCGAACTGCGCGCCAACCGCAATGTCGGCGACGCGACCCTGGCCGCCGCCCTGGGGCTTCTGGGCGAGCAGGGCGTCGTCGATCTGATCGCCGTCTGCGGCTATTACGACATCGTCTCCATGACCCTGAACGTGGCCGAGGTTCGGTTGCCCGACGGGGTTCCAACCCCGCTCAAGCCGCTGGACCGCTAAGACCCGGCCGTTCCTTAGCCCTGGAACATCAAAAGTAGATAGGCCGCGAACAGCAGCAGGTGCACCGCGCCCTGCAGGACGTTGGTGCGGCCGCTGGCGAAGGTGACGACGCTGACAGCCAGCGTCAGCAGCAGCATGACCTGGTCGGTGCCCTGCACGCCCAGGACCATGCTGCGATGGGCCAGATGGCTGACGATCAGCATGGCGGGCACGGTCAGGCCGATGGTGGCCAGCACCGAGCCCAGGAAGATGTTCACCGCCCGCTGCAGGTGGTTTCCGACCGCCGCGCGCACCGCGCCCATCGCCTCGGGCGTCGCGACCAAGAGCGCGATGGCCAGGCCGCCCGCCGCCGTCGGCAGGTCCAGGGTCTCGATGAAGAAGTCGACAGGGCGGCCCAGCTCGTCGGCCAGCAGCACGACGGGCGCCATGTAGGCCAACAACAGAACCGCGTGCTGCCAGGCGGGGTTGCGGGTCGCTGTCCGCCTCCGCCTCGTCGCCGGGATCGCCCTGATCCTCGATGAAATAGCCGCGATGCCGCCCGGTCTGCATGGCCAGGAAGGCGGCATACAGACCCAGTGACGCCAGGATCAGGAAGATCGACTGCTCGAAGGCGAGCGTCGGCCCGGGCGTGCTCTTGGTGAAGCTCGGCAGAACCAGGCTGAGCACTACCAGCGGTATGATGACGCCCAGATAGATATTGGCGCCCTGAAGATTGTACTGCTGCTCGCGATGCCGCCAGGCGCCGATCAGCAGCGACAGCCCGACCATGCCGTTCAGGATGATCATCACCACCGACAGCAGGCTGTCGCGGACCAGGGTCGGGTCGCTGCCGCCATGCAGGATCACCGCCGACAGGCTGATGACCTCGATGGAGGCCACCGCCAGCGTCAGGATCAGGGTGCCGTAGGGCTCGCCCAGCCGCTGCGCGAGACGGTCGGCGTGGCGGACGACGTTGAGCGCCGAGCCCAGGATCACCACGAACAGCCAGGCGAACAGCCCGCCCATGCCGAGCGGACTGGCCAGCGCGTCGAACAGCGCCGGGCCCTTGATCAGGAAGATCGCGGCGGTGACGACGCCGACGGCGAGGAACCCCTCTTCTCGAACGATGCGCGGCAGCGGGCGTGACGTCATGGGCCCAGTCTAGGGCGCCTGAAGGCGATCGGGCTATCGGAGACCCGGCCAGGGTGTAAGCTTGGCCGCGATTGAGCATCGACGCCGCGGGCACGGCGTCGGCGGTGGGAGCGAAGCAATGACCGACATCCCGGTGATTCGGTCGGCAGGTTGGCTGGCGAGCGGCCGGGTCTGGTTGACTAGCTATCGATGAGTTATTTCGCGGCCATCGCTCTGATCGTCGTCAGCACCGCGGCCGCAGGCCTGGCGGCTTGGCTGGCGGGCGCCACGATCAGCCTCGACACCCGGAAGCGCCACCATGAGGTGGGCGGCCAGGTTTTCCAGCAGGTCGGGATCATGGTCTCGGTGCTGATGGCCTTCGTGTTCAGCGAGGTCTGGGGCGAGTACCGCACCGCCGCCATTGCCATCAACGGCGAATGCGGCGCCCTGCACGGCGCCGCGATGCTGGCGGACGCCCTGCCTGGCGGCGCGGGGCTTCCGGTCGAGCGCGGCATCGCCGGCTATGTCTCGACGGTGGTGAACACCGAATGGCCGTTGATGGCGGCGCGGCATTCCAGCCCCGAGGCGAGGGGCCTGTTCGAGAACCTGCTGAAGCAGGCCGCCAATCTGCCGCTGTCCCGCTCGGCAGACGCCGCCAACCAAGCCCAGATCGTCTCCCTGCTGACCCAGGCGCACGCCTTCCGCGAGACCCGGACCTTTGAGCTCACCCAAGGCATGCCGATGCTGATGTGGGTCATGCTGATCGGCATCTCGGTGGTGCTGATGGGGTTTGTGGTCTTTGCCGGGGTCGATAATCCGGGTCACATTATCTTTGCCTGCGCCTTCGCCGCCTGCACCGTCCTGGTCCTGGTCCTGGTGCGCATGCTCGACTTCCCATTCGAAGGCGCGCTTGCCCTGCCGAACGGGGACTTCGTCAACTTGCTCAGTGAGGTGATGGTCCTGGCCCGCGGCGGCGGGCCCTAGGCGCTCAGGCGCCGGCATGATTGTCGCGCCGCTCGAGCAACCGAGGTAACGAGGGACCAATGAGAACGGCCGATCCCTTCGATGGCGTCCGCGACTTTATCCGCAAGGAACTGGCGGCGCGCCCCGTCAGCCACTGGCTCGAACGGGCGTCGCGGTCGTGACCGGTTCGGCGGACGACCCGTCCAGGCGGACGCCCGAAGGCCTCGACGCCCTGCAGCTGTTCCAGCTGGGCGAATTCAGGCAGGCGCGGCGGAAGTTCGGCGAGCTGGCCCAGGCTGGAGAGCCCGAGGCCGCGGCCTATATCGCCCGGATCGACCGCGCGCTTGGCGAGGCTGGCGGGACCGGCTGGACGCTCAACCTGCCGGCGGATGTGCCCTTCCTGTGGGAAACCGACTGGCTCAGGCTGATCTTCGGCGCGGTGGTCACGGCCGTGGTGATCGACGACCGCTCCGGCGTCGCCGCCGATCGCTCCATCATCGTCGACCGGCTTTTGGACGCCGAAACGGCCCACTACTACCGGCGTAATCACGAGCATGGCGTGCGTCAGGTCCTGGTCCACCTGAGCGACGAATTCTATGCCGACGATTGCTCGGCCTATTGCTGGTGCCAGCGGGTTTACCGCAACTACTGGACGCCGGTCCTGGACGGACTCGACCCGATCACCTTCCTTGCGCTGGGATACAAGACCGGTTTCGCCCGGGATGAGCCGCCGCGGCCAGCGGCGGAACGCCCCCATGTCTGGAGTTTCGTCGGCGATCCGCACAAGACGACGCGAGCGCTGATGCGGCGTCACATGCGCACCGTTGCCGGCGGCTTCGAACACCTGACCTCCGGCTGGGACAGCGCCGACAGCCTGTCGACCGACAACTATCGCCGCGTGCTCGATCAGTCGCTGTTCGCGCCCTGTCCGGCGGGCACGGTCAACCTGGACTGCTACCGGGTCTATGAGGCGCTGGAGGCCGGCTGCATCCCCATCGTCATGCGTCGCCCCGGCTGTGACTATTTCGATCGCCTGCTGCCGGGCCATCCCATGCCAGTGGTCCAGGACTGGGCTGTGGCGCCGGGGATGGTCACGGCGCTGATCGACGGCGGCGGTTGCGAAGCTCTGCGCCAGAGCTGCCAGGCCTGGTGGACCGGCTACAAGGCCCGGCTGATCGCCCAGGTCAGCGCCGACTTGGCCTGACTACCGGATTGCGACCGGCGTCCGAAGGGCGGCGATAAGGCTGGTGATTTCGTCGCCCAAATCGGCTTGCGCGGTCCAGCCGAGCAGGGCCCGGGCTCTGGCCGGATCGCCGACGAATTTGGCGACGTCATAGGTTCGCGCCGGCGCCTCCTTGATGGTCACCGGGCCAAGGGCGCGGGCGGCGGCGATCTCAGCCAACTCGCCCAGGGTCGTCCCCTGGCCGGAGACGAAGTGGATCGGCGGCAGGCGCTCACCGCGGCGCGTCGCCTGCACCAGCCGCCACAGGCCGTCGACGGCGTCGTTCACCGCGGTGAAGTCGAACATGTTCGCCGAGCCTTCGACCGACATGACGCCGCCGCGGGCCGCGGCCGCGGCAAAGGCCATGACCACCCGGTCGGCATGGTCGATCGGGCAGCCATAGACATTGGAAAACCGGCAAATGTTCGCCACCAGGCCAGCCCTCGACGCCGCCTCGACGACCCTTTCGCCGTCGCGCTTGCTGCGGGCATAAATGTTGACGGGCTGCAACGGGTGGTCCTCGGCCACCGGCAACCGGCCTGGATGCCCATACACCTCCCGGCTGCTGGCGAAGATCAGCCAGGGTCGCGAGCCGGCGAGACTGAGCTCGACCAGCGCCTGCAGCGCCTCGACATTGGTGGCTTGGCACAACGCCGGGTCGCGCTCTCCCCAGGCCACGCGCGAAATCGCCGCCAGGTGGATGACGCCCTCGACGTCCTTCAGCGCCGCGGCCAGCGACGCGCGGTCGCGGATGTCCTCGTGCAGGGAGCGTTTCAGATCGAAGGCGCGCACCTCGAGCCCCTCGCCGCGCAATCGCGCGCACAGGCGCCGGCCGATCAGCCCTTCCGCCCCCGTCACCAGAATCATCCACCGCTCCCCAACTCCGCACCAACGATATGTCGTGAGGCGGCGTGGCGGCCAGCCCGATAAGCGCTCGATGCCAGCGGCACGCGTTTGAAACGCCAAGCGAACCTTCGGCAAACCAGAAATGCCCGAGACGGGTGGAAAACAGAAATTTCAGCCCGCTATTGTCGGCTGGCCGAGACGGCAATCGTCCTTGAAGATGAGGTGTCCGCAGGAGCGTCACAATGACCGCCATCGATCAGCAATTCAGCGCCCTCTTGCAGCAGAGCCCGAGCCCGGGCGGCTGGACCTATGTGGTCTGGCCCGCCTCAGTTTCTTTCTTCAGAACAAGAGGCCTTGTGAAGGTCAAAGGCGTGATTGACGGTCGGCCGTTTCAAAGCGCGTTCATGGCCTTGGGCGACGGAACGCACAAACTTCCGGTCAAGGCTGCTTTACGCAAGTTGATCGGAAAGCACGCCGGCGATGCCGTGATCGTGCGGTTGACGGAGCGCGTCGGCTAACGCCGCCCGGACGTTGGCCACCGCCGGGTAAAGTCCGCTTCTGCCGCCAGATGCCACTCGAAATCCATTTGTGGGGCCTCTTGATCTCGTTGATGATCTGGACAGGTCATGATCGTCAATCGCATCTACCAGTGGGGTCGGGAGCAACCCGACAAGGCCGCGTTGATCCACAATGGCGCGACCCTCAGCTACGGTACATTCGCGCGAATGATCGAAGCGAGGCGCCGGTATTTCTCGTCAAAGGAATGTGGAAGATCAGGCGCGCCGAACTGCGCAAGATGATTGTCGGCTGACCGGCGCTCTGGGCACAGAGCGACACGTTACGAGACCGGCGGTGGAATCGCCGACCAAGGGTGTCTTCACAGCGACGGATGCGCCGGAGACAATCGGCGGCGCCGCCGGAGCCCGGGAGGCCAGGATGGAAATCGGTCAGTGGAAGACGACCCACGGCGTGAACGGCGTCTACAACCGACTCAAGGCGCTTGGCCTTGAGTCCTACGTCGCCGAGCTGGATACCTATGGCTTCACGATCGTGCCGCCCGAGCTGGCCGCTCCGGCCGGGTTCGCCGATCGGTTGCGGGACGCGATCATCGACCAGACGCGCCAGGCCGACAGCAGCGCCGCCGAAATAAACACCATCGACGCCTCACGACGCAGCGTCGACGGCGAGCACATGTTCCATACGGTCGCGCGCGATCCGATCTTCCGGGAGGCCACGGTGCAGCCCGTGGCCTATGCGCTGGCGTCCTACATCCTGGGCGCCAGCCTGCGAATCTACCAAAGCAGTTCGGTGCTGAAGGCGGGCAAGATCAACCCGGTCTTCATGCATTGCGACTCGGTCTCCGTGCCGCCGCCCCTGCCGCCGTGGGGCATTTCCTGCAATGCCACCTGGATCCTCACGACTACACCCGCGAGAACGGCAGCCTGTTCATGGCGCCGGGCAGCCATCGACTGTGCCGCCATCCGACGGCCGCCGAACAACCGCGGGCGATCGGCGGCCCCGGCGACGACGACATCGTGACGCCCGTGGAAGCGAAAGCGGGCTCGCTCTGCGTCTTTCACGGCAACACCTGGCACGGGGCGTTCGGCAAGGACAACGACACCACCCGGGTCAGCCTCGCCACCATCTACTGCCGCACCTTCGTCATGCCGGCGGAGGACTTCGGCGACATCACCGACGAGATGATCGCGCCACACGGCGACCGTTTCGCCAAGCTGGTCTGGCGCGACAAGTGGCAGGGTTACCGCGAAGAAGGTCCGGCCATCGAGAAGCTGGCGTTGTCGCGAGCCTCGACAGAGAGCCCGTTCGGCTGACCGCTCGGCGCGGACGCCGGAGGCGTTACCATCCGCACCGCCCATGGCGTGAGAGACGCTTTAGGGGACGGCGTGGCGGCCAGGACGGGACTCGAACCCATGACCTTCGGTTTAGGAAACAGACGACATAGCTGTTTCACCGTTTTTCCACGGGTTTCAATGTGCCCGTCAAACTGAACCAAATCAACGCACTTGCTATTCAACGCGTTTCAGCCATCTTCGTACTGTTTCGACTTTCTGTGCCCCATACGCTCCCCGATTTGGAGATGGGGCACACCGGAGATCAGTGTGGCGACAGTCCTATTTACAGACAAGGCGGCGACTGCGGCCAAAGCCTCGGAGGGCCTGCGCCTTGAACTGTGGGACTCGAAGGTCGCCGGCCTCTGCCTGCGGGTCACCGATCGTGGCCGCAAGGTCTGGGTGTATCGCTACCGCGCCTTGGACGGCCGTCAGCCGCGGCTGACCCTGGGCGACTTCACCGACCGCCAGGGTGTCAGATGGGCCCGTGAAGAAGCCGAGGAGGTTCGCGCCGCTGTTCGCAAAGGCGGCGATCCGGCCAGTGATCGCAAGGCCCAGAAGGTGACGGCCAGAACCCAGCCGATCCGCACATTCGACGATCTTGCCGACGCATACCTGGCGGCCTGCGAGGCCGGCGACTGGATGCCGAAGGGGAAAAAACAAAGCACGCGGACGAGACGAGACGCGGGCGGCATTCTGAAACGCCACGTGAGGCCCAAGCTCGGCGCGCTCCGCTTGGCCGACATCACCAGAGCGGGCGTGAGGCAGGTGCTCCGCGACATGAAATCGAAGGGCATCGGTGCTCAGACGAACAGGACCCAGGCCATCATCCGCCAGGTGTTCGCGTTCGCCATCGCTGAGTTCGAGGGGAAACTGGTCGCGATCAATCCGGCCATCGGCGACGCTGTCGTCCAGGAGAAAGCTCGCAAGCGGATCCTCTCCGACGCCGAGCTGGAGACGCTCTGGAAGGGCCTCGCCGATCCGTCCGTCCTTCGTGTCACGGCCGCCGATCCCGATGCCGCCGACGAACCGATCCACGTCTCAAGGGCTCGCGCGATCTCGATCCAGCTCGCGATGCTCCTGCTCTCGCGCCGCGCCGCGATCGCCGGGATGATGGAGTCGGAGATCAACGCTGCAGAGCGCATCTGGTCCGTGCCGCCCGAGCGGATGAAGAACGACCTGCTCCACCTCGTACCGCTGCCGTTGTGTGCGATCGAACTGATCGCTGAGGCCCGCGCGCTGGCCCAGGTTGCCAGAGCCGCCAAGGTAGAGAAACTGGGCAACCGAGCGCCGAACGACTGGCCGCTTTTTCCATCGTCTCGCGACGCGACCAGGCCCATGCATCCCGACAGCGTCACGCATGGGCTGGCCAGCGTGTTCAGGGCGCTCGACATCGACGGAGCGTCCACTCACGACCTGCGCCGCACCGGCAGCACGGCGCTGACCAGCGAGCGCTGCGGCGTGAGCGGCTTCATCCGCTCATTGGTGTTGTCGCACGTCACCGGCGGTGATGGCGGCGCCAGCGTCAGCAGAGAGCACTACGACGCAAATTCGTACATGGCCGAAAAGAGGCGGGCGCTGGAGGCGTGGGAGGCGTTGCTGCTGGATATCGTCGGCGACCGAGCGCGGCCCGATAACGTTCGGGCTATCCGAACAGGAAACTGACCAAGGGCTGGACCAAATGAAGCTACTCGCGATGATCTCGGCGGTTGCGATGCTGGCGGGGCCGGCGTTAGCGCAGGGCTCAGATTCCTCGATCCTCGCGCCAATGCCCGGCGAGCACCATTTCACGGGCTATCCGGACTATCCGAAGGACGGAACGGCCGGCGAAGCACTTTCGATTGGACCGCTGACCACCTGGATATTGGGGGCCTTCATCCCGTGGCGATCAATTCTAACCTTGATCACGTTGCTGCTGCCGGGCCGAATCACGAGCGTTTGAAGGCGTGGAGTTTGAGCGCGCGTGCCGAGGAGCGATTCCAGCGTCCATGGTGGGGAACGTCGAACGAGCAGACGTCAAGTCGATGAAGCCTGCGTCACGGATAGCCTGCTCCTGATCCGCAAACTATCGGTCAGCGATCGCGTTAGCATCTCCGATGCAACGGGCGGTTCGCCGACGGAGTCGCGCACCACACCCGCTAGGCTTTGATGCTCGCTTGGTAAGTAACATCCTTGGTCGCCACCGTCCCGGCGGTACGCCCAGGCGCAGTCTCGTGCGTCCAGTAGAGGTTGGTGTGCGATATGACCATGGCTGGCGGCGGCGCTCCCCACTGAGTCCCGTCCTCCGTCGTGTGAGCGTCAGAGACAAGCGTGGCGTCGTAGCCTCTGACAAGCGCGCCGTGCAGCGTAGAGCGGATGCACTGATCTGTTTGCGCGCCCACGACGATCAACCGTCCGACTCCGAGGCCCGACAGAACGGTCTCAAGGGCAGTTTCCTCAAATGAGTCGCCGTAGCTCTTCTCAATGAGCGGTTCAGCGTCGCCGGGAGTCAGTTCTGGGACGATCCGCCACTTGTCGCTCCCCCTCGGAAGGTGCGCTTCGGTATGCTGGACCCAAACAACGGGGACACCTTCACGCCGCGCCTGATCCACTAGGCGGCCGATGTTCGCGACGACTGCGTCCCGCTCATGCGCTCCAGCGACGACATCGTTCTGCACGTCGACGACCAGCAGCGCGGTGTTCGGCCGGTTCTCAAGAGTAGTCATTGCCTCACCATGGGTAACGGATCATCCCATTCGGGTGGTCCAATCAACCGCGACGTTATCACGGCCACCAGCACCCAACCATGTCCTTAGCGATGTCTGCTCCTGGTATCCGGCTGGCGATGCGGACACTTTCTTTTGTCTCGGGATAAGCGGACGCGGGCTGAGCTCGCGGTAGGGCTTCTTCGACGGAGACCCCGCGGTCCTCGGCGGAGCGGCTGCTACACCCAGCGCCTCACCCGACAGGAATAGGCGTCGAAGTCGGTCGCGAACTGGCGTCGCATCTTTGCCTCCTCGAAGGGGATATGGACCCAGTTCGAAATGACGAAGAGGGCGAGGGGCGCGATGAACATGGGCCAAGCCCCGACCCAGACTGCGATCCCGAGCGTTTGCATCACCAGGCCAAGGTACATGGGGTTGCGAGTGAAACGGTAGGGACCGCCAGTGACCAGCTTGGCGTTGGCCGGGGAGGTTGGATTGAGTTCGGTTCGCTCGCGACGGAACAAAATAACCGCCCAGACCGGCGGAACCAGGCCTAGCCCGATGAGCGCCAGACCGAGCGGCGCCAGCGGTAACCCGGGGACAACCGGCCAGCCGAGCGCCCAGGTGATTCCCGCACAGACCAGAACAAAGAGCAGAGCCCATATGGGGGGCGGAAGCTTGAGCATGGCTTTACCTCACTGTCTAAGGCTAGCCCTTTCCACCGGCCGTCATAGCCATTCGACGAAAGGTCCGCTTTCCGGCGTTGGGGCAATGACGCCTTACGACCCAAAGCGGAAGTAGGCTAGCGACCTCGTGGCCCCTCACAAGGCAGAAACGAAGGTAAATGCGTACCAGGTTGTTAGGGCGACGTTCGCCGCCGCAACGGCGTACTGGACCGGCTTGGCTTTCCAAGCGAAGGCGGTAGCGGCCAAGACAAGCCAACCTGCTACCATGAGGCCCAGGAGCGACGTGTTGAAGCCCTGCAGCGTGAGGTTTGTCCCCTCGTTAACGATCGTAAGCGCTAAGATCGCGCCCATGAACTTGCGACGGCGCCGGTCGAAAAAATCTGAGAGATCAATCGGTTGTTCCGTAGTCGGCACCGGCACGACGAGACGAGCTACTATGTAGATGAGCGCGCCTTGTAATAGCAACAATGAAACATATCCGAACGTCCACACAGTGTTATCTCGCGCATGCCACACTGTGAACCAATAGTCGACGCACAAGAAAAAACACCAACCAATCCAGTGGGCCAGTAATAGGGAGAACCGCTTGAAACCGTTCTCTATGACACTTGCAATTCCATTGAGTAAGTGAGCAAGTGCGAATGAAATTATAATACCAAGCAGCACAGCGACGAATTCAAACGACCGCATGTGAACCCACTCCTAGTGTCGGCGCCACGCCAGCGTCGATTCGCGCGGGACTTGCTTAGCCATAGCATTCTGAGGGATAGACACGCTACGCGGCCCGCCTACTCGCCGCCTATCTGCTAAACGCGCTAGTCAACTTTCCACCCTCCTCGGAACTTGGCGAGGTCCGCTTTCCGACAAACTGCGGTGCCGAGCCATCAGAGCCTGAAAGTCGGGCTTATCGAAGCGGGCTGAACGGCAAAGATCGAGCCTTAGCGGTCCCTGGCATCTCTCTCGTCGGGACGGCTCACTTCGCGCCCCGGCCGGCAATGTCCGGTGTGCGCCAGAGAGCCGAGGGGTCGTTTTCGACCTAAGCCGATCTTGGGGGATACCCGTCACCTGACCGCCGCGCGCGACAAGCCTCCCTTGATTGCCCGTAGATATCCCAGGTCACGTCGGCGAACGGCGGTGGCGCTTGTACGCCGCTGCGTTGCAGGTCAGAGCCAAGCGAACGCCTGCAATGTTGTCCCCCTGAGGGGCATTTTTCGCGTCGAAGATTAGCCC
>JBEPUW010000067.1:0-19541 GCA_041691315.1 Caulobacteraceae bacterium | reverse complement strand
CACATATGGGTCCCCCGCATTCCGCGGCTAAAGCCGCTCCAGCGGGGGATGACGGTTATTTTGACGCCGGCGCGCGCCCGCGGCGGCTCTCGTCATGCATGCGCACGATACACGACTGGCTGGCGGTGGCCAACAGCAGGCCGTCGCGGGTGAATAGCCGCATGGCCCCGTGGCCGAAGCCGCCGTGCACGGCGTGGATGTTGATGTCGCACAGCACCCAGTCGGTGGGCGCCAGCCGCACGATGCGGATCGTGTTGTCCAGGCTGTTGCCGCCGGCGTCCTTGCCAAGCGCGGCCCCGATGCCGGAGGGTACGTGGTCGGCGAAGATGGCCAGCATGCTGGCGTCGATGGGGTGGTCGCCGCGCGGCCGCATCCACAGGATCAACCGGCCGTCGGCGCTGATCTCGCCGCCCTTGCGCTGATCGCCATAGCGGCCGTGGACGTTGCGCAACTCGATGCGGCTGTGCAGGCCGCCGTCGTCGCCGCGCCAGTGGTCGGCGGCCGGACAGTCCTCCGGCGCGGGGACCTCGGGCGCCTGAACCCATTGGTGGGAGATGTCGCTGGGGCGGCTGCCCAAGGCGGCGTTGACGGTAAAGATCTCCTTGTCGCCGACATGGCCGATAACGCGGGCCTGGCTGGTGTTGTGGCCGTGGGCCGGGACCCAGACATCGAGATCGACCACCGAGGGCGGCCGGGCGAAGGACAGGTATTGCGCGGTGGCCCAGATCACCGGCCGCTCGCAGGTTCGCTCCATGGCCTGGATGGCCGCCGCCAGGCCAACGCCGCCGAACATGAAGCTGCGCTGGGGCGGGCCGACGCAGAGGCCGTCTTCCAGCGGCAGGTACCAGCGGTGCGGATTGTGCGTGGCGGTCAGGCTGATGAAGGGCGTGGACATGCGCCGCCCCATAGCACCGACGCCGCGTCAGGCAAGGCCGCGCGCGCCGGCCGCCATTCCGGGTTGGTTTGCTGGGCGGCGATGGCTTAGGGTCTTCCACAAATACGGCGGCCAGCAAGGCCGCACGAGCTCAGGAGACGCCCATGTCCACGACCAGCCGCGAAATCCATCTCGCCAAACGCCCGGAGGGTCTGCCGACCCTGGACGACTTCGCCATGGTCGAAACCCAGGTCGCCGATCCGGGCGAGGGCGAGGTCCTGGTGCGCAATCTCTACATGTCGGTCGATCCGGCCATGCGGCCGCGCATGAGCGTCGGCCAGGAGCTGAACGAGGCCATGGGCGGCGGCGCGCTGGGCCGGGTGGAGAAGTCGCGCAATCCGGCCTTCAAGGAGGGCGAGCTGGTCACCAACCGTTTCGGTTTCCGCGAGGTCTTCACCACCGACGGGCGGGGACTGCAGGTGCTGATCCCTGAGCCCGACCTGCCGCTGACCGTGCATATGGGGCCGCTGGGCGGAACCGGATTCACAGCCTATGGCGGCCTCTTACACATCGGCCAGCTGAAGGATGGCGAGCAGGTCTTCGTCTCCACCGCCGCCGGCGCCGTCGGCTCGATGGCGGCGCAGATCGCCAAGATCCACAACTGTTATGTGGTTGGATCAACGGGCTCGGACGAGAAGGTGCGCTGGCTCGAGGAAGAGGCCGGGCTGGACAAGGCGATCAACTACAAGACCGCGCCGATCCGTCAGAGCCTGAAGGCGGCGACGCCCAAGGGCATCGACGTCTATTTCGACAATGTCGGCGGCGACCATCTGGATGCCGCGCTGGCCAGCATGAACAGCCTCGGCCGGGTCGCGGTCTGCGGCATGATCTCCGGCTATAACGAGGCGGGTTCGCGCACGGCGGTGCGCAACCTGTCCAACATCATCTACGGCCGCATCAACCTGCGCGGCTTCGTGGCGCCGGACTTCATGCACCTCTACGACCAGTTCAAGTCGGACATGGCCGGTTGGCTGAAGGACGGCCAGGTCAAGTACCAGGAGACCATCTTTGACGGCATCGGCAACGCACCGGCGGCCATGGTCGGGCTGATGCAGGGCGCCAACAACGGCAAGATGCTGGTCAAGCTGGCCGACTGAGTCGCGGACGTCCGGTCATTTGAGACACACCACCTCGGCGACGCTGAGGGCGCGGCGCAGGCTGTCGGCGGCGCGGCCATAGTTGTCGAGGCTGATCGGCGGGGCGGGTGCGGCCGCCGAGCGGCGGAGCTTCGCCGTGGCCACGGCGCGGGCCAGCGCCGCGGGCGCCGTGCCGCTCAGCCGCCCGCGCCTCGGCGCATCCGCCAGCACCATGCCGGTAACTTCGCCGGCCGCGTTCAGCACCGGCGCGCCGGTCAGGCTGGAGAGCGGCCCCTTCAGGCCGTCGGTGCGTCCGATCTCGGCCCAGGACAGCCGGTCACGGCCTGGACCCTGGCCGAGGAAGAGCGCCGCCGCCTCAGCCGGTCCGCCGCCGGAAAAGCCAGCCAGAAAGCCGCTGTCGCCGGATCGTGGCTGCGCCCCCCTGGCCATGGCCAGGGCTGGCGCGCCGCCATCGGTGGTCAGGACGGCGGCATCGCCATCGATGGTCCGCAGCTTCGCCGGCGCGCCCCATCCGTCGGCCACCGCGATCATCGGCCTGGCGCAGCCGGCGACGACGCTGCGCGCGGTCAGCCAGACGCCGCGGTCATTCATGGAAAAGGCCGTCCCCTTGGCGACCTTCGCGGCGACAAGGCGCACCAGCGCGGCGTTGGCGAAGGGCGAGGATGGCGAGATCGGCGCCTGGTCGGCGAACGGGGCCGGCGGCGGCGGCCGGGGTGCGTTGGCGTGCTCGCGCCGGCCGAGCGCCAGCACCAGCATGGCCGCGACGATGGTCAGGTAGATCAGCCAGACCGGCAGACGGGGCACGGGCGCCGACTAGACCGCCAGCGCCGCGGCCAGGATGATGCTGACGCCGAGCTTGGCCGCCGCCAGCACCACGGCCGCCGGGACATCGCCCTCGCGCATGCGCTCCGGCAGGCCGACCAGGGCGAAATCGATCAGGCTGAACAGCAGCAGCGCCAGCGCCGCAATGGCGACGCCCCAGAGCGCGATGTCCATCGGCGAGGCGGCCGCCGCCAGGGTGGCGCCCAGCGGCAGGGCCAGACCCAGGATGACGCTGGCCAGCGAGACCGCGGCGGCGGGGTTGTCGTCGCGGATGCGCTGAACCTCGTGGTGCGGCGATAGCAGCGCATAGGCGCCCGAGGCGACCACCAGCAGCAAAAGGCTGATCCCGGCATGCAGCAGCATGACCGGAAAGCCCGACGCGAAGGCCTGGACCTCAGGCGACATCGGCGGTCTGCGCCTTGCGCCGGTCGCTGGCGCGGACCTTCAGGCTCTCGGTGCGCAGCTGGCCGCACGCCGCCAGGATGTCGCGGCCGCGCGGGGTGCGGATCGGCGAAGCATAGCCGGCGCGGTTCAGGATGGCAGCGAAGGCCTCGATGGTCGCCCAGTCGGAGCATTCATAGGCCGTCCCCGGCCAGGGGTTGAACGGGATCAGGTTGATCTTGGCCGGAACGCCGGCCAGCAGCTTGACCAGGGCCAAAGCCTCGGCCGGGGTGTCGTTGACGCCCTTCAGCATGACGTATTCGAAGGTGACGCGCCGCGCATTGGAGAGGCCCGGATAGGCGCGGATGCCGGCCATCAGCTGGTCAAGAGGATAGCGTTTGTTCAGCGGCACCAGTTCGTCGCGCAGGGCATCGTTGGTGGCGTGCAGCGAGATGGCCAGCATGGCCTGGGTGCGGGTCCCCAGCGCCTCGAGCTCCGCGACCACGCCGGCGGTGGAGACGGTGATGCGCCGGCGCGAAATGCCCAAGCCGCCCT
Source organism: Caulobacteraceae bacterium (assembly GCA_041691315.1). Taxonomy (GTDB): domain Bacteria; phylum Pseudomonadota; class Alphaproteobacteria; order Caulobacterales; family Caulobacteraceae; genus Poindextera. Next base: position 15,752 of record JBEPUW010000067.1, on the reverse strand, counting down.
CGTCGGAGACGATGTCGATGGCCTCGGCGACGTTGTCCAGATTGTACAGCGGCTCGCCCATGCCCATGAAGACGATATTGGAGAGCCGGCGGTCGGCGCGGTCGGACGGCCATTCGCCCAGGTCGTCGCGGGCGATCTGCACCTGGGCGACGATCTCGGCGGCGGTCAGGTTGCGCACCAGGGCCTGGGTGCCGGTGTGGCAGAAGCGGCAGTTCAGCGTGCAACCGACCTGGCTGGAAACGCACAGCGCCCCGGCGCGGCCGACATCGGGGATGTAGACGCACTCGGCCTCGACGCCGGGGCCAAAGCGGATCAGCCATTTGCGCGTGCCGTCGGCGCTGACCTGGCGCGCGGCCACCTCGGGCCTGCCCAGGTCGAAGGTCTCGGCCAGGCGGGCGCGGGTCGCCTTGTCGATATTGGTCATGGCGTCGAAGCCGGTCGCGCCGTTGTTGTGGATCCAGCGCCAGATCTGGCCGGCGCGCATGCGCGCCTTATCGGGCGTGGCGATTTCGCCGCGCACCAGCGCCTCGGCGAGGGCAGGACGCGTCAGGCCGGACAGGTTCGCGCGGGCCGGGACCTCAGTCCCGCCGGCGCGTGAGAGATCCAGTCGGACGCTCACGTCGTATGATCCTTTGATGAATACGGCCGTGCTCATAACAGATCGCATGATCACGCCCAAATCGGGGCCGATGGGCGGATGGCCGCCGCGGACCTTTTCGCCGACCCCGCCGCCGTGGCAGGATGGCGGGGCAAGCGCGCGTGTGGCGCGCGTTTTTCAAGGCCAGGCCGCCGGCCGCATGACCAGCGCCCCATCTCCCGACGCCGCCGAATTCGCCGCCCTGGTCGAGGCCGTCGCCGCGCGCCAGGACCGCGCCGCCTTCACCCAAGTGTTCGCCTATTACGCGCCGAGGGTGAAGGCCTATCTGATCCGATTGGGCCTGGGCGCGGCACAGGCCGAGGAGGTCACGCAGGAGGTGATGGTCGCGGTCTGGCGCAAGGCGGGAAGCTTCGATGCGCGCCAGGCGTCGGTCTCCACCTGGATCTTCCGCATCGCCCGCAACCGCCGCATCGACGTCTTTCGCCGCGACAAGCGCGAGACGCTGGACGCCAATGACCCCGCCTTCGAGCCGCCCGCCGAGGTTCGTCCCGACGGCGCCGCCGAGGCCGCCGAGCGCGAGACGCAGGTGCGCCAGGCCATGGACGCCCTGCCGCCCGAGCAGCGCGACCTGGTGCGCCGCGCCTTCTACGAAGACCTGTCGCACAGCGAAATCGCCGCCTCGACCGGCGTGCCGCTGGGCACCGTCAAGTCGCGCCTGCGCCTGGCCTTCGCCAAGCTGAAACTGACCCTGGCCGATGCGGCCGCCGGCGCGGGGGCGCATCCATGACCGCCGAAACCCTGACCGGCGTCTTCGAAGCCGGCCGCGGCAACCGCGCCATTGAGCTGATGGCCCAGACCACCTTCGCCATGCGCGCCGACGCCCGCTTCGTCGAGCGCCGGGACGATCTGGCCGCCGCGGTCTTTCTGGCCGATGAAGCGCCGGCCACCCTCGACGCCGACGCGCTCGACCGCGTCTTCGGCCGCATCGAGGCGGCCGATGCGCTCGACCGGCGGGCCGAGATCGCCGCCGGCTCCCGTGACGGGATCACCGCCGAGGTGGCGGCCCTGCCGTCGCCGGTGCGCGAGGCGGCGCTGCAGGCCATGGCCGAGCAGCATCGCTGGACCTTCGCCAGCCTCGGCATCCAGCGGCTGGCCCTGTTCACCGACCATGGCGAGCAGGCCGAACTGCTGCGCATCGAGCCCGGCCATGGCGTCGCCGACCACGACCACGAGGATGAAGAACTGACCCTGGTGCTGACCGGCGCCTACCACGACGGCCATGCCTCGTATCTGCCCGGCGACGTCTCGGTGGCCCGCCCCCGCTTCGTGCACACCCCGAAGGCCGAGGCGGGCGAGGTCTGCTACGTGCTGCTGGCCTATCGCGGCGCGCTCAGATTCAAAGGCGTCTTCGGCCTCGCCCAACGGGCGTTTGGATTCCCCACGCCGTTGGGGAAGCGCCCCTAGATCCTCCCCCAACGGGTGAGTATCTGCGCCGCGATCGGCCTTTGCCCCGCCGCTGCCATGCGCTAGCGTCTTTTCGAACAACCGTTTTGAGGGGAGACGCCGATGAAGGCGCTGTTGAGCAAGGCCGTTGGCGGACCTGATACGCTGGTGCTGGAAGACATGCCCAGCCCGACGCCGCGGGCCAACCAGGCGGTGATCCAGGTCAAGGCCTGCGGCGTCAACTATCCCGACGTGCTGATCATCGAGGACAAGTACCAGTTCAAGCCGGCGCGGCCCTTCGCCCCCGGCGGCGAGGTGGCCGGGATCGTCAAGTCGATCGGCGACGCGGTGACCAACGTGAAGGTCGGCGACCGCGTGCTCGGCAATACCGGCTGGGGCGGCATGGCGCAGGAGCTGGCGCTGGAGGCCTCGCGGTTGGTGCCGATGCCGGACACCATGCCTTTCGATGAGGCGGCCGCCTTCATCATGACCTATGGCACCTCCTATCACGCGCTGAAGGATCGCGGGCACATGAAGCCCGGCGATACCCTGCTGGTGCTGGGCGCCGCCGGCGGCGTCGGCCTGGCCGCGGTCGAGTTGGGCAAGGCCATGGGCGCGCGGGTGATCGCCGCGGCCTCGTCCGACGAGAAGGTGGCGCTGGCCAAGGAACACGGCGCCGACGAGGGCGTGGTCTATCCGCAGGGCCCGTTCGAGAAAGAGGGCCAGCGCGCGCTGGCTAACCTGTTCAAGGATGCGCTCGGCCCCGCCGGCGCCGACCTGGTCTATGACGGGGTGGGCGGCGACTATGCCGAGGCGGCGCTGCGCTCGATGGCCTGGGAGGGCCGCTTCCTGGTGGTCGGCTTCCCGGCCGGCATCCCGCGCATCCCGCTCAACCTGCCGCTGCTCAAGGGCTGCGACATCGTCGGGGTGTTCTGGGGCACGGCGGTGACCAAGGACCCCGCCGGCCACCAGCGCAATGTCCGCGAGCTGTTCGATCTCTACGCCAAGGGCAAGATCAAGCCCTTCGTCTCCGAACGCTTCCCGCTGGCCCGCGCCGGCGAGGCCATCAGCCACCTCGCCAGCCGCAAGGCCATGGGCAAGGTGGTGGTGACCATGGACTAACCCATGGCCGGGCAGCTGGAAGGCAAGGTCGCGCTGATCACCGGCGGATGTTCGGGGATCGGCCTGGGCACGGTCGAGCTGTTCGTCGCCGAAGGCGCCTCAGTCGTCGTCGCCGATCTGCAGGACGACAAGGGCGTGATGCTTGAACGGCGCTTCCCCGACCGGGTGCGGTACGTCCATTGCGATGTGACGCTGGAGGCCGACATCGCCAAGGCCGTGGCCACGGCCAGCGAGGCCTTCGGCGGCCTGGACGTCCTGTTCAACAATGCCGGCTCCGGCGGCGCGGGCGGCGGCCTGACCGAACTGACCGTCGAGGCCTGGGACGGGACCATGAACCTGCTGCTGCGCTCAGTGATGCTGGGCATGAAGCACGCCATTGGGCCGATGCGGGCGCGCGGCGGCGGCTCGATCATCAACACCGCCTCGATCGCCGGGCTGGAAGCCGGCTGGGGCCCCGTCGCCTATTCCACCGCCAAGGGCGCGGTCATCCACCTGACGCGGGTGGCGGCGGCCCAGCATGGCGTGGACAGGATCCGCATCAACGCCATCTGCCCGGGCCTGATCGCCACCTCGATCTTCGGCGCCTCGATCGGCATGCCGCCGCAGGTGGCCGACCAGATGGCGGCGCGGGTGGCGGAGGTGGCGTCGAAATTCCAACCGATCGCCAAGGCCGGCCTGCCGGACGACATCGCGCGCGCCTGCCTCTACCTGGCCTCGGATGCGTCGAGCTTTGTCACCGGGACGCATCTGGTGGTCGATGGCGGCATCACCACCGGCGACCGGCATGCCTGGGATCCCGAGACGGTGTCGCCGATCCTGCAGCTGATCGGCTTCAGCGCCGAGCAGATCCAGGAGATGATGGCCCAGCGTACCGCCACGGCGCCGGGCTAGACGGGTTCGGCAATCTCGTCGGTGATCACGTTGAAGCCGGCCAGGTAGGCCGTGCCGAAGGTGTTGGCGATCGGGACGTCGGTGGCGTCGCGGCCGCGGGCCATCAGGGTTCGGCCGATGCGTCGGACATTGTTGCGCGCGTCGAAGGTGTACCAGCGGCCGCCGAGATAGACCTCGAACCAGGCGCTGAAATCCATCGGCAGCAGAAGCGGCACGCCGATATCGCCCATATAGCCGGTGCAATAGCGGGCCGGGATGTTCATGCAGCGGCAGAAGGCGACCGCGAGATGGGCATAGTCGCGACAGACGCCGACGCCCTCTTCATAGGCCTCGTAGGCGCTGCGGGTGGGGCGCGCCTGCTGGTAGTCGAAGCGGATGTGATTGTGCACATAGTCGCAGATCGCCTGCACCCGCGCCCAGCCCGGCGGGGTGCCGCCGAACAGCGACCAGGCCAGGTTGCTCAGGCGGTCGGTCTCGCAATAGCGGCTGCCGAGCAGGAAGACGACGGCCTCGTCCGGCAGGTTCTCCACCGCGATCTGCTCCGCCTCGGGCGCGTACTCGTCCGGCAGGCCGGAATCGTGGACGATGAAGTCTGTCGAGAGGACGAACCGCCCCGCCGGCGCCAGCACCCGCATGCAGTTGTTGCCATAGCCGTCGAGATAGTGATGCACGTCGACGACCGGATCGGTGCGCAGCCCGTCGAAGGTCTCCAGGTCGCCGCGCCGGGACGGATGCACGCTGAGCATCAGCAGCATCGGCACCGGCATCGGGCAGTCATAGGTGATCTCGAAACCGGTATGGATGCGCACGACGGGACCCCCTTGAGCTAGCTACCCTCGCGACGGCAACGGCCCGAAGCGTCGAGAGTTGCCCCGGCGTTCGATTTGAGAGGATCAACAGTGACCATACCTAACGCCGCCACGTCGAACCGGCTGCTTGGCCCCAGCGATCCTTCGCCGGCCATTGTCACCAATCCGGGCGGGTCTTCGCCCTTTCTGCTGCTGGGCGATCACGCCGGGCGTCTGATCCCGGAGCGCCTTGGCGACCTCGGCCTGCCGGCGGAAGCGCATCTGCGGCATATCGCCTGGGATATCGGGGTGGCGGGCCTGGGCGAACGGCTGGCCGTGGCCCTGGACGCGCCCTTCATCCGCCAGGCCTATTCGCGGCTGGTGATCGACTGCAATCGCGTGCCCGGCGCCGCGGACTCGACGCCCGAGGTCAGCGACGGCCAGACCATTCCCGGCAATCTGGGCTTAAGCGCCGCCGACCTGGCCGCGCGCCGCGACGAGATCTACGCCCCCTATCAGGCGCGGATTTCAGAGGCGCTGGACGAACGCCGGCGGCTTGGCCGTCCGACCCTGCTGGTCTCCCTGCACAGCTTCACGCCGATCTTCCAGGGCTTCGTGCGGCCCTGGCGGTTCGGGGTCCTGCATCGCGGCGATTCCGCCTTTTCCAGCCGCGTGCTGGCGGTGCTGCGCAAGGCGCTCGGCGAGCAGGCCGGCGACAACCAGCCCTATTCCATGGACCAGATCGACAACACCATCCCACTGCACGCCGACGCGCGCGGGCTGGACTATCTGGAGTTGGAGACGCGCCAGGACCTGATCGCCGACGCCGCCGGCCAGGACGAGATCGCCGCAGCCGTCGCGGCGCTGCTGCGCGAGGCGCTGGCCGCCGTCTAGAGCCCCATCAGGCCGCCGCCGAGGACCAGGCTGTTGACCAGTCGGCGGATGAATTCGAGCAGCAGCACCACCAGGATCGGGCTGATGTCGAGGCCGCCGATCGACGGAATGATCCGGCGAATCGGGCCCATGACCGGATTGGTGATGGCGAAGAGCGCCCGTTCCATCTGAGCCACGAACGGGCTGCGCGGATTGAGCACGTTGAAGGCGGTCAGCCAGCTCATGATCACCATGGCGATGATCACCCAGATGTAGAGGGTGATCAGGGCGTTGAAGAGCCAAAGCAGCGGGATGATCATCCGGAAGCGAGCCTTATCTGAACCATGCGGCATCTAGCGCGGCCGTTCGCGCCTGGGCAAGGCGAAGCGGTGGGCTCAGCCCATAACGCACGGGAGGTCGTGGGGCTGCGCGCCCTCGCCTTGACAGCCCGGCCGGGCCGCCCTTATGTGCCGCGCTCCCAAAAGGGGCCGTAGCTCAGTTGGTAGAGCGCCTCGTTCGCAATGAGGAGGTCAGCGGTTCGATTCCGCTCGGCTCCACCAGGTCTTCAACGGCGACCGCCGAACGCCTAGGCCGTTAACGCACCTCAAAGTGGTGTGCGCCTATCCTGTCCGCTCTCGTTCGTAGCGGAAGACCCATGTCCTCACCCCAGTCACCATCGGGACCGCCGGCGGCCGCGACGGCGTTCGACGTCCGCACGGCGATCGAACTGGGGCGGCACGGCCTGTTCGACCGCGTCGCGTTCGCGGTGGTCTATGCGGCGCTTTCGCTCTTCGTGCTGCCGTGGATCCAGGCCGTCGCCTGGATCGCGGTGATCGCCGTCTGGGAGCTGGCCATCGGCCCGCTGCTCGATCGCGCCGTGATGCGGCTGCGGGAAGATCGCGCTTCGGCCGCCTATACGCTCTGTAACCTGGTCGGTTCAGCCATCTATCAAGGCGTGGCCTTCCTCTGCCTGGTCAACGGCTCGCCGGTGGGCGTGGCCATCGCCGCCACCTGGATCGGCGGTGCGGTCCTCAACGTCTTCGTCTTTTCCAGCGCCAACCGCGAGCTGATGCTGTCGACCCTGTTCCCGGTGGCCGCAGTGTCGATCCTTGGACCCTGGATGGCCTATGGCCTCAGCTGGAATTCCGCGATCATACCGACCCTGCTCGCGCTCGCGGGCCTGGCTTCACGGCGCTTCTCGCTGGATCATGGCGCGCTGCTGAGCCAACTGGCCGATCGTCAGGTCGCGTTCGCCGACGTGGAGCGAAAGCTCTCGATCGCCGTCGAAGCCTCCGGCGACGGGCTTTTCGAATTGGATCTGATCGGCGGCGACTTCAGCGTCAGCCCGACCTGGCTGGCGATGCTGGGCTATGGGACCGATGAGATCGCGACGCCGATCGCCGACTGGCGGGCCTTCGTCCATCCCGACGACGTGGCCAAGGTCGAGCAAGACTTCGTGGCTCACTTCCGCGGTGAAACGGCGCAAACCGCGGTGGAGCAACGCATGCGGTGCAAGGACGGCGCCTATAAATGGGTGCTGTCGCGTGGGCGGCTGGTGGCGCGCACCCCCGCCGGACGGCCATGGAAAATCGTCGGCACCACCATCGATCTGACGGCGCGCAAGGCCCTGGAGCACCAGCTGGAGGCGGCGCGCGATCTGGCCGAGAGCGCCAACAGCGCCAAGAGTGTTTTCGTCGCCAATATGAGCCACGAGATCCGCACGCCGCTGAACGGAGTCATCGGGGTCGCCGGCGCGCTTGCCGCGACCAGGCTTTCGCCGGACCAGCGCGAGATGTTGGCGCTGATCGAATCCTCCGGTCATATGCTCGAACAGATCCTGTCCGACATCTTGGATCAGGCCAAGATCGAGGCGGGCAATTTCCAGCTGCAGATCGCGCCCCTGGACCTGCGCCGCGAGATCGACTCCGCCAGCAAACTGATGCGCCCGCGCACGGAAGAAAAGGGGCTGGGCTTCCACGTCGACTACGCCGCGTCGGCGGACGGGATGTTCGAGGGCGACGCGGTCCGGCTGAAGCAGATCGTCTCCAACCTGGCCTCCAACGCGATCAAGTTCACCGCGTCCGGCGCGGTAAGGATCCATGTCGAGGCGGTCGATCCGAGCACGGAAGGAGACCTGACCCTGATGCGGATCGAGGTCACCGATTCCGGGATCGGCTTCGGCGCGGAGACCGCGAGCCGGCTGTTCGGCCGCTTTGTCCAGGCGGACGGTTCGATCTCGCGGCAGTTCGGCGGCACCGGTCTGGGTCTCGCCATCTGCAAGCAACTCACCGATCTGATGGGCGGGCGCATCGAGGCGCGTTCGCAGCCCGGCCAGGGCAGCACCTTCACGGTCGAGATTCCGATGGTGCGGACGATGACTATCGCCGCCTATCGCGCGCGCCAGGCCAGCGACGCCGGGCGCGGCGATGCCTCGCCCGCCTCGACCGAGCATCTGGCCAAGATCCGCATCCTGCTGGCCGAGGACCATCCGACCAACCAGCGGGTCGTGCAGCTGATCCTGGAGCCGACGGGGATCGCTTTGACCACCGTCGACAACGGTCGCGAGGCGGTCGACGTCTTCCGGCCCGGCCTGTTCGACTTGATCCTGATGGACATGCAGATGCCGGTTATGGACGGCCTGGCCGCCACCCGCGCCATCCGCGTGATCGAAGCCGGGGCGGGATGCGCGCCAACCCCGATCGCCATGTTCAGCGCCAACGCCATGGACGAACACCTGGCCCTGGCCTCGGAAGCCGGCGCCAACCATCACATCGCCAAGCCGATCACGCCCGAACGGCTGCTCGCCGGCATCGAGGTCGCGCTCAGCCATACGGCGGAAGAAACGGCGGATCGCTCGGTCGCTTAGCTTGGCGCGTTCCCATGCGCCTGGGTTCCCCGATGTAGAACCCGGTCGGTCTCCAGCACCGCCTCAGGCTCCAGATCGGGCGTGGCGTCGAGTTCGCGGTAGAGCGGTGCAAAGTCGGTCTGCAGCGTTTGGCGCAGCAGGTCCTCAAAACTGTCGATGACGAAATAGGTCCGCTGAAAGTCGTCGATGCGATAGCGGCTGCGCATCACCCGGCGCAGGTCGAAGCCAATGCGGTTGGGCGAGGGGTCGTCCAGCGCGAAGATGGACTCGGCGTGGCTGGAGACGATGCCGGCGCCGTAGAGCTTCAGGGCCGCGCCCTCGCGGATCAGGCCGAACTCGACCGTATACCAATAGAGCCTGGCCAGCTTCTCCAGGGCGCCGAACTGCATCGAGCGCAGCCCGCCCTCGCCGTAGGCCTGCATGAAGTCGGCGAACACCGGGTCGGACAACAGCGGCACGTGGCCGAAGACGTCGTGGAAGATGTCCGGCTCCGGCAGATAATCGATCTGGTCGGGCGTGCGGATGAAGCGTCCGGCGACAAAGGTGCGGTTGGCCAGGTGGCGGAAGAAGACCTCGTCCGGCACCAGGCCGGGTACGGCCGCCACCGTCCATCCGGTCAGGGCGTTCAGGCGCTCGGAGAGTTCGGCGAAGTCCGGAATGCCGCTGTTGGAGAGCTTGAGCACGTCCAGGCCGTGCAGCAGGGCCGGCGCGGCGCGGTCACCGAGGATGGCGGTCTGCCGCGCGAACAGTTGGTCCCACATCGCGTGCTCGGCGGTGGAATAGCTCGCCCAGGCCTGCGGAACGGTCCAGTCCGCCGCCGCGCCGGGCGGCGGCTGTGCGGGGTGGGGCGCCACGGCATCGTCCATCGGCTCAATATACGCTGATTCAGCGCCCGCGCCGGCAAAAGGTTTCATTTGAAACTAAACCGACCCGGGCCTAGTTTGAGAGGGTTGAAGGAGGACGCATCATGGCGTTCGACAATCCACTCGGCACCGACGGCTTCGAGTTCGTCGAGTTCACCGCGCCGGAGCCAGACCGGCTCAAATCGCTGTTCGAACTGATGGGCTTCACCGTGCTTGGCCGGCATCGGTCGAAGACCGTGCTGCACCTGCGCCAGGGCGACATCAACCTGATCCTCAATATGGAGCCGTCCGGCCAGCCGGCCGAATTCCGCGCCGCCCACGGTCCGTCGGCCAACGCCATGGCCTTCCGGGTCAAGGACGCGGCCAAGGCGCTCGAACTCGCGGTCGCGCGCGGCGCGAAGGCGGTGCGGGGGCCGGTCGGGCCGATGGAGCTGAACATCCCGGCGATCGAGGGGATCGGCGGCTCGAACCTCTATCTGGTCGACCGCTATGGCGCGCGCGAGATCTACGATGTCGACTTCCTGCCGGTCGAAGGGGGGCTGGCGGCCCTGCCGGCCAACGACCTGGGCCTGAGGACTCTCGACCACCTCACCCACAACGTCCATCGCGGTCAGATGGCCAGGTGGGCCGAGTTCTACGAAAAGATTTTCAATTTCCGCGAGATTCGCCACTTCGACATCGAGGGACAGCAGACCGGCCTCTTGTCCAAGGCGATGACCAGTCCCGACGGCAAGATCCGCATTCCCCTCAACGAGAGCCGCGACGACAAGAGCCAGATCGAGGAGTTCCTCAAGGACTACGGCGGCGAGGGCATCCAGCATCTGGCCTTCGCCACCCAAGACATCTTCGCCACCGTCGAGGCGATGCGCGAACGCGGCGTGGTGTTCCAGGACACGCCCCTCACCTATTACCAACAGCTCGACGCCCGGCTGCCCGGCCATGCGCAGGACCTGCAGCGGCTGCAGGCCGACCGCATCCTGATCGATGGCGCCCCGGCCGAGGGCCAGGGCTTGCTGTTGCAGATCTTCACCGAAAACATGATCGGGCCGATTTTTTTCGAACTGATCGAGCGGCGCGGCAACGAGGGCTTCGGAGAGGGCAACTTCAAGGCCTTGTTCGAATCCATCGAGGCCGACCAGGTGCGCCGCGGCGTCCTGCCCGGTGTTGCCACGAAACCCTGAGGGCGCCACATGGCCAAGAAGAACTGGATTCCGGTGCGCGGCGCCCAAGGCCGTCATTCGCGCCAGGCGCATGCAGACCTGCCGGAAGGCACCTATGAGCGCGAGGTCTCCAAGGAGGGCTTCTTCGGCCCCGCCGCCTTCTTCTACCATCGCCGCCCACCGACCGGTTGGGCCGCCTTCGAAGGTCCGTTGCGGCCGCGCGCGTTCGACCTGACGGCGCTGAACGCGCCCGCCGAAAGCCCCTGGGGTGCGCCGGTGGTGTTGAGCAACGCCGCCTGCGAGATGCGCTTCTGGAAGCTGGCCGACGCCATGCCGGCGCTGGCCCGCGACGCTGACGGCGACCTGCTGATCTTCGTGCACCAGGGCGACGGCGAACTATTCTGCGACTATGGCCGGCTGGTCTACGCGCCGGGCGATTATCTCTATCTGCCGCGCGGGACCATGTGGCGGCTCGCGCCCACCGCGCCGACCGCGGCCCTGGTGATCGAGGCCACCAACGCCCATTTCAGCCTGCCGGATCGAGGCACGCTTGGGGCGCACGCGGTGTTCGATCCGGCCATGCTCGACACGCCCGCCATGGACGAGGCCTTCCGGACCCACCAGGACCAGGCGGGTCAGTTCCGCGTCGAGATCAAGAAGCGCGGTCAGGTCTCGGCGGCGACGTTCGCCTATAATCCGCTGGATGCGGTCGGCTGGCACGGCGACCTCGCGCCGGTGCGGTTGAACGTCCGCGACATCCGCCCGGTGGTCAGCGCCCGCTACCACCTGCCGCCCTCGGCCCACACCACCTTCGTCACCGACCGGTTCGTGGTCTGCACCTTCGCGCCGCGGCCGTTCGAGACCGATCCCGGCGCGATCAAGGTGCCGTTCTTCCACAACAACGACGACTATGACGAGGTGATCTTTTACCACGCCGGCGACTTCTTCAGCCGCGACCAGATCGAGGCCGGGATGATGACCTTTCACCCCTCCGGCTTCACCCACGGGCCGCACCCCAAGGCGCTGTCGCGCATGCTGGTGCAGCCGAAGGCGCAGACCGACGAATATGCGGTGATGATCGACGCGCGCGACCCGCTCGACGTCGGCCCCGGCGCTGCTTCGGTCGAAAATACGGCTTACGTCGACAGCTGGAAGACCGCCGCCGAATGAGGCCGCCGGCCGACGGCCTGACGCTGGACGACTACCTGCCCTATCGGCTTTCCGTCGCCGCCAATGCGGTCTCCGAGCTGATCGCCGGCGCCTATCACGCCCGCTTTGGCCTGAGCGTGCCGCAATGGCGGCTGGTCGCGGTGCTCGGCGAGGACGGCCCGTCGACCCAACAGGCGCTCTGCGCGCGCACGCGCATGGACAAGGTCACCGTCAGCCGCGCGGCCGCCGCGCTCGGCGAACGGAAGCTGATCTCGCGCAGCCCCAATGCCACCGACGGCCGCTCGCATCGTCTGGGCCTGACGAAAGAGGGCCAGGCGCTCTATGCCGACGTCGCGCCGTCTGCCCTGGCTTATGAAACGCGACTGCTGGGGGCCTTCAGCCCGTTGGAACGGGAGGTCGCCCACAGCTTGCTTCGCCGGCTGGAGCTTGCGGCCCTGGCGCTGGCGGCGAAGATGGACTGAGCGGCGATGGCCGCCGCCGGCTTGGCGCGCTATGCCCGTCGGTCAGACCAATAGCGGAGCAGACCTATGGACCTGCATCTTCGCGGCAAGAGCGTGCTCATCACCGGCGCGTCCAAGGGCATCGGCGCCGCTGCGGCCGGCGTCTTCGCCGAGGAGGGCTGCGACCTACATCTGGCGGCGCGGAGCGAGGCGGCGCTCAAGGCGCTGGCCCAACGCCTGACCGCCGAGCACGGGGTGAACGTCGCCGTCCATGCCGTCGATCTGCGTGAATCGGCAGCGATCGACCTGCTGGCCGTTGCGGCGGCCGAGGCCGACATCCTGGTCAACAACGCCGGCGACGTGCCGGGCGGCTCGCTGGAGGTCGTCGATGAGGATACCTGGCGTCACGCCTGGGAGCTGAAGGTGTTCGGCTACATCAACCTGACGCGGCGGGTCTACGCGACCATGAAGGCGCGCGGCCATGGCGTGATCATCAACGACATCGGTTCGGCCGGCGAGCGGTTCGACGCCAACTATATCGCCGGCGCCGCCGGCAACGCCGCCTTGATGACCTTCACCCGGGCGCTGGGCGGGCGCAGCCTGGAGGACGGCATCCGCGTGGTCGGGATCAATCCGGGCCCGGTGGAGACCGACCGCATCGTCTCGCTGATGAAACGCCAGGCCCAGGCCCGCTTCGGCGACGAAAGCCGTTATCCGGAGATGATGTCGCGCTTCCCCATGGGGCGCGCCGCCAAGCCGCGCGAGATCGCCGACCTGATGGCCTATCTGGCCTCGGACCGCTCGGCCTATACCAGCGGGGTGATCTTCACCGTCGACGGCGGCCTCTCCGCGCGCGGCTAGCTTGGGCGGAGGGCGTCGTCGCGCCTGGGCCGCTCGCGGATGGGTCGTGATACGGAAGATACACGTACGGGTAAGCCATGACTGGGACGATATCGACTTTACTTTCGCGCGTATTAGGGGTGGGGTCTCGCTAGACGCGATTTGATCGGCTGCGGATTTCCTGAACTCAATATTGGCTTTTTCGGTCACGATTTCAGATGCTTGTGCCGGAGATGCCGAATGGGATCTGTGCTTATTTGGCAACAACTCGCACCCCTCTGTACACGGCGGGTCCGGATTGATGACTAAACGCCGTTCACTTCCTGGACGGATGGTTCGACTAACCCTAGACGGGAAGCTTGACCGGCATTGCCGGGAAACTCGGCGCCTCCGCGCCTCCGAGAAACCTGAGGAAACTCTATGTCGGCTATCAGTCGTTCGTTCACCCGCAGCCGCGCTTCGTTCCTCGCCACCAGCATGTTCGCCACCACGGCGCTGGCTGGATTGGGCGGAATGGTCGGCGCGGTCGCCCTCACGCCAGGCGCCGCCTTCGCGCAGTGCTTGCCAGGGCCCGCGCCTGCCGATCCGCCGTTTTTTGCTGTCGTCCCCACCCCCGTCGACGAGGTTTGCACCGGCAACTTCGCCGGCGTTGGCTACGCGACAACGACGGGGGGAAACCTGACCTTGTCGCTCTTCGGTCCGGGAACGATCAGCGCGGGCGGCGCGGGCCTCCTCGACGTCAGTGGGCCTGGCAACCTTACGATCCTGCTCGGCAACGCCACCGCGCCCGGCCAGAACATCGTGACCACGGAGAATCAGCCGGGTGTCCAGATCATCGGCGCCAGCGGCGACAATGTCGCGGTCTTGAGCGGCAATCTTTCGCCGGGTCAGATCATCACCGGCAATACCAGCGGGATCACTACCACGACCCTCGGCGCCGGAACCTCGACCGTCAATGTCGTCGCCAACGTGACGGGTCGAACCGCCGTCGGCATCTCGACCTTGACGGTCGACGGAAACAACACCGTCGCCGTTGGCGGCGCGATCGTCGGCAACACCTCAGGCGTGATCGATACCGTCACCGGCCTGACCGGAACCGGTGTCGCCCAGGTGACCCTGGGCAATGTGACAACCGGAACCGGAAACAGCACGGTCGTCACGCCCTATTCGGTCACGACGGTCGATGGGGTCGGTGTCTTGGCGCGGACCACCGGCATCACCGGTAATCAAACGGCTTTGGTCAACGTGACCGATCCCGGCAACGTGACCGTTGGAAACGCCACCGGACCAGCGCTGGGGATCGGCGCGGAGACCAGCAGCGGCGCGGCCGCCGACCGGGCGACCGTGACAATGACCGGCGCTTCGGGAGGCAGAGTCTCCGTGGAGGGCGTCGGCAATCTCTCGGGCGTCTTCGCGGAGACGATTGGCGGTGGCGGAACCTCGTCGGTGACGACGAATAACGGGCTCACAGTCAGCGTCGGGACCCGGGGCGGCAGCGCCGACTCGGGCGTCGAAGCCCTTGGCAACCTGGCCACGGTGACGCTGGGCGCCAGCAACACCATCACCGTCGGTAACGCAACCACGACGCAATCGGTCGGGGCTTTCGCCACGGGAGGGCTCGGTGGCGCCAGCGTGTCGGCGGGTAACGGCACGACCATCACCGTTCTCGGCGTGGGTAACCTGGCCGGTGTCTCTGCCCTGAGCGCCGGCGGCAACGCCACTGTCGCCATGGGCAACGCAACGACGATTGTCGTTGGAAATGCAACGGACACCAATTCGACTGGCGCGCTCGCGCGCGGCGCCAACGCGGCCGTGAGTCTTGGTTCGGGTACGTCAATCGCCGTGAACGGCGTGACCAACCTGTCCGGCGTTGAGGCTCAGGCCTCAAACGGCAACGCCTCGGTCACCCTGGGCAATGCAATCGCCAACACCACCGGCATCGTCGTGAACGGCAATGCGACCAACAGCGTGGACGGCGGCATCGTGGCGACCGCGATCGGCGGCGGCGCAACCGTGTCCGCGGGCTCGACGGCGATCACCGTCACGGGCGGCGATGGCGTGTTCGCCATCGGGTCCACCGGCGTGGCCGCCACCACCGGCGGCGCGGTCACCGCGACCCAGAACGGAATTCACACCTCCAGTGGCGGCAACACCTCGGTCACCGTTGCCGGCGGCGCCGTCAAAGCCGGCAACGCCACCCTGGCCGCGATCGACGTGACCAACCAAGTCGCCAACACCACCTCGACCATCACCATCGCTTCGGCGGCCACGGTCGAGAACAGCTCGGCCTTGCCCACCGGCCTGGCCATCGTTTCCGGCAACACGACGGGCTACGTAACGGTCGGCAATGCGTCGGTCGTCACGACCAGCCCCACCGGCGGTACGGCGGGCAGCGTGGTGCTCAACGACGCCGGCCATCTGATCGGCGTGGTGGACTTCTCCAGGCTGGTGGGCAACGGGACTGCGGGCAACGCCACCATCCCCGGCAACATCTCCAACACGGCGGTGAACGTGACCAACGGCGGCGTCTGGCTGACCAGCGGCACGTCCAGGTTCGGCAGAGGGGCGCTGTCGCCGGCCAACGTGACCGTGGCCAGCGATACGGTGACCACGTCGGGCACGGGCGCGATCAACACGGTGGCGAACACCACCTTCGTGTTCGGCAACACCACCACCAACACGATCAACAACGGCGGTG
>JBEPUW010000066.1:0-20638 GCA_041691315.1 Caulobacteraceae bacterium | reverse complement strand
CCACATATGGGTCCCCCGCATTCCGCGGCTAAAGCCGCTCCAGCGGGGGATGACGCGTTTTATTGAGCCGCTCCGTCAGATCTGCTTATCCCTGCCCGCCCAATACGGGGCGCGGACCTGCCTGCGTTGGACCTTGCCGGCTTCCGAGCGGGGGATGTCGTCGACGAAGTCGACGCTGCGCGGCATCTTGTAGCCGGCCAGGCTGGGGCGGATGAAGTCGAGCAGTTCCTTGGCCAGTTCGGGGGTCGGCTGGTAGCCGGGATAAAGGGCGATCACCGCCTTGACCTCCTCGCCCCACTCGTCATTGGGCACGCCGACGGTGCAGGTCTCGCGCACGGCCGGATGGCGGACGAACTCGTTGTCGACCTCCTGCGGATAGATGTTCACCCCGCCGGAGATGATGCATTCGGCGGTGCGGCCGGTGAGGAAGAGGAAGCCGTCCTCGTCGATGTAGCCCATGTCGCCAACGGTGAAGTGGCTCCCGCCGGCCAGCTCGGCGGCCTCGGTCTTGGCCTTGTCGTTGTAATATTCGAAGCGGGCGATCGGACTGTGCGGGAAGTAGATCTGCCCGACCTCGCCGGCGGCGACGTCCTCGCCCTTGTCGTTGATGATGCGGGTGCCGGACTCCGGCAAAAGCCGCCCGACACTGCCGGGCTTCTTCAGCCATTCCTCGGAGTTGATCATGAAGGCGCCGCCGCCCTCGCTGGCCGCGTAGTATTCGAAGATGATCGGGCCAAGCCACTCGATCATCGCCCGCTTGATCTCCGGCGGGGTCGGCGCGGCGCCGTGCAGGATGTGGCGTAGCGACGACAGGTCGTACTTCTCGCGTATCTCCTTGGGCAGGGCCAGGACCCGCTGGAACATGGTGGCGACCATGTGGGTGTGGGTGACCTTGTACTTTTCGATTGTTCTGAGCAGGTCCTCCGGATCGAACCGCTCCATCAGCACGATGGCGACCCCCGAGTTCAGCGGCTGGGCGATGTCGAAGGCGAGCGGCGCGGCGTGATAGGCCGGCCCGCAGCACAGATTGACGTCGTCGTTGATTTCGTAGCCCTTCGGCGAGCCTTCGCCCCAGGTCGGCGGGACCACCATGGCGCGGGCGCGGAAGACGCCCTTCGGGCGGCCGGTGGTGCCTGAGGTGTACATCATGGTCGTGCCGTGCACCGGGTTGACCGGATCGGCGTCGCTCTCGGCGGCGAGCGCCGCCTCGTAGCTGTCGAAGCCGTCGATCTCGCCGCCGAAGACCAGCTTGACCTTCAGGTTGTCGTTCACCGAGGCCAGAGCCGCCGCGGCGAACTGGACGGAGGTGATCAGCGCCTTGGCCTGGCAGTCGCTGACGATATAGGCGACCTCCGGCGAGCTCAGGTGCCAGTTGATCGGCGTCAGGCGCAGGCCCGAGCGGTAGACCGCGGCCAGCACTTCGACGAATTCGACGGTGTTGCCGCAGAGCAGCGCGATGTGATCGCCATTGCCGACGCCGGCGCGGGCCAGCGCGGCGATCAGCCGGTTTGCGTTGGCATTCAGCTGCGCGAAGGTGCGCTGGGCGCGCGGTCCGTAGACCGCGACCGCGTCGGGCTTCATCTGCGCATAAAGGGACGACATCATCCCCCTGGCGGCCATGTCGGCGACCCGGGCCGGGTCGAGCAATGCCTTGGTTTCAATCATTCGCGTCTCACTCCCAAAATCTCGCCGGCTCTCAATGTCATGGCCGTTGGGAGACGTATTACGACGCAAAATCCGTTCAGGCTATCGCCCGGGCGGGCCTGATCACCGCGCGCGCGCCGCCGCCTTGACCGGCGCGCCCATGGCCTGGGCCTGGGCGGTCAGGCCGGCGCAGTCGGCGTTCTTGGTCAGGCCGGCATCGACGAAGGGCAGGATGGCGGCGACCGGGCTGAGGAAGGCGCCCAGCGCCACCGCCGCGACCACCTGGCCGGCCACGGCCCCGGCCTTCACGCCGATCTTGGGCGAGCGGATCTTGCCGCTCACGGTGATCGGCGCGTTCAGGTGGATCAGCTGAAACTTCTTCGGATGGCCCTGCAGGACCAGGTTGATGGTCTCGCTGCGCATGTCCACCGTGCCCTTGCCGGTGGCCAGCACCGGATCGGTGTCGAGCACCAGGTGGCTGGCGGTGAGCACGCCGTTGCGCGCCTGGAAATCGGCCACGGCGCAGCGCACGCCGGTCTCGCTCTGGTCCTTGGCCAGATAGAGGCCAAGGCCCTTGATCACGTCGATTCCGAGCAGTTCGGCCAGCGCCTGGCGGATCTCGCCATGCGGCGCCACCACCGTCAGGCTGCCGTCGGCGCTGGAGGCCGCGTCGTGTACCGAGCCGCCAACGCCATGCAGTTTGGCGCGCGCCTCGACCAGGCCCTCAAGCGCCGGCGGCCCGGCGTTGTGCAGGAAGTCCTCTACGCGCAGGTTGACGATCCTGGCGTCGACATCGGTGAGCGGGATGCTGGGCCGCGCATCGAGGCGGACATGGGCGGTGAGGTCGCCGTGCGGCAGGCTGAACGAGAGTGGGTCGGCGCTCAGGACCCCGTGATCGAGCGTCAGGTCGAGCGCAAAGGCGCGCAGCGGAAGCCGACCGGCCAGCACAGATGAGGCGCGGTAGTGCACGACGGCGTCCATGGCGCGCACGCGGGTCACGTTCAGCTGAGCGTCGGGCAGCAGGCGGCCCTCGGCCTTCAGCCGGGCGGCGTCCGCAACCTGCGCCGGGGTCTTGGCGATGCCGGAGGTTGGCGCGCCGATCAGCGAGCCCAGGTCGGCCAGGTGCAGCATGCGCGAGTGCAGGTCGGCGTGCAGGTCCGGCCGGTCGTCGGCCTCGCGATCGACCTTGAACACGCCTTCCAGGTCGCTGGCGCCGACCCGGCCGACCACATTGTGAAAGGTGAAGCTGGTCCCGTTGCGCAGCAGTTCGCCGCTCAGCCGGTAGGCTGGCGAGGAGGGCAGGGCCAGGCCGGTCAGCAGGTAGATGTCGGCAAGATTGGCGCCGGTGACGTCGAGGGCGGTGCGAATCTGGCCGAAGTCGAACGGCTTGGGCAGCTCGCCGTGGGCGATGACGTGGGTGGCGCCGGCGCGGATGTCGGCGCTGAACGGATAGGGCTGGTTGTGGCGGACATTGATCAGGCTGGCCCCGGTCACGGTGACCAAAAAGGGGTCGCGGTTGATCGAGCCTTTGCCGTCCAGGTGAAAGGAGCCCTGGCCGCCGGCGGTCTCGCTCGATTGCATGGTCCCGACGATGGTCAGGCCGCGCCTTTTGTCGACATAGTTGAGGTGGCCGTTGTGGATGACGAAGTGCTGGATCGGCGGCAGCTTTACCGGCCGGATCGAATGCCCGAACTGCCAGTTGTCGCGATTGGCGGCGTCGCGATAGAGCGCAAGGGTCGGACGCTCGGCCTGGACCAGGGGCAGTTCGACGCGGCCGATCAGCAGCGGCCAGAACTTCACCGAGACAGTCAGCCGGTCGATGTCGGCGACGTCGCCGCCCCGCATCCAGGCCGGATTGCCGATCTTCAGCCCGTCGATGGTGGCGCTGGGCGTCCACGACCAGAGATGAACAGCCAGATTGCCGTCGAGGCGCACCTGCCGCCCGGTCATGGCGGACGCCTGGCGTGCGATCGGTCCGCGCAGCATGTTCCAGTTGAACCAGGCCAGGAACAGGGCGAGCGCCAGGATCAGGACGCTCGAGATCCCGAGCGCCCACCAGAACGAGCGGGGAATGCGGCGTAGACCGGTTGCCATAGGCGCGTCAGGACTTTCGAAACCCCGTCCTTAACGCTTCAACCCGGCTACATCGTTCCGTGGGCGCTAAACGGGCCTGGCGACGATGGGGAATTCCAGGCGGCAGCGGACACCGCCATCGATCGTCGTGGTCAGTGCGCCGCGCACCTGGGCGGAGAGCCCATTGACCAGCCAAAGTCCCAGCCGGCCGCTCTCCACCGCCTGGGGATCATAGCCCTGGCCGTCGTCGCTGACGGTCAGGGCCGCGCGGTCGCCGAAGCGCTCCAGCTCCACCCGGATCACGCCCGCGCGGTCGTCGGGAAAAGCGTGGGTGATGGCGTTGACCACCAGTTCGTTGACGATCAGGGCCAGGGCCGAAGCGTGGTTCTCCGGTACGGACAGCGGCTGAACGGCGAGCGCGATCTCGATCGGCCGGTTCTCGCAGCCGCGCCGCCACTGGCTGGCCATGTCCTCGACATAGAGCGCGAAGTCCTCGCCGCCCGGGCTGTTCAGCCGATGCTGAAGCGCGCCGAGCGCTGTGATCATGTCCAACATCCACACGAGATACCGGCGGCCTTCCGCATCCTCCGCCCGCTGCAGCCGCATGCGGGTCAGGGTGGAGAACAGCTGGAAGATGTTGGCGATCTTGTGCCGCGTTTCGGCTTGACGCGCCGGATCGCTCTCGCCTGCCTCGCTCACGCGCCTATGATGTCCCGGTTGATGCCTAGATCACGATGATTTTGGATTGAAACAATCCAAAATCATAAACGTGATCGATCACCAAGAGTTAGAGCGGGTTGCGGGCGGAAAACCCCTTCGCACTTTTCCTCAACCCGCTCGTCGAGAGCTTTGGCGCAAAAACACCGTCTGCGCGACGACAGTTTTCGATGAAGACCCGGGGCGCGCGCCCTATGATGCGGCGATGCGGAATCGCTTGAGCGTCAAAGGAGAGCCGATGCAGCGCGCGGGAACCAGCCGGGCCGACGAGCCACTGAAGTTTGGCGAAGCCCCGGAACGGCCCGGACCGCTCAAGCTCGAAGGTGTGGCGCTGTTTCTCGACCTGGACGGGGTGCTGGCGCCGATCGTGGCCCGGCCCGAGGAGGTGCGGCCCGAGGCTGGGCGCACGCGGCTGATGCAGGACTTGCAGACCGCCCTGGGCGGGCGGCTGGCGGTGATCAGCGGTCGAACCATCGCCGATCTCGACCGCATATTGGACGGCGCCGTGGACTCTCTGGCCGGCGTGCACGGCCTGGAGCGCCGCCTGGGTCACGGCCCGATCTGGCGCGCCGAACCCAGCCCGGCCGTGGCCAGCGCCAAGGCGGCCTTCGAAGCCGTCGCCCGGATCTGGCCGGGGGCCGTGGTCGAGGAAAAGGGGGTAAGCGTCGGCATCCACTACCGCGCCGCGCCAGCCGCCCTGGCCGACGTGCGCGAGGTGGTGGAGCGGCTCGCTCCGACCGACCAGCTGGTGGCGCAATGGGGGCAGATGGTGGCGGAACTGCGCACGCCAGGCCCCGACAAGGGCGATGCGATGATCGCCTTCATGGCCGAGCCGCCTTTCGCCGGATCACGGCCCATATTCGTCGGCGACGACCTGACCGATGAGCACGGTTTCGAGGCGGCGGCGGCGGCTGGCGGCTATGGCGTTCTGGTCGGACAGGCCCGCCCGAGCGCAGCGCGGATGCGGCTGGAGAACGTTGAGGCGGTGTTCGACTGGCTGAGCGCGGCTGTTTCGCGAGGCGGAGCCGTCTGATGGAGGAGATCACCGGCGATCTCGACCTCGCACCGATCGGCAACTGCGCTGTCAGCGCGCTGATCGACCGGCTGGGCCGCTATGTCTGGGGCTGCGTGCCGCGCTTCGACTCCGATCCGGTGTTTTCCAGCCTGCTCAGCGATCATGACCCCGGCGAGGCGGCGACCGAGGGGACCTGGGCGGTCGACATGATCGACCTGGCCGCATCCGAGCAGGCCTATCTGCGCAACACCGCCGTCCTGCGCACGGTGCTGACCGATACCCATGGCGCGGCCCTGGAAATCCTGGATTTCTCGCCGCGCTATGGCCAGTACGGCCGCATCTATCGGCCCACCGCCTTCATCCGCATCATCCGGCCGCTGGCTGGCGCGCCGAACATCCGCATACGGCTCTCACCCACGGCCGACTGGGGCGGACGCGCGGCCGAGCGCACCTCCGGCTCCAACCACGTCCGCTTCCTCTGTTCCGACCTGACCATGCGGATGACCACCAACTGTCCCGTCTCGCACATCCTCAGCGGGCGCACCTTCCGGCTGGAGCAGGACCTGGCCATGTTCCTGGGCCCCGACGAGGGCCTGGACGCCGACGTGCTGACCACCTGCGAGCGGATGTTGCGCGAGACAGCCACCAACTGGCGCGAATGGGTGCGCACCCTATCGGTGCCGCTGGAATGGCAGACGGCGGTGATCCGCGCCGCCATCGCACTGAAGCTCTGCGCCTATGAGGAGACCGGGGCCATCGTCGCGGCGATGACCACCTCCATCCCCGAGGCGCCGCACTCAGGGCGCAACTGGGACTATCGCTATTGCTGGCTGCGCGACGCCTATTACGTGGTCCAGGCGCTCAATCGCCTGGGCGCCGCCGACATGCTGGAAAACTATCTCCGCTATCTGCGCAACCTGATCGACCAGTCGAAGGGCGGTCACATCCAGCCGGTCTATGGCGTCGGCCTGGAGCCCGCCATCGGCGAGCGCATCGTCGAGGCGCTGCCTGGGTTTCGCGGCATGGGGCCGGTGCGCGCCGGCAACCAGGCGCACGAACACCTGCAACACGACGTCTACGGACAGATCATCCTGTCCTCGGTGCAGGCCTTTTTCGACGAGCGGCTCTTGCGCCCCGCGACGGTCGAGGACTTCCAGGCGTTGGAAAGGGTCGGCGAGCGCGCCTTTCTGCTGCACGACCAGCCGGATGCCGGGCTGTGGGAGTTCCGCACCATCGCCCGCGTCCACACCTATTCCGCGGTCATGTGCTGGGCGGCCTGCGACCGGCTGGCCAACGCCGCCGAGGCCCTGGGCCTTGACGATCGCGTCGCCTATTGGCGCGACCGGGCCAAGACCATCCGTACCCGCATCGAGGCGGAGACCTGGAATGCGGAGAAGGACCGCTTCGCCGCCAGCTTCGGCGGCGAAGAGCTGGATGCCAGCCTGTTGCAGATGGTCGACGTTCGCTTCATCGCGCCGGACGATCCGCGCCACCTGAAGACCTTCGCCGCCATCGAGCGCGAGCTGAAGCGCGGCCCCTATCTGATGCGCTACGCCGGCGACGACTTCGGCGAGCCGGAGACGGCCTTCAACGTCTGCACCTTCTGGTTTATCGAGGCGCTGCACCTGAGCGGGCGCGGCATCGAGGCGCGCCAGCTGTTCGAGCAGATGCTCAGCCACCGCACCTCCTCCGGCCTGCTGTCGGAGGATATCGACCTGAAGGACGGGCGGCTCTGGGGCAACTATCCGCAGACCTATTCGCTGGTCGGGCTGATCAACTGCGCCACCCTGCTGTCCAGGCCATGGAGCACGGCCAGATGAGCCGGCTGATCGTCGTTTCCAACCGGATCTCCCGGCCGGCTGGGCGCGGCGCGGCCCAGACCGGCGGCCTAGCCATGGCGCTGACCGCGGGTCTGCGCGCCTATAATGGCCTCTGGTTCGGCTGGAGCGGCGACACCACGCCTGAGTTCACCGGCGAGATCACCACCACCAAGTCCGACGGCGTCACCATCGCCACCATCGACCTGGAGGACATCGATGTTCAGGAATATTACAACGGCTACGCCAACAAGACGCTGTGGCCGGTCTTCCACTACCGCATCGACCTGGCCGCCTACGACCGGTCGTTCAACCAGGGCTATGACCGGGTCAACCGCCGCTTCGCCGAGACCCTCCGTCCCCTGATCGAGCCTGACGATATCGTCTGGATCCACGACTATCACATGATCCCGATGGCAAGGGAGCTCAGGCGCCTTGGGGTGAAGAACCGCATCGGGTTCTTCCTGCACACGCCCTGGCCGGCGCGGCAGCTGGTCACCACCCTGCCCCGGCACAGGCAGCTGGTTGAGGCGCTGTTCGACTACGATCTGATCGGCTTCCAGACCACCGAGTGGCTGGAGGCGTTCGAGGACTATCTGGTGCACGAGGTGGCCGGCAGCGTCCTGGGCGACGGCGTGCTGGAGGCGTTCGGCAAGAGCGTCCGCGCCGGCGCCTTCCCGATCGGCATCGACGCGGAGGAATTCGCCGTCCAGGTTCGCTCGGCCGCCGCCGCGCGGATGTACGACCGCATGGCCGCCCAGTCGGTGTTCCGTTCCATGATCGTCGGCGTCGACCGGCTGGACTATTCCAAGGGGCTGGACGAGCGGTTCCTGGGCTTCGAGCTGTTCCTGAAGGACAATCCCGATTTTCACGGCAAGGTCTTCCTGTTGCAGATCACACCCCTGTCGCGTGATGACGTCGACACCTATCAGGACATCCGCACCCAGCTCGACACGCTGTCCGGGCGCATCAACGCCGCCTTCGCCGACACCGACTGGTCGCCGATCCGCTACGTGAACCGCAACTATCGCCGCGACGAACTGGCAGGCGTCTATCGCGCCGCCCGCGTCGGCATGGTCACCCCGCTGCGCGACGGGATGAACCTGGTGGCCAAGGAATATGTCGCCGCGCAGAACCCGGAGGACCCGGGCGTGCTCATCCTCTCCCGCTTCGCCGGCGCGGCGCTGCAGATGAAGGAGGCGCTGATCGTCAACCCCTTCAGCCACGAGGAATTGTCCGAGGCGCTGAAGCGCGCCCTGACCATGGACCTGAACGAGCGCAAGCGCCGCTATGCGGCGCTGTTTGACGGGGTGCGCAAGGACGACGTGACCGCCTGGCGGGAGTCCTTCGTCAGCGCCTTGGAGGCCACGCGCGGCTAGAGCGCCAGGACATCCGCCATCCGGCCGTGCGCCAGCGCCTGGTGCGCCGCCGTCACGGCGCGCCGGAACCGGTCATCGGCGGCGAGGCTGGGCGGAAAGACCGCGTCCAACGCCAGGAACCGGTCCGGCTGCTGATCCGTGGGCGACTCGGCGATGGCGGCGATGCGGCCGGCCAGCGGATCCATGAGCGGCTCGCGCCCGCGGGAGCGCTCCGCCGCAAACAACATCCAGGCGGCGACCGGCGCGCTCAGCCGCTCGATCGGGCGCCCCGCCGCCAACGCCTCGGCTATGGTTCCGAGCAGGCGGACCGGCAGCTTCTGGGAGCCGTCCCAGGCGATCTGGGCCAGCTGGTGGCGGATCGCCGGGTTGCGGAATCGGCTAAGGATGGCGGTGACATAGGCGTCCAGGTCGAGCCCGGTTGTTCGCGGCAGGCTGGGCGCGATGTCGAGCCGCATCAGCCTCTCGACAAAGCCCGCCAGCGCCGGATCGGCCATGGCCTCGGCGACCGTCTCCACCCCTGCCAGCAGGCCGAGATAGGTCAGGCTGGAGTGGGCGCCGTTGAGCAGCCTGAGCTTCGCCAGCTCGAACGGGCGCACCTGCGCCACCAGCGTGACGCCGGCGCTGGCCAGATCGGACGCGCCGGGGCCAAGGCGATCCTCGATCACCCACTGGCTGAACCGTTCGCGCTGGACGGGCCAGGCGTCGTCGAGGCCGATGAGGTCGCGTACCCGCGCCTTCAGCGGCTCGTCGGTCGCCGGCGTGATCGCGTCGACCATGGTGTTGGGGAAGCGCACCTGGTCCTGCAGCCAAGCCGCCAGATCCACGTCGCCCTGAGCCTCGGCCAGGGTCGCTGCCGCTCGGCCGAGCTTGCCGCCATTGTCCGTCAGGTTGTCGCAACTGACCACGCTGGGGCCCGGGACGCCCGCCGCGCGCCGAACGCGCAGGCCTTGCACGAGCCAGCCGACGGCGCTGCGCGGGGCGGCGGGCCGGGCCAGGTCGAAGGCGACGTCAGAGTGATCGAGATCGAGATCGCCGGCCGGCGTCAGGCAATAGCCCTTCTCGGTGACGGTCAGGGTGATCAGCCGCGTCTTCGGCGACGCCAGCCGTTCCAGCACCAGCGAGGGAGT
This sequence comes from Caulobacteraceae bacterium, assembly GCA_041691315.1. Taxonomy (GTDB): domain Bacteria; phylum Pseudomonadota; class Alphaproteobacteria; order Caulobacterales; family Caulobacteraceae; genus Poindextera. Next base: position 10,866 of record JBEPUW010000066.1, on the reverse strand, counting down.
TTCGTGGGCGGTGATCAGCTCCGTGACCGACCCGACGATGCGCGCCCGCACCTCGGCGTCGAGTTCGACCAGGGTGTAGAGCCCGTCCTGGGGCGCGAGCGCCTGGCGCACCGCGGCGCTGCGCAGCGAAACGCCGCAGATTCCCCAGCCCGGATCGGTGGCCAGCAGCCGGTCGAACACCGGCGCCTGATGCGCGCGGTGGAAGGCGCCAGGACCCAGGTGGACGACGCCGACGGCGACGGCGGCGCGGTCGTAGGCCCCCGCCCAAGCGCCGTTGCGGGACTGCGCCATGGTTCGATCGCTGAGACGAGGCAGTGTCATGCCGCGGATTCAGATCTCGCTCAGGTCGTCCGTGGACGCTTCTCGCGCCGTCCCGTCGCTGGGAAGGTTGTCCGCCAGGGCCTTGCTGCACAACTCCACCGCGGCGATCAGACCGCCGACCGCGTCGCCGGCGCGGATCCGGGCCGTGGCGGCCTTGATGGCGTCGTTCCAATAGGGCTCGCCGACCTTTTCGTGGATGTCCTCGTCGGCGACGATCTCGATGCAGCGTTCCGCCGTCGAGGCGTAGATCAGCACCCCGGTCGGGGCGCGCCCGGCGTGGCGGCGGTGGGCGAACTGTTCCAGCGCGCGCGCATGCACATGCGCCGTCTTGACGAAGCCCGGGGTCAGCAGCCAGCGCACCGGCGGGATCGAGACCACGCCCAGGGCAGCCACGAACAGGATCACCTGAGCCACCGCATAGGCGACCACGGCGCCCATGCTGGCGGCTTCCAGCGCCCCGGCATGGGCCACCGTCCAGCCGCCCTGCAACGGGCTGAGCAGCATGGCCGGGCGCAGGCCAAGCGTCAGCGCCAGCAGAGGCCCGAGCAGGGCGACAATGGCCGCCCAGGCCAGCGGAACCTCGCGATAGGCGGCGCTCTCGCCGGCGACGATGCAGAAGATTTCGCCGCGGGTGGCGGCCTCGGCCTTGGCCAGCGCGTCGTGCAGGCGGTCGTGATCGGCGGAGCTCAGCATCTCACCATCCCCCCGAGGCGCCGCCGCCGCCGAACGAGCCGCCTCCGCCGCTGAACCCCCCGCCGCCGCTGGTGAAGCCGCCGCTGCCGCTGCTGAAACCGCCGTTGCCGCCGCCCATGAACAGGAAGGGCAAGGCCCAGAATCCGCCGCCGCGCCGGCCGAACATGGCGCGCACGACGAAGAAGGCGAAGACCAGCAACAGGATGATCGGGATCGGATTGGGATGCGGCGCCGGCCGCTGCGTCGCCGCCTGGTTGGCGGCCTGGGCCTGGGCCGGGTCGAGGTCGAGCTGGGCGATGATGGCGTCGGTCCCGGCCACCACCCCGCCCTCGACGTCGCCACCGCGGAACTTCGGCAGCACCTGTTCCTGGAGAATGACGCTGGAGAGCGCGTCGGTCAGCACAGGCTCCAGGCCATAGCCGACCTCGATCCTGACCTTGTGCTCGGTGGGCGCGATGATGAGGATCGCGCCGTTGTTCTTGCTCTTTTCGCCGATGCCCCAGGCGCGGCCGAGCTGGTAGCCATAGTCCTCGATCTCGAGGCCCTGCAGCGACGGCAGCGTCACCACCACCAGCTGGTCGCCGGTCTTCTGCTCCAGCGCGGCCAGCTTGGCGGTGAGGTCGGCCTGGGTCTGCGCCGAGAGCACGTGTGCATCGTCCACGACCCGGCCGGTGAGCGGCGGAAAGGTCACGGCCGCACGCACCGGCGCCGCCGCCAGCACAAAGGCGGTGAGCGCCAGCGCGATCAGGGTGCGGATCATGACGCCGCTATTGGTTCGTCGGGGCTGGGAAGCTGACCTTGGGCGCGGCCTGGGCTTCAGCCGTGGCCTCAAACAGCTGCATTGGCTTTTCCGACTTGTAGAGGGTCGAGGCCCAGATCACCCCCGGGAAGGTGTGCAGGTCGGTATTGTAGACCCGCACCGCCTCGTTGAAATCGCGCCGCGAAATGGCGATGCGGTTCTCGGTGCCTTCCAGCTGCGACTGCAGGGCCAGGAAGTTGGCGTTCGACTTCAGGTCCGGATAGTTCTCGGTGATCGACAACAGGTGGCCGAGCACCCCGGAGAGCTGGTTCTGGGCCAGCTGATAGGCCTGGAACTTGGCCGGATCGGTCAGGGTGGAGGCGTCGACCGTGACATGGGTGGCCTGGGCGCGCGCCTGGATCACCTGCACCAGCACGCTCTTCTCCTGCTGGGCATAGCCCTGGACGGTGGCCACCAGGTTTGGCACCAGGTCGGAACGCCGCTGATATTGGTTCTGGACGTCGGCCCAGGCGGCCTGGGCGCGGCCTTCGTCGGTGGGAATGGTGTTGACGCCGCAGCCCGCCAGCGCGAGGGGCGCGACAAGGGCGACGAGCCAGACCCGCGATTCCGAAATCTTCACGCGCGAAGCTCCATCTGTACGCGGCCCTTGTGGCGGCCCGTGCAGGCTAGCTTAGCAGGAATTCGACGCGCGCGACAAAGTCACGACTTCGGCAGTTGGGTGGCCGACCAGCCGCCGCCCAGCGCCTCGATCAGGCTGACCTCGGTGGTCATGCGCTGGACCTGGAGGGTCAGCAGGGTCTGGCGCGCGCTGAGCGCCGTGGCCTGGGCGGTGACCACGGTGGTGTAGTCGACAGTGCCGGCGCGATACTCGTTCAGCGCGATGGTCTCTTCCTGGTTGGCGGCGTTGGCGGCGTCCTGGCGCAGCGGCTCCTCGGTCTGCAGCACACGCGAGGCCGAAAGGTCGTCCTCCACCTGCTGGAAGGCGGTGAGTACGGTCTGGCGATACTGGGCGATGGCCTGGTCGTGGGCGGCCTTGGCCCCGCGCACCAGGGCCCTGGTGAGGCCGCCGTTGAACACGGTCTGGGCGACGTCGGCGCCGATGGACCAGAGTCCGCTGGAGGCGTTGAACAGAGAGCCGATCGAGCTATTGGCCAGCCCACCGGAACCGGACAGGGTCAGGCTGGGATAGAAGCCCGCCACCTGCACGCCGATCTGGGCGTTGGCCGCCGCCACGCTGCGTTCGGCGGCGGCGATATCCGGCCGACGCTGCAACAGGGTGGACGGGAGCTCGACCGGCGTCTGCGGCAGGTTGGGCTTCCAGGTTGGATCTGGCGCGATGGTCAGGTCGGCGGGCGGCTTGCCGATCAGCACGGCGATGGCGTGTTCGCTGGCGGTGCGCTGGGTGTCGAGGTCGACCAGGCTGGCCTGGGCGTTCAGCAGCGTGGTCTCGGCCTGCAGCATGACGCCCTTGCTGACCGTACCGGCGTTGTATTGGTTGCGGGTGATGGTCAGCGCCTTGGTGTAGGCGGCGGCGGTCGAGGTCAGGACCCCCTTCTGGGCGTCGAGCAGGCGCAGCTCCAGATAGTCGGCCGCCAGCGTGCTCTGCGCCGACAGCCGCGCGTTGGCGAGATCGGCGTACGAGGCCTGGGCGCTGGCCTTGGCGCCTTCCACCTGGCGGCGGATCTTGCCCCAGACGTCGGGCGCCCAGCTGGCGCCGAGCTGGACCTGGAATTGGCTGACCGGCCTGCCGTTCGAGGTGACTACGGTCGTGCCGCTGCCGGTCGAGCCCGACCCGTTTCCGTTTCCGGTCCCGATTCCGTTTCCGTTTCCGTTCTGGTTGACCGTGCCCCCGCGACCGCTGCTGCCCTTGGAGAGGCCGGCGGAACCGGTCAGGTCGAGGGTTGGGAAGAGCGCCGCGCGATCCTCGGCCACCACCTCGTGCGCCTGGTTGTAAGCCTCCAGCGCCGCCTTCAGGTTCTGGTTGGAGACCGCGACCTGGGCTTCGAGCTGGTTCAGCAGCGGGTCGTTGAACATCGCCCACCAGTCGCCGCGGTCGATCCCGTCCGCCGGTTGGGCGGGGGTCCACCCCGCCGCTTCCTTGAAGGCCGGCGGCGTCTCGACCGGCGAGCGGCGATAGTTGGGGCCGACCTCGCAGGCCGCCAGCGAAGCGGCGGTAGAGGCCAGGAGCGTCCAGCGGAGGAACTTGGGGAAAGACAACATAACCAACATCCTAGGCGAGTTCGGGCTGCAGGTCCGGCGGCGTCGCGCCGGCCGGACCGCGGTGGGTTTCGTCATCCGACCGGCGCCGCCAGCGATCGACGTAGAGATAGACGACCGGCGTGGTCAACAAGGTCAGGACCTGGCTGACCAGGAGGCCGCCGATGATGGTGATGCCCAGCGGCCGGCGAAGTTCCGACCCCTCGCCCCAGCCGATGGCTAGCGGCAGGGCGCCGAGCAGGGCGGCGAAGGTGGTCATCATGATCGGCCGGAAGCGCAGCAGCGCCGCTTGGTAGATGGCGTCGCGCGTCGTCAGTCCCCGCGTTCGCTCGGCCTCCAGCGCGAAGTCGATCATCAGGATGGCGTTCTTCTTGACGATGCCGATCAGCAGGATGACGCCGATGAAGGCGATGATGCTGAATTCGATCTTGAACAGGATCAGCGCGATCACCGCGCCGACCCCGGCCGACGGCAAGGTCGAGAGCACGGTCAGCGGGTGGATATAGCTCTCATAGAGCACGCCGAGCACGATGTAGACGGCGAGCAGAGCCGTCGCGATCAGCACCGGCTCGCTCGACCAGGATTGCTGGGCGATCTTGGCCGTGCCCTGGAAGCTGCCGTGGACACTGGTCGGCATGTGAATGGCGGCCGAGGCCTGGTCGACGGCGGCGGACACTTCGGAGTCCGACTTGCCGGTCGCCGGGTTGAACGAGATGGTGGTCGCCGGCGAGACATCCTGGTGGTTGACCGAGGTGGGCACCGAGGTCTGGCTGAACGAGGCGATCGAGGTCAGCGGCGCCACCCGTTCGGCGGTCCCGCTGACGGCGACGCCGGTGGCGGCGTTGCGGCTGGGCGGCGCCACCGGCCCGCCCAGCGCGCTGACCGGCGCCGCGCCGGGGGCGCCCGCGGCCGCCGTCGCGGAGGCCAGGGCCAGGGTGTTGACCGTGGCGGCGGCCGTCGTCGATGCCGCCGGGGCGGGCGCCGCGGCCGCGGTCACCGCCCGGGCGGCGGTCTGGGTCGAAAGATAGACGTTGTTCAGCGCGGTCGGATCCTGGGCGTCCGCCTGCGGCAGCTCCATGATCACATGGTACTGGTTCAGCGCGTTGTAGATGGTCGAGACCTGCCGCTGGCCGAAGCTGTCATAGAGCACGTTGTCGACATTGGCCGAGGTCAGGCCCAGCCGCGCGGCGGTGTCGCGGTCGACGTTCACATAGGCCTGCAGGCCGTGGTCCTGCTGGTCGGTATTGACGTCGGTGAGGGTGGGGTCGGTCTTCAGCTGAGTCGCCAGCTTGGTGGCCCAGGTGCGCAGGTCGGCGATGTTGTCGGCCTCGAGCGTGTACTGATACTGGGCGTTGGCGGCGCGACCGCCGAAGCGGAAATCCTGCACCGATTGCAGGAACAGGCTGGCGCCAGTGATGCTGGCGAACTTCAGGCGCAGCCGGGCCGTGATCGCGTCGGCGCTGGGGCGCTGCGACTCCGGCTTCAGCGCCACGAACAGCGAGCCGCCGCTCGAGCCGCCGCCGCCGGTGAAGCCGACCACCGAATCGACGGCGGGGTCCTTGCCGACGATGGCCGCGTAGCGTTTCAGCCTGGACTGGGAGACCTGGAACGAGCTCGACTGGTCCATCTGCATGCGGCCCTGGAACAGGCCGGTGTCCTGCTGCGGAAACAGCGCCTTGGGCACGATGGCGAACAGATAGACGTTGAGCACGATGGTGGCGGCCAGGATGGTCAGCATGATCGGTCCCGAATCCAGCGACCAGCGCAGGCCGCGCTCATAGACCCGGGCCATCCAGTCGAAGCTGCGTTCCGAGGCTCGCGCCCACCAAGCCTGCTTGGCGCCGTGCGACGGTCGGTTGATGAAATAGGCGCAGATCATGGGTGTGGTGGTCAGCGAGATGGCCAGCGAGACGACGATGGCGGTCGACAGCGTCACGGCGAACTCGCGGAACAGCCGCCCGATGATGCCGCCCATCAAAAGGATCGGGATGAAGACGGCGATCAGCGAGATGCTGATGGAAAGCACGGTGAAGCCCACCTCCTGCGCGCCCAGCAGAGCGGCCTCGAACCGGCCCATGCCGGCTTCGAGATGGCGGGTGATGTTCTCCAGCACCACGATGGCGTCGTCGACCACGAAGCCGGTGGAGACGGTCAGCGCCATCAGCGACAGGTTGTCGAGGCTGAAGCCGAGCAGGAACATCACCCCCAGCGTCCCCAGCAGCGACACCGTCACCGCTATGGCCGGAACCACGGTGGCGCGGCCGTTGCGCAGGAAAACCGCGACCACCGCCACCACCAGCAGGATGGCGATGGCCAGGGTGCGCTCGACATCGTTCAGCGAGGCGCGGATGGAAAGGGTGCGATCCACCGCGATGGACATGGTGACGGCGGCCGGCAGCTGGCTCTGCAGCAGCGGCAGCTTCTTCTTGATGGTGTCGACGGTGGAGACGATGTTGGCGCCCGGCTCGCGCGTGATGCGCACGATGATCGCCGGCTGGCCGTTGTAGAGACCGAGGTTGTGAATGTCCTCCTGGCCGTCGGTCACGGCCGCCACATCGGCCAGGCGCACCGCCGCGCCGTTGCGATAGGCGATGACCAGCGGCGCATAGTCCGCCGCCTTGTTCCCCTGGTCGTTGGTGTAGACCTGAAGCCGCGTCTCGCCGTCCTGGACGATGCCCTTCGGCCGGTTGGCGTTGGCCGAGGCCAGGGCGGCGCGGACGTCCTCCAGGCCGATGCCGTACTTGGCGAGCGCCATGGCGTTGACGTCGACCCGCACCGCCGGCAGCGAGCCGCCGCCGATGTCGACCTCGCCGACGCCTTTGATCTGCGACAGCTGCTGTTCGATGGTGTTGGCGGCGGAGTCGTAGATCTGGCCGGGAGTCATGGTCTTCGAGGTCATGGCCAGGATCAGCACCGGCTGGTCGGCGGGGTTGACCTTGCGATAGGTCGGATTGCTGCGCAGCGTCGACGGCAGGTCGACGCGCGCGGCGTTGATCGCCGCCTCGACGTCGCGGGCGGCGCCGTTGATGTCGCGGTCGAGATTGAACTGCAGGGTGATGCGGCTGGAGTTCTGCGAACTCGACGAGGTCATCTCGTTGACATCGGCGATATGGCCCAGCCGGCGCTCGAGCGGGGTGGCGACGCTGGAGGCCATGGTCTCCGGGCTGGCGCCCGGCAGCGAAGCCTGCACCGAGACCACCGGGAAATCCACCTGCGGCAGCGGCGCGACGGGCAGCAGGAAATAGGCGGCTATGCCGGCCATGGCCACGCCGAGGGTGAGCAGGACCGTGCCGATCGGCCGGCGGACGAAGGGCTCGGACAGGTTCACGACGGCGCCGCCTCCGGCGGCGGGCCGGGATCGGGCTCGGCTTCGGAAAGGCCGGGATCGGACTCGCCCTTGCGGTGGTTCGACCGTCGCCGCGACAGCCGCTGTTCCAGATTGTCGAACTGCAGATAGATGACCGGGGTGGTGAACAGGGTCAGAAGCTGGCTAACGATCAGACCGCCGACGATGGAGACCCCCAGGGGGTGGCGCAGCTCCGAGCCTTCGCCCCAGCCCAGCATCAGCGGCAGGGCGGCGAACAGCGCCGCCAGCGTGGTCATCAGGATCGGCCGGAAGCGCAGCAAGGCGGCCTCGTGGATGGCCTCGCGCGGGGTCTTGCCGCCCTCACGCTGAGCGTCGAGGGCGAAGTCGATCATCATGATGGCGTTCTTCTTGACGATGCCGATCAGCAGAATGATGCCGATGATGCCGATCACGCCCAGGTCCTGGCCGGCGATCATCAGGGCCAGCAGGGCGCCGACCCCGGCCGAGGGCAGGGTCGACAGGATGGTCACCGGGTGGACGTAGTTCTCATAGAGCACGCCCAGCACGATGTAGACGGTGACGATCGCCGCCAGGATCAGCCAAAGCTCGTTGCTCAGCGATGCCTGGTAGGCGCGCGCCGCGCCCAGGAAGGCGGTGGTGATGTCGTCGGGCATGCCGATGTCTTTTTCGGCCCGGACGATCGACTTGACCGCCGTGCCCAACGCCACTTTTGGCGCGGTGTCGAAGGACAGGTTGGCGGCGGGGAACTGCGCCACGTGGTTCACCAGCAGCGCGGCCGGGGTGATCGAGATGGTGGCGAAGCTGGACAGCGAGGCCGAGCCCCCGCCGCTGGTCGGCACATAGATCTGGCCAAGCGAACTGGGGTCCTGCTGGGTGGCCGGATCGGCCTCGAGGATCACCCGGTACTGATTGGACTCGGTGAAGATGGTCGAGATGATCCGCTGGCCATAGGCGTCGTAGAGCGCCTCGTCGACCGTCTCGGCGGTCACGCCCAGCCGGGCGGCGGTGGCGCGGTCGATATTGATCGAGGCGGCCAACCCCTGGCTCTTCACGTCGGCGGAGACGTTGGCGACCTGGGCCACGTTGGCCAGCTTGGCGACCAGCTTGCCGGCCCACAGGTTGATCTCGTCCTGGTTCGAGCCCTGCAAGGCGAACTCGTACTGGGTCGGGCCGACATTGGAATCGATGGTCAGGTCCTGCACCGGTTGCAGGTAGAGGGTGACGCCGGCGATCGTGCGGGCGCGCTTGCGCAGGTCCTCGAGGATCTTGTCCTGCGAGCCGCTGCGCTGGCCGCGCGGGACCATGTTGATCAGCATGCGGCCGGCGTTCAGCGTATTGTTGGTGCCGTCGACCCCGACATAGGACGAGATCGAGGCGATGTCGGGATCTTTGAGCAGCGCGCCGGCCAGTTGTTCCTGAATGGCGGCCATGCGGCCGTAGGAGATGGTCTGTGAGGCCTCGGTCACCCCCTGGATGACGCCGGTGTCCTGGGTGGGAAAGAGGCCCTTGGGAATGATCACATAGAGCAGCGCGGTCAGCACCAGGGTGGCGATGGCCACGATCAGCGTAGCCATCTGCCGGTCCAGCACCCAGACCAGGGCGCGGTCGTAGCGGCCGAGAACGTCGGCGAAGAGCTTGCGGGCGCGGCGGCCGAACGCGGTCTCGCGCGCCGCCTCGTCCGTCGGCTTCAGCCAGCGGGCCGAGAGCGTCGGCACCAGGGTAAGCGAGACGACGGCCGAGATGACGATGGTCACCGACAGGGTGATGGCGAACTGGCGGAACAACCGCCCGACCACGTCGCCCATGAACAAGAGCGGGATCAGCACCGCGATCAGCGACACGGTCAGCGAGATGATGGTGAAGCCGATCTGCTCGGCGCCCTTGAGCGCGGCGTCCAGCGGCTTTTCCCCCGCCTCGATGTAGCGGGAGATGTTCTCGATCATGACGATAGCGTCGTCGACCACGAAGCCGGTGGCGATGGTCAGCGCCATCAGAGTCAGGTTGTTGAGGCTGAAATTCAGCAGGTACATGACGCCGAAGGTGCCGATCAGCGACAGCGGCACCGCGACGCTGGCGATGAAGGTGGCCGGGATGCTGCGCAGGAAGATGAAGATCACCGCGACCACCAGGGCCACCGACAGCATCAGCTCGAACTCGACGTCGTGCACCGAGGCGCGGATCGATGTGGTCCGGTCGGTGAGCAGGGTCACCTGCACGCCCTCTGGCAGGCTGGCCTCCAGCGCCGGCAGCGACTTTTCGATCTGATCGACGGTGGTGATGACGTTGGCGCCGGGCTGGCGCTGGACGTTCAGGATGATGGCCGGGGTGGTGTTCTTCCAGGCCCCGAGTTGGCTGTTCTCGGCCGCGCTGACCGCCGTCGCCACGTCCTTCAGCCGGATCGGCGCGCCGTTCTTATAGGCGACGATCAGGTTCATATAGTCGCCGGCGGCGCTGAGCTGATCGTTGGAGTTGATCGCGAACGACCGGCTCGGCCCGTCGAACGAGCCCTTGGCGCCGTTGGCGTTGGCGTTGCCGATCGCTGTGCGCAGCGACTCCATGCTGAGGCCGTAATTGGCCAGGGCGCGGCTGTTGACCTGGATGCGCACCGCAGGCCTCTGGCCGCCCGAAACGCTGACCAGGCCGACGCCGGCAACCTGGGAGATCTTCTGGGCCAGCTGCGAATCGGCCAGGTCCTCGACCTGGGTCAGCGGCACGGTCTTGGAGGTCAGGGCCAGGATCATGACCGGCGCGTCGGCCGGATTGACCTTGGCGTAGACCGGCGGCCCGGGCAGGTCGGAGGGCAGGAGGTTGCCCGCCGCGTTGATCGCCGCCTGCACCTCCTGCTCGGCGACATCGAGCCCGAGATCGAGATTGAACTGCAGGGTGATGACCGAGGCGCCGCCGGAGCTGATCGAGCTCATGCGGTTTAAGTCGGTCATCTGGCCGAACTGGCGCTCCAGCGGCGCGGTGACCGTGTCGGTCATCACCTCCGGACTGGCGCCGGGATAGAAGGTCTGCACCTGGATGGTCGGGTAGTCGACCTCGGGCAGGGCCGACAGCGACAGGAATTTGAACGCCACGGCGCCGGCGAGCAGGATCGCCGCCATCAGCAGCGTCGTCGCCACCGGCCGCATGATGAACGGGCGGGATGGACTCATGAGTGATCGCGTCCCGGCGTCAGACCCATGGGTTTACTGGCCGCCAGGGCCCGCGCCGCGCGCTGCGCGCATCGCGGCCAGCTTGGCCTTCTGCTCGGGCGTCAGAATGGCCTGGATCTTCTGCATGGCCGCGCGGCGGCCATTCGGATCGGAACTGGCCCTGGCTTCGGCCATGATCGCGTCGGCCTGGGCCTTTTGCGCCGGGCTGAGGCCCAGCGCGTCCATGAAGTGACCGCGGCCGCCACCGGGGCCTCCGGGATTGCCGGACGGCGCCGCGGGGGGCTGGCCCGAGGCGGCTTGCGCTTGCGCATGACGCGCGTGCGGCGCGCCCGCGACCGGCGAGACGGCGGCCGGCGAGGCGCTTTGCGCCGCCGCGGGCGGGGCGGCGG
>JBEPUW010000065.1:0-20838 GCA_041691315.1 Caulobacteraceae bacterium | reverse complement strand
GGGACTTCCACCCTCTCCTCCTCGCCGGCCTCCCGGCGCACTGTCCCCAATTTCAGCCCCCAGCTTTCGCCACCCGCCGCCATTTGTGCAGCAAGGGCTCCGTGTAGCCGTTGGGTTGGGCCGCGCCTTCGAGCACCAGTTCGCGGGCGGCGGCGAAGGCTGGGCCGTCGAAGGTAGGGGCTATAGGGCGATAGTCGGGGTCGGCGGCGTTCTGCTGGTCGACCACCGCGGCCATGCGCTTCAGGCTGGCCTCGATTTCGGCTGCGCTGAGCACACCGTGGCGCAGCCAGTTGGCCAGCAGCTGCGAGGAGATGCGCAAGGTGGCGCGGTCCTCCATCAGGCCGACATCGTGGATGTCCGGCACCTTGGAGCAGCCGACCCCCTGATCCACCCAGCGCACCACATAGCCCAAGATGCTCTGGATGTTGTCGTCCAGCTCTTGCCTCACCTCTTCGGCTGAGAAGTTGCGCCCGATGGCCAACGGCGGCGTCAGCAGCCGGTCCCGCCCCTCGACCGGCCCGCCGGCCAGTTCGTCCTGGCGCTTCAGCACGTCGACCTGGTGGTAGTGCAGCGCGTGCAGGGTGGCCGCGGTCGGCGACGGCACCCAGGCGGTGGTCGCGCCGCTTTTGGGGTGGCCGATCTTCTGCTCCAGCATGTCGGCCATGCGGTCGGGGGCGGCCCACATGCCCTTGCCGATCTGGGCTCGACCCTTGAGCCCCGAGGCCAGGCCGATCTCGACGTTGCGCAGTTCGTAGGCCTTGATCCAGGGCGTTCCCCGCATCTCGGCCTTGCGCACCATCGGGCCGCCTTCCATGGCGGTGTGGATCTCGTCGCCGGTGCGATCGAGGAAGCCGGTGTTGATGAAGACGATCCGGCGCCGCGCGGCATGGATGCAGGCGGCCAGATTGGCCGAGGTGCGCCGCTCCTCGTCCATCACCCCGATCTTAAGGGTGTTCTCGGGCAGCCCGAGGATGGCCTCGACCCGGGCGAACAGCGCGATGGCGTGCTCGACTTCCTCAGGCCCGTGCATCTTCGGCTTGACGATGTAGACCGAGCCGGCGCGGCTGTTGCGAAAGTCGCCGGTCCCGCGCAGGTCGTGAACGGCGGCCGTGCTGGTGATGAGGGCGTCGAGGAAGCCCTCGGGGATGGGGGCGCCATCGCCCGTGGTGACGGCGTCGGTGTACATGTGGTGACCGACATTGCGCACCAGCAACAGCGCCCGGCCCGGCAGCACCAGTTCGCCGCCATCCGGCTTGGTGTAGCGCCGATCGGGCGACAGCCGCCGCGAGATGACCCGGCCGTCCTTTTCCAGGTCGGCGTTCAGATCGCCCTTCATCAGGCCCAGCCAGTTGCGATAGACCAGCACCTTGTCCTCGGCGTCGACCGCCGAGACCGAATCCTCGCAGTCGATGATGGTCGAGACCGCCGATTCCAAGATCACGTCGGCGACCCCGGCCGGGTCGTCCTTGCCGATGCGGTGGGCGCGGTCGATCAGGATATCCAGGTGCAGGCCGTGCACGCGCAGCAGCACGGCCGAGGGGGCCCCGGCCTCGCCGCGATAGCCGACGAAGCGGCTGGGCTGCGCCAAAGCGACGTCGCCGCCCGTCGTCTGGACCACCAGCGCGCCGGCCTCGACCACATAGCCGGTCGCATCCGCATGACTGCCCGCGGCCAGCGGCGCGGCGACATCCAGAGCCGCCTTGGCGCGGGCGATCACCTTGGCGCCGCGCACCGGGTTGTACGCCCCGCCCCGCGTCGCGCCATCGGCCTCATCGATGGCGTCCGTGCCATAGAGGGCGTCATAAAGGCTGCCCCAGCGGGCGTTGGCGGCGTTCAGCGCATAGCGGGCGTTGGTGATCGGAACCACCAGCTGCGGCCCGGGCGTCTGGCTGAACTCCGGGTCGACATTTTCGGTGGTCACGGCGAAGGGCGCGGGCTCGGCCGTCAGATAGCCGATCGACCGCAGGAAGACCTGTTCCGCGGCCACGTCGAGGGCTGTGTCGCGATGGGTGCGATAGCGCTCGTCGATCTTGGCCTGCAGCGCATCGCGCCGCTCCATCAAGCCGCGGTTGCGCGGGCCAAGTTCGGCGACCAGCTCGGCCAGGCCCCGCCAGAAGCGCTCGGCGGAAACCTCGAGGCCCGGCAGCAGTTCGGTTTCGACGAATTCAGCCAGAAGGGGATCGACGGTGAGATTGGCGCGGGCGGTCATAGGCTCTCCTGACGTAATCCAGCCCAGCGGATAAGGGCCGGCGGGCCATTCGTCCAGTTGTGCGGGGCCTTGAACCTCATGCGGCCGCACGGGAGGCTCGACTTATGGTCATAAGATGACTATATTTCGCGGATGTCCTCCCACAGCGTCGCGGACGCCAAGGCCCACCTGTCCAATTTGATCGACCGAGCCATGGACGGCGAGGCCGTGGTCATCACGCGTCACGGCCGGCCGGTCGTTGAGATCAAGCCGGTGGCGAAGATCGCCAAGCCGATGAGCAAGGCTGAGCTCGAAGACCTGATGAACAATCGCGTCATGCCATTGAAGACGGACTGGAATTCGGCCGATCTGATCCGCCAGATGCGTGACGATGGCTTCTGAGGCCTATCTCGACACCAGCCTGCTTGTCCCCCTTTTCGTGATCGATAGCTCAGCCGAGCGTGCGCGCGCCTTTATGGAGACCGAGGCGCCCACGCCCATCGTCAGTGATTTTGCCGCGGCTGAGTTCGCCTCCGCCATCAGCCAGCTCGTTCGGACCAACGCCCTGTATTCGGCGCAAGCAGCATCCATATTTTCGATGTTCGATACTTGGCGCGCGGGCAGGGCCACGGAGTGCTGGGTTGAGCAGAGTGATGTCGCAACCGCTTCGGCAATTCTCAGACGGCTCGATTCGGCGCTGCGCACGCCAGACGCGCTTCACCTCGCCATGGCGCGGAGGATTGGTGTTCCGCTGGCTACGTTCGACCAGCGGCTTGCGGAAATCGCCATGGAAAACGGGGTAGTGATAGCACCGGCGTGACCGTCCTCGCCGCCCTTCCCCATTGACGCCGACCACCTCCGCAGGGCCTATAACAACCGTTTGAAATCGGGGTCGCCGAACGCCGCGATCCTTGCTGCACAAGCATAATAGAGGAAACGCCATGACCGCGATCAACGCCGTGACCGACTTTGCCGTCGAGGGCGATGTCGGCGTCATCACGCTGAACTCCCCACCGGTGAACGCGCTTTCGGCCGCGGTTCGCGACGGCCTGGCCGGCGGCATGGCCGCAGCGGCCGCCGACGACGCCGTTAAGGCGGTGGTGCTCATCTGCGAAGGCCGCACCTTCATCGCCGGCGCCGACATCACCGAGTTCGGCGGCGCACAGAAGGGGGCCAGCCTGTACGACGTGCAGGCGGCGATCGAGAACTCGCCGAAGCCGGTCGTCGCCGCCATTCACGGCACGGCGCTGGGCGGCGGGCTGGAGGTCGCGCTGACCTGCCATTATCGCGTCGCGGTCCCCTCGGCCCGCTGCGGCCTGCCGGAGGTGAACCTGGGCCTCTTGCCCGGCGCCGGCGGCACCCAGCGGCTGCCGCGCGTTGTCGGCGTCGAGAAGGCCCTGGAGATGATGACCTCCGGCCAGCACGTCCCGGCCAAGCAGTGCCTGGAGATGGGCCTGGTCGACGAGCTGGTCGAGGAAGGCAAGCTGCGCGAGGGCGCGATCGCCTTCGCCAAGAAGATCGTGGCCGAACACCGGCCGCTGAAGAAGGTGCGGGAACAGGACGACAAGGTCGAAGCCGCGCGCGGCCACCCCGAAATCTTCGCCAATTTCCGCAAGGCCAATGCGCGCAAGTTCCGCGGCTTCCTGGCGCCCGAATACAATATCCGCTGCATCGAGGCGGCGGTGAACGAACCCTTCGACGTGGGCATGAAGACCGAGCGCAAGCTGTTCGGCGAACTGATGAGCGGCTCGCAGTCGGCCGCCCAACGCTACGCCTTCTTCGCCGAGCGCCAGGCCAACAAGGTGCCGGACGTGCCCGACGACACCGCCGTGATCCCGGTGAACAAGGTCGGCATCATCGGCGCCGGCACCATGGGCGGCGGCATCGCCATGAACTTCCTGAACGCCGGCATTCCGGTGACCATCGTCGAGGTGAAGCAGGATGCCCTTGACCGCGGCCTTAAGGTGGTCCGCAGCAACTACGAGCGCTCGCGCACCGCCAAGCCCGAGGAAACCGAGGCGCGTATGAGCCGCCTCAGCGGCTCGCTCGACATGAGCGCGCTCGCCGACTGCGACCTCATCATCGAGGCGGTGTTCGAACGCATGGACATCAAGAAGGACATCTTCGCCAAGCTGGACGCCATCTGCAAACCCGGCGCGATCCTGGCCACAAACACGTCTGGCTTGAACATCGACGAGATCGCCTCGGTGACCAAGCGCCCGGAGGCGGTGATCGGCCTGCACTTCTTCTCGCCGGCCAATGTGATGAAGCTGCTCGAGATCGTGCGCGCCGACCACACCTCGAAAGAGGTGATCAACACCTGCATGAAGCTGGCCCGCAAGATCGGCAAGATCGCCGTCCTGGTCGGGGTCTGCCCCGGCTTCGTCGGCAACCGCATCCTGGGCGCGCGCCAGCGCGAGGCCAACAAGCTGATCATGGAAGGCGCCATGCCCTGGGACGTCGACCGGGTGCTGTACGACTTCGGCTTCCCCATGGGACCCTTCGCGATGAGCGACCTGGCCGGGCTGGATATCGGCTGGGTGAAAGAGAAGTCGAACGGCGAGACCATCCGCGACGTGCTCTGCGAAATGGATCGCCGCGGCCAGAAGACCGGCGCCGGCTGGTACGACTATGACGAGGACCGCAACGCCAAGCCCTCGCCGGTCACCGAGAAGATCCTGCACGACTTCATCGTCAAGTCGGGCGCCAATCCGCGCCAGGTCTCCGACGATGAGATCCGCGAGCGCTGCCTCTATCCGATGATCAACGAGGGCGCCAAGATCCTCGAGGAAGGCAAGGCGATCCGCGCCTCCGACATCGATGTGGTCTGGGAGAACGGCTACGGCTGGCCGGTCTATGAAGGCGGCCCGATGTGGTACGGCGACAAGGTCGGGCTGGACAAGGTCTTAAGCAAGATGCGCGAGTTCCAGGCCACCATGGGCGACGCCTTCAAGCCCGCGCCCCTGCTGGAAAAGCTGGTCGCAGCGGGGAAGACCTTCCAGAGCCCGGGATAATTTTCATCGTCATTGCCCGGCTTGTCCGGGCAACCCATGCACACCAGAGAAGCCGGTAACGCGCGGCCATGGATGCCGCGCGAACTCACGTTCGCCCGTGTTCATGGGTGGCCCGAACAAGTCGGGCCATGACGGGGAAAAAATGAAGCGAACGCGGGCTAGCGTGGGCTGGGCTGCGGCCATCCACCCCTCCACCGTCATTGCGCGGCTTGTCCGGGCAACCCGTGAACACGTGAGACGGCTATGATGCGTGGCGGCTGGCGCCGCGCGAACTCACCTCCGCCCGCGATCATGGGTGGCCCGGACAAGCCGGGCCATGACGGAAAGATAAGGGGGGTCGGCCGCGGCTTTGGGCGCGAGCGGCTGTTGCGATCTACAAAAACAGGCGGCCCTAGCCCGCCTGGCGCAGCTCGTCGGAGTTCATCGACGGCGTGTAGGCATGCAGCAGTTCGGCGTGTTCGCGCCGGCGCACCGCGGCGGTGATGTTCAGCCGCGTATAGAGGCCACTGGCGCCGAAGGCGCGTTCGGCCTCGGACCAGCGGTCCTGGGCGTGCTTGGAGAGATTGTCGGTCTCGCCGACATAGACCACTTCCATGGCCTCGTCCTCACCGGACACATAGACGAAATTACCCGCCATGGGCGAGAGCGGCCGATCCTCCTTGAACAGGGCGAAACGCAGGTACTCGCCAGATGTGCTGCGGCAGTCGATCTGATCTTTCACGCCTTCGCCCTCCGGACTCACGAACGACTCATGTGCGCCCGCTACGGCGGCCCGATGGTGGCGACCTTCGGGCGGAATAAAGGCGAATGGTGAAGCTTGTTAGGGCGCGCTGCCTCTCCCCGGCGCGTGAAGACGGTGGCTCCGATCAAGCCGGACAAGGGGTTGAACGTCCCGTCCGGGAGAATCCGCCGCTGACCGGCGACGTGGGCGCGACCTTTTATCCCGCCATAACCTGCTCTTCGGCCGCATCCGGCGCCTCGATCGCCGATTGCAGCGCCTGGAACAGCCGGCCGGCTTCGATAGGTTTGGCGACATGGTCGTCCATGCCGGCGGCCAGGTAGTCGGCGACGTGATGCGACATGGCGTTGGCGGTGAGCGCGATGATCGGCGTGCGCGGGCGGCCGGTCTGCCGCTCGCGCTCGCGGATCGCCCGCGTGGCCGTCGGCCCGTCCATCACCGGCATCTGTACGTCCATCAGGATGGCGTCCCAGTGGCCGGCCTCCCAGGCCTCCAGCGCCGCGGCGCCGTCGGCGACCACCACCGGCTCGACGCCGATCTGGTGCAGCAGGGTCTTCAGCACCAGCTGGTTGACGGTGTTGTCCTCGGCGGCCAGCACCCGCAAGCCCGGCGAGGAATCCCTGTGCGGCACATCCGGCGAAGGCAACGGCGTCGCCGGCTTCTCCTCCCCCACCCGCGGCATCGGCAGGATGACGGTGAAGGTCGAGCCGCGGCCCAGTTCGCTGTCCACCTCGATCACCCCGCCCATAAGCCGCGACAGCTGCTGACAGATGGCCAAGCCCAGACCCGTGCCGCCGAAGCGCCGCGTGGTCGAGGCGTCGACCTGGGCGAACTTGACGAACAGCTTGGCCAGGGCCTCGGGCGGAATGCCCATGCCGGTGTCGGCGACGGTGAAGCGCAGGTTGTCGTCCATGCGCAAGGCGATGACGCGTATTTCGCCATGCTCGGTGAACTTCAGCGCATTGGAGATCAGGTTGTAGAGGATCTGACGCAGCCGCGTCGGATCGCCGCGATAGACCCCGCGCGCCTGGTCGATATCCAGCGCGAACGACAGCCCCTTCTTGTTGGCCAGCGCGGTGAAGGCCGAATGCGCCCCGCGCGCCACGTCGCCGAGATCGAACTCGATCTCCTCCAGCTCCAGCTTGCCGGCCTCGATCTTCGACAGGTCGAGGATATCGTTGAGGATGGCCAGCAGCGCCTTGCCGGACTGGTCGATGATGTCCAGCCGCTCGCGCTGTACCGGCGACAGGGTCTCGGCCGCCATGGCCTGGGCCATGCCGAGCACGCCGTTCAAGGGCGTGCGGATCTCGTGGCTCATGGTGGCCAGGAAGGCGCTCTTGGCCTCATTGGCGCCCTCCGCCGCCTGTGCGCCGGCGCGGGCCTGGCCGCGCGCCTGGCGCAGCGCCGTGCGCGATCGGTCCAGCATCAGCCGCGACAGGTGGAAGAAGTTCACCAGCGCCACGATGGCGGCCAGCTTGATCAACAGGGTCTCCGGCGCCAGTTGCCGCGCCGGCGCGATCTGCCAGCCGATCCAGGCCAACGCGGCGGCATAGGGCGTCATCAGCATCAGGAAGGTGCGCAGATTGGCGTAGTATTGCAGCAGCACATAGGCGGCCGAGATGAACAGCGCGATCAGGCCGAAGGTGCGCGCCAGCTCATTGCCGCTCATCCACAGCGCCACCGACATCGCCGCATAGACCGAGCCGCTGATCACGTTCAGCGCCATCAGGCAACCGTTCAGGAACCCCGCCCGCGCTGCCTTAGGATCGGCCTGGACCAGCTTCATCACGCCCGTGCCGGCCGCCACGATCGACCAGGACGAGACAAACCACGCGCCGGCCCACGCCGGCCCAAGGACGATCAGCCCCACCAGCGCCGTGCACAGGCTGGCCACCATGCGCGGCAGCAGATTGCGCATCGAGGCCGCGAACAGCTTGACGCTGCGCGAGTCGTCCGCGACCGCCCGAGCGGCCCCCACCGTCCCAGCCATGCTCCCTCCCCAGGGTTACAGACCGGATCGTAGAATTGGATGGTTAAGGACGCGGTAAGATTGACGTTGCGGCGCCGGCGGCGCGGCGTCGGCCGGCTTGAGGTCGCCGGCATTGCGGACCAAGCTGGAAGTCGACCCGAAAGGACGCCGCTATGCCCGAGAATACCGCCAACAGCGACCAGGTCGCCTATTGGAACGCCGCCGCGGGCGAGACCTGGACCACCATGCAGGACAAGCTGGACGGCCAGATCCAGCCCCTCGGCGAGGCCGCCATCGAAGCGCTTGGGCTCAAAGCCGGCGATCGGGTGGTCGACATCGGCTGCGGCTGCGGTCAGACCACCGCGGCGCTGGCCAGGCGGGTCGGCTCGGCCGGATCGGTGCTGGGCGTCGACATCTCGCGGCCGATGCTGGCGGCGGCGCGCCACAGCCTCGCCGCGCAGGGCCTCGCCCAGGCCAGCGTGATCGAGGCGGACGCCCAGACCCATCCCTTCGCGCCGCAGACCTTCGACGCCGCCTTCTCGCGCTTCGGCGTGATGTTCTTCGCAGACCCGACCGCGGCCTTCGCCAACATCCTCAAAGGCTTGCGGCACGGCGGCCGGCTGGCCTTCGTCTGCTGGCGGCCGTTCGCGGAAAACCCCTGGATGACCGTCCCGCTGGCCGCCGCCCAGCCGTTCTTCCCCGAGCCCGCGCCACCGACAGACCCCCTGGCCCCCGGCCCCTTCGCCTTCGCCGATCCCGACCGGCTGCGGACCATCCTGTCGGCCGCCGGCTTTGCCGACATCGCCATGACCGCCCAGGACAAGGCGATCGGCGCCCCCAACCTCGACGAGGCCATCGAGACCGCGCTCAAGGTCGGCCCGCTCGGCGCCCGCCTGCGCGAACAGCCGGACAAGGCGGTGATAGTGGTGGACGCCATCCGCGAAGCGCTGTCGGCCCACGCCACCACCGACGGCGTCCGCCTGGGCTCCGCGACCTGGATCGTGACGGCGCGGCGTCCCTGAGGCCTGGGCGCGTCGGCCGGCAAAACCAGAACGCCGATGGCGCGTTTACTGACCAACAGCCCGTCGGCGCCCGAGGTTCGAGACCATGCCCGCAAGATATGCCGCCGCCCTTGGCCTGATCGGCCTCCTCGCCGCCGGAAGCGCTGCGGGCCGCCCCGTGCTTACCGAGATCGTCGGCGGCGATACCCTGACCATCCAGACCGACGACGCCACCCATCAGGGCGCGCTGCTGCTGAACGGCCAGCCGCTGATCCAGAACCCCAGCGGCGCCGTCGGCATCGACGGCATCTTCGCCACGCCCGCAAGAACCTATGTCCTCGCCGACCTCGGCGAAAACGCCACCTGCTATCGCTACCAGATCGTCACCCTCACCGGCCAGCAAGGCGCCGTCTCCCCAGCCTTTGGGAACTGCCAGTACGCGGCCGGCAACCTGGACAAAGGCGTCCTGCACGTCCGCTTGCGCCCGGCGATGACCCTGCCGAAGCGGACGGGCGAGGAGACGCACATCTTCAATGGCCAGAGCATCGCACCCTGAAAAGCATGGTCGCCGGCACCGGCCCGATGGTCCGACTGCCGCAACTCCAGAGTTCCACGTGGACGCGATCGAGCGATGGCGCGACAACTCAAGTCGGAGCGGCGGAGCAGCCTCAACCCTTGGCGTCTGGTGCGGGCGGCCGGGGTCGAACCGGCACGGGGTTGCCCCCAACGGATTTTAAGTCCGTTGCGTCTACCTGTTCCGCCACGCCCGCAACGCGGTCACCTTAGCGGCGCCCGGCGGCCAACGCCAAAGGCTGAGCGCTTCCCGCGAAGTGGGAACCGGTTCGCGGGCGGAAAGCGCGACCACGAAAAGACCTAGGGCGCCGCTCCGATGCAGTCGGAGCGAACAGCGCCCTAGAGCCAGCCGCGCCATTTGAACCAGGCGAGCGGGATGAGGGTCGAGGCCACGATCATCCCAATCCCCCATTGGTAGCCGTAGGCCCAGTTGTATTCCGGCATGTTGTGGAAGTTCATGCCGTACCAGCCGGCGACCAGGGTCGGGAAGATGCCGACGACCGAGAACACCGTCAGCACCTTGAAGATGTCGTTCTGCTCGATGCCGATGAAGCCAACGATGGCGTCGAGCAGGAACTGGACCTTGTTGGACAGATGCTCTTCGAACAGGTTGAGCGAGTCGATGTCGAGGCCGACCGCCTTCAGCCGGGTCAGGTATTCCGGGCCGATCCAGGCCTTGGCGGTTTCCTGCGCAAAGCCGGCGATGCGCCCCACGCCCAGCATGCCGTCGCGGATGATCGAGATGCGCTCGCCAATGCGGCCCAGCCGGCCCAGCAGGGCGCGCAGCTTGGTGTTGGAGCGCGATACCTTGCGCAGCTGTTGCGGCGAGGCGCGGAAGACGCCGTGCGATATCTCGTCCAGTTGCTCGCGCGCATTCTCCAGGATGTCGGCCTGGCGGTCGACAAACGCCTCGAGCAGGGCGGTGAAGATCTCGATGGCGTCGTTCTTGTGGCCGGGCGGGCACGCGCGCGCGGCGGTGGCGTTGAACGACTTCAACGCGCCGTAGCGGACGGTGACCAGCAGCTTGGGCGTCAGGATGATGCCGACGTGAGAGAGCGACGGTTGGTCGGTGTCGGCGTCGACCACAACCGGGCAGGACAGCTGCAGCTTGTCGCCCTCGACGATCAACTGGCTGGAGCGCTCGATGGCGCTTAGATCGTCGAGCGTCGGCAGGGTGTGGCCGGTGAAGGCCTCGACCGCGCGGATCTCGTCGTCGGTGGGAATGAGCAGGTCGATCCAGGCGGTCTCGGCGGCGGGCTTGGCGCCGGGCGGATGCAGGTTGAGCATCAGGCCGCCTTTTCCGGCGGATCGGGCAGGATGTTTTCGACGCCCACCGCGGTCAGCGCCGCGATCAGCGCCGCGACGGTGGCGTCCACCTCATCGGCGTCGCGGCCGCGGATGACCAGGTTCGAGCCGTAGCCGGTCTCGCCGTAAAACGGATAGGAGCCCAGCGACAGGTCGGGATGCGCCTTGGCGATGGCTTCGAGCGGGGCGGCGATGACGCCCTCGCCGGAGCCGGTGACGCGCACGGTGCGGGCGATCACCACCTTGCCGGTGCGCAGGCGCGGGCCGACGTCGTCCATCATGCCGCGCATGATCTGTGGCACCCCGGCCAGCACGAAGACGTTGCCGATCTGAAAACCCGGCGGGCCTTGCACGGCGTTCTTCACCAGGCTGCCGCCCGCAGGGATTCGGGCCATGCGCCGGCGCGCGGCGTTCAGCTCGCCGGCCCAGCGCGCGGTCATCATGGCGATGATCTCGGGGTGTTCGTAGAGGCTGACGCCAAAGGCCTTGGCGACGCTGTCGGCGGTGATGTCGTCGTGGGTCGGACCGATGCCGCCGGTGGTGATCACATAGTCGTAGCGCCCGCGCAGGTGGTTGAGGGCGGTGACGATCTCGTCCTCGATGTCGGGCACGACGCGGGCCTCGGCCAGGTCGACGCCGTAGGTGCCCAGATACTTGGCGATGAAGTTCAGATTGGTGTCCTGCGTGCGGCCTGAGAGGATCTCGTCGCCGATGATCAGCACGGCGGCGGTGACGCGATCACTGGTCGCCATGATTTACCGCCTCTGGACGCCTGGAGCCTTCACCGGCAATAGGGCGCCCATGCTTTTGCCGCAACCGATGCTGCGCGGGGTGTTGGTCAGCCGCTACAAGCGCTTCTTCGCCGACGTGGCGCTGGACGACGGCCGCGCGCTGACCGCCCGCTGCCCCAATCCCGGGTCCATGCTGGGGATGAACGCGCCGGGGTCGGTGGTGTGGGTGTCGCGCTCGGACGATCCCAAGCGCAAGCTGGCCCACACCCTGGAGCTGATCGAGGCCCGCGGCGCGCTGATCGGCGTCAACACGATGCTGCCCAACCGCCTGGTCGCCGAGGCCCTGGCCGCCGACGCCATCCCCGAACTGGCCGGCTATGCCACCGTGCGCCGCGAGGTGAAGTATGGCGACAACAGCCGCGTGGACTTCCTGCTGGAAGCGCCCGACCGGCCGGCCTGTTGGGTCGAAGTAAAGAGCGTCACCTTGAGCCGCAGCGCGGGGCTGGCCGAATGGCCGGATTGCGTCTCGACGCGCGGGGCGCGGCACATCGCCGAGCTCGAGGCGGTGGTGGCCAGGGGCGACCGCGCCGTTGTGCTGTTTCTGGTGCAACGGGCCGACTGCAGCCGGTTTGGGCTGGCGTCGGACCTGGATCCAGCCTTCAGCCGGGCGTTCGCGAAGGCGATTGCCGGTGGGGTCGAGGTGCTGGTGTACGGCTGTGAGATCGGGCCGGAGCGGATCAGCGTGGCCGGCCGGCTTCCGATGATCGTCAGCCTATAATTCACCGTTGGGTGTTGGCCATGACGGGAGGGGCAGCCATCGCCCCGCCCGTTGAAGTTTTGTGGTAGGGTTGCGACATAGGTTGGGACAGCCTGGACACCGAGACCATGACCGATACCGAAGTCGTAACCGCCCCCGCCGCCACCCGGCGTTCATCGACGATCAAGATCCACACGCCTGAGGATTTCGAGGGCATGCGCCGCGCCGGGCGCGTCGCCGCCGAATGCCTCGACATGCTGACGCCGTACGTCCAGCCTGGCGTGGTCACAGACGACCTCGACAAGCTGGCGCGCGAGTTCACGCTGGATCACGGCGCCCTGCCCGCCTGCCTGTTCTACCGCGGCTATTCCAAGACGGTCTGCATCTCGCCCAACCACGTGGTCTGTCACGGGATTCCGGGGCCACGGACGCTGCGCGACGGCGAGATCGCCAATATCGACGTGACCTGCATCGTCGACGGCTGGCATGGCGACACCAGCCGCATGTATCTGGTCGGCGACGTTCCGGCTCGCGCCAGGCGGCTGGTCGACGTGACCTATGACGCCTTCGAGCGCGGTCTGGCCATGGTCAAGCCGGGCGCGCATTTCGGCGACATCGGCCATGCCATCCAGGCCCATGTCGAGAGCCAGCGCTGTTCGGTGGTGCGCGACTTCTGCGGCCACGGCGTCGGCAAGGTGTTCCACGATGCGCCGAACGTGCTGCATTTCGGCCGCCGCGGCGAAGGCGCAAAGCTGGAGGCCGGCATGGTCTTCACCATCGAGCCGATGGTCAACCTGGGCAAGTACCAGGTGAAGCTGCTCTCCGACGGCTGGACGGCGGTGACCCGCGACAAGTCGCTGTCGGCCCAGTGCGAACACTCGATCGGCGTCACCGAAACCGGCGCGGAAGTGTTCACCGCCTCGCCCGCCGGTCTGTTCCGGCCCGTCACCTAAGACCTCGTCTCCACCGACGGATTGCCGCCGTTGACTCAGCCGCCCGGATGGAACAAATAATGAACGGATAGAGTCGCCCCCAAGGCGCGCCGTTTCAGCGATGGTCCCCGGCCGTGATCTCCGACCAGCCCCGCTCCGCCCGAAAAACCCACGCGAACGGCGTCACTGACATCTGTCGCGGGCAACCCATCACTGACGATCTAGCCCAGTTGCTGCTTGACCCGTTCGAGGCGATCCCGGACGAGGCGCCGAAGCCGCATCATCTCGGCCACCGCGACCGGTTGCGGATGCGGGCGCGCAAGGGCGGGCTGGCCGCCCTGCCCGATTATGAGCTGATGGAGATCTATCTCTTCCGCTCCATCCCCATGCGCGACGTCAAACCGCTGGCCAAGGCGCTGCTGACGCGGTTCGGCAGCCTTTCGGGCGTGCTGGCGGCCTCGGAGTTCGATCTGCGCGGGGTGGCCGGCGTCGGCGAGACCACGGCGCTGGACCTGATGATGCTGCACGAGGTGAACCTGCGCGTCGGCCGCGAGCCGATCACCAAGCGCACGGTGATCTCGTCCTGGAGCGCCCTGCTGTCCTACGTCCGCGTCGCCCTGGCCAACGAACCACGCGAACAGTTTCGCGTCCTCTTCCTCGACCGCAAGAACCAACTGATCGCCGACGAGGTGATGAACCGCGGCACCGTCGACCACGCGCCGGTCTATCCGCGCGAGGTGGTGCGCCGGGCGCTGGAGCTGTCGTCCTCGTCGATCATCCCGGTGCACAACCATCCGTCCGGCGACCCGACGCCGAGCGCCGCTGATGTCGAGATGACCCGCCACGTGGTCGAAGCCGGCCGCCCGTTGCGCGTCGCCGTCCACGACCACCTGGTCGTCGGTCGCGAGGGCGTGGCGAGTTTGAAATCGCTGGGGTTGTTCTAGATTGGTTTTAATTGGGGACACGTACGACCCCCTCGGACCAGTGCGGAATCACGCCGGGGAATGGAGGTCGTACGTGTCCCCAATTAAAACCTAGGCCGCGGCGAGGACGCCTTGTTCGGTCAGGAAGGTCTTCAGTTCGCCGGCTTCGAACATCTGGCGGATGATGTCGCAGCCGCCGACGAATTCGCCTTTGACGTAGAGCTGCGGGATGGTCGGCCAGTCGGAGAAGGCCTTGATGCCCTGGCGCAGTTCGTCGCTCTGCAGCACGTCCACCCCGACGAAGTCGACACCCAGGTGATCCATGATCTGCACCACGATGGCCGAAAAGCCGCATTGCGGCTGATCGGGCACGCCCTTCATGAACACGGTCACCGGATTGTCGGCGATGGTGCGAGCGATGAAGTCGTGGATGCGGGTTTCGGTATCGGCAGCGACGTCGGTCACGGTTCGGGCTCCGCCCAGGTGAATCTGTTAGCGCCTATCAGCTAGGAAGCTTGCGGGCCCGGGTCAAGCGCGGCGGGCCTTTTGCAAAGGCTCCTCGGCCTGCGGCTGCGGCGCGAACCGCGCCATCTCGATCTGGGCCGGAACGCCGGAGGGCAGTTCGCGCTCGCAGACCGCGGCCATCAGTTCGACGCGGTCGATCTTGTCGGCGTGCACCTGCACGGTGCACAGCGACGGCTCGGTCATGGCGTAGGCCAGGCAGATCTCCTCGCCCGACCAGTGCGGCGTCCTGTCCAGGAAGGCGTAGGTGCCCATGCCGGCCAGCGGCCTGGCGGTCGTGCGGCCCCAGGCGCCGCCGTTCGCCGTCTGCGAAGGCTCGCGCACCGAGTCCGGATAGTAGTCGTAGCCCAGCACCACCATGTCGCGATCGGTGGCGGCCTTGACGCGCAGCCGCTCCTTCCAGCCCGACATCAGGCTGAACGGCGTGGCCACCAGGTCGAAGGCGCCGCTGGAGATGTAGGCGTCGATGGCGTCGTCGCGCCCGGTGACGCCGAGCAGATGGATGCGGCCCATGTCCTTCAGGCGCCGCAGCATATCCAGGGCCGGCGGCGAAAGCTCCTCGGACTGCGGGTCGTCGAGGATGGTGGCGTCGAGATAGGTCAGGCCGGTGCGCGCCACGACACTTTCCACGACATTGGCCAGGCCCTCGGGCGAGAAGTCGCGCACCGGCTGGCCGGAGGTCGAGATCGACCAGCCCAGCCGCCAGGCTACGAACACCAGCCGCCGGTCGATCGCCTGCAGCGCCTGGCCGACGCCGTCGATCAGGGTGGGCTGGGCGCCGGTGATCTCGAAGGCGTTGATGCCGCTCTCCAGCGCCGCATAGATCAGCGACACCCAGTCGGCCTCGCGCATGCCATTGGTGTCCGTCAGGACAAGCGACATCGCCGAGATCGACATGCCGGTGTTGCCAAGCGGCCGGTAGCGCACGATCAGCCCTTCGCTTCCGTTGGCGGCGAGGTTTCCAGCGCCAGGGCGTGCAGCACGCCGCCGACCTTTCCCTTCAGCGCCTGATAGACCAGCTGGTGCTGTCTGACCCGCGTCAGGCCGGTGAACGCGGTCGAGACGATACGGGCGCGATAATGGTCGCCATCGCCGGCCAGGTCGTCGATGACGATCTCCGCATCGGGAAAAGCCGCGCGCAGTTCGGATTCCAAAGCGTCGGCGGACATGGGCATGGCGAATCGGCGACCAATCGAACGGATGGGCGGACCCCATTTTACGACTAACAATGCTTAAGATTTGGCGACATCGGGCCTCGCTGTGTGACGCTTTCGGCGCCATGCTCGGCCAAGGGCGGTTCGGGGAGGGGTTGATGCGTATCACGGCGTCGATTTGCCTGGGTGTCTTGCTGGCCAGCTGCAACATGGTGACGTCCCAGACGCCGCTTTATTCCAGCGCCGATGCCCAAGGCCAGGCGCAATTCCGTTCCGGCGTCTGGATGGACGAGACCAAGGGCTGCGTGGTCGACACCGCAAAGCCGATCGGCGAATGGCCCGACTGCGCCGATGCCTGGGTGGTGCATCCGGGCCAGATCCTGGCCGGCCGCGACGCCAAGGCGCCGGCCTCCACCTGGCAGAGCTACAAGACCCTGCTGACGGGCGGGAATCCGGCGGTGCTGCAGGTCGAGGTGGGCGACGAAAGCGACGGCCCCAAAGGTTACGTCTATGCCGGCGTCAGGACGCTGAAGACCGACGCTCAGGGTCGGATTATCGAATACAAGCTCTGGCCGGCCCTGTGCGGCCCGCCGCCGAAGCCGGATCCGACCGGCGAGAAGAGCGCGGTGGTCTCCGATCAGCCGATCGCCGGCCTGGTCATAGACAAGGACAAGCAGGACTGCACCGCCAGCGCCCAGGGTCCGGTCCGCGTCGCGGTCGCACAGAGCGAGGCCTGGGCCGGCAACGACAACGGCGGCCGCGACACCGCCCGCTGGATCAGGGACGGGGACAGGTGAAATCGAGCCGCCATGGTTGCGCAACTACTAGATTGTAGCTACAATCAGCAATGACACTCTGGTTTGAGTGGGACGCGGTGAAGGCTCGAATTAATGAGCGAAAGCACGGCGTGAAGTTCGAGACGGCGAGACTCGTATTCGGCGATCCGCTGGCGCTCTTTGAGCAGGATCGGATCGACGGCGGAGAATACAGATGGCAGGCCATTGGCTTGGCCGACGGCATCGCGGTGCTGCTCATAGCCCACACTCATATCGACCATGAAGACGGGGACGAGACCATTCGCATCATCTCGGCGCGACGAGCGACTGCCGCTGAAAGGAGACGTTATGAGCAGCAAAGACACGGCGATCGTTAGAGTGGACGGCTCGCGTCCGCCCAAAATCACGGCGGCTCAACGGGCGGAGTTGAAGGCGCTCGCCGCAAAGCCAGATTCCGAAATCGATGTCTCTGACATCCCGGTCCTCCCTGACACGTTTTGGGAGAATGCGGTTCGCAACCCTTTCTACAAGCCTTTGAAAAAGCAGCTTACCGTGCGGTTGGATGCAGATGTGTTGGCGTGGTTGCGCGCGGCCGGCGCAGGATATCAAACCAAACTCAACCGTATCTTGAGGCAGGCGATGTTGAAGGACGCCGCCGAACGATAGCTGCAAAGTTTGCAATCGCAGCCTTAGCCCATATAGGCCGGCATCCAGCCCTCGTGGGCTTCGCGCAGGGCGGCCAGGGGGACGCTGAACAGGCCCTGGGCGGAGGCTAGCGTGTCGCCGCCGGCCGTCCCAGCGACCGAGGCGTGGACGTGGGCCGCATGGGCCTTGGCGATCAGGGCTTCGGCATCGCCGGTTGCGATCAGGTAGCGGCCCTGGTCCTCGCCGAACAGATAGAAGTGGGCGTGTTCGTGGCTGGTGGCGTTCAGAACCACGCCGACGTCCGCCGCCAGCGCCATCTCGGCCGCGGCGGCGACCAGGCCGCCGTCCGACAGGTCGTGAACCACCTTGGCCTGACCGCTGCGGATCAGGCCCCGCACGAAATCCCCGGCGCGGCGCTCCAGCACCAGGTCGACCGGCGGCGGGGCGCCCTCTTCGCGGTCGAGGATTTCGCGCAGGTAGAGGCTTGAGCCCATCTCGCCGTGGGTCTCGCCGATCAGCACCAGGGCGTCGCCGGCTTTGAGGCCCTTGAAGCTGGCGCGCTGCGCATAGTCGGGGATCAGGCCGACCGCGCCGACCGTCGGGGTCGGCGGGATGCCGTCGCCGTTGGTCTCGTTGTAAAGGCTGACGTTTCCGCTCACCACCGGAAAGTCCAGAGCTCGGCAGGCCTCGGCCATGCCGTCGATGGCGCGGACGACCTGGCCCATGATCTCCGGCCGTTCCGGATTGCCGAAATTCAGGTTGTCGGTGACGGCGATCGGGTCGGCGCCCACGGCGGTCAGGTTGCGCCAGGCCTCGGCCACCGCCTGCTTGCCGCCTTCGTACGGGTCGGCCTGCACATAGCGCGGGGTGCAGTCGGAGGTCAGCGCCAGCGCCTTCTTCGAGCCGTGCACGCGCACGATGCCTGCATCGCTGGCCGTCCCGCTCTCGGCCAAGGTGTCGGCCATGACGTGGCGGTCATACTGCTCCCACAGCCAGCGCTTGGAAGCCATATCGGGGCAGCTCATCAGCTTCAGCACCGCTTGGCCGTAGTCGGCGGGCGGTGGAACCTCGGCCGGAGTCAGCTTCGGCGCCAGCGGAGCTTGCGTCCAGGGCCGTTCGTAGAGCGGCGCGTCCTCGGTCAGCGGCGCCAGCGGCAGGTCGCAGACGACCTCGCCCTTGTGGCGCAGCACGATGCGGCCGGTGTCGGTAGTCTGACCGATGACGGCGGCGTCCAGGCCCCACTTCTCGAAGATGCGCTGGCCGTCGGCCTCGCGGCCGGGCTTCAGCACCGCCAGCATCCGCTCCTGGCTTTCCGACAGCATCATCTCGTAAGCCGTCATGCCCTCTTCACGCTGCGGCACCGCGTCGAGGTCGAGCTCGACGCCGACCGCGCCCTTGCCGGCCATCTCGACCGAGGACGAGGTCAGGCCAGCGGCGCCCATGTCCTGGATGGCGGCCACGGCGCCCGAGGCCATCAGCTCCAGCGTCGCCTCGATCAGCAGCTTCTCAGCGAACGGGTCGCCGACCTGGACGGTGGGACGTTTTTCGTCGGAATCGTCATCGAAGGCGGCCGAGGCCATGGTCGCGCCGTGGATGCCGTCGCGGCCGGTCTTGGAGCCGAAATAGACCACCGACAGCCCGGCCGATGGCGCGGCAGAATAGAAGATCTTGTCGGCGTCGGCCAGGCCCACGCACATGGCGTTGACCAGGATGTTGCCGTCATAGCCTGAATGGAAGTTGGTCTCGCCGCCGACGGTCGGCACGCCGACGCAATTGCCATAGCCGCCGATGCCGGCGACCACGCCGGCCACCAGCCGCCGGGTCTTCGGGTGCTTGGGATCGCCGAAGCGCAGCGCGTTCAGCAACGCGATCGGTCGCGCGCCCATGGTGAAGACGTCGCGCATGATGCCGCCGACCCCGGTCGCCGCGCCTTGATAGGGCTCGATGAAGCTCGGATGGTTGTGGCTTTCCATCTTGAAGATGCAGGCCTGGCCGTCGCCGATATCGACCACGCCAGCGTTCTCGCCTGGCCCCTGGATGACCCGCGGCCCCTTGGTGGGGAACTTGGCCAGGTGCTTGCGGCTGGATTTGTAGGAGCAATGCTCCGACCACATGACGCTGAACACGCCCAGCTCCAGCGCATTCGGCTCACGGTTCAGGCGCATGACGATCAGGTCGTATTCATCGGCTTTCAGACCGTACTCGCGGGCGAGCTCGGCCATGGTCGGGGCGGCGGCGGTCATGGTCTCTACGCGCTCGCCAGGACGCTCTGGAACAGCAGCGCGCCGTCGGACGAGCCGAGCTCGGTCTCGAAGGCGCGGTCGGGGTGGGGCATCATGCCCAGCACGTTGCCGCGGGCGTTGACGATGCCGGCGATGTCGCGCGCCGATCCGTTCGGGTTCCTGCGATAGCGGAACACCACCTGGCCCTCGCCTTCCAGCCGGTCCAGCGTGGTCTCATCGGCGAAATAGTTGCCCTCGCCATTGCCGACGGTCATCGTCACGTCGCGGCGGCCCGCATAGGCGGCGGTGAAGCGGGTCTGGCTGTTGACCACGTCCAGCTCCACGGCGGTGCAGACGTATTTCAGCCCGGCGTTGCGCAGCAGGGCTCCAGGCAACAGGCCCGCCTCGCACAGGATCTGGAAGCCGTTGCAAACGCCGAGGACGCCTGCGCCGCGCTCGGCCTCGACCTTGATCGCCTGCATCACCGGCGACTGAGCGGCCATGGCGCCGCAACGCAGATAGTCGCCGTAAGAAAATCCGCCGGGCAACACGATCAGGTCCAGCCCGTCCGGCAGGACGCTGTCGCCGTGCCAGACCATGGCGACGTCGGCTCCGGTGGTCCGCTCGATCGCGGTCTTGCAATCGCGGTCGCAGTTGGAGCCCGGAAAGACGATGACGGCGGCCTTCACCCGACCTCCACCCGGTAACCCTCGATGACGGTATTGGCCAAAAGCCGCTCGCACATCGACTTGACCTCGGTCTCCGCCTTGGCCGGATCGTCGCCGGCCAGGTCGAAGGTGATGGTCTTGCCGACCCGCACGTCCGAGGCGCCGGGAAAACCCAGCCCGTGCAGGGCGCCTTCAATGGCCTTGCCCTGGACGTCCAGAACGCCGGGCTTCAGGAAGACGTGGACCGTCGCTCTCATTCTCTATCGTCGTCGTTGGAGGCGCGATGGTCGTCGTCGTTGGAGGGGCGGCCGCCCTGGATCACCGTCGGCATCTCTTTCATGATGCCGAGGCGCCGCGCCACCTCGGTATAGCTTTCGATGACATTGCCCAGGTCGCGGCGAAAGCGATCCTTGTCCAGCTTTTCGTTGGTGGTCGAATCCCACAGCCGGCAGGAATCCGGGCTGATCTCATCGGCCAGCACAACGCGAGCGAAGTCGTTCTCCCAGAGGCGGCCAAACTCGATCTTGAAGTCGACCAGCGTGATGCCGACGGTCGAGAACACCCCGCACAGGAAGTCGTTGACCCTGAGCGTCATGGCCATGATGTCGTCGATCTCCTGGGGGCTGGCCCAGTTGAACGCGGTGATGTGCTCCTCGGCGACCATCGGGTCGTGCAGCTTGTCGTCCTTCAGGCAGAACTCGATGATCGAGCGCGGCAGG
>JBEPUW010000064.1:0-21000 GCA_041691315.1 Caulobacteraceae bacterium | reverse complement strand
GTCCACATATGGGTCCCCCGCATTCCGCTTCGCTACAGCGGGGGATGACGGTCTAAGTTATTCCGCCGCCTTGATGTCCGAGGCGTTCATCTCGATGACTTCGCCGGTGATCGCCGCCGTCGGGCCGGAGACTGCCGCCATGGGGGCTGAGACCGAGGCCGGGCGTTGGAACTTCAGGCTGCGGCCCTGGAAGAAGGCGCCGGCTTCCATGGTCAGCTGTTCGTGGGTGATGTCTCCGTCCACGTGGCAGCTGGCGTAGAGCCGGACCTGCTTGGCGGTGATCGAGCCGACCACGCGGCCGCGGGCCTCGACGATCTCGGCCTGGATGGCGCCTTCCACATGACCGGTCTCGCCGATGGAGAGGCGCGACACGACGATGTCGCCGCGCACGACGCCGTCGACATGCAGCTCGGTGTCGCCGCTGACGCCGCCGTCGATGGTGGTGTCGGACGCGATCAGGGACGCCACCTTGGGCGTGCCCGTGGCTTTTCTCGGGGGTGTGGGATCAGGAATGGCGTTCATTTCCGCTACCGTGAGATGAGGGACAGTGGGTTTGTTAGTTACTTGCTTGCTGAACATATTGACCAGCCTCCAGAAATCGTTCGGGGTTTTGCGGGCGACCGTCAACCCAGACCTCATAGTGCAGGTGAGGTCCGGTTGAACGGCCGGTGGAGCCGATGCCGCCCAGCTTCTCGCCGATGGCGACACGCTGGCCGACCTTGACCCAGATCGCGGCCAGGTGAGCAAACCGGGTCTTCAGGCCATGGCCGTGGTCGATTTCCACCACATTGCCATAACCGTTGCGCTCGCCCGTGAAGGCGACGACGCCGGGCGCGGTGGCGTGCACCGGGGTCATGATCGGGCCGGCGAAGTCGAGGCCGGGATGAAAGGCGGGCGCACCGGTGATCGGATCGGTGCGCACGCCGAAGCCGCTGGCCTGGCGCGTGCCTTGGGTGGGTTGCGCGAGCGGCAGGGCGTGGGCGACGTCGTTCAGACTGTGCAGGTCGCCCAGGTCATTGGCGGCGTGCTGGATGCGCTCGGCGAAGGGCTCGTCGACGTCGAGCACGGCGGCCAGTGCGCGGGGGTCGTTACCCTCGATCAGCGGTCCGCCGAGACTGTCGCTGGACACCGGCGAGAAGGCCGACGGGTCGAGCCCGGCAAGGCGGAAGGCCAGGCGCAGGCGATCGGCGCGCGACTTGGCGAAGATCTCGGCTTTGGCGATCAGCCGGTCCTGGTCCATCTGCACGGCGTGCACGCCCGACAGCGGGTCGGCGTTCTGCACCGTGGCCAGCACCGCCGGCGCCAGGGCCTGCGTGGCGCCCGGCGCGCCGCGCGCGTCGGTCAGCAGCATGGCCAGCGCCGCGTGCCGGTTTTCGATCGAACGGGCAAGGTCGCTCAGCGAGCCGTTGGAGTTGCTCAGCTGCGCCAAGGCGCTGTTCAGCTTAGCTTGGCGATCCGAGGTGAGGCGTTCGTAATAGGCCTGGGTGCGGGCGGCGGCCCTGTCGGCCGAACTGGGCGAAACCGCGGCGATCATCATGATCCCGGTGGCGACGATCAGCCAGAGGCCGACGACCGAGATCGCGGCGCCGGCCGCGACCTGGCGGCCCGTGCTCAGCACCAGGCCGTGCACGACGCCGTTGGACCGGAGGTAGAGGTGACGCTCTGGAAACAGCGCCTCGAGAAAGCGCCGCAGCCGGGTCAGTTGGTCAAGGACCATCCGCGCGGAAACCTTGTTTCGAGTTCCCGCACCATATGCCCCATGTGATGACGCATAGGCAACCGCACTCGGCTCCCAACCCGACAGGGGAGGGCCAAGCGCGACGTTTCGCCACCTCGGATAGGCCGAGTCGGACCCGGCGGCCAGCGCACAGCGGACGGCTTTCGAATCCAGCGCGAGCCGCTAACCCGGGGGTTTCAGCTCTGGGTCGAGGCTTTGCGCCAGGATCTTGCGGGCGCGATAGACGCGCGTCTCGATCGACTTGGCCGAGACGCCGAGAATCTCGCCGGCCTGCTGCTGCGTCCATCCATCGAAGCTGGTCAGCAGCAGCGCCTCTTTCAGTTTGGCGGGCAGGCCGGCGATGGCCTGGTCGAGCCGCGCCAGGTCCTGGCGCTGCATCACCGCCTGGTCGGGGGCGGCGCCAGGGTCAGGCGCCCGCAGAGCCTCGCCGCTCTCCAGGCCGCCGGCGCCGAACAACAGCCGCCGGAAGGCCGTGCGCCGGCCGCGATCGCGCGCCTTGTTGATGGCGATGGTGCGCAGCCAGGCCGGGAACGGCCGCTGCGGATCGTAGCGGCCAAGCGCCGCCCAGGCGGCGATGAAGGCTTCCTGCGCCGCCTCATAGGCTTCATCGGCGTCGCCGGTGTAGCGGCGCAGAAGCCGATAGAGCGGCTCCTTGTGTCGTCCGACCAAGATCGCGAAGGCGCGCTCGTCGCCCTCCGCGGCGCGGCTGGCGAGGACCGCGTCGGGAGCGGCGCCATCCAGGTTCACGGGGTCTGGTCGGTGAGCGACCTGACCACGGTGTCGTCGAACCCCGCCGTCTGCTCGGGCGTCAGGACCTGGCGCATGGCGATGACGTGCAGCAGGGTCTCCTTCTGCAGCGCGTCCATGGCGACGTGGAAGCGGTCGATCGCCGCCTGAACCTTGGGGGTATAGGCGTGGCTCTGCTGGTAGGCCTGGGCCAGAGCGGCATTGGCCGCCCGCATCTCCGCCTCCAGCGCCGCGCGCCGGGCGGCGTGATCGCATTCCAGCCCCTCGATGCGGCTCTGCTGCGCGGGCGTCAGATGCAGCCGGTCATGCAGCATTTCGTGCAGCGAAGGCGGGTGCTGCGCGCGCGCCAGTACATAGTGGGCGCCGCCCCACACGCCCAGCGCGCCGGCCAGGGCCGACAAGACGACGGTCAGGACGATGCCGCGGAAGAGGCTCATCGGTCGCCGTCGAGCAAGGTCGATGGCGCCAGGTCCGCCGCCGCCGAGAAGCCGCTGGAGGCGTGCGGGGCCGCGATCGACATGGCCGCTGTCAGGCCGCCGACCGTGAGCCCCATCGCCAGGGCCAGGGCGATCGAGGCGACGCGGACCGGCGCGAGCGCCGAGGCGGCTTGCGCCCGCGCCCGCCAGCGCGCCATGCCCCGGTCGAGCTCGGCGTCGAAGCCGTCAAGCGAACGGTCGGTCGCCGACGCCGCCAGGCGCTGCAGCAGAAGGTCCAATCGGTCGTCCATGGTCATGGGTGGGGTCGAGCCTCGGCCTTCGTGTCCGTCGTCGGCATGTCCCGCATCATTTCATCATGATCCGCGGGCGCGCTCTTGACGATGGCCTGGTATTGCGCCGGCGTCATCGAGGGCAGCTTTCTGACGAAGGCGACCATGTCCCACATCAACTCGTCGCTGTGGGTGCGGCCCCAGACCGGCATGGCGGTCAGTTTGACACCGTGCTTGATCATCCAGAACTCCTGCGCTGGAGAATGGGCGGGCGGCCGGCTCAGGTCCGGGGCCGGTGGATAGAGGCCCTGGCTGATCTCGGTCTTCTCCATCCCCGGGGCCAGGTGGCAGCCGGTGCACATGTCCGCATAGAGCCCGGCGCCGGTCGAGATGCGCTTCGGGTCGTTCAGGTCGCCGGGCACGGCGATGCCGCGGGCGCGGACCGCGATGGACCGGTCGCGCAAAGTCTCGATCGCCCAATGGATGGGCCGGGTGTGCGGCGCATCGGCGCCGATGTCGTAGAGACCGGTGAAGATCACCGCGCCGGCGACGCCGCCGATCAGCAGAGACGCCAGGACGACGAACGGCAGGCTGGGAAAGTGCCTTCGAAGATCGACAGGCTGCCTTTCGGTCATCATCCGCTTCCGACTTGCCGGCGAGAGGGTCCGCCTAGTCATACGCGCGGCGCCGGCCGGCGCCCTCACAGCGCAGAGCGCGAGCTTTCGACCGACTGTTGAGGGACTGGGCGTCGCCCGGGCGTATTCTAGGGGATGCGCGCGGGCCTGTCCCCGCGCGGCGTCCATCGCTTGGGTATTGGATCCTATGAACGACCTCGGCCGACGCCAACTGCTGCGCGGCGCCGCGACCCTCGCGGGCGGGCTCCTGCTCCCCCCCTGGGCGCGCAGCGGCACCATGGGCTTGGCCCCGTCGCCGCCGAGCCTCAGCGGATCGAACATCGATCTGACCATCCGCCACGCCCACCTCGCCGTGGACGGCCGCGAGGGCCATGCGGTGACCATCAACGGGACCGTGCCCGGACCGCTCATCCGTCTGCGCGAAGGCCAGACCGCCCGCCTCTCGGTCAGGAACGAGCTCGACGAGGACACTTCAATCCATTGGCATGGGGTGCTGGTGCCGTTCCAGATGGACGGGGTCCCTGGCCTGACCTTTCCGGGCATCAAGCCCGGCCAGACTTTCGTCTATGAGTTCCCGGTCATCCAGTCCGGGACCTACTGGTATCACAGCCATTCCGGCCTGCAGGAGGCGGAGGGCCACTACGGCCCGATCGTCATCGATCCGAAGGACGCCGACCCGGCAGCCTACGACCGCGAGCACGTCGTGGTGTTCTCCGACTACAGCTTCATGCACCCGCACCTGATCTTCGAGCGCATGAAGCAGCAGGCGGGCGTCTTCGACTATCAGAAGGAGACGGTCGCCGGCCTGCTCGACGGCCGGGACCAGACGCTGGCCGAGCGCACCCAATGGGCGGGCGTGCGCATGGACCCCGCCGACGTCTCCGACGTCACCGGCGCCGTGATGACCTTCCTGGTCAATGGCCACGGCCCGCGGGACAACTGGACCGGCCTGTTCAAGCCCGGCGAGCGCGTGCGGCTGCGCTTCATAAACAGCGCCGCGCAGATGATCTTCGACGTCCGCATCCCAGGCCTGAAACTGACCATGGTCGCCGCCGACGGACAGAACATCCGGCCGGTGCAGGTCGATGAGTTCCAGATCGGCAATGCAGAGACCTACGACGTCATCGTTCAGCCGACGGAGGATCGCGCCTTCACCCTGGTGGCCGAGGCCGTCGATCGTTCCGGAATGGCCCGAGGAACGCTGGCGCCGCGCCCGGGCATGACCGCCGCCGTGCCGCTGCTGCGAGACCGGCCGCTCGCCACCATGCAGGACATGGGCATGGACATGAGCGCCATGAACATGGGCGGCATGAGCAAGGCCGCGCCGGGCATGGCGCCGCCGAAGCCGCGCGGCTCGGACTCCATGGGCGGCATGGCCATGTCGATGCGCGATGGGTCGAAAGCGCCAGGCGTCAAGATGGGGCCTGGGATGCAGACGATCGCGCCGATGCCGATGGACCGGACGGGCGAGCCCGGCCAGGGCCTCGAAAGCGTCGGTCACCGGGTGCTGGTCTACCAGGATCTGGTCGCGCTCGCGCCAAATCCCGACACCCGGGCGCCGTCGCGGGCGCTGGACATCCATCTGACCGGCAATATGGAGCGGTTCATGTGGGGGTTCGACGGGGAAAAGTTCAGCGAGACAACCCGGCCCTATGCGTTTCGCAAGGGCGAGCGGGTGCGGGTCAATCTGATCAACGACACCATGATGGCCCACCCCATCCATCTGCACGGCCACTTTTTCGAGCTGGCGCACGGTCCGGCGGGCATGCATCCGAGGAAGCACACGGTGATCGTGGCGCCGGGGGGCAAGGTCGCCTGGGACTTCACCCCGGTCGCCGGCGACTGGGCCTTCCACTGCCACATGCTCTATCACATGCACGCGGGCATGTTTCAGGTGTTCGCCGTGCGGCCGCTCGACGGCGGCGCCGCATGAGCCGGCTCGCCCTGCTTGGCCTCGGCCTGGTCATGGTCGGCGCACCGGCGCTGGCGCAACCCATGGCCGACATGCCGGGCATGTCGATGCCCGCGGCCAAGCCGCACGCCAAGACCCGCCCCCATCCCCGCCCCGCGGCCGCCCCAAAGGCCGCCAAACCCGCGGCGCCGGCCGGTCAGAGCATGTCCGGCATGCCGATGCCGGCCGCGACGCCATCCGGCGGTGCGAGCCACATGTCGGGGATGCCGGACATGCCCAGCCCGGCGCAAGGGGTAGCGTCGCCCGGCCCGGCGATGGTCGCCATGCCGGACATGGGCGAGCCTGACATTCCCCACACCCCGCCGCCGCCGGCGCCGAGCGACCACGCGGCGGATGGGTTCTACGATCCGGCGGCGATGGCGGCCGCCCGCGCCAATCTGCGCCAGGAGCATGGCGGCGCGGTCCATTCCATGGTGCTGGCAAACCTGGCGGAATACCAGGCCGGGGCCGGCGGCGGCGGTTATCGCTGGGATGGCGAGGCCTGGTTCGGCGGCGACATCAACCGGCTGGTGGTGTCGAGCGAGGGCGAGGGGAACCGCCGCGACGGTCTGGATGGCGCCGAGCTGCAGGCGCTCTATTCCCGGGCGCTCACCCCCTATTTCGATCTCCACGCCGGGGTGCGGCAAGACTTCGCGCCCCGCGGGCGAACCTACGCGACCGTGGGTTTTCAGGGGATGACCCCCTACCGGTTCGACGTCCAGGGCGCGGTGTTCCTGTCGACCCAGGGCGAGCTGCTAGGCCGCCTTGAGGGCCTGTACGATCTGCGGCTGACCCAAAGGCTGATGCTGCAGCCGCGGGTGGAACTGAACTTCGCGGCCCAGGACAGCCGCGCCACCCAGACCGGCGCCGGTCTCTCCAACGCCGAACTGGGCCTGCGCCTGCGCTACGAAATCCGCCGCGAATTCGCCCCCTATATCGGGGTCTCCTACGACGAGAAGATCGGCAGGACGGCGGATTTCGCGCGCGACCGAGGGCAGGGCGCCGGCGGCGTGACCTTCGTGACGGGGGCGAGGGCGTGGTTCTGATCGCCGCGGCGTCAGGCTCATAAACAAGCCCGACAGTTACGGCGCCGGGCATGGCGTCCACTTGAAATCAGAAGCCGGTCAGGCGCCACAACATCACGAGCAAGCTGAGCATCGCGATTCCCGCCGCTACGGTGCGCGCATAGATGACGTTGAACAGGTAGAGCGGTAGGTAGATCACCCGCGCGGCGATCCAGACCGTCGGCGCGTACCAAGCCGTGTGGTGGGTGACGATGAGGCCGAGGTCGAGCGCGGCGAAGGCGACAAGATTCTCGACATAGTTCGTGAACGCCCTGGTCGCCCGGCCCCAGATGACACCCTTCGACGGCGATTGGGCGTCCCGTGAGCTGAACAGGTAGCGCGGGCTGAAGGCCCGGCCGGCCGCTCCCATCTGGCAAAACAGGTGAGCGAACCACAGAACCAGAGCCAGTTCCAAGCAGGTGAGTTCGCTCATTTCCCGGCGTTCCCGAGGGCGCGTCGGGGCGAGATTTTGCAGCCCCAAGCCTCGTAAGGAGATTGCGCCATGAAGCGCCGGCATGTCCACGTCGCCGTTGACGACATCGACAGGTCCATCGGTTTCTATTCGACACTGTTCGGGACGGCTCCCAGCGTGCTGAAGGTCTATCGCCGACGGGACCAACCCTGTTCGCACTACTCCGGTCGTCGTCGCCTGGGGGCCGGGCGCAACCGACACACTCAGCGTGTGCTTTGAGGCCGGCGGGGCCTGCCCGCCCGCTGCCCTTCCACCGTCATCGTGAAGCCCTTTGGGACCGGTAGCGGCACCGGGCTTTCTCCGTCGTCGGCGCATGAGCAGGAAGGCGGCGGGCACGGCGAGCATCGCCCAGCACAAGCCTTGCCATGCCGTCACCTGAGTTGACCTGTGGGGGCTCAAGACTTAATGGCCGCAGCCCTGTGCTCGCCACGTGCGGCCGTCCAGACGGCGCGGGCGGCATCGACATTCATGGCCGCGATGCCGAGACCGACAAGCACATCGGGCCAGATGGAGCGGGTGAACAGGGTGACCACCCCCGCGCCGATGATGGCGATATTGGCGATGGCGTCATTGCGGGCGGACAGGAAGGCGGCCTTGGTCAGGCTGCCGCTGTGTTCGCGGTATCGCGCCAGGGTGAGGGCGCAGAAGAGGTTGATGACCAGGGCGCCAGCGCCGGTGAGGGTCAGGGACGCTGCGTCGGGCGCGATCGGGGCCGCGAACTTGCGCCAGAGCGTCCAGACGAACGCGAGCGCTGGGATGAGCAGTATCCCCGCCAGGGCCATGCCGAGCTTTGCCCGGCGTGTCGCGGTCCAGCCGAGGGCGGCGAAAATCAACACATTGACGGCGGCGTCTTCCAGAAAATCGACGCTGTCCGCGAACAGGGACACCGATCCGATCCGCAGCGCCACGGCGAATTCCACGCCGAAATAGGCGAGGTTCAAGAGGGCAACGAGGCGAACCGCCCGCCGAAGATTTTCGTTGTGAAGCACAGGGTTGACTCGCTTCGTTAATTCCACGATGCTGGAACTATGGATTCTATAGCAGCAATCAAGCGCTTATCAGCCCTCGCGCAGGACTCAAGGCTTGCCGTTTTTCGCTTGCTGATCAAGGCCGGCCGCGAGGGTCTCGCCGCCGGCGAGGTCGCCCGAGCCTTGGAGATTACACCCAACACCCTGTCGGCCCAGCTGACCATCCTGGCCAATGCCGGGCTGGTGACCAGCCGTCGGGACGGTCGTTCCATCATCTATGCCGCCGACTTCGAGGGTATGAGCGACCTCCTGGTCTACCTGATGGAGGACTGCTGCCAAGGACGCCCAGAGATCTGCGCGCCTCTGGCTGAGGCGGCCAGCCGGGCGGCCTGCTGCGAACAGCCCCAAGCCTCGTAAGGAGATCGCGCCATGAAGCGCCTGCATGTTCACGTCGCCGTTGACGACCTCGACAGGTCCGTTGGCTTCTATTCGACCCTGTTCGGGGCATCGCCGAGTGTGCTGAAGGTCGACTACGCCAAGTGGATGCTCGACGATCCGCGGGTGAACTTCGCCATCTCGGACCGCGCCCGCGTTACCGGCGTCGATCACCTCGGCATCCAGGTCGAGACCGGAGCGGAGCTCGCCGAGCTGGCCGAACGGCTGAAAGCGGCCGGCGAGGTCACACGCGATCAGGCTGCGGCCACCTGCTGCTATGCCAAGTCGGACAAGGCCTGGGTCGACGATCCGTCCGGGGTGCGCTGGGAGACCTTCCATACCTTCGGCGAGGCGGTGACCTATGGCGAAGATGAGCCCGAGGCGGCGCTCGCCGACGCGCCCAAGGTCGCGTGCTGCGCCCCGGCGGCCAAGGCTGAGACGCCGCCACCCGCTGCAGCCTGCTGTTGAGATGGCCCGCGATCCGTTCGAGGTTCTCTTCCTCTGCACCGGTAACTCGGCCCGCTCCATACTGGCGGAGTCGATCCTGAACCGGGTCGGACAGGGGCATTTTCGAGCCTGGTCGGCAGGGTCGACGCCGACGGGCAGGGTGAACCCGTACGCCCTGGGGCTGCTGGAGCGGCTTGGCTATCCGACCACCGGCCTGCGCTCGAAAAGCTGGGATGAGTTCGCCGTCGACGGCGCGCCTGAGTTCGATTTCATCATCACCGTCTGTGACAACGCCGCCGGCGAGGTCTGCCCGATCTGGCCGGGGAAGCCAGCGCGCGCCCACTGGGGCATAGTCGATCCGGCCGCGGCCGAGGGCGGCGACGCACAAATCGCCTTGGCCTTTGCAGAGGCGTATCGGGTGCTGAAGACCCGGATCGACCTCTTCACCAGCCTGCCGACGGACAAGCTCGACGCCCTGTCGCTGAAGCGCCGGCTGGACGAGATCGGCCTGGCCGACAACGCCCCACAACCGGCCGGCTGAGGTGGAAACCCGTTCGGACGTGCGCGCGTCTGCCAGTCTGGAGCCGCCGCTGCAGCCCTTCGGCCTGGGCCGCCGGCTGGTCGCCGAAGGGCTGGGGACCGCGCTGCTGCTCGCCATCGTGATCGGTTCGGGGATCATGGGCGAGCGGCTGGCCGGCGGAAACACCGCCATCGCACTGCTCGGCAACACATTGGCGACCGGCGCGGGACTGGTCGTGCTCATCACCGTCTTCGGCCCGCTCTCGGGCGCGCATTTCAACCCGGCCGTCACACTGGTGTTCGCGCTGCGCCGGGAGATCGCGGCCCGAACCGCCCCGGCTTACGTCGCGGTCCAGGTCATCGGCGCCATCCTGGGGGCCTGGACGGCGCACCTGATGTTCGCCGAACCGGTCCTGCAAATATCGACCAGGCTTCGCGACGGGCCGGCCCAAGCCTTCTCGGAAGCCGTCGCCACCTTCGGCCTCATCGCCACGATTCTGGGGTCGCTGCGGTTCCGGCCCGAGGCGACACCGATGATGGTCGGCCTCTACATAACCGCCGCCTACTGGTTCACCGCCTCGACCTCCTTCGCCAATCCGGCGGTGACCATCGCCCGATCGCTCAGCGACACCTTCGCCGGCATCGCGCCGGCCTCGGCGCCGGCCTTCATCGCCGCCCAGATCGCCGGCGCCGTGGTCGCGGCCTATCTCTGCCGCTGGCTCTTCCGGGCGAGCTCCACATGATCACCGAGACCACCCGGAGGCATGGCCCTCAGGCCAGAAGCTCCCTGAAGCCCGCCGTCTCGCGAAGCGCGGCGAAGGGCTTGGGCTCCGACGGCGCTCCGTCGCCGTTCGCCAGGGCAAGGCGCCACCAGCCAACGTCGCGCCAGGCGCCGAGCTTGAACCCCACCTGCCGGTAGACGCCCAGCGGCTCGAAGCCGATCGCCTCGTGCAGGCCGACGCTGGCCTGGTTCGGGAGCGTGATGCCGGCGAAGGCGGAGCGGAACCCCTGGGCTTGCAGGATCGCCATCAGGACGCCGTAGAGCCTGCGCCCGACGCCTTGTCCCCGCGCCGTCGCCGCGACATAGGCGGTGACGTTGACCGACCATCGATAGGCCGCGCGCCCGCTGTGTTCGCCGGCATAGACATAGCCGAGCAGCCGATCGCCGCTGATGGCGACCAGCCAGGGGTAGACGGGCAGGGTGGTCTCGATCCGCTCGGCCATGGTCGCGGTCGTGGGCGGCTCGGCCTCGAACGAGATGGCGGTCTCACGCACGATCGGGGCGTAGATGGCCGCAACGGCCGCGGCGTCGCCGCTATCCGCGGGCCGGATGGTCAGCGCCGTCATCCGATCAGGTCCGCGCCGGCTCAGCTCTTGGCCAGGTCGGCCGCGTCGGCTCTCTCGACGAGCTTGTGGATGTCCTGGGTCAGCTGGTTGTTGGTCTTCAGCAGCTGGTGCAGTTCGTTGCTGATCTCGAGCAGGGCTTCGGCATCCTGATAGGTCTGATAGGCCTGCTTGTCGGACGCCGCCGCCGCCACCTTCTGGCCGACCATGATGATCGACAGCAGGACCAGCTGCAGGAAGGTCTGGGCGATCCAGGCGACCAGCGGGGCCGTGCCGCCCTTGATCGCGTCCGGCAGGCTGATCAAGGCCAGGATGGTGAACGCATAGGCGCACCACATGGTCCCGACCAGGTTGGTGATGTTGACCGCCAGCCAGCCGTTGAACCCGGTATGTTCCTTGACGGTGGTGTGGGCGCCGTGTTTCTTGCGGCTCTCGATGTGGGGATGCGGAGCATGCTCCATGGTTTGACCTCGCCCTGAATTCTGCCGGCGTTCGCCGCGCCGCGATTAAAGACCGAATAGAGGAGTCGCCGCAACGCGGTGGCGATCAGGCGCGCGGGTTGCGCCGGTCACGCTCATCGCCACAAAGTCGCCGCCACCGCTCCCGCGGTACAAAATATGACGATAAGGATTGGCGGCGCGCGCCAGCGTTCCAGAAGCATGAAGGCGATCAGGGCGACGGCCAGGTCGCGCGCGCTGAGAACGGCCCTGGTCCAGATCGGGTCATAGAGCGCCGCGCCCAGGACGCCGACTACGGCCGCATTGGTTCCGGCCAGCGCGCCTTGCGCGGTCGGATGGCGCCCGACCCAGCTCCACAGCGGCAGTCCACCCAGCGCCAGCAGAATTCCGGGCAGGAAGATGAACACAAGTGCGACCGCCGACCAGAGCGTCCTCACGCCTGGACCCGAGCTCGGCGGGGCGATGGTTGCGCCGAGATAGGCCGCGAAGGTGAACAGCGGTCCGGGCATGGCCTGAGCCGCGCCGTAGCCGGACAGGAAGCCGTTGTCGCTCACCCAGCCCGACGGGACGAGAGCGTTGCGCAGCAAGGGCAGGACGACATGACCGCCGCCGAAGACCAGGGCGCCGGCCTTGTAGAAGACCGCCGCCATGGCGAGCATGGAATGCGGCGCGGCCTGGGCGGCCAGCGGCAGGCCGATCAGCAATCCGAGAAACGCCGCGATGAACGCCAGGCCGGCTCGGCGCCCGACCGGCAATCTCGGCGGAGCGGCCTGATGGGGGCCGCCGCGACAGAACGCCATGCCGCCGACAGCGCCGACCACCAGGGCGGCGAGCTGCATCAGCGGCCCGCCGAACACGAGCAGGACGGTCGCCGCGGCGACGGCCAGGGCGGCTCTGGGCAGATCCGGACAAAGTTTCGGCGCCATGTTCCAGACCGCCTGGGCCACGATCGCCACCGCGACCAGCTTCAGTCCATGCAGGATCGCCTGGGTGAGCGGGCCGGTCAGATGCGGCGCCAACGCGGCGAAGCCGAGCATCAGAACGGCGGAGGGCAGGGTGAAACCGAGCCACGCAGCCAGCGCCCCTGGCCAACTCGCCCGGCGCAGGCCGATCAGGACGCT
This sequence comes from Caulobacteraceae bacterium, assembly GCA_041691315.1. Classification (GTDB taxonomy): domain Bacteria; phylum Pseudomonadota; class Alphaproteobacteria; order Caulobacterales; family Caulobacteraceae; genus Poindextera. Next base: position 8,395 of record JBEPUW010000064.1, on the reverse strand, counting down.
CACCTGGCTGCTGGCCGGTCCGGGGATCATCTGGCAGAGCGCGACAAGTCCGGCATAGTCGTCGGCTGAGAGCCAGCGGCGGCGGCGCACATAGGTCCGTTCGAAATAGCCGAGATGTGCGATCGGTCCGCCGAACGAGGTCAGCCCAAGGCCAAGGGCGACCGCGAACACCTCCAGGGCGCCGCCGCGCGCCGATGGCGCCGCGCCCTCGGCCGCAATCGAGGTGACCGGTCGTCGGGCGCCGCCACTACTAGGCGTAGTCGAACAGCGTCATGAACCCGAAATCCATGTGCAGCTGCTGGTGGCAGTGAAACAGGGTTTTGCCTGGATTGTCCGCAACGACGTCCACCTCCAGTTCCTGATAGCCGCCGAGCATCACGACGTCCTTGAGAATTCCGGAGGTCGCCCGGCCGCCCACCCGCACGAGCTCGAAACTATGCCGGTGCAGATGCACCGGGTGGATGTCGTCGCTGGCGTTGATCATGTGCAGGCGGTAGCGCCAGCCTTGCTGGAGCTTGGGTGTCGGCGCCATCGCGCCGGCGGCGAAGGCCACGCCGTTGATCTTCCATTGGTTGAAGCCGTTCCGGGCGGCATTGTTTTTGGCGAATTTCATCTCAAAGGTTTCGTCCGGCGTGTGCGCCCTGGGCGCAAGCTCGCCAAAGCGGGTGTAGTCCCACTTGAACGGCTGGGGGGCGTCCCACTGGGGTTCGCCGGTGGCCTCGGCGTACTCGATCACCGCGCCCATGCCGTGGCCCCGGTCGTCATCGGCCAGGTCGCCGAGGATCCATACGCCGGGCCGATCCATCGTCACGATCGCCGACACCCGCTCCGCCGTGCCGAGCCAGAGAACCGGCGTCGCGACCGGCGTGGGAACGGGGTTGCCGTCCAGGGCGACCACCTGGAAGCTGTGGCCGGGGATGGCCAGGCTGCGGATCTCGGTGGCGCTGCCGTTGAGCACGTGGAACAGCACCCGCTCGCCGGCCTTGACCCGGATCGGCTCGCCATGCCCCAGCATGCGGCCGTTGATGGTGAAATAGCGGTAGCCGACCTCGTAGCCGTGCGGCATTCCCCTGGCCAGCGAGGCCGCCATGGCCTGCTCTCCGACAGCCTTGAGCGCGGGGTCCGGCTGGCCGGCGAGGAAATCCATCGCCATGTCGCCGCCCTGGCTCAGCGTCGGCCCGAACTCCTTCAGGGTAAGGAAGACCTCGCGGTCATAGCGGCCTGGCTCCCGTCTGGGCGCGATATAGACCGGCCCGACCTGGCCGCTGTACTGGCCGGCGGCCAGGTTCGCGCCGGCGACCAGATGGCTGTGATAGAAGCGCAGCCCCGCCGGCCCGGGGGTGAACCGGATGCGCCGCGAACCGTGGGCTGGAATGAACGGCGTGCCCTCTTCCGCCCAGCCGTCCACATCGACGGGCAGCGTCTGGCCGTGCCAGTGCAGCTGCTCGGGCGTCGCGTTGTCGTTGCGGATGTCGATCACCACCGGCCGGCCCTCTTGGAAGCGCAGCAGCGGACCGGGGACCTGATCATTGTAGGTGGTGGTCGAAACGATCACCGCTGGCGCCAGCTCGACGTTCCCGGTGGCTATGCGGATCGTGTGGTCGGCCACGACTTCCCGCGTCTGCCTTGAGCAGGCGGCCAGGGGCGCGATGCCGCCGGCGACCGCGGCGGCGCCGGATTGGAGCAGACGGCGACGATCAATGGACATCCTGACCTCACAAGGTGTGTGTTTGGACTTGCGCTCCGTGACGACCTTGGCCGGCGCCGAGCCAAGACCGCACCGTACAGGGAAGCGGGCCCGCCCAATCCTGGACGCCCGAGGGGTTGAGTGTCGCCGGGGCGGAAGGGCTCATCGTGGCGGGTCGAAGGCCCCGGGTTGGAAGAGTTCGACCACGTTGCCGGAGGGGTCCGCAATCAGGACCTGCTTGCCGCCTGGCCCACTGAGGACCTCGTTGCGAAATGGAGCGCCGGCGGCGCGAAGGCGGGCGACCTCGGCGTCGATATCGTCGACGATGAGATGAATGCGGTTCCAGCCGCCCGGCCCCGGCTTGGCGCCATCCGGCATGGGCCGACCGGCGGAGCTGGCCGGCCCGCTGAGCAGTAGCCGCAACTTTCCGCGGGCGACGTCAGCGAAAGCCGGAGAACTGTTCAGGACTTCGAACGCCAGGAACCGCGTGTAGAAGGCGACGGCCGCCTCGACGTCGTCGACCATGTAGCGGACGCTTACCATTTCACGGGGGTCGGCCATCAGCTTCTCCTTGGCTCTCTGGGGACGGGGGTTCGATCGGCAAGCACGGCGAGCAGGAACTCAATGCGCGAGGCCAGCTCGGTGGCCGTCTGCTGGAACAGCGGGTAGGTGGCGTCGTCGGGATCGCCGGTCACGGGATTGGCCATGCTCCAGTGGATGGTCTGCGGATGGCCGGGAAACGGGGGGCAGACCTCGCGCACCTTGTCACAGAGGCTGATCACCCAGTCGAAGCGCCGGCCTTCGAACACCTCCAGGGGCTTGGACGTCTGAGCGGTCAGGTCGAGGCCGTACTCGTCCAGCATGACGCGCACCGCGTTGGGATGCACGGGCCGCGGATGGCTGCCGGCGCTGTACGCCTCGACCGACCCGCCCGACCGAGCCCTGGCCAGAGCCTCCGCCATTTGCGACCGGGCGCTGTTGCCGGTGCATAGGAACAACACGCTCACTCCACTTGCCAGGGCGTCTGTGCGCGCGTGCGGCGCGAGCCGTAGGCCCGGGTGGAGCGCCCCGCCGGCCGCCGACAACAGGGCGCCGACACGCATCAGATCCAAACCGTAATAGGTGTCCCGGCGATCGGCGGAGCTGCGCCGCGCGGAAACCAGGCGACCGCCCCGCAGCTTGCCCAGGTGGTAGGAGACCAGGTTCTGAGGCTCACCGACCAGGCCGGTCAGTTCGTGAACCATGCGGTCGCTGCGGGCCAGTTCACCCAGCAGTCGCCAGCGCAGGGGGTGCCCGGCCAGCTGCAGGAACTCGGGCGGGGCGACTTCAGGGTAAGGCTGCGGCGTGCTCATAGCACCCCTTTTACATCAACTAGTGTTGATACATCAAGTTAGATTGATGAATTAGCGTCCAGCCCGCTTCAGCACGGCGGCGACGAAGCCGGCCTTGGCGTTGGCGTAGGCGGCTCGGTTATCGCGATGCCTGGCCGCCAGCGTCCGCTTCAGCCGGGCGTAGGCGCGGGCGGCGCTCGCGTGGCCGCGCAGATAGTCGCGGAAGGCGATCTGGTCGCGGTGCCCGCCCCACTCGGGCGCGCAGACATAGAGGTGGTGGTCGTGGGTGGCGTAGCCCGGTGGTGTGGCGAAGGCCTCGCGGCCGACGATGCCCAGGTCGCCCTCGTGCGCATAGCCCAGCCCGGCCAGCCGCTCGATCACCGCCGGCAAATCGTCCTTGGCGCGCAGCCGGATGTTCAGGTCGATGACCGGCTTGGCGGCCAGCCCGGGCACGGAGGTCGAGCCGACGTGCACGATCTCCGCCGCCAACTCGCCCACGGCGGCCGCCAGCGGCGCACGCAGAGCCTCGTAGCGCCGCGGCCATTCGGGGTCGTAGTCGACGATGACGATGGGTTCAGGCATTGGCCTCGGTAAGGCATCTGCCGAATGCCGCGGCGACCTTGGCGGCGGGTTTGCCCAGCTTTTTCTTGCCCGCCGGTTATCAGCGTCGATAGGGTTCCGCAAGCGGCCAAGGCAGGGTCGTCGCCCGATGTCAGACGTCTTCATCTCCTATGCCCGATCGACCGCCACCCAGGCTCAAGTCGTGGCCGAAGCCCTGCGTGGGCTGGGCTATGGCGTCTGGCTCGACGATGAGTTGCCCGCCCATCGGGCCTTTGCCGATGTGATCGAGGAAAGGCTGCAGGCGGCCAAGGCGGTGGTGGTCATCTGGTCGGCCGACGCGGTGAAATCCCCGTGGGTGCGCTCCGAGGCCAACCGCGCGCGCGAGGACGGCAAGCTGGTGCAGCTGAACCTCGATATCGATCGGTTGCCGATGCCCTTTGAGCAGATCCATTGCGCCGATCTGTCCGGCTGGTCGGGGGACCCGGACGCGCCGGAATGGCAGACAGTCCTGACCAGCATCGCCGCCCTGGTGCGCGGCGCCGCCGGGTCGGGTGCGGAAGAGCGCCAGCCCAATGCGGATACCGCCGAGCCGGGCGATAGAACGAGGCTTGCCTTGCCCGTTCGGCCGTCGATCGCGGTGCTGCCGTTCAAGAATATCAGCGGCGATCCGGAGCAGGAGTATTTCGCCGACGCCATCACCGAGGACATCGTGACCGCGCTGTCCCGCTGGCGCTGGTTCTTCGTCATCGCCCGACACTCGAGCTTTCGCTACAAGGACAGGGACGTCGATGTTGGCCGGGTGGGCCATGAACTCGGCGTCAGGTATGCGCTCGAAGGCAGCGTCAGAAAGGTCGGAAATCGGGTGCGCGTGACGGCGCAGCTGATCGACGCGGCGACCGGCTCCAACGTTTGGGCCGACCAGTTCGACCGCGACCTCGTCGACATCCTGGCTCTGCAGGACGACATCACCGAGCAGGTCGTCGCGGCCATCGAGCCGGCGATGCTTCAGGGTGAGGGCGTCCGCGCCGCGCGCAAGAGCCTGACCGACTTCAGCGGCCTGGACTGTTTCTACCGGGCCATGTGGCATCTGAACAAGCTGTCCGAAGAAGGCGACGGAGAGGCGCTCACCCTTTTTCGCGAGGCGATCCGTCGCGACCCCGAATTGTCCCTGGGGCATATCGGCCTGGCGCGCGTTCTCTATGGCCGTGCGATCTTCGGACTATCCGCCGACCCGAACGAGACCCTGCGCGAGGCCCGCGCCGCCGCCCAGACGGCGATCGGCCTGGATGGCCGCGACGCCTACGGCTATTTCGCTCATTCGGGCGCCTCGCTTTATCTGGGCGACCACCGCACGGCGCTCGACAACGCCAACCGGGCGGTCGCGCTCAATCCGAACTTTGCCTATGGTCACTACCGTCTTGGCCAGGTGCTGATTTTCAGCGGTCGCCCCGGCGAAGCCATCGCGCCGATCGAGCGAAGTCTCCGATTCAGCCCCTATGATCCCCAGCTGGCGTCGATGCGAGACACCCTGGCGCTCGCCAACTACCAGGCGCGGAACTACGAGGCCGCGGCCCACCACGCCGCGGCGTCCGTCGACCCGGCCGAACCGGCCGGATCGGCGGTGTTGGCGGCAAGTCTGGCCAGGCTTGGGCGGGCCCAGGAAGCCGCGGAAGCCTTCGAGCGGTCGCGGCGATGGTCGAGGCCGTCGACCCGGCGGCCGATGGCCGCGCCCTATGCGGACCCGGGCCAGCGCGAACATCTGCGCGAAGGCCTGCGCCTCGCGGGCGCGGGCCGCCAGGCCGAGCCCGAACCCTAGCCGGAGCTCGAGGCAGGACCTTTCGGCGCGATCGGGTGCTTGTCGTCCGGATAGCGGCTCTTCAGAAAAAGGGTGATGCCGCCGCGGGTTTCGCGCGTATCGGGCGCCTGCCAGACCGTCACCTCGTAGTCATAGCCCGGCGCCCAGGCGAAGGTGATCAGCGTCGGCGGATCGGTCCCCAGCGCATAGTGGATGGTGCTGCTGATGGTCGCCTGAAGGCCGCCGGGAATCTTGGCCAGATAGGCCTTGAACGTCCGGTATTCGAGCGTGCCGCGCTTGGCGACCAGCCCCGCCAGCGCAGCGTCGAGCGGCTTGCCGGGCGCAAACTCGTCGCGCCGGCCCACCATCTGGCCGACCTGGCCCTTGCTGAAAGCGGTGTTCATTTCGCCCAGAAGCGCCTGGAATCGTGGCATAGGTCTATCCCCTGTCGGCCTGACGATAAGTATTCGCCCTCCGGGTGGGGGTATTCAAGTATTTTGAGACCGCGCCCTCAGGTTTCCACAGCGGCCTTCAGCACGTCGGCGGCGTGGCCGGTGACCTTGACCTTGCGCCAGACCTTGGCGATGCGGCCCGCGCCGTCGATCAGGTAGGTGGCGCGCTCGATGCCCATATATTTGCGGCCGTACATGCTCTTTTCGACCCAGACGCCATAGGCCTCGACCGCGGCGCCCTCGGTGTCGGCGCCGAGCGGAAAGTTCAGCTCGTACTTGGCCTTGAACTTGTCGTGGCTCTTCACCGAGTCCTTCGAGACCCCGACCACAGCCGCCCCCGCCGCCTTGAAGTCGGCGGCGGCCGCGGTGAACGCCTGCGCCTCGCTGGTGCAGCCGGAGGTGTCGTCCTTGGGATAGAAATAAAGCACCAGCTTTTTGCCCTTGAAGTCGGCCAGCCGCACATGGCCGCCGCCGTCGGAGGGCAGGTCGAAATCGGGGGCGGGATCGCCGGGCTGCAAGGTCATGGGCGCCTTCTCCTTTAGATCGGTTTGATCAGGACGATCTTCTTCTTACCGGCGGCGAGCTTGATCACGCCGTCGGCCCCGATGTCGGCCAGCACCAGCGTGCGCTGGCCATCGACCTCGACCGCGTCGTTGACGCGCAGGCCGCCGCCCTGGGCCAACCTGCGCGCCTCGCCGCGCGACGAAGCCAGCCCCGCGTCCGCGACCACGGTCGCCAGCGCGATGCCGGCTTCGAGATCGGCGCGCGCCACCTCGAAGGTCGGCAGGTCGTCGGAGAGCCGGCCGTCCTCGAACGCCGCCTTCGACGCCGCCGCCGCCGTGGCCGCCGCCGCCGCGCCGTGCAGCAGGGTGGTGGCCTCATTGGCCAGCACCTTTTTGGCCTCGTTGATCTCGGCGCCCTCAAGCCGCTCCAGCCGGCCGATCTCGTCGATCGGCAGGTCGGTGAACAGCTTCAGGAACTTGATGATGTCGGCGTCCTCGGTGTTGCGCCACATCTGCCAGTAGTCGTAAGGGCTCAGCCGGTCGGCGTTCAGCCACACCGCCCCGCCGACGCTCTTGCCCATCTTCTCGCCGGGCGCCGTGGCCAGCAGCGGCGTGGTCAGGCCGAAAGCCTGCTTGCCCTCCATGCGCCGGATCAATTCGACCCCGTTGACGATGTTGCCCCACTGGTCGGAGCCGCCCATCTGCAGGGTGCAGCCCAGCCGGCGGTTCAGCTCGACGTAGTCGGTCGCCTGCATCAGCATGTAGTTGAACTCGAGGAAGCTCATCGGCTGCTCGCGCTCCAGGCGCAGCCGGACGCTGTCGAAGGCCAGCATGCGGTTGACCGAGAAGTGCACGCCGTAGTCGCGCAGGAACTCGACATAGCCGAACCGCTCCAGCCACTCGGCGTTGTTCAGCATCACCGCTTCGGTCGGCCCGTCGCCGAACTTGATGAACTTGGCGAAGGTCTCCTGGATGCCGGCGATGTTGGCCGCGATCACCGCGTCGGACAGCAGCGGCCGTTGCTGGTCCTTGTCGGTGGGATCGCCGACCTTGGTGGTGCCGCCGCCCATCAGGGTGATGGGGCGATGCCCCGTCTTCTGCAGCCAGCGCAGCATCATGATCGAGATCAGGTGGCCGATGTGCAGGCTGTCGGCGGTGGCGTCGTAACCGACATAGGTGGTGACCACGCCGGCCTTCAGCGCCGCATCGAGCGCTTCCAGATCGGTGCACTGATGCAGGTAGCCGCGCTCGATCATGATGCGCAGGAAGTCGGACGTGGGCTTGAACGTCGAGATGTCGGTATCGGCTGGCATGGACGGTTTCCTTGTTCTGGCTTTCGGCCGGAGACCGTCTCTTGGCAAGAGCCCGACGCCGACCATCTGGCGGCGGGGCATGATGAACCGGCCGCTCGCTAGTTGGGCGAGCGGTAATAGGGCAGGCGAAGGGCGCGCGCGTCGGTCATCGCGGCGTTTGGTACGGGGCGGGGCGGGGCGCGTCAAGGGAGAGTCCGGCTCCGCGCCTTGAGGCGGCTCTTCCACACAGCTAGGCTTCTGCCGTGGAAAAACCGACCATGGCCCTCGGCTGGCGCGTCTTGGGCCTGGGCGTGGCGGCCATGGGCCTGGTCTGCCTGGCGTGGGGGGACTTCGACCCCGGGCAACCTGTGCCCAAGGCCTTTCCCGACCGCATCGCCTTAGCCTACGCCGTCGCGGCCTTCTTGGTCGTTTCCGGCGCGGCCATCGAGTGGCGGCGGACCGCGGCCTGGGCCGCGGCGGCGCTCGCCGCCTACTACGGGCTCATCGTCGTCGTCCTGATGAACGGCCGCGTGGTGCTGGCTCATCCCGCCGAATATGTCGCCTATAGCGGGGCGGCCGAGCAGTTGGCGATCGCGGCCGGCGGGCTGATTGTCTTTGCCGCCGACGCCAGGATCGAACCGAAGTTGGCAGCCCGGCTGACGCGCGTCGGCCGGTTCGTGTTCGCAATATGTGCGTTGCTGTTCGGCGGCGCCCACTTTTGGAATGACCCCCTGATTTGAGACAGTGAAATAGGCCACACTGCCCTGAAGGAGG
>JBEPUW010000063.1:0-21065 GCA_041691315.1 Caulobacteraceae bacterium | reverse complement strand
CACGACCTCAATCTGGCACATCGATGCCGTTCGGGGGCCGTCCACCCCAACATGGTCGCTCACATTCGGTGGTGATCGCGAGCGGATCGAGGGCCTCGTGGATACGCGCGTCGGTCGGCGACCATGGGTGGCCCGGACAGGCCGGGCCATGACGGAAAAAATTGAAGCTTAGAGCGGCAGCTTGACCATGGCGGTCATCCCACCCTGGGCGCGATTGTGCAGGGTGGCGTCGCCGCCGTGAGCGCGGGCGACGGAGCGGGCGACGGCCAGGCCAAGGCCGATGCCGCCGGTCTCGCGCGAGCGTGAGCTCTCATGCCGGTAGAAGGGCTCGAACACCCGCTCCAGATCATTTTCCGGCAGGCCGCAGCCATTGTCGTCGATCTCGACCACGGCGCAGTCGTCCTCGGCATAGACGCGGATGCGCGCCTGGCGGCCGAACTTCAGGGCGTTTTCCAGGAGGTTGTTGAACAGCCGGCGCAGGCCCACCGGGTCGCCGTCGATCACCACCTTTTCGGCGGACACCACGGCCACATCCAGCCCGGTCTCGCTCATCTCGTCGGCCAGGCTTTCCAGCAGCGAGGACAGCTCCAGCCGCGTGCGCTGGGCGGCGCGGGTGGCGTCGCGGACAAAGGCCAGCGTGCCGGAGATCATCGCCTCCATCTCGGCGATGTCGGCGGCCATCTTGACGCGCAGCTCCTCCGGCGCGCCCTCGACCCGGAAGCGCAGCCGGGTCAGCGGCGTGCGCAGATCGTGCGCGACGGCGCCGACCATGGCGGTGCGGTCCTCGACGTAGCGGGCGAGGCGTTCCTGCATGTGGTTGAAGGCCTGGACCGCGACATCGACCTCGGTGGGGCCGCGAATGGCGATCGGCGGCGCGCGCGGGTCGCGGCCCAGCCGCTCGGCGGCCTGGGCGAACTGGGCGATCGGCTTGGCCAGGCGGCGCGCGAACAGATAGGCCACCGGCGCCAGCGCCAGGGCGCTCAGGATGATCGACAGGATCAGCCGCATCTGCCAGGCGGAGGGCTGCAGCGAGGGCTTCGGCTCGACGATCAGCCAACGGCCATCGGGGCGCAGCCAGCCGACCTGAAACGGCGCGATCAGGAAGCGCTCCTCGGACGGCTCGCCATTCTTGGTCAGCTCGCTGCGCACCAGCAGGAACTGCCGCCGGTCCGAAAAAGGCGTGAAGTCGGAGCTGACCATCAGGCTGGCCGGCGGCGCCCCGAGCAGCTTGGCCAGGGTCTCGCGCCCAGGCGTGATCAGGCCCGGCGGCGCCTGGGTGTCCACCGGCGGCCGATCGGCGATGTGGCTGACCAGGGGCCGCCGGCCGCTGCCCACGACCCCGGTCCCGCCGCGCAGCACCTGGGCGATCTCGTTCAAGCGATAGAAGTCCGGGGTCGGCGGCGGCAGGTTGAGCACCACCAGCAGATTGATGGTCAGGGCGCCGACCAGGCTGAGGACGATCAGCGCCAGCAGCTGGGCGAACAGGGTCGCGGTCGGCTGGCGCCGGACCGTGCTCACCCGCGCGTCACCTTGGCGGTGAAGACGTAACCCTCGTTGCGGATGGTGCGGATCAACTCCTGGCCGCCGGAGCCGTCGTCCAGCTTCTTGCGCAGCCGGCTGATCTGCACGTCGATGGCGCGGTCATAGGCCTCGGTGTCGGGCCCGCGCGCCAGGTCGAGCAGCCGGTCGCGGGTCAGCACCCGCTGCGGCCGCTCGACAAAGGCGCGCAGCAGCGAAAACTCGCCAGAGGACAGGTTCACCACCACCCCTTGCGGCGATCGCAGTTCGCGCCGCACCAGGTCCAGCCGCCAGCCGGCGAAGGCGCAGCCGGCCCCCAGCGGCCCATCGGCCGAGCGCGGCTCCTGGCGACGCCGCAGCACGGCGCGGATGCGGGCCAGCAGTTCGCGCGGGCTGCACGGCTTGGGCAGGTAGTCGTCGGCGCCCAGCTCAAGACCGACGATGCGGTCGGTCTCTTCGCCCATGGCGCTGAGCATGATGATGGCCGGGCCGTCGGCGCCGGCGATGCGGCGGCAGATGGCCAACCCGTCCTCGCCTGGCAGCATGATGTCGAGCACCACCAGGTCGACCGGCCCCCTGGACAGGATCCGCTCCATCTCGTTGGCGTCGCCGGCGGTCTCGACGACAAAGCCGTGGCGGGTGAGGAAATCCGAGACCACGTCGCGGATGCCCGGATCGTCATCGACCATCAGGATGCGGACGGCGGGGCCGCTGTCGATGCGTGTCGCCGTTGGTTCGGCCAGGGTTTGCATGCCGCCTTATCGCAAAATGTCACAACGTCCTGATTTCAGGACTGAAACAGCCTCAACTGCTCGCGTCGGCCAAGGCCTCGTCGGAAACCCATGGATTGGTGCGCTGTTCCGCGCCAAAGGTCGACATCGGTCCGTGGCCGGGCACGAAGGCGATGTCGTCGCCCAGCGGCCAGAGCTTGGTGGTGATCGAGGCGATCAACTGGCCATAGTCGCCGCGCGGAAAGTCGGTGCGCCCGATCGAATCCTTGAACAAGACGTCGCCGACCTGGGCGAAGCGCGCCTGACGGTGGAAGAAGATCACGTGGCCCGGCGTGTGGCCCGGACAGTGGCGCACCTCGAACGCGGTCTCGCCGAGCGTCACCACGTCGCCGTCATCCAGCCAGCGGTCCGGGGTGAAGGCGCGCGCGTTCGGCATGCCATAGCGTTCGCCGCTTTCGGCGATCCGGTCGATCCAGAACTGGTCGTCGGGGTGCGGTCCCTCGATTGCGACGCCGGTCGCGTCCTTCAGCGCCGCCGCGCCGCCGGCATGGTCCATATGGCCGTGGGTGATCCAGATCTTCTCCAGCGTCAGCCCGTGGTCGCGCAGGGCGCCCAACAGCCGCTCGACCTCGCCGCCCGGATCGATGATCGCCGCCTTCATGGTCTTGGTGCACCAGACGATGGTGCAGTTCTGCTGCAACGGCGTCACCGGCGCGATCATGGCGCGGATCGGCATGTCGGGTGCGGACTCGGCCACATCGGCTCCTGGCGGTTCAAGGCTTAAACTAGCGCTCGTCACGCCGAATTCAATGAAGCGCCAGAGCGTGACAACTTATCCGTCATCGCCCGGTTTATCCGGGCGACCCATGAACGCATGCTCCGGCCGGTGATGCACGTGGCTGACGCCCTGCGGACTCTGATGCGCCGGCGATCATGGGTGGCCCGGACAAACCGGGCCATGACGGTTAGGGTCAAGCGATGGGTGGGCGGCCGGCGCGGCATCGGTGGAGAGGGAGAAGTGTGAACGGCTCGAGCCTCCCCATCGACGACGCCCTGCCGGCGCTGAAGGCGGCGCTGGCCGCGCGCAACGCCGCCGTGGTCGTGGCCCCTCCTGGCGCGGGCAAGACCACCGTGGTTCCGCTGGCTCTGCTCGACGAGCCCTGGACCGCCGGCGGCAAGCTGATCGTGCTGGAGCCGCGGCGGCTGGCGGCGCGCGCCGCGGCGGCGCGGATGGCGTCGACGCTTGGCGAGTCGGTCGGCGACACCGTCGGCTTCCGGGTCCGCATGGACAGCCGCGTCTCGGCCCGCACCCGCATCGAGGTGGTCACCGAGGGGGTGTTTTCGCGCATGATCCTGGGCGACCCTGGCCTGGACGGGGTCGCCGCGGTGCTGTTCGACGAGTTCCACGAGCGCAGCCTGGACGCCGATCTGGGTCTGGCTTTCGCCCGCGACAGCCAGACGCTGCTGCGGCCGGATCTGCGCCTCCTGGTCATGTCGGCGACCCTCGACGGCGCCCGGGTCGCCAGCCTGCTCGGCGAGGCTCCGGTGATCGAGAGCCTGGGTCGCGCCTGGCCCGTCGACACCCGCTATCTCGGCCGCGATCCGCGCCTTTCAATTGAGGACCAGACCGTCCGCGCCATCACCCGGGCGCTGGCAAACGACGAGGGCGGGCTGCTGGTCTTCCTGCCGGGCCAGGGCGAGATCCTGCGCGTCGCCGAGCGGCTGGCCGAACGCCTGAAGGACACGGCCATCGAGATCGCGCCGCTCTACGGCGCCCTCGACGCCCCCGACCAGGATCGCGCCATCGCGCCCGCCGCCGCCGGCCGCCGCAAGGTGGTGCTGGCCACCTCGATCGCCGAGACCAGCCTGACCATCGCCGACATCGGCGTGGTGATCGACTGCGGACTGGCCCGCGTGCCGCGCTACGATCCGGCCAGCGGCCTGACCCGCCTGGCCACCGTCCGCGTCTCCCGCGCCTCCGCCGACCAGCGGCGCGGGCGGGCGGGCCGCGTCGGCCCCGGCGTCTGCTACCGGCTGTGGGACGAGGCCGAGACCCGCAGCCTGGTGGCCTTCGAGCGGCCGGAGATCCTCGAGACCGACCTGTCGCGCCTGGCCCTGGACCTGGCCCGCTGGGGCGCCCGCGACGCCGACGCGCTCGCCTTCCTCGACCGCCCACCCGCCGCCGCCATGGCCGAGGCCCGCGCATTGCTGTTGGGGCTCAATGCCCTGGACGCGGCCGGCGCGCTGACCGCCCACGGCCGCGCCATGAGCGAGCTGCCACTGCCGCCGCGCTTGGCGCACATGGTCCTCGTCGGTGCAGCCAGAGGGGCAGGGCGGCGCGCCGCACGGATCGCCGTCCTGCTCACCGAGCGAGGCCTTGGCGGCCGCAGCGCCGACCTCACCAGCCGCCTGGACGGTTTCGCGCGCGACCGCGGCCCACGCGCCCGCGACGCCGCCGCCCTGGCCGAGCGCTGGGCCCGCGCCGCCGGCGCGCGCGGGGAGGACGCCGCCCTCGACGACGGCCTGCTGCTGGCCGAGGCCTTCCCCGAACGCATCGCCAAGGCGCGCGGCCCGGCCGGCGCCTATCAGCTGGCGAGCGGCCGTGGCGTGACACTCGATCCGTCCGAAGCCCTGGCGCGCGAACCCTGGCTGGCGGTGGCCGAACTGGGCGGCGGCGAAGCCCGCGACCGCATTCTGCTCGCCGCCCACCTGGACGAAGCGGCGCTGAAGGCCGAATTCCGCGACCGCATGACGCTGGAGGAGACGCTGGAGACCAGCCCCGGCGGCGCCCTGCGCGCCAAGGCGACGCTCCGACTCGGCCGCCTGGCGGTCGAGGAGCGGATCATCGCCAACCCCGCCCCGGCGCTGATCGAAGCCGCCTTGCTTGACGAAGTGCGCCAGAAGGGCGTCGCAACCTTGCGCTGGGGCGAGGGCTCGGCGGCCCTTCGCGCCCGGGTGCGCTTCCTGCGCGCCGCCGACTTGGCCTGGCCCGACCTGGGCGACACCGCCCTGGCCGCCGGCCTGGACGACTGGCTGGCGCCGCTGCTGGCCGGCAAGACCGCGCTGGCCGCGATCAGCGACGCGGCTTTGGAGGCGGCGCTGCGCGGGCTGATCCCTTACGACCTCCAGCGCCGCCTCGACGCCGCCGCGCCGGCCCGCTGGACCGCGCCGACCGGCTCCAGCTTCGCCATCGACTATGCCGCCGAGGGCGGGCCGCGCCTCGATGTCCGGGTGCAGGAACTGTTCGGCCTCGGCGTCCACCCCACCGCCGCCGGCGCGCCCCTGACCCTGGCGCTGCTTTCCCCGGCGCACCGTCCGATCCAGCTCACCAAGGACCTGCCCGGTTTCTGGAAAGGCTCCTGGGGCGACGTCCGCAAGGACATGCGCGGCCGCTACCCCCGCCACGAATGGCCCGAGGACCCCGCCAACGCCGCGCCGACCCGGCGCGCCAAGCCTCGGCGCTGAGGGAATTGGGGACAGCGGAATTGGGGACACATACGACCGTTAGAAGCCCCGCCAAATACGGCGCCCGCGTGTGGGGGTCGTACGTGTCCCCAATTCCGGAGCCGCGCGTATAAAGTCGTAGGTGTCCCCCAATTTCCTCGAGGAAACATCGCGATGATCGAATCGTCCTGTCACTGCGGCGGCGTCCGGTTCACCGTCGAGGCCGCGCCGGAGACGGTGACCGACTGCAACTGCTCCGTCTGCCGTCGAAACGGCACGCTCTGGGCCTACTACCAGCAGCCCCAGGTGCGGTTCGCGGCCGAGAACGGGCCGACCGACATCTACATGTGGGGCGACAGGATGCTGGAGCTTAACCGCTGCCGCACCTGCGGCTGCGTCACCCATTGGACCGCCGTCGACCCGGCCTACCAGCGCATGGGCGTCAACGCGCGGCTGATGCCGCCGGAGGTGCTGGCCGCCATCCCGGTGTCCCCCTTCGACGGTGCCGCGATGTAGAGCCGCGCGCCCGCGCCGCCGCGCCTCATTGCCCCGGCGCACGGGCGCCGCTAGCCTGCCGCCTCTGGTTCGGGCCTGCGCCCTGAGTCACGCGGGGAGTTAAGCCGGATGGCGGGTATTGCGGGCATTTTTCGGCGCAAGTCGGTCGAGCAGATCCAGGCCGAGCATGAGCATGGCGAGCTGAAGCGCTCGCTGGGGGCGCTGAACCTCGTCCTCTTGGGCATCGGCTGCATCATCGGCACCGGCATCTTCGTGCTGACCGGCCACGCCGCGGCCGAGTGGGCCGGGCCGGGGATCATGATCTCGTTCGTGATCACAGGCCTGCTCTGCGCCTTCGTGGCCCTCTGTTACGCCGAGCTGGCCTCGGCCCTGCCGGTCTCGGGCTCGGCCTATTCCTACAGCTACGCCTCGATGGGCGAGGGGGCGGCCTGGATCATGGGCCTGCTGCTGTTGCTGGAATACGGCCTGGCGGCCTCGACCGTGGCCGTCGGCTGGTCGGGCTATGTCATCAGCCTGCTGAAGGACATGCACATCGTCATTCCGGTCGAGTTCACCACCGCGCCCGGACCGATCAAGAACGCCGCCGGCGTGGTGATCGGCCACGGCATCATGAACCTGCCAGCGATCATCGGCATCGTCGCGGTCACCGCGCTCTTGGTGGTCGGCATCACCGAGACCGCGCGCGCCAACAACATCATCGTCTTCATCAAGCTGGCCGTGGTGCTGGCCTTCATCATCGTCTGCTCGCGCTTCGTGCACCCGGCGCTTTGGCATCCGCTGGTGCCGGCCCAGGTGCCCGCGCCGCCGCCGGGCACGCCGATGGACCTGCCGCACCAGATCGGCCGGGCGCTGATGGACGTCATCACCGGCAAGAAGAGTTCGCACTATGGCCTTGGCGGCGTCATCCATGGCGCGGCGGTGATCTTCTTCGCCTATATCGGCTTCGAGGCGGTCTCGACCGCCGGCGCGGAGTCGAAGAACCCCGGCCGCGACATGCCGATCGGCATCCTCGGCGCCCTGGTCATCTGCACCATCCTCTATATCGCCACCTCGGCGGTGCTGGTCGGCATCGTGCCCTACGCCTCGCTGGACGGCCCGGCGCCGATCGCCACCGCGGTCGACCAGATCGGCATGCCCTGGTTCGCGGTGCTGGTGAAGATTGGCGCCATCGCCGGCCTCTCCAGCGTCATGCTGGTGCTGCTCTACGGCCAGACGCGGATCTTCTACACCATGTCGCGCGACGGGCTTTTGCCGTCCTCGCTGGCCGTGGTGCACAAGCGGTTCAAGACGCCGTGGATCAACACCATCATCGTCGGCGCGACGGCGGTGGGGGCGGCAGGCTTCCTGTCGCTGGACACCTTGTCGGACCTGACCAATGTCGGCTCGCTGGCCGCCTTCGCCATCGTCTGCATCACGGTGCTCTACCTGCGCATCTCGCACCCGACCATGCCGCGGCCCTTCCGCACGCCGCTCTTCCCGCTGACCCCGATCCTGGGCGCGATCATGTGCCTTTTCCTGCTGATGAGCCTGATGGCCATCCCAACCACCCGCAACTTCTTCCTGATCTACCTGGCGGTGGGGATCGTGCTTTATTTCCTCTACGGCATCAGGAATTCCAAGCTGGGCAAGGGTATAGAGGTCGCGGGCCACGAAGCCGAACCGATGGAACTGCCGCACCCGGAAAGCTAGGGGCCTGCGGGGATGAGCGGTGAGGGTTGATCTGCAGGCGCCTTAATTTGTCACCGCATAGATCATGATGCCGGTGGCCACGGCTAGGTTCAGGCTGTCGGCGCGGCCGCGCATGGGGATCTTTACGGCGAGGTCGCAGATGGCCGCCAGCTCAGGGCTGAGGCCGGCCTGTTCCGGGCCCATGAGGATGAGGGTAGGGCGCCTGTAGTCGGCCGAGCGGTAGTCGGCCTTGGCGCTGAGCAGGGTCGCGACCACCGATCCGGGCCAACCGCCCCGCCAGGCGACGAACTCGGCGGTCGTCGCGCGGTAGAGCGGGGTTGCGAACACAGAGCCCATGGTCGCGCGCACCGCCTCGACCGAATAGGGGTCGCAGGTCTCGCCGATCAGGATGACGCCGCCGACGCCAGCCGCGTCGGCGGTGCGCACGATGGTGCCGAGATTGCCCGGGTCGCGCACGCTCTCCAGCGCCACCCAGCAGGGCGCGGACTTCGGATCGAGTTCATCCAACCGCGCGAACACCTGCTGAAAGACCGCGACCACGGTCTGCGGATTGTCGCGGCGGGAGACCTTTTCCAGGATGGCGCGGCTGACCTCGACCACGTCGCCGCCGGCCGCCGCGGTGACCCGCGCCGCCCGTTGCAGCAGCGGCTGGCTGGCGGCCTCCGGGCCGTAGAGCAGGATCTTCGGCGTGTGGCCCAGCTCGAGCGCGTCAGTGGTCAGCTTCAGGCCCTCGGCCAGGAAGAGGCCGGCGGCTTCGCGTTCCTTGCGCATGTGCAGGGCGCGCACCGCCTTTACGGTCGGATTGGTCAGCGAGGTGACCTGGCGGGCGCTCACGCAGCGCTCCAGCGGGCGAAGAAGGACAGGCCGACGCCGCGATCGCCGGCCTGTTCCATCAGGGCCAGTTCGCCCCAGTCAATGCGGCCGCCGCGCCCGTCCATGGCTTCGCCGAGCAGGCCGGCCAGGGAGAGGCCGGAGACCCGCTCGGCATAGGCGTTGAGAATGAGAAACGACGCGTCCGGTGACAACAGGCCGACGCAGAGCCTGAGCAGTTCCGGCAGGTCCTCGAACAGCCGCCAGACCTCGCCATTGGGGCCTCGGCCGTATTTCGGCGGGTCGAGGATGATGCCGTCGTACTGCGTCCCGCGCCGGGCCTCGCGCTGGACGTAGCGCCGGGCATCCTCGCAGATCCAGCGCACCGGCCGGTCGGCGAGGCCGGACAGTTCGGCATTCTCGCGCGCCCAGCCGATGGCCTTCTTCGAGGCGTCGACATGGGTGACCGCAGCCCCCGCCGCCGCGCAGACCAGGCTGGCGACGCCGGTATAGCCGAACAGGTTCAGCACCTTGGCGCCGGGCCTTGGACGAAGGGTTTCCTCTAGCCAGGCCCAGTTGGCCGCCTGTTCGGGAAAGAAACCCAGGTGCCGAAAGGCGGTGAAGCGCCCGAGGAATTTCACGCCGCGCCAAGCCATCGGCCAGGCGTCCGGCGCCGCCCGCGCAAAGCGCCAATGCCCGGCCTCGTCCTCGTCGGAGGGGTCGAACACCGCGTCGGCGGCGTCCCATACGCCCTCGTCCAAGCGTGGCCGCCACAGGCACTGCGGCTCCGGGCGGACCAGGGAATAGGGGCCGCAACGCTCCAGCTTGCGTCCGCCGCCGCTGTCGACCAGGCCGTAGTCGGCCCAAGCTCCGGCGCGCGCCACCAGCGGCGTATCGGCGAGTAAAGGCGTGGCGGCGACGACCATGAACTGGCCTTACGCGGCAAGAGCGCAAGACGTCCAGTCCGCGCCCGACTTGCGGCGACCGAACGATTACCGTTTAGTAATGCCGAATCTACGCTGGGGAACGCCGCCTGTGTCCATGACGCTCACCAAACCGCCTCGGTCCGCGCGCAAGGCCAAGGGGGACGGCCATCTGCGCCGCGCCGAAATCCTGCACGCGGCTGAGCTTATCTTCGTTCGCGACGGCTATCAGGGCGCCACCATCCGCAAGATCGCCGAGGAGGTCGGGGTCTCCTCGACCGCGCTTTACATGCACTTCCGCGACAAGGATGAGATCCTGCTGGAGATCTGCGATGGCGCGGTCGCCACGCTTCTGGCCAGCAACAATGAGATATCGGGGCGACCGATTGACGCGGTCAGCCGGGTGCGGCTGATGCTCGACGCCTATATGCGGTTCGGGCTGGGCAACCCCAACACCTATCGGCTGGCCTTCTGCTCGACGCCCAGCCAGATCTCGGCCATGCGCCACGAGGTGTCCGCCGACCTGGGCGCCCGCTGCTACGACCGGTTCATGCGCGCCGTGGCCGATATCGCCGCCGAGGGCCGCCTGCGGATCGGCGACGCCGATTCGGCCGCCCACACGCTCTGGGCGGCCTGCCACGGACTGGTTTCGCTGCGCACCGGTGGTCAGGACAAGACCGACCAGGCCGATGACGAGGTCCTGATGGCGCTGATGCTGGACAGCCTCTTCGAAGGCCTGGTGATCGATTGACCCTGTGGGGGCGTTGCGGGCGCTCGCGGCGGTTGGTCTAGCCGCCATCCTTGCCGGCCCGGCGGCCGGCGCGCCGATCCGCGTCTTCTCCCTCGACCAATGCGCCGATCAGTACGTGCTGGCGCTTAGCCCGCGCGAGGCGATCGTCGGCCTGTCACCCCGGGTCGACGACGCCGATTCCTATCTGCGCGCGCAGAGCGTGGGCCTGCCGCGCCGGCGCGCCTCGCCCGAGGCCATACTGGCCGCCCGGCCTGACGTGGTGGTTCGTTACTGGGGCGGCGATCCGGCTCTGGTCCGGGCGATCGAACGGCGCGGCGCGCGGGTGGTGCAGATCGACGAGGCCAGCGACTTCGCCGGCCTGCGCAGCAACGTCGCGCGCGTGGCCCAGGCCCTGCACCAAGGTCCGCGCGGCGCGGCGCTGATCCAGCGGATGGACGCACAGCTCCCCGCGCGCACGGCCGGCCCCGGCAAGGGCGTGCTCTACCTGACGCCAGGCGAGGTCACCGCCGGCCCCGGAACCCTGATCGACGCCATCCTGACCGCGGCCGGCTTTCGCAATCTGGCGCCGGGCCCCGGCTATCAGACCGTCTCGATCGAGCGGCTGGTGCTCGATCCGCCGGACGCCTTCGTGCTCGGCTTCTTCGATTCCGCCTATCTGGCCGGGCAGCACTGGTCGGCCGGCGGCAATCACGTGCTGCGCAAACTGGTCCGGGACCGGACGGTTTCCAGCCTGAACGACGCGCTGCTCGGCTGCCCGGCCTGGTTCGCCGGCGACGCGGTTCAGGCCCTGGCCGCGGCGCGGGGCCGGCCGTGACCTATGCCAGGCTCATCGTGGGGCTCTGCCTTTTGCTGTTGGTTCTGCTGGGCCTGGGCATAAGCTTCGGCGAGGTTCAGCTCAGCCTGGCCCAGTACCATCAGGCGTTCACCCAATTCGGCTCCGCCCCCGGCGAGATCCTTTGGGGCCTGCGCGCTCCGCGCGTGGTCGCCGCGGCCGTGGTCGGCGCAGCGCTGGGCCTGGCCGGCGCGGTCATGCAGGGCCTGTTGCGCAATCCGCTGGCCGAGCCCGGCGTGCTCGGCGTCTCGGGGGCCGCCGGCCTGGGCGCGGCGGTTTCCATCACCGCTGGCCTGGCCGCCATCCCGGGGGCGATCGAAGCCGCGGCGCTCTTCGGTGCGCTGGTCGCCGGCGGACTGGTGGTGATCGCCGCCGCCCGCTTCCGCGAGCCGGAGACCCTGATCCTGTTCGGGGTGGCGCTGTCTGCCTTCGCCGGCGCCTTGACCGCCCTGGTCTTCAACCTGTCGCCGTCGCCGATCACCACCAGCGAGGTGCTGAGCTGGCTGATGGGCTCGGTGGCCAATCGCGACTGGAGCGACATCGCCTTGGCCCTGGTTCCGATAGCGCTCGGTGCTGGGCTCTGCGCCTATGCCAGCCGCGCCCTGGTCATGCTGACCCTCGGCGATGAGACCGCGACGCTCTCCGGCCTGCCCATGGGGCGGATGCGAGCGGCGGCCGTGGCCGGGGCGGCCCTGCTCACCGGCGCCGCGGTCGCCATGGCCGGGGTCATCGGCTTTGTCGGTCTGGCCGCGCCGCACACCGTGCGCTGGGGCGTCGGCGGCGATCCAGGCCGGGTGCTGGTTCCCTCGGCGTTGGCCGGGGCCTGCCTGGTCACCGCCGCCGACCTGATCGGCCGCATCGTGCCCAGCGAGGTGGAACTGAAGCTGGGCGTGCTCACCGCGCTGTTCGGTGCGCCGCTGTTCGCCCTGATCGCCTGGCGCGCAGCGCGGAGCTGGCGCGCATGAGCGAGGTGCTGAGACTGCAGGGCGCGAGCGTCAGCCTGGGCGACCGGCGGGTGCTGGACGAGGTCGACCTGACGGTCTCGGCCGGCGAACTGGTCGGCGTGCTCGGCCCCAACGGCGCCGGCAAGACCACGCTGCTGCGCGCGGCGCTGGGCCTGGCCAAGCTGGCTTCGGGCGTCGCGTCCCTGTCCGGGCGCGACGTGGCCGAGCTCGGCCCGGAGGAGCGCGCCGCGCGCGTCGCCTATCTGCCGCAGGAGCGGCGGCTGGCCTGGAGCCTGGCCGCTTGGCGGGTCGCGTCGCTGGGCGCCGTCGACCGGCCGCCGGCCCTGGCGCGCGAGGCGGCGCTCGAGGCGCTGGCCCGGGTGGAGATGTCGGCCCTGGCCGATCGCGGCGTGCTGGAGATGTCCGGCGGCGAGCGGGCGCGGGTGCTGCTGGCCCGGCTGCTGGCCACCCGCGCCCCCTTGCTGGTGGCCGACGAGCCGGTGGCGGGGCTGGACGTCGAGGCCCAGTTCCACACCCTCGACCTGTTGCGCGAAGAGGCCGGGGCCGGCCGGGCGGTGGTGGTCACCCTGCACGACCTGACCCTGGCGGCGCGGGCCTGCGACCGGGTGGTGGTGATCGACCGGGGCCGCATCGTCGCCGACGGGTCGGTCGCCGAGGTGCTGACGCCGGCCTGTCTCGCGGAATTCTTCGGGCTCACCGGCGCCCTGGTCGAAACCACCGCCGGAACCGTGCTGGCGGCCCGGCGGCGATCCCGGTCGTCCGTTGAAAACTAGAACTTGAACTGGGTGTAGATGCCGACCTCGTTGAAGCCGCCCGAGGTGCGGAGAATGCCGTTGGAGAGGGGCGCAAGCACCGTGGTCCCGTCGCTGTAGCCGCCCGAGGCCGCGTGGGTGATGTCTTCGTGCTTGTAGACCAGCGCGATGTCGACGGTCTTCGCCGGCTCATAGCTGACACCGATATTGTAGTAGTTGTACCGTTCGTTGCGAGCCAGCTTCATGCTGGGTTCCAACCCGTCATAGCGGCCGAACACCGCCCACAGCGGGGTGACGTTGTAGGAGCCGAAGATCGACCAACCCTGGGCCTGGTCCGGGGTCAGCTTGGGCACCACCTTCCAGTCGGTGGCGTTGAAATACTCCACCCCGGCGCGGATCTTGCTGTTGGTATAGGCCAGCAACACGTCGTAGCGGGTGGCGGTCTGCGGCGCCGGGGGCGCGGTCGGCGGCGCGGTCTGGATGTCGTTGCCCAGCTTGCCCCAATAGCCGCCGCCGGCCAGCACGAAGCCGTGCCAGTTGACGTTGGCGCGGGCCTCGACGTCCATCTGTTGCGAACGGGTCGGATTCTTGTAGCCGGCGCCGTCGACCACCGAGACCGAGTAGTCGAACAGGCCCTTGCCCAGGTCGCCGTGAGCATTGACGCCCCAGTCCGACGAGTTGCCGAACTTGTTCTGGTCGATCATCACCTTGTCGATATAGCGATAGCCGTAGAGGTCCTCGACGAAGGGGATCCAGGGGGTCTTTTCCGCACCGCCCTGGATGATGAACTCGTCGGCGTACTTGGCCTGGATATAGGCGTACTTGATCGCCTCGGAGCCTTGCAATCCGTTGCCAGTGGTGACGCTTTGACCGTTGAGGATGATGCCGTTTGGCGCGAAGTCGATGGTCAAGTTCGCCGAATAGATCGGGCTGAACTGGTGGTCGATAATCAGATAGGCGCGCTTGATGTCGGCGCCCGTGCCGTTGATCTTGTTGGGCTTCGGCGTCTGGCTGATGTTCGACAGGTCGGTAAAGACGGTGGCGCCGACCTTGGTGCCGTCGGTCCAGCTCGACTTCGGCTTCACCGCGGCGACGGCGGTCTGCACGTCGTTCGGGATGGTCTGGATCTGCGCCTGCAGCTGGCTGCGGGTGGCCTGGGCGTCGGCCTCGGCGGCATCGGCCTTGGCTTCGGCGGCCTGGGCGCGGGCCTCGTCGGCCTGACGCGCGGTGGTTTCGTCGTTGAGCCGGTTCTCCAGCGTGCTGACCGCGGCGGTCAGGCTCTCGATCTTCTCCTCGGTCACCGTGTCCACGGCGGAAGCGCGCGCGGCGAGGTGATGGTGTCTGGGCGCGGCCTGGGCGGTCGCGCCGATCGCACCGGCGCAAAGCACGCCGAGCGCCGCGCCGCTGAGCAGCGCGCATCTATTCTGCATAGGTCCGATCCTTGTGCCCCAACCCCGATCGGTCGATCGGGCCGGACCCCGCTTAGCTTTGCCGCATGACGCTGGCGCAACGCTTCTGCGACGCTTTTATTACCGGATCAGACGGGTTCGGAGGTGTGGCCAAAAGCCCACACGTGTATAGTCCGTGATCGGACTAAAAGACTCTCAAGGCGCCGGGTTGGGGATCGGGGTCGAGGCCAGGGTCGGGGTCACGCTGGCGACACGGCCGCCGTAGACATAGCCGCCCCGTTTCAGGTCCGCGGCCAGGTGAAGCGTGGTCACGCCGCCGTTCAGCCGCGCCCGATAGACCTCGGCCGCCTCCATCACCCGCATGACGTAGTTGCGGGTCTCGGAGAACGGGATGCACTCGATGAAATCGACCGGGTCGACGGTCGACGAGCGCGGATCGCCACAATAGCCGATCCACTCGGCGGGTCGCCCCGGGCCGGCGTTATAGCCCGCCGTCGCCAGCACGTAGGAGCCGCCGAAATTGTCGATCAGGGTGCCGATATAGTAGGAGCCCATGCGCATATTATAGTCGGGGTCGTCCAGCATGCCTGCGCGATAGGGCTCACCCATCTTGCGCGACAGCGCCTCCGCCGTGCCTGGCATCAGCTGCATCATGCCGCGCGCCCCGACGTTCGAACGCAGGCGCGGGTCGAAATTGCTTTCCTGGCGGGTGAGGCTGAAGACGATGGCCGAATCGCCCGAGCCGGGAAACAGCGAGGTCGCACGCACCGGATAGCCGCGCTCTGGCAAGATGACGCCATGCTGGGCCGCGGCGCGGACCACCCGCATGGACAGGTCCTGGTCGCCGTAGTTGCGCGCCAGATCGACCAGCAGCACATATTCCTCCGGCGTCGGCATGGTCTCGGCCGCGGCCAGGACGAAGGCGCGATAGAGCTCGTGCTCGTCCAGGCTGGCCAGGATGCGGATGGCGCGGACCACCTCGCGGCCCTCGAAGCGGGCCGAGGCCGCCGTGCCGGGGGTCGGGTCGCGGCCGATGTTGATCTGCTGCAAGCCGGCCTTTTCCGCCGCCAGCTGGCCATAGAAGGTGGTGTAGTGGCGGCCGCCTTCGGCATAGAAGGCCATGGCCTGCACCTGGTCGCCCTCGGCCTCCGCCGCGCGGCCGCGCCAATAGAGCGCCCTGGCCTGGCTGATCGGGGTGGAGCTGGCCCGCTGGATGTTGGCGAAATGCGCGTCGGCGACTGTCGGCTGATGCAGCTTCGAGAGCGCCAGCCAGCCGGCATAGAACTCCGCCTCGGTATAGTCGACGCCGGCGGCCAGGCCGCTCTTGTCGGCGAGCGCATAGGCCGAGCGATAGTCGCCGTTCTTCAGCGCGTAGTTGATCAGCTGCTTACGCAAGGTCCAGACGCGGCCGGCCGCCTCGTCGCAGGGCATGGTTTGGGGAAACCGGCTGACCAGGGCAAGCGCCGAGCTGTCCAGGTCCTGCGCGTGCAGATAGCGCGCCCGTT
The DNA here is from genome assembly GCA_041691315.1 of Caulobacteraceae bacterium. Lineage (GTDB taxonomy): Bacteria > Pseudomonadota > Alphaproteobacteria > Caulobacterales > Caulobacteraceae > Poindextera. The sequence continues at coordinate 5,220 of JBEPUW010000063.1, read as the reverse complement.
CGACAGCCAGCCCAGGGTCCTGGACGGCCGAGGCCGGGGCCGAATCGGCCAGCGACAGGGCGCCCCGGGCATTGGAGCGCAGCGCCATGCGCGCCTGGGCGACCGCCTGTTCGCTCATCGGCAGCAGGGCCAGCATGTCGTGCAGGGCCGGCCCCTGCACCCCATAGAGCAGGGTGTCGGTGCGCTGGATGTGGTCGTCGACGGTGAGGAAGCTCCCGAAGCGCGTCAGCATGGTCCGCTGCACGTCGGCCTCGAAGATCTGGGTGCGCCACCAATGTTTGATCAGTGCCTGGGCCTCGGCGTTGCGCCCCATCGCCTGATCGGCGCCGGCGAGCGCCATGGCCCCTTGCGCCGAGGTGGGATCGGCCCCGCCGAACCAGGCGACCACCTGAACGGGCGGCAGGCCGGATGTGAGCAGCGCTTTTTCCGCCACGGTCTGGCGGCGCGCCGGGCGCGGCCAGCCGACCAGATCGCGCCGGGCCTGGTCGAGTTCGAAAAAGGCCAGCTGTTCGCCGGAAGCATCGACCATGGCCCAGAGCACGATCTTGCGCGCCACCGGGTCGGCGATCTGTTGCATCGCAGCCTGGGCCGCGCCGGAATCGCCGCGCCGCGCCGAGGTCAAGGCGCTCTCCAACGCCTGACGATCACTGTCCGACAGCGAGTTCGATGAACCGACTGACGGAAAGCTTACCACGGGCAACGGCATGCTGGACGTCGAGGTCGGGCCAACCGATTGCGACAGCGGCCCCGATGCGACCGGCGCGGTCAGCGGCGTCGCCGGCTGGGCGGCCTGCACCGGCGTCGGCTGCGCCTGGGTCGGCCGGACCTGTTGCGGCTGCGGCCCGGACAGCATCTGGATCGGCCGCGCCGGCGGCACGATCGGCGTCAGGGTCTGGGCCACCGCGCCGGACCAGACGAGCGCGACGGACGCCGAAATCATCAGGGCGCGACGAATCGACAAGGACAGCACCACCTTCTCTGTTCGCCCCTTTTAAGCCCGCCGGTTGCGGCCGGCGCGCTCGCGGCCATATTGTCCGGCGAATCACCTGCTGCAACCCTAGTGGCCTTAATTCACGGCATTTTGCGGACCGTCCATGCGCCCACCCCGTTTCCACGGCGTCCTTCCAGCCTTGATCACGCCGTTTCGCGACGGCGCGGTCGATGAGGAGGCCTTTATTCGCCTGATCGAGCGGCAGATCGCCGGCGGGGTGCACGGGCTGGTGCCCGCCGGCACCACCGGTGAATCGGCCACCCTCAGCCACGACGAACACCGGCGCATCGTGGAGCTGTGCGTCAAGACCACGGCCGGCCGGGTTCCGGTGATCGCCGGCGCCGGCTCCAACTCCACCCAGGAAGCCATCGAGCTGACGCGCCACGCCAAGGCGGTCGGCGCGGACGCGGTCCTGATGGTCACCGGCTATTACAATCGGCCGAGCCAGGAAGGCGTCTATCGCCACTACGCCGCCGTCGACGCCGCCGTCGATTTGCCGGTGCTGGTCTACAATGTGCCCGGGCGCGCGGTCGTCGACGTCGCCAACGACACGCTCGAGCGGCTGGCCAAGCTGGCCAACATCGTCGGCATCAAGGACGCCACCGGCGACGTGGCGCGGGTAAGCCTCCAGCGGCTGACCTGCGGCGAGGACTGGGTGCTGCTGTCGGGCGACGATCCGACGGCGCTGGGTTATATCGCCCACGGCGGCCATGGCTGCATCTCGGTGACCGCCAATGTCGCGCCGGCGGCCTGCGCGACCTTTTTCAACGCCTGTATGGCCGGCGACTTCGCCACCGCGAGAACCCTGCAGGATCGCCTGATCCGCCTGCACAAGGCGCTCTTCCTCGACGCCTCGCCGGCCCCGACCAAGTTCGCGCTGGCGCATCTGGGCCTGTGCGCCGAAGAGGTGCGGCTGCCGATCGCCCCCTGCGCCGAGGCGGTCAAGCCCGCCATTCTGGACGCGATGCGCGACGCCGGGCTCGTCTGATGGCCGGCAAGCTGATCGCCGAGAACCGGCGCGCGCGCTACGACTACTTCCTGGAGGAGACCTTCGAGGCGGGCCTGGCGCTGACCGGCACCGAGGTGAAGGCCCTGCGCGAGGGCCGGGCCAATATCGCCGAGTCCTACGCCGCCACCGAGGGCCGCGAGATCGTGCTGGTCAACGCCAACATCCCCGAATACGGCCCAGCCAACCGCTTCAACCACGCGCCGCGCCGGCCGCGAAAGCTGCTGCTGCACCGCAAGGAGATCGACAAGCTGCTGGGCGCCGTGCAGCGCGAGGGCTGCACGCTGATCCCGACCAGGCTCTATTTCAACGACCGCGGCATGGTGAAGCTGCAGCTGGCCATCGCCAAGGGCAAGAAGATGCACGACAAGCGCAACACCGAGGCCGAACGCGACTGGAAGCGCGAACAGGGCCGGCTGATGCGCGACCGAGGCTAGCCCCGGCCACGACGCGGAGGCTAGTTGCCGCCGCTGGGCGTGCTCGACATGCTGTTCGACGACATCATGCCCGACGACGAGGAACCCATCGACGAGGAGGTGTTGCCCATGTCGGGCGCCGAACTGGCGGCCGGCATGGCGGTGGTGCTGGAGTCGGCCGCCATCATGGCGCTCGAATCCGCCGCGGTGTTATCGGTATTGTTGGCGGCGTGGTGGCATCCCACCAGGGCCAGGCCCGCCATGGCGGTCAGGACGGTGAGCGTCGTGACGATGGGGATGCGGCGCGGGGTCTTTGAGAAGGACATGCGGTGGCTCCGGTTGAACGCCGGCAAAAAACCCCTGGCGCGGAGTCCTGTTCCAAGCGCTAAGCTTGCTGACGAGCAATAGGGGGAACGGTTATGGCGCGATGGGCTTACGCGATCGGCGTTGGATTTGGCGTGGCGATCATGGCGACGAGCGCGATAGGCGCCTCTGCGTCCGCGCCGTTACTGCATATTTCATCTCACCTAGCCAAGGCGGCCCGGGTCTCTGTCGATGGCCGACCGGCGGTGTCCGCGCCCGGCGATGGCTCGGTCAACACCCCCGTGGCGGCCGGCAAGCACAGCCTGAAGGTCACCGGCCCCGGCGGCGTCTCCTATACCGGCGCGCTGACCCTGGCGCCGTCCAGCCTGATGCACTGGCACGGCCACGACTACTGGTGCGTCAACCTGCTGAAAGACCAGCTGGAACCCTATTCCCACGACGAATGCCAGGAAGAGGTGACCGACGCTGGCTGAAGTCGGTTCCGCTGGTTGACCGGCGCCGCTCATCCCGCGTAGCGGGGACCCCAGGTCTTTTCGACCACCAAGCACACCAAGCACACCAAGGGTCCAAGGTTGAATGGGGGCGGGGCGGCTGGTCTCCTCTTCTTGGTGTGCTTGGTGGCCGAACCTTCCAGCTTCGCCGGGAGGCTAGCTGACCGCCAGTTCAGCTCTCGCCATCTCGAACACCGCCTCGAACATGGCCGGGGTCAGCCGGCCGGTGTTCGTGTTCAGCCGTGAGCAGTGGTAGGAGTTGATCACGGTGAGGCCCGCCGCCTCGGTGCGTGCGCCGTGGCCGCTCAGCCCCGCCGACGCCTTCAGCCCCAAGGCCCGCATCAGGTTGCGCCGCGCCACGTCGCCCAGGGTGACGATGACCTTCAGGCGGGGCAGGGCGGCGATCTGGGCGCTGAGGAACGGGCGGCAGGTGGCCTCTTCGCTGGTTTCCGGTTTGTTGCCCGGCGGGGCGCAGCGCACCGCGTTGGTGATCATACAGTCGACGAGGGTGAGGCCATCGTCGGGTCGCGCTTCATAACGCCCAGTCGCGAAGCCCAGCTTGATGAGGGTTTCGTACAGCAGCACCCCGGCGAAATCGCCGGTGAACGGCCGGCCGGTGCGGTTGGCGCCCATGCGGCCTGGCGCCAGGCCCACGATCAGCAGCCGGGCGGCTGGATCGCCGAACGACGGCGCGGGACCGTTCCACCAGTCCGGATGCTGATCCTGATTCAGCCGGCGATAGGCGACCAGCCTGGGGCAGAGCGGACAGTCCCTTGGCGGCTCGGGGCTCAAGCCTCGGCGTCCGCCTCGCGCTCGGCCGGCGCGGGCGTCTCGCCCTGGATGAAGCGGGGCAGGTGCGGACGGGCGGGGCGGCCGATAATGGTGGCCAGGTCCTGCAGGTCGACAAAGCTGTCGGCCTGGCGGCGCAGGTCATCGGAGGCCATGGGCGGCTGCGATTTCACGGTCGAGACCACCGTCACGCGCACCCCCTTAGACTGCACCGTCTGCACCAGCTTGCGGAAGTCGCCGTCGCCGGAAAACAGCACCACGTGGTCCACGTGCGGCGCGATCTCCATCATGTCGACGGCGATCTCGACGTCCATGTCGCCGCGCCAGCGCTTGCGCCCCTGGCTGTCGGTGTATTCGCGCGCCGTCTTGGTCACCAGCGAATAGCCGTTGTAGTCCAGCCAATCGACCAGCGGCCGGATCGGCGAGTAGTCCTCGTTCTCGACCAGGGCGGTGTAGTAGTAGGCGCGGGTGAGCAGGCCGCGGGTGCGGAACTCCGCCAGCAGCTTCTTGTAGTCGATATCGAAGCCGAGGCTCTTGGCGGCCGAATAGAGATTGGCTCCGTCGATAAACAGGGCGATGCGATCGTTTGGGTAAAATGTCATGATTTCAAATGCCTTATTGAAATGTTCGACGACGCCGTCCTGATCGCTCTGGGGAGTAGCCTGGCTGGGAGGTTTGCCTCGCGCGAAGCCTTGCTGGAGTCGGCGCTGGACAATTTTCCGGCCGCCGGGCTCAGGCTCTTGAAGCGATCTGCGTGGTGGCGCTCGGCCTCCTGGCCTGACCCTGGAATGCCTGACTACCTCAATGGTCTGGCTGTTGTCGAGACGGCGCTATCGCCGCACCAGACCCTGGCCGCCCTGCGCCGCATCGAGGCCGCCTTCGGCCGCCGCCGCGACGCGTCGAATGCTCCGCGCACGCTCGATCTGGACCTCATCGCTTATGGCCGTGTGGTGCTGGACCAGCCCGACCTGACGCTGCCGCACCCGCGCGCCCACGAGCGGCTGTTCGTCATGGGTCCGCTGGCCGAGATCGCCCCCGAATGGCGCCATCCTCTGCTGGGCGAGACCGCGGCCGAACTGGTTGGGAGGGCTGGCGTCGGCGCCGCCGGCGAGCCGGTGTCGTTTAAACAAATACGCGCCCCCCAGCCGGGCGCCGATATGGTTTTGCGGCGTGTGGGTGTAAAAAAAAAAGGGGGGGGGGGGG
>JBEPUW010000062.1:0-21347 GCA_041691315.1 Caulobacteraceae bacterium | reverse complement strand
TGGGCCAGATGCCGTCCCGGCTGGGCTATCAGCCCACCATGGGCACCGAGCTGTCAGGCCTCGAGGAGCGCATCGCTAATACCGACACCGGCGCCATCACCTCGATCCAGGCCGTCTACGTGCCGGCGGACGACTTCACCGACCCGGCGGCAGTACATACCTTCTCGCACCTTTCCGCATCCATCGTGCTGTCGCGCAAGCGGGCCAGCGAGGGGCTCTTCCCGGCCATCGACCCGCTGCCGTCCAACTCCACAATGGCGGCGCCCGGCATCGTCGGCGAACGGCACTACGCTCTGGCGCAGGAAATCCGCCGCACCCTGGCGCAATATGCCGACCTCAAAGACATCATCGCCATGCTCGGGCTTGAGCAGCTTTCTCCGGACGACCGGAAGGTGGTCATGAGAGCCCGTCGACTCGAACGGTTCCTCACCCAACCGTTCTTCACGACTGAGCAGTTTACGGGTCTCAAGGGCCAAGCGGTCAGCCTCGCAGACTCGCTGGATGGATGCGAGCGCATCCTGCGCGACGAGTTCAAGGACTATCCGGAAAGCGCCCTCTACATGATCGGAGCCATTGGGGAGGCCAAGGCCCCGGCCAAACCCGCCCCGCCAAAGCCGGCGGCAAGCGGTGCTCCGGCGTCGCCGAAAGTGCAGCAAGCTGCAGATGTCAATGAATCTTAAGGTCCTCCTGCCGTTCCAGGTGTTTGCCGAGAAGACCGACGTCTTGCGCATCGTTGCAGACACCAGCGCGGGATCTTTCGGGCTGCTGCCGCACAGGCTGGACTGTGTCGCGGCGCTGATTCCAGGAATTCTGGTCTACGAGACCAAGGCGGACGGAGAAGTGTTTGTGGCCGTCGACGAGGGCGTGCTGGTCAAGGTCGGCGCGGATATCCTCGTATCGGTGCGGCGGGCCATTGCCGGGGCAGAGCTTGGCCGACTGCGCGAGACCGTCGATCGCGAGTTCCTGGCCCTGGACGACCAGGAAAAAACCGTGCGTTCCGTCGTGACAAAGTTGGAGGGCGACTTCATCCGCCGTCTGGCGGGGCTGCATAATGACTGAGGATCACCGCCAGAGCCCCGCCACGCCTAGGCCCTCGCTTGGCCGGGCGGTCAGCGCCAAGGCCGCGCGCATGCTGAAGGCGCGGCGCAATGCCGGGCAGGGTGTGTGGTTTGGTCTGGGGATGATGGGGCTGATCGGCTGGTCGGTGACGATCCCGACGCTTCTCGGCGCGGCGCTGGGGATCTGGCTCGATCGGCATTATCCGGGCCGGCATGCCTGGACCCTGGCCCTGCTGATGGCCGGGTTAGCAATCGGCTGCTTCAACGCCTGGCATTGGGTAGCCAAGGAGGATCAGGCGATGCGGGATGACCGGGAGGACGGCGATGCATGAACTCGCGCCCCTGGGCGCCGCCTTGGCGGCGGGCCTGACGTTGGGAGTAACCTTCTTCGCCGGCCTGAGGTGGACAGTTGTCCGGGGCGTGTCATCGACGCGACCCGCGCTCTGGTTCATCGGCAGCAAACTGCTGCGGACAGCCATCGTCCTGGGAGGTTTCTGCCTCGTCGCAGGCGATCACTGGGAACGGTGGATCGGCTGCCTGCTGGGCTTTGCCCTGGCCCGCGTCGCTGTCTCGCGGCTTACCCGTCCGCCCGCGGCGGACCGCATGGTACCCGCGCCGGAGGCGGGCTATGCGCCTTAGCCCGGACGACATGATCTTCTGGCGCTTCGGGTTCCTGAAGCTCAACGGCACCATCGTGTTCACCTGGGGGCTGATGGGCGTGCTGGCGGTCGGATCGATGCTGGTCACGCGGAAACTGTCCACAGATCTGGATCGCGCGCCCTGGCAGAATCTCCTCGAGATCGTGGTCACGGGCATCGAGAAGCAAATCGCCGACGTCGGCCTGCGACAACCTGAGAAATACATCGGCTTCTTGGGCACGCTGTTCCTGTTCGTCGCCCTGGCCAGCCTCTGCACCATCATTCCCGGCTACGAGCCGCCGACGGGGTCACTGTCGACCACAGCAGCTCTGGCGTTGTGCGTATTCGTAGCGGTGCCGTTTTTTGGCATCCGGCAGGAGGGGCTGGGCGGCTACCTCAAGTCTTACGTCGAGCCGACCATCATCATGCTGCCGTTCAACATCATCAGCGAGCTGTCGCGCACCTTGGCCCTTGCAGTGCGCCTGTTCGGCAACATGATGAGCGGCACCATGATCATCGCCATCCTGCTGACCATCACGCCCTTCATCTTCCCGATCGCCATGAGCGCGCTCGGCCTGCTCACCGGCATGGTGCAGGCCTACATCTTCAGCATTCTCGCCGCGGTCTACATCGCAGCCGCCACCCGCGGCCGAAAGTCCAAGCCGGCGCATGCGCTTCCCGCATGATCCCCAACAACTCAGAGGTTTCACCATGGACAGCATGACGATCATCGCCATTGCTTCAATCGTCACCGCCGGCCTGACCATCGCCCTGGGGAGCATCGGCCCGGCGCTCGGCGAAGGTCGGGCGGTCGCCACGGCCCTGACGTCCCTGGCGCAGCAGCCGGACGCCGCATCGACGATCACGCGCACCCTGTTCGTCGGCCTGGCGATGATCGAATCGATCGCGATCTACTGTTTCGTGGTCTCGATGATCCTGCTGTTCGCCAATCCGTTCTGGAACCACGTCATCGCCCAGACCGCAGGCAAGTAGCCATGCTCATCGACTGGTTCACCGTCGGTGCGCAGGCCCTCAACTTTCTCGTCCTTGTCTGGCTGTTGAAGCGGTTCCTCTACAAGCCGATCCTCAACGCGGTTGATATGCGGGAGAAGCTGATCGCCGCCGAACTTGCCGACGCCGCCGCCAAGACGGCCGAGGCCAAGAAAGAGAGTGATACGTTCCAGCGCAAGAACGAGACGTTCGACCAGCAGCGCGCCGCGCTCCTGAGCAAGGCGACAAGCGAGGCGGCGGCGGAACGACAACGTCTCCTAGACGAAGCGCGAAAGGCGGCCGCCGCGCTCAGCGTCAAGCGCCATGACGCCCTGCGGGCCGACGTCCAGACCCTCTACGCGGCCATTCGGCGCCGGACGCAGCAGGAGGTCTTCGCGATAGCGCGAAAGGCGCTGACGGATCTTGCTGGCGCCAGTCTTGAGGACCGCATGGCCGCGGTGTTCACGCAGCGGCTGCTGGCGATCGACGGAAAGGCCAAGGCGGGGCTCGCGGAGGCCATCAAGACGTCAAGCGAACCCGCTATCATACGCAGCGCGTTTGACCTTCCAGTAGATCAGCGGTCCGCCATCCAGAAGGCGCTGCATGAGGCATTTTCGGCCAACCTTAAGGTCCGCTTCGAGACCTCAGCCGATCTGGTGGGTGGGGTCGAATTGAGCGCCGGCGGACAGAAGATCTCCTGGAGCATCGCCGACTACCTCGGGTCGCTAGAAAAGGGTGTCGCGGATTTGCTGCGAGAGGATGACAAACCCAAACCAAAAGTGACGTCTAAGCCGGTGGCCAAGGCGCCGCCACGAACACACCCCGTGCCCATGCCCAAACCCGCGACAAAGGCGAAACCCATGCCCGGAGGCGGGACGAATACAACCAAGCCCGGGCCGAAGTCCCGATGACCGACACCTCCGCCGAGCTGAAAAATGTGTTCGACGACACGTTCGCCGCTATGGACAGGGCGCGCGTGGCGTTCACCCCGTCACTGGCGCCGCGGGAAGTCGGATTCATAACCAGTGTCGCCACCGGGGTGGCGAAGCTTTCCGGATTGCCCAACGTCGGCTCTGAAGAACTGGTGCAGTTTCCCGGCGGTGCGCTGGGCATCGCGTTCAATGTGGACGAGGATGAGATCGGCGTCGTGCTCCTGGGCGATTATGCGCATCTGAATGCCGGCGACGAGGTGCAGCGCACGGGCCGAGTGATGGATGTGGCCGTCGGCGACGGTTTGCTCGGCCGGGTGATCGATCCACTGGGACGGCCACTCGACGGCTCCGGGCCAGTGGCCGCCAGCGAGCGCCGGCCTATCGAACGCACAGCGCCCCACATAATGGATCGGGCAGCCGTCACCGTTCCTCTGCAAACCGGACTGAAGGTCATCGACGCGCTAATTCCGGTGGGTCGCGGCCAACGGGAACTGATCCTGGGCGATCGCCAGACGGGCAAGACCTCCATCGCCATCGACACCATTCTCAATCAGTGCGACCAGAATGTGCTGTGCGTCTATTGTGCCATCGGCCAGCGGGCGTCAGCCGTGGCCAAGGTTGTGGCGACCCTGCGGGAAAATGGGGCCCTGGAGCACACCGTCGTCGTCGTCACCGAGGGCAGTGACCCGCCCGGCCTCGGCTATATCGCGCCCTACGCGGCGACCAGCATCGCCGAACACTTCATGGAGCAGGGTCGCGACGTGCTGATCGTCTATGACGACCTTACGCAGCACGCACGCTCCTATCGCGAGCTGTCCCTGCTGTTGCGCCGCCCGCCCGGTCGCGAGGCCTTTCCCGGCGACATCTTCTACATCCATGCGCGGCTGCTCGAACGGGCAACCCACCTGCGCGATGACCTCGGCGGCGGCTCACTCACGGCGCTCCCGATAATTGAAACCGAAGCGCAGAACATCTCCGCCTATATCCCGACCAACCTGATCTCCATCACTGACGGGCAGATCTATCTGTCGCCGTCGCTGTTCGAACTAGGCGTGCTACCGGCCGTCGACGTCGGCAAGTCGGTCTCGCGCGTCGGCGGCAAGGCCCAGCGCGCGCCATTCCGGGCCGTCGCGGGCGATCTGAAGTTGGCTTATGCACAGTTCGAGGAGTTGGAGACCTTCGCCCGGTTCGGCGCACGCCTGGACGACGGTACTCGCAATAATATCGAACACGGCAAGCGCATCCGGGCCTGTCTCAAACAGAGCGAAGCTGCCCCTGTCTCAGCCCCCGCGCAGATCGTCGTCCTGCTGGCGCTGACGGCCGGCCTGTTCGACGCCGTGCCCGTCGAACAGATGACAGCCGCCGAACACGCGGTCCAGCAGACCGCGACGAGCCTTCCGGACGCCGTGACCGCGCGCTTCGAAAGCGCCGACACCTTGAGCGACGAAGATCGCAGTGCGATCGTCGACATCGCCCGCCAAACGCTCGCTCCCTTTCAGCCGAAACCAGAGCCCCGCGCCCCACCCGGCGACGCAGCAACTGCGGACAGCCCCTCATGAGCGACACCGCAGAGAGCCTGGCCCGTAAGATCGCCAGCGCTGGCGAGTTGCAATCGGTCGTGCGGACCATGAAGGCCGTGGCGGCCTCGAGCGTTGGGCAATACGACAAGTCGGTCCGGGCCCTGGCCGATTACTACAGGACCGTGGAGCTGGGTCTGAGCGCCTGTCTCCGGCAAGACGATCCTGCTGCCTCAAACACGCCATCCAAGGGGGCAAGCCGGTCCGGCGCGGTCAGTGCGATCATCTTTGGATCGGACCAGGGGCTGGTGGGCCAGTTCAATGATGCGGTGGCCGACTACGCGATCCAGTCCCTGGCGGCCCTGCCCAACAAGGCCCAGGTCTGGGCGGTTGGTGAGCGCGTCCACGCCCGACTGGCGGACGCGGGCTTACCGTTGCTCGGCCTGTTCGCCGTGCCCAATTCCGTCCAGGCCATCGCCCCGCTCGTCGGCAAGATCCAGATCAACAGCGAAGCCCAACGGGCCAACGCCGATGATGGCGGTCTGTGGGTATTTCACAACCGGCCCCTGTCCGGGGCGCAATACGAACCAGTCGGCCAGCGGCTCTTGCCGCTTGACGAGCAATGGCGACTGGGCCTGGCCAAGGTCGTATGGCCGACCAAAAGTCTGGCCGAAGTCCTGGGCGGACGCGCCTCGACCCTGCGTGCGCTGATCCGCGAATACCTCTTCATCTCGCTGTTTCGGGCCTGCGCCGAATCCCTAGCCAGCGAGAACGCCAGCCGCTTAGCGGCGATGGAGCGCGCCGACAACAACATCAGGGATCTCCTGGTACAGCTCAACGCAACGTCGCGCCAGTTGCGTCAGAGCCAGATCGACGAGGAGCTTTTTGATGTGATCGCCGGTTTCGAAGCGCTCGGCGGCGCCTAGCCGCGGGCCGCCCTAGAGGTTTGAAATGAAAATCCATCCGAAAGACTTCCGTGCGGCCGAGGGCGATAAGGTCGAGCTCGACAAGTGGCCGACGCTACCTTCGACGATCTTAAAGTGAGCTTCCCAAAGACCAGCCATGTGCGTGCGCAGGAATTGCTCGCCATCAGGAAACAGCTGGAGCCGTGAAAAACGCTCACGCGTGGCCTCGCGTGGTCCTAGCTGGTCAATCGATCTGGCGTCTCGCCGACAGCTGAGTAGTTTCCGATCCTTCCGAGCCTTTCGCCGGCAGCCAGACAATGGCTGGAGTTGATCAAGCAGCTGAGAATAGAACGGCAACGCAAATCGGCATGATTGTTGTTGGCCGCATGGTGCTGCGCCTGTTGGCGGCGGGCCAACGCCTGCGTGGTATTGGCACCCCAAGGAGCCACTGGTCGCCAAGGGGTGCTGGCGTCGCCACGGCGTCGCGCACGCCGGGGCTTCGGGCGAGGTCTCGCCAGCCGAGCAGGGGTGGCGAATTCCCCGCCCCCTCCCCATCCCGCGGCTTGAGCGCTCGTCGGGATGGGTAGTTTCCGAGTCTGATCCCGCCACCACCCAGCGCCTATGCTTTGGCGCTGCAGGATTTCTTCGCGTCGCCCGCTCGGCGGCCCCGCGGACGTCCTGCTCGCACCAATTTACTGCAAACCCACCAATCAAAGGGGCCAAGACTATGGACGACGCGCTCACGTCGACGCGAGGCCTTAAGGACCGCACCGGCGGCACAAGCGTAGTCAGCGAGGACCGGACGACGTTGGGCGCCGAGGAATCGCGACTGACGAACGCCTATTGGCGAGCCGCCAACTATGTCTCCGTCGGGCAGATCTACCTCTACGATAACCCGCTTCTGCGCGAGCCTTTGACGATGGCCCACGTCAAGCCGCTGGTGGTAAGCCACTGGGGAACGACCCCCGGTCAGAACTTCATCTATGTGCATCTCAATCGGGTCATCAAGAAGTATGATCTGGACATGATCTACATCGCCGGCCCCGGCCATGGTGGCCCGGCGATCGTGGGCAACGTGTATCTCGAAGGGACCTGGACCGAGGTTTATCCGAATGTCAGCCAAGATGAAGCCGGGCTAAAGAAGCTGTTCAAGCAATTCTCGTTTCCGGGTGGCATTTCCAGCCACGTGGCACCAACAACGCCCGGATCGATCCACGAAGGTGGCGAACTCGGCTACTCCCTTAGCCACGCGTTCGGCGCTGCGTTCGACAATCCGGAACTGATCGTCGCCTGCGTTATCGGCGACGGCGAGGCGGAAACCGGTCCCCTGGCGACAGCGTGGCAGTCCAACAAGTTCCTCGATCCAATCACCGATGGCGCCGTGCTGCCGATCCTGCATCTGAACGGCTACAAGATCAGTAATCCGACCGTGCTGGCGCGCATTGAGCCCGACGAGTTGGAGCAGTTTATCTGCGGGTGCGGCTGGACCCCGTACTTTGTCGAGGGCGACGATCCCGCGACGATGCACGAGCTGATGGCCACCGTCATGGAGAGGGCCATCGCGGATATCAGGCGGTTTCAAGCCTCCGCGCGGGCCGCCAAGACTCCCTTCCGGCCGCGCTGGCCGATGATCGTCCTCAGATCGCCCAAGGGCTGGACCGGGCCAAAAAACGTCGACGGTCTACCGGTCGAGGGGACCTTTCGGGCGCACCAGGTGCCGCTCCTCGTCGACGCCAAACATCCTGAGCACCTCGCGCAGCTTGAAAGCTGGATGAAGAGCTACAAGGCCGAGGAGCTGTTCGACGAAAGCGGACGGCTGATCGCGGAACTGGCCGAACTGGCGCCGAAGGGCGAGCGGCGGATGGGCGCCAATCCGCACGCCAATGGAGGCATCCTGCTGCACGATCTGCACATGCCCGATTTCCGCGTACATGCGGTGCACGTGCCCTCTCCGGGCGCCGTAGACGGTCAGGACACCGTCGTGTTGGGCGAATTCTTGAAGGACATCGTCAAGCTGAACGAGGGCAACTTCCGCATCTTTGGTCCGGATGAGACGCTGTCAAACCTGCTTGGCGCCGTCTTCGACGTCACCAACCGGCAGTGGGATGCAGCAACCGTCGAGAATGACGAGTTCCTCGCGCCCGCCGGCCGCGTGCTCGATTCGATGCTCAGCGAGCACCAGTGCGAGGGTTGGCTGGAAGGCTACCTGCTGACCGGGAGGCACGGGCTTTTCAACAGCTACGAGGCGTTCATCCGCATCGTCGATTCAATGTTTAGCCAGCACGCCAAATGGTTGAAGGTCACGGCGGAACTGCCGTGGCGCCGGAAGATCGCCTCGCTGAACTATCTGCTCGCGTCCCACGTATGGCAGCAGGACCACAACGGCTTCACCCATCAGGATCCCGGTTTCCTCGACCATGTGATCAACAAAAAGGCCGACATCGTTCGGGTCTATCTGCCGCCCGATGCAAACTGCCTGTTATCGACCTTCGATCACTGCCTGCGCAGCCGGCACTACGTGAATGTCGTTGTCGCCGGGAAACACGCCCTACCGCAATGGCTGACCATGGACGAGGCGGTCGTGCATTGCACGCAGGGCTTGGGCATCTGGCAATGGGCCAGCAACGACCAGGGCTCCGAACCGGACGTGGTGATGGCTTGTTGTGGCGACACGCCGACGCTGGAGATCCTGGCTGCGGTGTCGATCCTGCGGGAGCATCTGCCGGAGTTGAAGATCCGGGTGATCAACGTCGTCGATCTGATGAAGCTCCAATCGGCAAGCGAGCATCCGCATGGCCTCACGGAGGCGGACTACGACTCACTTTTCACCAAAGATAAGCACATCATCTTTGGGTTCCACGGCTATTCATCGCTGGTGCACCGGCTGACCTATCGCCGGACTAATCGCAACCTTCATGTACGCGGTTATAAAGAAGAGGGCACGATCACCACCGCCTTCGACATGCGGGTGCAAAACGATCTGGATCGCTTTCATCTGGTGCAGGACGTCGTCGACCGGTTGCCGCATCTGGGGAGCAAGGGGGCCTACCTCAAACAGATGGTTCGGAACAAGCTCGTCGAACACAAGCTCTACATCGACCAGCACGGCGAGGATCTGCCGGAGATCCTGAACTGGAAGTGGGGCGGCTCCAAGTGAGGCCGCAGAGGCTCATCGACACTGCGTATCTGCTCGTGGGAGCTGGCAAGGGCCTGCTCGCGATGGACGAGAGCAATGGTACCTGCAACAGGCGCTTTGCTGATGCCGGAATTCCCCAGACCGAGGAATCAAGGCGCGCCTATCGCCAATTGATTATCACCACGCCGGGTCTTGGCGACAGCATCAGCGGCGCGATCCTCTACGACGAGACGATCCGCCAGCGAACGAAAGCCGGCACGCCCTTTGTCAAGGTATTGACCGAAGCCGGCATCCTTCCGGGCATCAAGGTCGACACCGGCGCGAAGGACCTGGCGGGTCGTCCCGGAGAGAAGATCACGGAGGGTCTCGACGGCCTGCGCGATCGCCTCAAGGAATATTCCGCAATGGGCGCTCGCTTCGCCAAGTGGCGCGCGGTGATTACCATTGGTGACGGCATTCCAAGCCGAGGTTGTATCGAGGCCAACGCAAACGCTCTGGCCCGATACGCAGCGCTTTGCCAGGAAGCCGGGATGGTCCCAATTGTCGAGCCGGAAGTTTTGATGGAAGGCGACCACGCGCTGGAGCGATGCCAAGAGGTCACGGCGGAAACGGTCTGCAGCGTGTTCAGCAACCTGCGGACGCAAAATGTCGTGCTGGAGGGCGTAATTCTGAAGGCCAACATGGTGCTTCCTGGATTGAGCTCTCTAAAGCAGGAGAGCGTGGACGAGGTGGCCGCAGCCACGGTGAAATGTCTCCTCAGGGTCGTCCCAGCGGCCGTTGCGGGGGTTGCGTTCTTGTCGGGCGGTCAATCCGCTGAACTGGCCTCCGCCCGTCTCAATGCCATGAACGTCATCGCTAAGTCGCCGACATCGCGGTTGCCCTGGCCGCTGGTTTTCTCCTTTGCTCGTGCAATCCAGCAGCCGGCCTTGGAGATCTGGCAGGGCAAGGAGACCTGCGTAGCGCCGGCGCAGGATGCTCTCGGGCATCGTACCCGCTGCGACCGCGCCGCGCTCCAAGGCGAATACAGCGCCGCCATGGAGCGGGCGTGACTCCTGCTCCGCAACGTCCTTCGGCGATGAAACCTCGTTTTGAATTTGCAACGACCTGACACAGTGAGAACGGGACCGCTAAGCGCCGGCATCTTCGACGTCGACGGCGTTTTGCTGGCATCGCCGCATGAGCAGGCCTGGCGCGATGCGCTGGTGGGCGTTGCCGACCCGGCTCGCTTCACCACGGCAATGTATCAGGCCAGTGTCGCGGGCAAGCCGCGCCTCGACGGCGCCCTGGCTGCGCTTAAGGCGCTGGGCGTGCCAAATGCGAGTCAAGTTGTGACGGGCTATGCTCAGCGGAAACAAGCGCGTCTGGAGGAGCTGATCAAGGGCGGCCACGTCAAAGCGTTCCCCGACGCCATCCGCTTCGTCGAGGCGGTCCGCAGGCTCCGCTGGCCGATGGCAGTTGCGTCGTCGTCGAAAAACGCCAACGCCATGCTGCAGATGATCCGCCTTACCGATGGCAGCACCCTGCACGACGCGTTCAGCGTCAACGTTTGTGGGCGAGACCTTCGACACGGAAAGCCTGATCCGGAAATCTTCGAGCTCGCTGCGGAGGAGATGCACATGAAACCGGACCATTGCTTCGTGGCGGAGGACGCGCCCGCTGGCATTCAGGCTGCGCGGTCGGGCGGGATGGCCTCACTGGGCGTCGCGCGACTGCACGACGAGGCTGGCTTGTATGCGGCAGGGGCCGATCTCGTGGTGTCGAGCCTTGATGTCGTCCGCCTTGATGCGCTTGCCGGGGGCCGGCTCGGTCGGGCGTCCGTATGAGTTCGCTAAGGACGGTGCTCCAGGCACTTGAGCCGGATGCAGACCCGGCCTGGATCCTGAACCAGCACGGCTTTGACCCGCTCCGCGACAGCAGTCACGAGTCACGCTTCGCGATCAGCAATGGGTTCCTTGGCGTCCGCGGCGGGCGGACGATCGACCGCCTTCCGAATACACCCGTAGCGCCGCGGACTTACGTCGCCGGTTTGTTTGACGTGCTCGGCCCCGACCAGCCGATCTCGGCGCTGGTCCCCGCTCCCGATTGGCTGAAGCTCGACATGTCTCTATCCGCGCGCGAACCGAAACTGACTATCGACGATGTCTCGTTCCACCATCGCACGCTCGACTTCAAGCGGGGTGCGCTGCTGACCGAAAGCCGCATCGCGCGCTTGCCGGGGTTGGCGGTTCGCTTGAGGGTCCTGCGCCTCGTATCGCTGCACCGCCGAGCTCTCGGGCTGCAACTCGTGGAGTTGGATGTCGACACCGAAGGGGTGGAAGCCACGCTTGTGGCGTCCTTCGAGGGGATCGAGTTCGGTCTTGTAGCCGAGCAACTCGAGCAGAGCCTTGGCGTGTGGCGCACCAATTCATCCGGCAAGCGGCTGGCCTTGGCTGTTGCCGCGACCCTGTGGGTAGATGGGCGCGCAGTGGCGCCAAAGGCGCTCGGGCCGTTCAAATGGGCCTGGACCTGGGTGACCAGCCCCGGGCAGGCCGTTTGCTTCGAGCGCATGGTCGCCATCACGCGGGCGGATGCCGCGGCTGGAATCCCCGGTGATGCGGCCCGGGGCCAGCTTGCGTCTGCGAGGGCGGTCGGCTGGCGCGGTGTCCTCAACGAGCATGAGGCAAGCTGGGCCGCCCGCTGGCGGGCGTGCGATGTCCTGATCGAGGGCGATCCTTGCGCTCAGCAGGGCTTGCGCTTCGCGCTCTATCATCTGAACGGTGCAGCAAATCCCGACGATGAGCGAGTGTCGATCGCCGCCCGGGCCCTCACCGGCGCCGACTACCACGGCCACGTCTTCTGGGACACCGAGATCTTCCTCCTGCCGTTCTACACACTGACCTGGCCGGAAGCGGCCCGCACCCTGCTGACCTACCGCTTCCGCACCCTCGACGGCGCCCGCGCCAAAGCGAAGCGCTTGGGCTGGCGTGGCGCGATGTATGCCTGGGAGTCCACCGACACCGGAGCGGAGTCGTGCCCGGAGCACGCGATCGGCCCCGACCGCCGCATCGTGGACATCCTGTGCGGCACGCAAGAAGTGCACATCAGCGCTGACGTGGCCTATGCCGTTTGGCACTATTGGCAGGCGACCGGGGACGAGGTCTTTCTGTGTGAAGCCGGTGCGGAGATCCTGCTGGAAACGGCACGCTTCTGGTCCAGCCGCGCGCAACCCGATGCCGATGGAAGTCACCACATACGAGGTGTGATCGGGCCGGACGAATACCATCAGACGATCGACGACAACGCTTTTACCAACGTTATGGCGCGCTGGAACATCCGGCGCGGACTCGCGGTCGCAGCCTTGCTCCGGGAGCGCTGGCCTGCACGTTGGACAACCCTTTCGGATGAGATTGGTCTGGATGAGGCCGAAATGGGCGATTGGGCCAACGTCGCCGACACCATGTTTGACGGTCTCGATCCGAAAACAGGACTGTTCGAGCAGTTCGCCGGATTCTTCAATCTGGAAGTGATCGACTTGGCGAGCTACGCCGGGCGCTCGGTGCCGATGGACGTGGTGCTCGGACGGAAGCGGACGCAGACCGCGCAGGTCATCAAACAGGCCGATGTCGTGGCGCTCATGGCGGTGCTGCCGGAGGAATTTCCCGAAGGGGCGGCGGCCAAGAACTTCAGCTACTACGAGCCACGTTGCAGCCACGGCAGTTCGCTCAGCGCCGCCATGCACGGGGTGGCGGCAGCACGGCTGGGCCAAACAGAGATGGCGATGCGCTTCTATCGGCAGACCTCGGCGGCCGACCTGGCCGACACCCACGCCGCGATCGATGGTGGCGTGCACATAGCCGCGCTCGGCGGCATATGGATGATGGCGGTGCTCGGTTTTGCCGGGGTGACGATGGACGACTCGGGGCTGCAGCTTGATCCGCACCTGCCGAATGGTTGGCGTCGCCTGGCGTTCAGCGTCCAATGGCGAGGCCGCCATGTTTCGGTAAGCGTCGACGCGGACCAGAAAACCATCCAGGCCACGCTCACCTCCGGCGAGCAAATGGTGATAACCGTCGACGGAGGGCAGCACCCGTTGAAGCGAGAGGCTCCGCTCACCGTCCCGTACAGCGCAGAGTGGATGGCGCGACTGCCAGCGGCGGTCGGCTAGCAATGCGCAGCGGCAAGCTGGTGATCGCGGAAGGTGGCGGCCCGACGGCGGTGATCAATCAATCGCTGGTCGGCGCGGTGCTTGAGGCGCGGCTCTTTCCTCAGATCGAGCGAATCTATGGCGCACGTTACGGGGTCCGCGGCATCGCGAACGAGGATTTCGTGGACCTTTCGGCCGAAACTCGAGCCAATCTCGAGGCGATCGCAGCCACGCCGTCCTCGGCCCTTGGCTCGACGCGGGACAAGCCCGATCTCGCCGATTGCCGGACCATCCTGGCTTCGCTGACGGCTCATGGCGTTTCCTGGTTCCTCTATATCGGGGGCAACGATACGGCCGAAACCGTCCGCGTCATCAGCGAGGAGGCGGCCAAGGCGCGCTACGATTTGCGCTCCATCCATATTCCTAAGACCATCGACAACGATCTGATGGAGAGCGATCACGCCCCGGGCTTTCCCTCGGCGGCGCGGTTCGTGGCCCAGGCGTTCATGGGCGCCGATCTTGACAACCGTTCGCTCCCTGGCATTTACGTTGCGGTCGTGATGGGTCGCAACTCCGGGTTTCTGACCGCCGCATCCGCCGCTGCGCGCACGGTCGAGGGCGACGGTCCGCATCTGATCTATCTCCCAGAGCGCATCTTCGACGAAACCAGGTTCCTGGCCGAGGTCAAATCTGTCCATGACCGGCTTGGGCGATGCGTCGTCGCGGTGTCCGAAGGGGTTCATGCAGCCGACGGCGCGCCGCTTGCAGTCAAGCTAGCCGCGTCGGTGGAGAGAGATGCGCACGGCAACGTCCAACTCTCGGGGAGCGGCGCGCTGGCCGAGCTTCTATGCGAGAAGATCAGATCCAAGCTCGGCGTCGAGCGCGTGCGCGGCGATACTTTCGGCTATCTCCAGCGCTCGTTCGACGGTTGCGCCTCGGACGTAGATTGCAGGGAGGCTCGCGAAGTCGGCGAATTCGCCGTCAAGCAGGCGATCTGGGGGGCGGGCGATGGCTCGGTGGCGATCCGGCGAATCGGCGACTACGCCGTCGATTACGCCTTGGTGAAGCTGGCCGAAGTCGCCGGCAAGACCAAACTAATGCCGGATACGTTCATCGCGCCTTCGGGGAGCGACATCACGCCTGCCTTTCATGCATATCTGCGGCCGTTGCTGGGCAGCGGCCTGTCGCAGCCAGCCCGCTTGCGTGGCAGCGCCATCGCCAAGTTGCTGAGTCGGTAAGCGCTCGAGGTTGACGCGATGGCCTTCGGCCTCGCATGGGATGAGCAGTTTCCGACCCGGCACCAAAGTGTCGCCGCAGGATATTGTCGTGATCGTCTGGCGAAAGGCCGCAGACACCGCGATGTCGGTAGTCCAGCACGGCAAGGCGCCTGTCGTCGCCTGCCACATGACGGAGGACACCGTCATCGAGCCCCAAAACTCTTTTATCCTGAAATCAACGACGGCTCTTCGGGCATCGAGTTTGGCCTTTTTGAAGTCTGTGACCCCCCGGCGGGTCCTGCGCAGCGAAGTCGATCCGATTGGGCAGGAGCAGGTGACGTTGTGGGTCTATGGCTTGCTAACGGCGGACCGCATCTCGCGGAGCGTGAAAGCGCCGGACCACACCGCGGCTCGTTTGGCGAAAATCAAGCTTCCGCACGAATTCCGCGCGACAGAGATTCCGTTTAACAATCCAAATCTGGTCACCGAAAGCGGTCGGTCGTGCCGCACGGTCGCCTAAGTAGATTCCGACGCTCGCGCTGCTTAACCAATAGTGTTCTTTGTCGACGAGCGGCGTTCCCTCGTAGGGGACGACGGAGGACGCAGGATGCAAGGTGCGAGACACGCCATAGTAGTCACGCCTAACACGCAAGGTTGGACGTGGGAGCTGATCAACGTGGACGGCGCCATAACCGCCACGGGAGTCACCTCGTCCCAAGACAGGGCGATGGAGTCGGCTTGGCGCGCAGCAGGATCCTTTTGCGGCTTAGCGCCCGATGAATTTCCGCAAATCATCCTGGGACAGCCCGGTAGCCGAGCTTCCGCGGCCACAGCCCAGCCATGATCATCGTGGGTGGCGTTAGAGGCGAGATGTTGGGCCGGATGGATTTCATGGCACCAAGACGCGGCCGCGGGCGCGGGTGATTTCTAGGCGCTCGCTATGGAGGTGCTACTGCCATAGGCTCGGTCGGCTTTGTCAGCCCAAACTTCATGATGGGCTAATGGGCCGACACGTAAGTGGGCGCCATGGCCAAATCGACCAACCCGTTCCGGTATTTTGACTCATCGCCCGAGGTGATCCGCCTCGTGGTCATGATGTACGTCCGCTATCCGCTGTCGCTGCGCAACGTAGAGGACCTGCTGTTCGAGCGCGGTATCGACATTTGTCACGAGACAGTGCGGCTCTGGTGGAGCCGGTTCGGCCCGATGTTCGCCAGTGAGATCCGCAGGAAGCGGGTCCAGCGCATGCGCCAGTTCACCCATTGGAAGTGGCGCCTCGACGAGGTCTACGTGAAGATCAACGGCGAGATGCGGTACCTCTGGCGGGCCGTCGATCACGAGGGCGAGGTGCTGGAATCCTATGTCACCACAGAGCGTGACAAGGCCGCGGCGCTAAGGTTCATCAAAAAGGCGCTGAAGCGCCACGGCCGGACGGGCGCCATCGTCACCGACGGCCTGCGCTCCTACGGCGCCGCCCTGAAGGAGATCGGCGCGTCAGACCTTCAGCAATCGGGGCGCTGGAAGAACAATCGCTGCGAAAACAGCCACCTGCCCTTCCGACGACGAGAGCGGGCGATGATCCGGTTCCGCAGGATGAAGACACTCCAAAAGTTCGCCTCGGTTCACGCCTCGGTCCACAATCACTTCAGCCAGGAACGCCACCTCGTCAGCCGCGAAATCTACAAGGAGAGACGCTCCGCCGCGCTGGCCGAGTGGCGGGCAGTCATGGGATAGCCTCGGCTGGGCTTGGGCTCGCTGCGCCTTGACGGAGACGAGTTGCCGTTGGACTGACAGCACCTGCGGTCGCGCTCGCTCTGGTTCTCCTCCTCCATCAGTCGGGCCACTGACGGGTCAGAAAGAAGGGCCTGGATCAGAGGCCCCCGTTCTCGTGTGTGTTCCAGGTAGAGGCGGGTCGTCTGTCGGATGAGGTCGGGAAAGGACGTCGCCTGCAGGGCCGTTTCCATGCCCCGGTCGCGCAGCGCGTTCTGCTCGCGCATGAGCAACGCCGCTAGCAAACGCTCACGACTGGGAAAGTAGTTGTAGACCAACGCTTTGCTGATTCTGCAGATGCGACCGACGGCCTCCATCGAGACCGCCGAGAGCCCCTCGCCGATGACCAGCTTTGACGTCTCGTCCAGGATCTGAGTTCGACGGGCTTGTGCCGCCAATCGCGTACGCCGAGGCCCCACCAGGGCCGTTGCCCTACCTGCCGAGAGGCTGTCAGTACCCGACATATGACCAAGTCCCGAGCCGCACCAACCAGACATGCAGTAGCACTTCACCAGTGGGTTCGACGGGTCGCCCACGTCGCCGCTCACCTCCAACGGGATAGTAAGATAGGGCTCGATAGGTGCTCACCATAGCAGCCGGGATTCCGCAAACGCCACCTTATCTCGCGACGTTGAGGCGCAGGGACCTCACGCCTCGGTGCAACGGCCCGACCGCCGTGCCGCTACGAGGCGGTGATCGCGGAGAGCCGAAGATCAGCATAATAGTACTTCCGGAACTGAAGCGTCGCTCGGTCGGTCGGGACAGACGTTTCGGCCCCCGGCGGTGGCACTTCGCTCTCGCCGGAGGACTCCACAACCGCCTTGTCCTCGTCGGCGATGACCGCGTTCAGGCGCGCGAACCATGGTGTGAGGAGGGGCCATCGCGCGAAGTCCCGCGACGCCACAACGGTGAGACGCGTGCGCCCCGGTTCGGTCGGCAGAACCAAAGCGTGGATCCTGAGATGGCGGCCCGGAATCGGAATGTGCAACGCCATGATGTTCGGCCGGTAGAACTCCAGAACGGCCGGATTGAACTCGCCATCAAGGTGGGCGCCTGCTCGTCCGCCCCACGGCGTGTCCTCCCACGAAATGTCCATGCGCGAGCCCTCGCTCATCCGCTTTCGGAGGGATCTTCCGATGGTTCGCTTGTGTACGAACGGCAGATGCGGGCTATCGAGCATGTTTTCCATGGCCCGGGTCCAATGGCATCGCCACTCGCGCTCGACGTAGACTCGGGACAGGTCCGGAGCCGACAGGCCGTCTGGAGCGATGGGTTCGCTCGGCGCGGCTGAACCAGGCGCAGTGTAGAGCCAGACCATGTCGCCTATGACCCGGACCGGCAGCGCGGTTGCACAGAGAAGATCAAGCTTGGCGTCCGGGTTGAGCGGGACCCGCCGATTGGCGCCGCTGGCGTCAAACCGCCAGCCATGGAACGGACACTCCAGGAACCCGTCGGCGCCGACCTTTCCCAATGACAGGGCGACGCCTCGGTGAGGGCACCGGTCCAGCAAGGCGCCGATCACACCTTCGCCGCCTCGAAACAGGACGATGGCCTCGCCCGCAACGATGATCCGCCGCGGCCCACCACCGACACTGCGGGCCTGAGCCACCGGCGTCCAGACATTGGCAAAACCATCAAACATCTATGCGGTTGCTATCTCTCGGCCGGATGCGGTTGGTCCAAGCTGGTGAGAAACGCCCTGACATCGGCGGCCGAGCGGTCAGGGACCTGCTCCATCGGAACATGGCCAACGCCCGGATAGGTGATGAGTTTGGCGCCGGGGATGGACGCGGCCAGGGCGCGTCCAGACGCGACTGGGATCAGGGCATCAGCCTCCCCGTGCAGAACGAGTGTGGGGGTGTGGATGGCCCTGAAGATTTCAGGCGACGGCGTCCTTTGGCCGCCCTGGCTGTTCAAGATGATGTCCCGGTGACCGGGGGCGCGGGACTGATCGACATAGCGGTCAACAAGCGCTGGCGTTACCAGCTTGGGATCCACGTAGGCCGCCTTAAGGCCCTGTTCGGCAAGCGGTCGGGTGTCGATGTTGCGTAGGACCGCACGGCCAAGCGGATTGGCGAGTATCTTGAAGATCACTGGAGAGCCTTGGTTCTCGCTGGGTATCGGGGCGCCGATCGAGTCCACCAGAACAAGCCCTCGTATATGGTCGGGATGGCGCAGAACCAGCGTCCAGGCGACGCCGCCGCCCATGGAGTTGCCGACGACGACGTAGCGGCCGAGCTTCAGCCGCTGAGCTAGCGCGTCAACGACCTCGGCGTTGTTGTCGAGGGACATGGCATAGGTGGATGGCGCGCGGGTCAGCCCATGGGCGGGGAGGTCGAGGGTGATGATCCGGTAGTGGTCGCCGAGCCGCTTCACCCAAGGCTCCCAAGCGTCCAGCGAGGCTGCGAACCCGTGGATCATAACGACAGGCGGCCCGTTAGGATCGCCCTGGTCACGGTAGTGAACGTGCAGACCACCCGGCAGGTCCATGAAGCGTGATGCGGAATTGGCGTACTTAGCTTCGAGCACTGTGTAGGGAATGTCCGGCCTTTGCAGGGCCATGCAGCCGACCACGCCGACGAGCATCACACCCGCCACGCTCCAAAGAGCGATCTTCAGGGCCAAATTCATACGCAATTCGTCAGGATAACCTCATGAACCCAGCGCCGACCAGTTGCGGGCTGACCGCACACCGTTCCGGCTTCATTGCGGCACGGGTCACTTCAAGAGTCCACCCTGGAGAACGAGGAGCAGCCCCCCGGTGCGGGGAGCATATCCCAACGATCGCGGGAACGCGCAGCGCCGCCGCGCGGAAGAACACGACCACGGCGGGCGTTGTGAGTCCGCGGGGCGGCTTGGTGCGTCACGGATGAATCGCTGCGGATCAGCTACGCCTTCGCCGCCGATTCTGACGCGAATGTCAAAACGCGAGTTCGCGGACGGCAACAAACCGTCGGCCGATATGAAAAGGCGGTGCAGGATTGCGCCAGGGGAATTCCTCGAGGTCTCCGGGTTTCCGTTGATCGTCAGGTTGTCGCCGGATGCTCGAGTGCAAGCTCGCTGATCTGAATAAGCGGGGCCACGTCGCTGTAGTTGCCGAGATCGGCCTGCAGTCGGGCCGCATGCGACATCAGAGCGCTCTGATAGGCCTCGAGTGATTCGCAGGTGAAGGTGCACACTGCGGAGAAGGCCGGCTCTGGCCATGGCGGACCGGGAGAAACGCCGACATCGACCGTCACCGAGCGGACGGCGTGGCCGAGAAGCTCAAGCGCTAGCGGGATGTGCCTTTCCAGGTAGTAGCCGCGATCGAACCGGCGCTCGGGTCCGCTGGGATAGAGGATGGTGATCCTGATCACGGCTCAGATCGTCCCGTCAGCGCGCCGGCGCCCTGCATCTCGACCAGTTCCAGGACCGTGCCGTCGGGGTCTCGGAAGCAGACGAACCGCCCGCCGGCGGGTGCGTCGTCGATGACCACGCGCGCCGGCGGTCCGACGAATTCGACGCCCATCGCTTCGAGAGCCGCCAGATCGGCGTCCATGTCGGCGGTCGCCAGCGCCAGCCGCGCGACCCCCAGGTGATAAAGGTGCGGATAGGGCGGCGCGGTATCCGCCGGCGACTCCCACTGCAACAGGTCAATGACGACGGGTGTGCGAGCGCCCTCTAGCGTCATCAGCCCGCCCTTCACGCGGTAGGGCGGCATGCCGACGGCGGCCGCCACCTCGGGCGAGCTGGTCGCGGGGACCATCCAGATCATGCGGAACCCCAGTGCCTCATAGAATGCCCTGGATCGCTCGAAGTCGGAGACGTTGATGTTGACATGAACCAGCCCGGTCAGGTGCAGGCGTCCGGCCATGGCGGAGCCCTCAGTCCAACGTCGGGACGAAGCCGGCGATCACCGACATGCCGTTGTCGATGACGATTCGCTGGCCGTTTACGAACCGGGATTCGTCGCTGGCCAAATAGAGCACCGCTTGGGCGATGTCGGCGGGCGCGCCAAGTGGACTGGCACCGTGCGGCGAAGCTCCGCGCGGCGGTGGCAGACCCGCGGATGTGATCTTTCCGCCCATGCTGCGCACCATGGGCGTGTCGATCCCGGAGGGATGCACCGAGTTGCAGCGGATGTTCATCCGACCCTGGGTGCAGTGCACCGCGACCGCTCGTGTGAGCGATTCCACCGCCCCTTTGGCCGCGCAGTATGCGGCGACCAGGGGCTCGCCCTGGATCGAGGCGATAGACGCCATGTTGACGATCGATCCGCCACCGCTCTGGCGCATCGCCGGGATGGCGTGCTTGCAGCCGAAGAACGTGCCGTCGGCGCTGACACCCATGACGAAGCGATAGTCGGCCTCGGAGGTCGTCTCGATCGTCCCGACCTCGACCACCCCAGCGTTGTTGACCAGCACGTCGAGGCGTCCGAACTCGGCGAGTACGGCGCCAATGAGATCGCTCCAGCCCGCCTCATCGCGCACATCTTGACGAATGAAGCGCGCGTTCGCCCCGATTTCACGCGCGACCCGCTGGCCGTTGGCCTCGTCGACATCTGTGAGAACGACACGCGCGCCTTCTTGGGCGAACAATCTGGCGTCGGCCTCGCCCAGTCCCTTGGCGGCGCCGGTTACGATCGCGACCTTACCGTCCAGCCTGCCCACCGCTTGCCCCTGATTGCCGCTCTGTTCCATGGACAAGACAGCAATCTTGAACACCTCGCAATCGCCGCGACCCATAGTTCGTGCCGGCGGCCAACGGGCAGAACGCCACGATGCTCAGGCGCGAATGCCAGAGGTGGTGCGGTGATTCATCTATGCGGAGCTGGGGCCTGCCGCGACCGTCGGTTTTCCGTCCGACCACAGCTTTCAGACTCCCGGCTACGACGGCCTTTGCATCATAGCATCAGCGGCCGACTTGGTCCCGGGCGGCCAGTCCGTGTAGGGATCGGCGCCCAGAGGTTGGGACGGTGATGTCAGACCAAAATTCACCGGGGCCTAACCGGGTCGGGATAGGCCGGCCTGTGAGAACGCCTGCAATGTTGTCCCCCTGAGGGGCATTTTTCGCGTCGAAGAT
>JBEPUW010000061.1:0-21348 GCA_041691315.1 Caulobacteraceae bacterium | reverse complement strand
GTGGCCGCAGGCCAGCAAGATCTGAACCATGAAAAACACGAAAAGCACGAACGTCAGGCTTCGCTGCGGAACCCGACTGCCTCCCGCCGATGCCGCTTCCCGTTCGTGCTTTTCGTGTTTTTCGTGGTTGAATCCTTAGAGACGCATCCGCGCGCGGCGCGCTTGCAAATTGACCGCCAAGTTCTCCAATAGGTTGTGGGCCGACTGGTATTGGTCGCGTGCCAGGGCGCGCACTCAAGGCCTGCCACAACCGCGCTGGCGTTCTTCTTGGCGTTCTTGGCGTCCTTGGTGGTCGACTCTTCGGGGCGCTTGCAACGCGGGTTCGCCTGATGGGTTGGCCTTCTCCAGCGAGCTCGGGGCGGCGGTCATGCTGGCGGAAGCGCGCGGTTCTGTTAGAGATTGCTCGCGTGAACGGCCCTCGGGCGTGGCGCGCGCCAATTCCGACTGACGAGGATCATCTGTCGATGCAATCAAACTTTGCCGCCGTCGCCGCCCTGGCCGCGGCGCTCCTGACCAGCCCGGTTCTGGCGCAGGCGCCGGCGCCCTCCGCGCCCATGCCCGGCTTCCCTGGCTATGGTCATCCCGCCATCGGACCAGCCGACTGCCGGGTGCTCAATCCGAACCAGGCCCAATGCGTGATTCCCGCCAGGACCGCGGGCCGCTACCTGGTCGATGCGTCGGGGACCTCGACCGCGACCGCCGCCGGCGCCCTGCAGGAGATCGTCATCGGCGGCAAGACCTGGCAGTGCGCCCAGGCGACCAATCATGCGGCCTGGTCGAGCGGATCCAGGACCTTTCACGTCCAGTGCGTGATCAATGTGCTCACCGACGAACCGCTGGCGGTGAACGTGGTCTACCGCGACTCCAACGCCACCAAGGATCCGAAGGGGCCGGTGCTGACCATCGCGACCATCCCCTGGAACGGCATCCTCGATGTCCGCTTCAGCGGCGCCAAATAGCTAACCCGCCTCGGCGGTCTCGATCAGGGCCTGCAGGGCGCTGACGATATGATAGGCGCTGGAGGCGGGCGCAGGCCCGTCGCTCCAGCGGCCGTCCGCCCGCCGCATATCTCTCCAGGTTCCAGGTACGGGCACGTCCAGATAGGCACTGAGCGCCGTGGCCGACTGATGCACGTCCGCCTGGACCGTCCCATCGTCCTCCAGGCGCATGAGTGCGGCCTTCAGGCGCTCAGCCTGTGGCCAGAGCCGCGCCTCGGGGCTCTTCACCGCGCCGTCCGCCCAGATCTCATCGACGGCAAAGCCATCCTTGTCGACGCCGTATCGTTCACCATAGGCGGCAAGGGTTCTGACCGTCGATGACCGGTCGGCCCCGCCCGCCCGACGCAGCCGATCCAGCAGCCAGGCCCACTCGAACTGATGCCCAGGTGCGGCGCCGCCGGAGGCTATGAGCCGCCAGCCGGCGTCGAACGCCTCCGGGATATATCCCGGCGTGGTCAGCAGGCGGCTCATGAACAGCTGCGCCATCTTTTCGGCCCGCGCCAGATCGGCCGCCGCGCCGGTGGCGGCATGCAGGGCCAGGAAGGCTTCCAGCAGATGCATGTGCGGGTTTTGCCGGCCGGGATGAGGGGCGATCTCCCCCTCCAGGAAACCGCCCGCGGGATCCGCCCAGCCGGTCTCCAGCCGCGCGCACGTCGCCTGGGCCGCGCCGATGAAGTCCGCGCGGCCAAGCGCGCGACCGGCTTCGGCCAAGCCGAAAATGACGAAGGCCTGGGTGTAGAGATCGCTGCGCGTCTCCGCCGGCGCGCCGCTCGTGTCGAAACTATAGGTCCAGTCGCCGGCGCCGGACCGGCCGCGCGCCAGCAGCGCCTCGCCTGCCGCACTGGCGCGCTCCCGCCAGGGCCCGGTCCAGCCCAGCCGGCCGCCAGCGCAAACGACGAACATCTGCCGCGCCTGCACCAGCGTCCGGCGCGGCAGGGCCACCGGCTCGCCCGCCAGCGTCAGGGCTTCGACAAACTGGCCCGTGTGCTCGTCGAAGCCGGCCGTACTCCAGAGCGGCAGCATCGCCTGGATAAGCCAAGCCCTGCCGGCGGCGGCGGTTGTCGCAAGGGAGGGTTCCACGCGCGATCCGGATCTGGCTAGCTGGCGCCCGGCTTGCGGCGCGCGAGCCGCTCGGTCACGCCGCGAACCTCCTGGGCGCGGGCGCGCGGGATCACCAGGACCCCCTCCCGCGTCGCCACGATCACCAGATCGGTAACGCCAACCGCCGCAACCGTCAGTCCAGCCGACCAGACCAGGCTGCCGCCGACCCCGTCGAGGTCCACATCGCCGCGTACGGCGTTGTCCGCTCCGTCACGATCCGCCAGCCGCCAGACCTCGTCCCAGGCGCCGATATCGGCCCAGGCGAAGTCGCAGGACGCCACCGCGGCGCGGCTGGTGCGCTCCATCACGGCGCGATCGATCGCTTCAGCCGGGCAGGCGTGAAAACGCGTTGCGTCGAGTTCGACCAGGCCGCCGCCCCGGCCGGCGGGCAAGGCGGCCAGGGCCGCTCGGGCGATGTCCGGACGCGCCGCGGCGAGCTCGTCCATCATCAGTATGGGCGAGAACAGGAAGACCCCCGCGTTCCACAGATATTCGCCGCTCGCCACAAAGTCTCTCGCCGTGGCGAGGTCCGGCTTTTCCATAAAGGCGTCGAGGTGATGCAGCCGATCCCCCAGCCCGGCCCCCGCGCGGATGTAGCCATAGCCCGTCTCCGGACGTGTCGGCTTGAAGCCAAGCGTCACGATGTAGTCGTCCGCGATCGCCGCACCGCGCCGCACGGTTTCACGAAACGCCGCCTCGTCCGCGATCAGATGATCGGCTGAGAGCAGCAGAACCAGAGCGTCCGGCCAGCGCTCCGCCGCCAGCGAGGCGGCGATCGCCGCGATCGGCGCCGTGCCGCGGCCGCAAGGCTCCAGCACCAGCAGCGAGGCCTCCGCGCCGATCGCCCGCATCTGCGCCTCGACCAGCGCCCGATGGGTCCGTCCACAGACGATCATCGGGGCCAGGAATCCATCGCCAGGGGCGACGCGTCTCACCGTCGCCTGAAACAGACTCTCCTCGGAAAGCAGCGTCTGAAACGGTTTCGGCGCGGCCTCGGTGGAAACCGGCCACAGCCGGGCGCCGGCGCCGCCGCAAAGGATCACCGGCAGAATCGGCCGGAGCGGGCCGCTCACCGCTCGGCGCCGCGGGCTGGGCCCTGGCGCAGGCCGCGCTTGGCTGAAAAGGGCTTGCGCGGCGTGGGCTTGCCGCCGCCCTTGGCCTTGACGGTGATTTCCTTGAGCTTGACGTGCTGCAGCATGGAGAGGCTTTGCCCGGGCGCTCCCTTTTCAGGGTCGGCGAAGGCGCGGCCGTAGGTCTTGATGCGGTCCTCGACCGAACCCAGAAAGTCGCCCTCCCAGTCGCTGAGCTTGGCGCCGGTCTGGGCCGCGGCGCGGCGGGCGCGCTTCAGGTCGTTCAGAGCGGCGCGCTTGGCCTGGTCGCGGGCGTCTGGACGCGTTCGCTTCATAGGCCTCCGATCGCCGACAGATAGAGGTCGATCAGGGACTCTTCCTCCTGACGTTTGGCCTTGTCCTGTTTGCGCAGGCGCACGACCTTGCGCAGGATCTTGACGTCGAAGCCTTCGCCCTTGGCCTCGAGATAGACCTCCTTGAGGTCGCCCGAGACGGCGGCCTTGTCCTCTTCGAGCCGCTCGATGCGCTCGACAATGGTTTTCAGCCGCCCTTGAGCGGTGCTGTTGAGGATTTCGACTGAAGAGGAATCGTCGGCCATGACCGGGAACGCTCGCAAAGCTTGAGGACAAAAGTGCCGCCGAACCTAACGGCCGGCGCGCACTTGGCCAAGGGCGCTTGAGAACGAACCTTCAGGGGACGATCAGCTCGCCCCTCGGCGCTTAGCCCTGGCGGGCCTTGAAGCGCGGATTGGTCTTGTTGATGACGTAGACGCGGCCCTTGCGGCGCACCAGCTTGCAGTCGCGATGACGGGTCTTCAGCGACTTCAGCGAACTTCTGACCTTCATGGCGCAAGTCTCGTAAGGAATAGGGCGGCGGAAATGAGCGGGCGCATATAGGTCGAAGGCGTTGAAAAGTCAAACTTCGCCCACCCCAGAGACGGTTCGACGCTTTCCGGGTCGGACGCGGCCTTGAATGCGCCGCCGACGCCCGGCAAGCTCGCCGCATGCATCGCCGCCTCTTCCTCGCCGCCGGTCTTACCGCTCTCGTCGCCCCAGTGACGTTCGCCGCCCAGACGCCAGGGATGGTCGATGAGGCCGGCTTCCAGGCTTGGCGGGCGGACTATATCGAGCGGGCGTCGCTGGCTGGGCTCCCGCGCGGGATACTGACCCGCGAGTTTGACGGCCTGACCCTCGATCCCAGGGTGGTGGCGCTGGATAGCCAGCAGCCTGAATTCTCCCGGCCGATCAGCGACTACGTCAACGGCCTGACCGGCGACGGGCGGGTCAATTCCGGTAAGGCGAGGCGGGCCGCCGCGCCCTGGCTGGCCGGCATCGAGGCGCATTACGGCACGCCCGCCGAAGTGCTGGTCGCCATCTGGTCGGTGGAGTCGTCGTTCGGCGCCGGCCAGGGCGATTTCGACGTGCTGCGCTCGGTGGCCAGCCTGGCGGCGAATGGCCGCCGCCGCGACTGGGCCGAGCAGCAGATCAGTGCGGTCATCCACATCATCGCGTCGGGCGAGGCCACCCGGTCGCAGCTGAAAGGGTCCTGGGCCGGCGCCATGGGTCAGACCCAGCTGGAGCCCACCGCCTATCTGGAGGACGCGGTCGACGTGCACGGCGGCGGCCGGCCGGACGTCTGGGGCTCGGCCCAGGACGCGCTGGCCTCGGCGGCCAACCTGCTGGCCAAGGCGGGCTGGCGGCGCGGCGAGGCCTGGCAGCGCGAGGCCCGCCTGCCGGACCGGTTCGACTACGGCCTGGCCGAGGGGCCACCCAGGCCGGTGGCCGAATGGGTCGCCCTGGGCCTGAAGCCGGCGGTTGGCGACAGTTTCGGCGAGCATGCCCCGGCGGCGGTGCTGCTGCTGCCGGCCGGCGCCGCGGGTCCGGCCTTCCTGGCCTTTCCCAACCATTTCATTATCCGCAAGTACAACAACGCCATCGCCTACGCCCTTGGCGTCGGCCTGCTGGCCGACCGCATCGCGGGCCGCGCCGGCGTGGCGGCGCCCTGGCCGCACGAGCTGCCGCTGTCGATCGCCGACCGCGTCGGGGCCCAGGCGGCGTTGATCAGGCTGGGCTATGACGCCGGAACCGCCGATGGCCAGGTCGGCGTGAAGACCCGGGTGGCGTTGCGCGCCTGGCAGAAGGCCAAGGGCCTGCCCGCCGACGGCTATCTCACCCCGCACCTGGCCGGCCGGCTGGTGGCGGAAGCCGCCGGGCATTAGGTCGTCAGGTGCGCTCGCCGGCCCGCCGCAGCACCGCATGGCGGCCGGCGTAGACGACCAGGGCGATCAGCACCGCGGCGTTCAGGTAGAAGGGCAGGGCGTGGCCCAGGCCATAGAGAGCCAGCCCGAAGGTCGGGCCGAAGATGCTGGAGGCGCCGGTGATCGAGCTGATCGCACCGGCCACCGCGCCCTGTTCCTCCGGCGCGACCGCCAGCGACGAGCCGGCGGTGAAGCCCGGCCGCGCCAGGCTGAAGCCCAGGCTGGTCAGGGCGAAGGCCGCGACGACCATGGCGAAGCTGGGCGCAAGGCCCATCAGCAGGCTGCCGGCTGCGGCCAGGCCCGCGCCCCAGCGCAGCAATAGCCGCGGGCTCATGCGGAAGAACCGGATCACGCCCCACTGGGCCGTGAGACTGGCGACCGCGCCGGCCATCATGGCCGCGGCGATATAGGGCTGGGCGCGGATCGGCGCGATGTGCAGCTTGTCGATCACCAGAAAGCCCAGGATCTGGCCGCCCATCACCTGGGCCGAGGCGAGGACGAAACCGAAGATGATGAACGGGGCGACGCGCGGATCGCGCCAACGCAACGTCGGTCCCGCCGGCTTGGGCGCGGTGATTCGCGCGCGGCCCAATCTGCCCAGGCTGGCGCCCGGCAGGCCGCGCACGATCACCGCCAGCAGCACGACGCCAAACAGCGAAAAAGCGAACATCGGCCCGGCCAGCCCGACCAGCGGCAGCACGAACAGCGGCGCGACCGCCGGCCCCAATATGGTGCCCAGTCCGCCGGCCGAGGCCATGGCCGCCATGGCGTTGGTGCGTTCGGCCGGTTCGGTACGGTCGGCGACGTAGGCCTGGGACGCCGGACTGGAGGCCGAGCCGAAGAAGCCGAAAATGGCGCGGGCCAGCAGCATGCCGACAAAGACCAGGATCGGAGTCAGGAGGCCGTCGAGCCCGGCCAGCACCACCAGGCCCAGGCCCAGCATGGAGGCCGCGAAGCCCACGGTCCCCAGCACGATCAGCGGCTTGCGGCCGTGGCGGTCGGAGCTCCTGGCCCAGAGCGGCGTCGCCAGCGCCCAGAGCAGGGCCGAGAGCGAAAAGATGCTGCCGACCAGAATATCGGGGACGTGCAGCGAGCGGCCGATGGCCGGCAGCACCGATTGCAGGGCGGTATTGCCGGCGCCGCTGCTGAGCAGCACGGTGAAGACGATCGCAAAGGCGCGGCGGCGCTGGGGGAGGTCGAGGACGAGGGGGGCGGACATCGCCGGCGAACCTATCGACATGCCGCCGCGAACGCGAACCTCGCAACGCCGCGGCGCAACCCAATGCAAACGCGGAATTAAGCATTAACGACGACGATCCGGTTCAAGCGGCGGCGGGGACCCAAGCCTTGTTTCAGATCATCGGCATCGTGCTCCTGTTCGTCATGGTGTTCGGCAGCTTCATCATCTCCGGCGGCAAGATCGCCGTGGTGCTGGAGGCGCTGCCGCATGAGCTGATGGCCATCGGCGGCGCCGGCGCGGCCGCCTTTCTGATCTCCAACTCGATGACCACGATCAAGGCTACCGGCGGCGGTCTCATCAAGGTGTTCAAGGGGCCGAAATGGAAGGCGCAGGATTATAAGGACCTGCTCAGCCTGCTCTTCCTGTTGACCAAGACCATGAAGTCCAAGGGCGTCATCGCGCTGGAAAGCCATATCGAGAAGCCGGGCGAGAGTTCGATCTTTTCCCGCTACCCCAACCTGATGAAGGACCATTTCGCGATCGACTTCATCTGCGACACCCTGCGCATGATGACGATGAACCTCGAGGACCCGCACCAGGTCGAGGACGCGATGGAAAAACAGCTGGAAAAGCACCATCATGAGGCCCTGGCGCCCAGCCACGCGATGTCAAACCTGGCCGACGCCCTGCCGGCGCTGGGCATCGTCGCGGCGGTGCTCGGCGTCATCAAGACCATGGGCGCCATCACCGAGCCGCCTGAAATCCTCGGCATGATGATCGGCGGCGCCCTGGTCGGCACCTTCCTCGGCGTCTTCCTGGCCTATGGCATGGTCGGCCCGATGGCCGCGCGAATGAAGGACATCACCGAGGAGGAAGGCTCCTTCTATCGAATCATCCAGTCGGTGCTGGTCGCCCACCTGCACGGCAATGCGGCGCAGATTTCGGTCGAGATCGGCCGCGGCAGCGTGCCTTCGCCCTCGCAGCCCAGCTTCCTGGAGCTGGAAGAGACCCTCGGCGCTATCCCGGCGGAAGGCTAAGACTTGAGTTTGATCACGCTGTCGTGAACTTGGCGCTTGCCCTTCGCTCATATGACGGCATAATCAGCTTTAGCGCATGCTGGGCGTCGCTACGGAAATCGACTGTCAAACGTCGGTGGTCGTAGGGGCGTCTTGTCGACCGGCGCAGCAACCTCCTTCTAGGGGACCAGGGACAATGACCTCCGAAGTTCTTCGTAAGATCCTCGTCGCCGGCGCCGCCGTCGCCGCTCTTTCCGTCGTGGCCTGCAAAGGCCCGGCCAACAACACCGACGCCGCGACCGCTTCGGCTGAAGCTGCCGCGTCTGACGCGTCGGCCGCCGCCTCCAGCGCCATGGCCGCTTCGTCGGCCGCGTCTGACGCGGCGATGGCCGCTTCCGGCGCCGCCATGGCGGCATCGTCTGCGGCCATGTCGGCCGCCGCTCCGATGAACAAGTAGCCTTCGCGTCTATCGCGATGCGTATGGAAGGGCCGTCCCGAAAGGGGCGGCCCTTCTTGCGTTTGGGCTGAGGCCGTGATTTGGGCTGCGGCTTGCGTTCGAGCCCTGGCCGGCGTTGGGTCCGGCCCGATGAACCCGACCCCCGCCTCTGACCCGTCTCCCGTCGTCTGGGACGAATGTGGCGCGCCGCGCTCGACGCGGTTCGACGACTGTTATTATTCCAGCGCCGGCGGCCTGGCCGAGGCCCGGTCGGTCTTTCTGGACGGCTGCGACCTGCCGCGGGCCTGGGCCGGACGGCGCCGCTTCGTGGTCGGCGAGCTGGGTTTCGGGACCGGCCTGAACGTCCTGGCGCTCATCGACCTGTGGCGGCGCACGCGCCCGTCGGACGACGCCCAACTGCACGTCTTTTCGGTCGAGGCCTTCCCCATGCCGGTCGGCGACGCCCGTCGCGCCCTGGCGTCCTGGCCTGAACTCACCGACCTGTCGGCGCGGCTGCTGGCGGCGTGGCCGAGACGGGCGCGCGGCTTTCATCGCCTGGCCTTCACCGACCACGGCGTGACCCTCGATCTGGCGGTGATGGACGCCGCCGCGGCGCTGGAAGCCTGGACGGCCCAAGCCGACGCCTGGTTCCTCGACGGCTTTTCGCCGTCGCGCAATCCCTTGATGTGGACACCGCGGGTGCTGGCCGGCGTTGCCCGTCGCTCGGCGCCCGGCGCGCGGCTCGCCACCTTCACGGTCGCCGGCGCGGTCCGGCGCGGCCTTGAGGCCCAGGGCTTCCAGGTCGAGAAGCGGCCGGGTTTCGCCGCCAAGCGCCAGCGGCTTGAGGCGCGACTACCCGCCGCGCGCCAAGGCCAGCCGGCGCCCAAGCCGCGTGTGGCGATCGTCGGCGGCGGCATCGCCGGGGTGTCGCTGCTCCAGGCCTTCCGGGCGATGGGCGTTCATGCCCGGCTGATCGAGGCTTCGGCGATCGGCTCGGGGGCCTCGGGGAACGCCGCGGCCCTGGCCATGCCGCGACTCGACGCCGGCAGCGGACCGATCGGGGCGCTCTACGCCCAGGCCCTGGCGCGGGCCGCAGATCTTTACGACCAGACGCCGAACGCGGTGATCGCCTGCGGCGCCGACCAGATCGAGGTCGGGCCGAAGGACACCGGCCGGTTCGACCGCATTGCGCTGAGCGACCTGTTCGAGGCCGGCGCCGTCGAGCGTCTGACACCGGCGACGGCCGCCGCGCGCCTGGCCGAAACGGGTGCGGTCGGCGGCCTGGCCTTTCGCGACGCTCGAGTAGTGGACCCGGCGGCCGTGCTGAAGATCTGGCTGGACGGCGCCGATCTCATCATTGCGGCTGTCGCAGCCCTCGAACCGGCCGAAGGGGGCTGGCGGCTGATGGATGCCGACGGCCGCGAGATCGCCCGCGCCGACCTGGTCTGCCTCGCCTGCGGCCTCGGGGCCGCGGGGCTGGCGCCGGACATCCCGCTCACAGCCTTGCGTGGCCAGGTCAGCCTGGTCGCTGCCGCCGCGCCGGCGGCGGTGATCGGCGCCGGCTACGCCATCCCGACGCGCCAAGGCCTGCTGTTTGGCGCGACCCACGACCGCGGCGACGCCGATGACGCTGTTCGCGCGGATGACCATCGGCGCAACCTCGACCTGCTGGCGACGACCCTGCCAGGGCTGGCCGCGCGGCTGGATGCGGCCGCTCTGACGGGGCGTGCAGGGGTGCGGGCGGTGACGCCGGACTTCCTGCCCCTGGCCGGCCCGCTTGAGGCGCCGGGGCTGTTCATCCTCTCCGGTCTCGGCTCACGCGGCTTCTGCGCCGCGCCGCTGCTGGCCGAGCATGTTGCGGCCCTGGCCTTAAGCGCGCCGTCGCCGCTGCCGGCCCCGCTGGCGGAAATCGTGCATCCGAGCCGCTTCGCCATGCGACGCAATCGCCGGCTCGGGCGTTCAGCCAAGGTTCAGGTGGCCGATCCCACGTGAGAGCCTGAGGTCGCCCGTTCGAGAGGGAAAGGAACCCGTCCGTGTCCAATGCAATCGCAAGCCTAAGTCTCCGCCTGGCCGCGTCTGCCGCGATCGTCGCCGCCGCGGTGCTTACGGTGCCGGCGGCGGTGAACGCCCAGCCGCCCGCCCGGAGCGCCAACCAGTGCTTCTACACCCGCAATATCAATGGCTTCCGCGCCACCAACGACCACACGCTGTATATCCGCGTCGGTGTTCGCGACATCTATCGGCTCGACCTGATGAACGACTGCACCGGCCTCACCTTCCGCCAGGGCCTTGGGCTGGAATCGACCCCGGGCGATCCGTGGATCTGCAGCGCCATCCAGGCCACGGTGGTCTATCGCGATACCGGCATTCGCAACCGCTGCCCGGTCAGCAACATCCACAAGCTGACCCCCGAAGAGATCGCCGCCCTGCCCAAGCGCGACCTGCCCTGACGGCAGGCTTGCGTGCGCCCGTCGCGCCTGATCGGATAGGTCCACCGATCAGGCCGGAAGGGCGCAGCCATGCTCAAGGTTCACCACCTCAACAATTCGCGCTCCCAGCGCATCCTCTGGCTGATGGAGGAGTTGGGGCTGGACTATGAGATCGTGCCCTATCAGCGCGACGCGACCACCAACCTGGCGCCGCCGGAGCTGATGGCCGTGCATCCGCTCGGCAAGTCGCCGGTGATCGAGGACGGCCCGATCAGAATCGCCGAGTCCGGCGCGATCATCGAATATGTCGTCGACCGCCACGGCGGCGGCAGATTGCAGCCGGATCCGAAGTCCAACGAACACGTCGCCTATAACGAGTGGCTGCACTATGCCGAGGGCTCGGCCATGCTGCCCTTGATGATCAACCTTTACGTCATGCGGCTTGGCGAGGCCGCGGCGCCGCTGACGCCGCGCATCGAGAGCGAGATCGCCAACCATCTGGGCTATATTTCGGGGGCGCTTGGCGAGCGCGCCTATCTGATGGGCGACTTCTCCGGCGCCGACCTGCAGATCAGCTTCGTGATGGAGGTGGCCTGCGCCTTCGGCAAGCTGGCCGCCTATCCCAACCTGGTCGCCTATCTGGCCCGGCTGCACGCCCGCCCGGCCTTCAAGCGCTCGCTGGAAAAGGGCGGAGCCTACAACCTCGCCAGTTGATGACGCCGAACTGCGTGCGGGGGCAGGCGGCTTAGGCCAGGATGGCGCCTGAGTGATTCGCTCGCCCTAAGAGGTGTCAGCCCTTGCCCGACAGCGGCGTTTCCGCCCGCTCCTTCGCGCCGAAAGCCAAGGTGCTGGACGGCAAGGTGGTGCTGATCACCGGTGGCACCGGCTCGTTCGGCCGCCGCTTCGTGCACCGCGCCCTGGCTGAATACGCCCCGAAGAAGCTGATCGTCTTCTCGCGCGACGAGCTGAAGCAGTACGACATGCAGGCCGAGCTGCGCGAAGCCTTCCCGGCCGAGACCTACGCCAAGATGCGCTTCTTCCTGGGCGACGTGCGCGATCGCGAGCGGCTGACCCTGGCCCTGCGCGGCGTCGACATCGTCATCCACGCCGCGGCGCTGAAGCAGGTGCCGGCCGCCGAGTACAACCCGTCGGAATGCATCCACACCAATGTGCTGGGCGCCGAGAACGTGGTCTGGGCCAGCCTGACCAATCGGGTGAAGCGGGTGGTGGCGCTCTCCACCGACAAGGCCTGCAACCCGATCAACCTCTATGGCGCCACCAAGCTCGCCTCGGACAAGACCTTCGTCGCCGCCAACAACCTGGCCGGCGACATCGGCACCCGATTTTCGGTGGTGCGCTACGGCAATGTGGCCGGCTCGCGCGGCTCGGTGGCGCCGCTGTTCCAGCGCCTGCTGGCCCAGGGCGCGGCCGATCTGCCGATCACCGACCCGCGCATGACCCGGTTCTGGATCTCGCTCGATCAGGGGGTCGATTTCGTGCTGTCGTCGATGGAGATGATGCGCGGCGGCGAGATTTTCGTGCCCAAGATCGGCTCGATGACCATGCCGGAAGTGGCCAGCGCGCTCGCGCCGGGCCTGCCGCAGCGCACGGTCGGCATCCGCCCGGGCGAAAAGCTGCATGAGATGATGATCTCCGGCGACGACGCCCGCATGACCGTCGAACTGGCCGACCGCTATGTGATCGAGCCGCAGTTCGTCGAATATACCCGCAAATCGTTCAGCGCTGATGGCGGCAAGCCGGTAGCGGACGGCTTCGTCTATTCCAGCGACAGCAACAGCGAATGGCTGGACGCCGACGGCCTGATGGCGCTGCTCGCCGGCCATGGCTGAGTTTCTGCCCTACGGCCGCCAGACCATCGAGGACGACGATGTCGCCGCCGTGGCCGAGGCGTTGCGGGCCGACTACCTGACCACCGGCCCGCGGGTCGAGGCGTTCGAGACCGCCTTCGCCGAGACGGTGGGCGCCCGCCACGCGGTGGCCTGCTCCAGCGGCACCGCGGCCCTGCACCTGGCCATGCTGGCGCTGGACCTGAAAGCCGAAGAGGCGGTGGTCGCGCCGGCCATCACATTCGCCGCCACCGCCAACTGCGCCCGTTACCAGGGGGCGGAAGTGGTGTTCGCCGACGTCGATCCCGACGCCGGCCTGATGACGCCGGCGACGTTCGAGGCGGCCCTGGCTCGGTTGGGCGGCCGTCGCCTTGCCGCGGTTCTGCCCGTACACCTGGGCGGCGCCACGGTCGATCTGCCGGCGATCAAGCACCTCGCCGGCGGCTCCCCGCTGGTCGAGGACGCCTGCCATGCGCTGGGTACGACCATGAGCTTCGGCAATATGCCCGAGCAGGTCGGCGACAGCCGCCACGCGGCGATGGCCTGCTTTTCCTTCCATCCGGTCAAGACGATCACCACCGCCGAGGGCGGCATGGTGACGACCAACGATGACGGCCTGGCCGAGCGGCTGCGCCTCTTCCGCAGCCACGGCATCG
Organism: Caulobacteraceae bacterium; assembly: GCA_041691315.1. Lineage (GTDB taxonomy): Bacteria > Pseudomonadota > Alphaproteobacteria > Caulobacterales > Caulobacteraceae > Poindextera. The sequence continues at coordinate 8,358 of JBEPUW010000061.1, read as the reverse complement.
TCCGCGATCCGGCCCGTTTCCGCGATCCGCCGGCCGCGCCGGAACCCTGGCTCTATGAGATGCAGGCGCTGGGCTACAACTACCGCCTGCCAGACCTGCTCTGCGCCTTAGGCATAAGCCAGCTCGCCAAGCTGTCCCGGTTCGCGATGCGCCGACGCGCGCTCGCCATCCGCTACTGGAGTCTGCTGGCGCGCCTGTCGCCGGTGCTGCGCGCCGTCGCGCCGCCGCCGGGCTGCGACCCCGCCCTGCACCTGTTCATCGTCCTGATCGATTTCGCCGCCGCCGGGCTGACCCGCGCTGAGGTCATGGCCGGTTTGGCGGCGCGCGGCATCGGCAGCCAGGTCCATTACATCCCGGTGCACCGCCAGCCCTATTACCGCGCCCGCTACGGCGACCTCGACCTGCCGGGCGCCGACGCCTACTACGCCCGCTGCCTCAGCCTGCCGCTCTATCCGGGCATGGCCGACAGCGATCCGGAGCGGGTGGTCGAGGCCCTGGCCGAGGTGCTGGGGCTCGGCTGAGGCGGCCCGTCCTCCAACCGTCATCCCCCGCTGGAGCCGCGCAGCGGCGGAATGCGGGGGGATCCATGAACACTGATCCCAGACGGTGTTCATGGGTGGCCCGGACAAGCCGGGCCATGACGGATAAAAGAAATCGCCGACTGCTCGCGAAGCTGTGCCCCTAGACCGCTTCCTCCAGCACGCCGTCCAGGCCCTGTTCGCGGACCTTGCGGTAGAGGGTCGAGCGACCGATGCCGAGGCGCCGCGCGACTTCGCTCATGTGGCCGGAATAGATCTCGATCGCCAACTGGATCAGGTCGCGCTCGATGTCCTCAAGCGTGCGCAGGTGGCCGCGCTCGTCGAGGATGCGCACCGGCGAATCGGTCGGCAGCTCGTCCATCAACTCCTGGGCGCTCGGCGTCGGCGAACCGGCATGGGCTTCCGGGGCCGGGGCGTTCAGGCCGGAGATGGCCGGGAAGTCGTAGGGCTGCAGATAGGGCGCGTCCGACAGCACGATGGCGCGATAGATGGCGTTTTCCAACTGGCGCACGTTGCCGGGCCATTCGTGCGCCTGCAGCAGGGCCATGGTCTCGGCCGTCGCGCCCTGCACCCGCTTGCCCTCTTCGACGTTGAAGCGGCGGATGAAGTGCTCCGTGAGCGCCGGGATGTCCTCGCGGCGGTCGCGCAGCGGCGGCAGCTCGATGGGGAAGACGTTCAGCCGGTAGTAGAGGTCTTCGCGGAACCGGCCCTCGGCCACCTGCTGGGCCAGGTCGCGATTGGTCGCCGAAATGATGCGCACATCGACGCGCTGGGAGCGTTTCGAACCGATCGGGTCGATCTCGCTCTCCTGCAGCGCGCGCAAGAGCTTGACCTGCATGTCCAGCGGCAGCTCGCCGATCTCGTCGAGGAAGAGGACGCCGCCGTTGGCCTCCTGGAACTTGCCGAGGTGCTTGTCGGTGGCCCCGGTGAAACTGCCCTTTTCGTGGCCGAACAGGATGGATTCGACCAGGTTTTCCGGAATCGCGCCGCAGTTGACGGTGACCAGCGGCTTGCCGGCCCGGTCGGAGCCGCCGTGCACGGCGCGCGCGATCTGCTCCTTGCCGACGCCGCTTTCGCCGAGCAGCAGGATGGGGATGTTCGACTTGGCGGCGCGCTCGCCCATGCGCATGACCGCGGCCATGGCCGGCGAGGCGCCGATCAGTTCGGAAAACGTGATGCGGCCGCCGGCGCGCTTCTTCAGCCGGTCGACCTCGCCCTTCAGGTCACCCATCTGCAGGGCGTTGCGGATCGAGACCATGATCCGCTCCGGCGAGGCCGGCTTGACGAAGAAGTCCTGCGCCCCGGCCTGCATGGCCTGGACCACGGTGTCGATGCCGCCGGTCGCGGTCAGCACCACCACGGGCTGGTTGAAGCCGCGCGAACGCAGCTCCTTCAGGGTGTCGAGCCCGCCAAGGCCGGGCATGTTCAGGTCGAGCATGATGGCGTCGGCGGTCCCGCCGCCGACCAGCCGGTCGATGGCCTGTTCGCCGGTCTCGGCGTGCGCCACGGCCAGGCCCTCGCGCTCCAGCACGGCCTGGATCAGCCGCCGCTGGGTCGGATCGTCGTCGACGACAAGAACCGTCTTGGCCATGCAACACCCGTCCACCGTAGAGCCGCCGACCTTCGTCGAGGTCGGCTGATTGTCCGTCCCGTTTTAGGGCACCCAGGTAAAGGCGGGGTTTCGCAGAGTTGAGCGGGAGGTTAACGGCGGCCGGCCGCGCGCCTTTCGTTTGCGAGGCGGCGGTCGGCGCGGCATAGGTTTTCCATGACCGTACATACAAAGCCCGAGGCGGCCGGCGAGCTGCTTCCCGAATGGCGGCTGGACGATCTGTTCTCCAGCCGCGACGACCCCCGCATCGAGGCCACCCTGGCGGAAGCCGTCTCCATCAGCGACGCGCTGGTGCGGCTGAAAGGCCAGTTCGTCGACGCCCGCGCGGACGCCCAGCGGCTTGGCGGACTGCTGGCTGAGGGCATCGATCTCTACGAACAGGCGACCAACCGGCTTTGGGCCGTCGGCGCCTATGCCTCGCTCGCCACCTCGACCGCCCGCGACAGCCCGGCCTGGGCCAAGTTCGAGTCCGACATCCGCGGCCGATCGGCCGAGATCGGCGCGCAGTCGCTGTTCTTCACCCTTGAGCTGAACGAACTGGAAGGGGCGGAGATCGAGGCGGCGCTTGCCGCAGCTCCGCAAGCCCAGCGCTGGCGGCCCTGGCTGCGCCGCGTGCGCCTGAGCCGGCCGCACGAGCTCTCCGCCGATCTTGAACGACTGCTGGTCGATCGCGCCCCGGCGGTGGCCAACTGGAGCCGCCTCTACGACGAGACCTTAAGCCGGCTGGTGGTGCGCGCCGGCCGCGACAACCTCACCCTGGCCGAGGCGTTGAACCGGCTTTCAGATCCGGACGGCGCGCGCCGGAAACAGGCCGCGACGGCGCTGGCCAAGGCGCTGGATGCGCAGACGCCGGTTCTGGGCTTGGCGTTGAACACCATCGCCGCGGAAAAACAGGTCGAGGACCGCTGGCGCAAGTTCGCCAATCCCGCCGCCTCCCGCCACCTGGCCAATGAGGTCGATGCCGAGTCCGTCGATGCGCTGGAAGCGGCGGTGGTGGAGCACTATCCCTCGATCTCGCACCGCTATTACGCGCTGAAGGCCATGCTGATGGGCCGCACCCAGCTCGACTATTGGGACCGCAACGCCCCGCTCGATGCCGCCGCGCCCCGCCGCTACGGCTGGGATGAGGCCAAGGTCATCGTGCTCGAGGCCTATGCCTCGCTGGCGCCGGCCTTCGCCGATCGCGCCGGGGTGTTCTTTGAAAAGCCGTGGATCGACGCGCGGCCAAGGCCCGGCAAGTCGTCCGGCGCCTATTCGCACCCGGTGACCGCGGACCGGCACCCCTACGTCTTCCTCAACTACATGGGCGAGCGGCGCGACGTGCTGACCCTCGCCCATGAGCTGGGCCACGCCGTGCACCAGACCCTGGCCGCGCCCTCGGGCACGCTGCTGGCCGACACGCCGCTGACCCTGGCCGAGACCGCCTCCATCTTCGGCGAGGGTCTGGTGTTCGAGCGGCTGCTGGCCGAGGCCGCGCCTGCCGACCGCCGCGCGCTGCTGGCCGGCAAGATCGAGGATGGGCTGAACACCGTGGTGCGGCAGATCGCCTTCCACCGCTTCGAGACTCGCTTCCATAGCGCCCGGCAGATGGGCGAGGTCTCTGCCGAGCAGATCGCGGTTATATGGCTGGAAGTGATGGGCGAAAGCCTTGGTCCGGCCATCAGGCTGAACCCCGGCTACGAGGTCTATTGGGCCTATGTCAGCCACTTCGTGCACGCGCCCTTCTATGTCTATGCCTACGCATTCGGGAATCTGCTGGTCGAGGCTTTGGCAGAGGCGCGCCAGCGCGACCCGCACGGTTTTGCACCGCTCTATGAGGATCTGCTGGCGGCGGGCGGCGCGCGCACCTATGTCGAGGCCCTGAAGCCTTTCGGCCTCGATCCGCGGCAAAAAGCATTTTGGGAGTCCGGCTGCGCGCGGCTAGAGCGGCTGGTGGACGAATTCGAAGGGCTCGTTTGAGCCCGAACATCAATTGAACGCGGGCTTCTCAAAGCGCGCAGCCGATTTGGATTTTGAGGATTGGAATGCCGGACGATCAGACCATCGATTCAATGCCGACCTGGATGAATGAACGCGGCGAAGCCCCGCTCGCAGCCTTCGACGGCGCCGAACCCCCCGCGCCATCCTGGTTCAAATGGGCCATCGCCCAGGAGCCCGAGCGGTCTTTCGTCGAGGTGCTGGGCGCGAAGATCGAGCTGCTGGCCTGGGGCGCGCGTGGCAAGCCCGGCCTGATCCTGGTGCATGGCAACAGCGCCCACGCTGACTGGTGGAGCTTCATCGCGCCCTATCTGGCGCAGGACTATCGGGTGGCGGCGATTTCGCTCTCCGGCATGGGCGCCTCGGACTGGCGCGACGAATACTCGTTTGAGACCTTCGCTCAGGAGGTCCGCGGCGGCGCCGAAGCCGCCGGCCTCTATGACGCACCGGTCAAGCCGATCTTCATCGGCCACTCCTTCGGCGGATCGCAGGTCTTCTATGCGGCGCGCAAATATCCGCAGTGGATGCGCGGCGCCATCCTGGTCGACACCGGCTTCGGCGGCCCGCCGCCGGCGACCGAAGGCTTTCGCCAGCCGCAGATGCGCACCTCGCCGAACCGGGTCTATCCGACCCTGGAGGCCGCCTTGGCGCGTTTTCGGTTCATGCCGCCGCAGGGTTGTGAGAACACCTTCATCGCCGACTTCATCGCCCGCCGGTCCCTGAAGCGCGCCCCGCTCGAAGGCGGCGGCGAGGGCTGGACCTGGCGGTTCGACCCGCAGCTCTGGTCGAAGCTCGACCGCACCGCCATGGCCTCCATGGCGCTGGAGGAAAGCATCACCCCGCTGGTGCATGTGTTTGGCGAGAATTCGAAGATCATGCAGCGGGCCGGCATGGCCGATCCCGACAATCTGCTGCGGGGTCTGAGCAAGGTGATCATCCCCGATTCAGAGCACCACATCATGGTCGATCAGCCGCTGGCCCTGGTCTCGGCGATCCGCGCCCTGCTCGTCTGCTGGCCCTAACCGGACAGGAAGCGCCGAGCGGCCCTTCACCGCCTTGAGCGGCGGGCCGCATTAGTATAGTCGCCCTCATCAAACACGTTAGCGTGAGAGGCATGCGCATGGCCGAGACGGCTTCAGACTACCATCGCGGCGACCAGGACATCCATGCGCAGCAATCGACCTTTCATGCGGTGATGGTGGCGACCAAATGGTCGATCGTGGCGCTGGCCGCCGGGATCGCCTTCCTGACGCTCTGGTTCTGCACCGGCGCCGGCTTCTTGAACGCCCTGATCACGGCGGCAGTCATCACTGTGGTCGGCATCGTCGCGCTTCGCGAGCGGCCATCCGCGCATTGACGACCCTGTCCGCGCTGACGGCTGGAGAGATTTGACAGTATGGGCGCGCGCGTCGCCATCACCAGAGAACGCCGGCACGGCGAGACCCGGGTCGCGGCGACTCCCGACACGGTGAAAAAGCTTGTCGGGTTGGGCCTCAGCGTGGCGGTGGAAACCCGCGCCGGCCTAGCCTCATCGATCCCGGACGCCGACTATGAGGCGGCGGGCGCGGAGATCGCGCCGACCGCCAAGGCGGCGCTGGAAACCGCCGACATCGTGCTCAAGGTCGGCGCGCCGCCCGAGGACGAGGTCGCCGAACTGAAGCGCGGCGCGATCCTGGTCGGCCTGCTCGACCCCTATACCGAGCGGCCGTTGCTGGACGCCCTGGCGAGCGCCGGGGTCTCGGCCTTCGCCATGGAATTCGTTCCGCGCATCACCCGCGCCCAGTCGATGGACGCCCTGTCCAGCCAGGCCAACCTCGCCGGCTACCGGGCGGTGGTCGAGGCGGCGGCCGTGTACGGCCGCGCCTTTCCGATGATGATGACGGCGGCGGGCACCGTGGCGCCGGCCAAGGTCTTCGTCATGGGCGCCGGTGTCGCCGGCCTGCAAGCCGTCGCCACGGCCAGGCGCCTGGGGGCGGTGGTCACCGCCACCGATGTGCGCCCGCAGGTCAAGGAACAGGTGGAAAGCCTGGGCGCCAAGTTCGTCGCGGTCGAGGACGAGGAGTTCAAGGCGGCCGAAACCGCAGAGGGCTACGCCAAGGAGATGAGCCCCGAATACCAGGCCAAACAGGCGGCGCTGGTCTCCGAGCACATCAAGAAGCAGGACATCGTCATCACCACCGCCCTGATCCCCGGGCGCCCGGCGCCCAAGCTGGTCTCGGCCGAGCAGCGCGCCTCGATGAAGCCGGGCTCGGTCCTGGTCGACCTGGCCGTCGAGCGCGGTGGCAATGTCGCCGGGGCCAAGCCCGACCAGATCGCCGATATCGGCGGTGTGAAGATCATCGGCTACACAAACCTGCCGGCGCGCATTCCCGCCGACGCCTCCAATCTCTACGCCCGCAACTTGGTCGCCTTCGTCGGCCTGCTGGTCAACGCCGAGGGCGCCCTGGCCCCGGATCTCGAGGACGAGATCCTGAAGGGCTCCATGCTCACCCACGACGGGGCCATCACCCATCCGGCCTTCAAGGGGACCTGAGCATGGACGTCGTCGACCCCACCGTCTTCCGCCTGGCCATCTTCGTCCTGGCCATCTTCGTCGGCTATTACGTGGTCTGGAGCGTGACGCCGGCCCTGCACACGCCGCTCATGGCGGTGACCAACGCCATCTCCTCGGTGATCATCGTCGGGGCGCTTTTGGCCGCCGCCGCGCACGGGTCCGCGCACATGGTCTGGATCTCCAAGGGCGCCGGCGCGGTGGCCGCGGGCCTCGCCTCGGTGAACATCTTCGGCGGCTTCCTGGTCACCCAGCGCATGCTCAGCATGTACCGCAAGAAGGACCGGGCGACGTGACCGCCAACCTCGCCGCCGTCGCCTATATCGTCTCGGGCGTCCTCTTCATCCTGGCGCTGCGCGGCCTGTCCAGCCCTGTGACCAGCCGGCGGGGCAACCAGCTGGGCATGATCGGCATGGCGATCGCGGTCGCCACCACCCTGCTCACCCTGTGGAAGGGTGGGGTGCTGGACGCCACCACGCTCGCCCTGATCGGCGGCGGCGTCGCCATCGGCGGCAGCGTCGGCGCGGTGATCGCACGCCGCGTGCAGATGACCGCCATGCCGCAACTGGTCGCGGCCTTCCACTCGCTGGTCGGCCTGGCCGCTTGCCTGGTTGCCGCGGCGGCGCTTTATACGCCGGCCGCCTACGGCATCGCGGTGGCGAACGGCGTCAAGCTGGAAAGCCTGATTGAGCTCTCCATCGGCGCGGCCATCGGCGCGGTGACCTTCACGGGCTCGCTGATCGCCTTCGCCAAGCTGAACGGCAATATGAGCGGCGCGCCGATCATCCTGCCGGCCCGGCACCTGCTCAATATCGCCATCGCCATCGGCGTGGTGGCGCTGATCGCCATCCTGGCTGTCAGCGGCGGCGAGGCCAAATGGGCCTTCTGGGGCGTCTTTGCGCTGGCCCTGATCGCCGGCGTCACCCTGATCGTGCCCATCGGCGGCGCCGACATGCCGGTGGTGGTCTCGATGCTGAACTCCTATTCCGGCTGGGCGGCGGCGGCCCTGGGCTTCACGCTGGAAAACGTCACCCTGATCATCACCGGAGCCTTGGTCGGCTCGTCCGGCGCGATCCTCAGCTACATCATGTGCAAGGGGATGAACCGCTCCTTCATCTCGGTGATCCTCGGCGGCTTCGGCGGTGAGGTGGCGGGCGGCGCCGGCGCGGCGGAAACCCGCCCGGTCAAGCAGGGCTCGGCCGAGGACGCCGCCTTCATCATGAAGAATGCCTCCAAAGTGATCATCGTCCCCGGCTACGGAATGGCCGTGGCCCAGGCCCAGCACGCCCTGCGCGAAATGGCCGACAAGCTGAAGGCCGAGGGCGTCGAGGTGAAGTACGCCATCCATCCGGTCGCCGGCCGCATGCCCGGCCACATGAACGTGCTGCTGGCCGAGGCCAACGTGCCTTACGACGAGGTGTTCGAGCTCGACGACATCAACGCCGAATTCCCCGCCGCCGACGTCGCCTTCGTCATCGGCGCCAACGACGTGACCAACCCGGCCGCCAAGACCGACCCGAAGTCGCCGATCTTCGGCATGCCGATCCTGGACGTCGAAAAAGCCCGCACCGTGCTGTTCGTCAAGCGCGGCATGGGTTCCGGCTATGCCGGCGTCGAGAACGAACTCTTCTTCCGCGACAACACCATGATGCTGTTCGCCGACGCCAAGAAGATGGTCGAGG
>JBEPUW010000060.1:0-22030 GCA_041691315.1 Caulobacteraceae bacterium | reverse complement strand
GGCCGTCCACATATGGGTCCCCCGCATTCCGCTTCGCTACAGCGGGGGATGACGGGGTGGGAGCGAACCGCTCAGTACTGCGTCACCACGGCATCGACCCGCAACGTCCGGCCCTTGCGCTCGAGGGTGAGCCTGCGGTGATCGCCCGGCGCGCCGTGCAGGGCCTGGATGACCGCGCCATGGGCCAGGGGCGCCACGTCCTGGCCGTCGATCGCCAGCAGCTGGTCGCCGACCATGACGCCGCTGACTGAAGTCGCGCCGTGCACCCGGGCAAGCCTCCGATGACGTAGGCGGTGGGGGTGTGGATGAGTGAAATGCCGACGGAGTTCAGGTCGGTCGGATCGGGCTCAGAGGTCTTCAGCCAATAGGCGACGTGGTTCTTGTAGTCGAGGGTCAGCCGGTAGTCGCGGAAGGCGCTGCCGCCCAGCCAGCCGATCACCGGTCGCGCCGCGCCCTTGCCCCAGCCGCGCCAGAAAATCCCGTCCAGCGCGCGGTCGACCGGCGATCCGTTGGCCGGGCTGGAGCCCAGGATACCGACCTGGGTCAGTTGCAGATCGCCGATCAGGACGGTCGGGACGCGAACCACCGTGCCGCCCTGTTCGAAGGCGAAGCCGATCATATCCTGGTTGCTCTGCCCGACTGCGCCGTCGGCCCTGTACCAGTCGGGATGATCGCGCAACCAGCCGCGCACGACGTCGCCTTCGAACCAGCTGTAGCCGCCACCGCAATCGAGCACGACGGGCCAGGTTTGTCCGTCGACCTGGACTTGGACGTCGACCAGACCCGTTGCCTGGTTGACCTCGATCGGGGTGGCGACGCCCGGCGCCGGCGCATCTGAGGGCTGGGCCAGGGTCAAGGTGCGGCTCTGGTAATCCAGCGTGACGCGGAAGTTCTGCAAGACGCCCGCGGGCAGAATGGCTTCGACGGGCATCGGGCCTGTCGTGCTGGCGAAGGTGTCGGCCGGCGTCCGAATGATCGCCTTGTCCTGGATACGCACCGGCATGCCGCCGATATCGAAATCGACCGCCGCGCCGGCGCCGCCGATTTCATCGCGAAGTCCGGGCGCGATGCCCATGCCGCCGCCGCCCATATTCACCCAAACCAGCGCCTTTCGCACGCCGCCGTCGGGGCGGTGAAAGGTCGCCTCGATGAACAGGCGGTTGTTGTCGATCTGCATGGGCACGGTCACCGAGGCCGGCGCCGGCGCGCCGTTGACGGTCGGCCCTGGCGCCTGGATCAGGCCGGCCACCGGATGGGTCCCAAGGAAATCGACGCAGCCGGCGCTGAACAGCGAGACCGCCACGGCGATCAGGACAGGAAAACGGACCGGCATCATTGGGGGACCTCGACCTCTGTGACAACTGAGCGTAACATGACGATTATTTATCGTATTACGAAAATATCTTGTTCCACAAGAGGATCTTCTCGATGGCCAATGTGCTGCCGCTGCGCCGCCCGGTCCGCGTCCAGCCGGCCCCGGCGCAGCCGGACTACCGCCGCATCCGGCTGGCCAGCCGCGCGCTGGTCATCCTGTTCACGGTCCTGGCCATAGGTTTCGGCCTGGAGGTGATCACAGCTGCGGTCATGCTGCTGGCCTGGCCCAACGATCTGGTCAGGATCGGCCCCTCGGGCACCTTCTTGGTCTTTTCAGGCGCGGCGCCCGCGGACACGGTGGCGCTATGGTCCCTGCCCTTCGCCCACCGACTGGCCTTCCTGCCGATCATTCTGGTGCGGCTGGCACCTAGGCTGGCCTTCCTCTGGGCCCTACGCCGTCTGTTCGGCCTCTATGCCCGCGGCATCGTCTTCGCCCGCGAGAACGCCCGGCAGATCCGCCTGATCGGCATCTGGCTGGTGATCGATGCGCTGGTCCCGTTCGGGCTGCACATCGTCCAGCAAATCACCGGCATCGAGATCGACAGACAGTGGTTTCACCTCGTCGGCCTGCAGGAATTGGTCCTGGGGGCGCTGGTCTTCGTCATCGCCGAGGTGATGCGCGTCGGGCACGAGATCGAGCAGGAACGGGCGGAGTTCATCTGATGCCGATCATCGTCCGCCTAGACGTCATGCTGGCCCGGCGCAAGGTGCGCTCCAATGCGCTGGCCCGCGCCATCGGGGTCACCGAAACCAACCTGTCGCTGCTCAAGTCCGGCAAGGTAAAGGGCATACGCTTCGCCACCCTGGAGGCGATCTGCGACTATCTGGACTGCCAGCCCGGCGACATCCTGGAGTTTCGCCGCGGCGGCGACGCGGCCCGGGACGACATACGCCAGGCGGGCTAGATCAGCCGGCTGTCATAGGCCCAGTGCAGCAGCGCCTGGCGCTGGCGGGGGCGGCAGAAGACGTCGCCGCGGTCGCAATTGCGGGCGACCTGTTTGACGTGCCGGGTCATAGCCTTCCAGCGCTTGATCTGGCGTTGGTCCTCTTCACCCAGACGCCGGCCCATGGTGTAGCGGCAGTACCATTGGAACCAGCCGCGCGGATCGTCGGGATGGATCCAGCCCTTGGCGCGCCAGACCGACAGCGGCTGGCTGGCCTCGACGCCGAAATAGTTCAGCTTCCGATCGGCGCCGGACGGCGACAGCCTGGCCTTCGTAAACCAGCTCTTCGGGAATTCCTCGCGGCAATCGGTCATGTACCGGCCGGCGAAGACGCCCATTTCAAGCATCTCTTTCGGTGTCAGGTCCGGCCTGAATTCGGGGTCGAAATTGCGGCCGGCGGGCTCGGACAGGACATAGCGATAACCGCGCTGCATGCGGTCGTTGACGGTCACGGTCCGTGGTTTCATCGCCGGCGGCCTTTAGCTTCTCTAGGGTATCGGCAAGATAAGATGCGCTGCGGAAACGCAGCCAAGCGCCTATGTATCCACCGCTCGCGGGCGGGCTTTGGATCTCGGCGGGCAGGAGTTATTTTACAAGCATGTCGCTCGAAACCCTTGCGCCGGCCGCGCGGTCCAGGACCCGGCCACCGCTCTCGGATCACCTCAAACGCCTCGAGTCGGAGTCGATCGAGATCATCCGCGAGGTGGCGGCGGCGTTCGACAATCCGGTCATGCTCTATTCGATCGGCAAGGATAGCGGCGTCATGCTGCACCTGGCCGCCAAGGCCTTCTTCCCCGGCACGCCGCCCTTCCCGCTGTTGCACGTCGACACCACCTGGAAGTTCCGCGACATGATCCGCCACCGCGACACGGTGGCCGAGCGTTATGGCGTCAAGCTCCTGGTCTATACCAACCAGGACGGGGTCAAGCGCGGCATCAACCCGATCGCGTCGGGCTCATCGCTGCACACCCAGGTGATGAAGACCGAGGCGCTGAAACAGGCGCTCGACAAGTACGGCTTCGACGCGGCCTTCGGCGGCGCGCGGCGCGACGAGGAAAAGGCCCGCGCCAAGGAGCGCATCTTCTCCTTCCGCTCCGCCGGCCACGTCTGGGACCCGCGCAACCAGCGCCCTGAGCTCTGGCGGCTCTACAACACCCGGGTGAACAAGGGCGAAACCATCCGGGTCTTCCCGCTGTCGAACTGGACGGAACTCGACATCTGGGAATACACCGCCGCCGAGGACATTCCGGTGGTGCCGCTCTATTTCGCCGCGCCGCGGCCGGTGGTGGAGCGCGACGGCATGCTGATCATGCGCGACGACGACCGCATGCCGCTGCTGCCCGGCGAAAAGGAAGAGACCAGGTGGGTGCGTTTCCGCTCGCTGGGCTGTTATCCGCTCAGCGCCGCGGTGGAATCCCACGCCGAGACCCTGGACGACATCATCGGCGAGATGCGGGCGACCCGCACCTCCGAGCGCCAGGGACGGCTGATCGACACCGATGAATCGGCCTCGATGGAGAAGAAGAAGCGCGAGGGCTATTTCTGATGGACGGCGCGCAACTGACGCTCGAGGAACGCACGGCTGCTGGCGCGCTGATCGCCACGCAGAAAGGCCTGCTGCGGTTTTTGACCTGCGGCTCGGTGGACGACGGCAAGTCGACGCTGATCGGCCGGCTGCTCTACGATTCCAAGCTGATCATGGAAGACCAGCTGGCGGCGTTGACCCGCGACAGCGACCGCTACGGCACCACCGGCGAGGATCTCGACCTGGCGCTCTTGGTCGACGGCCTGGAGGCCGAGCGCCAGCAGGGCATCACCATCGACGTCGCCTACCGGTTCTTCACCACCGATCGGCGCAGCTTCATCGTCGCCGACACCCCCGGCCACGAGCAGTACACCCGCAACATGGCCACCGGCGCCTCCAATGCCGACCTGGCGGTGATCCTGATCGACGCGCGCAAGGGCGTGCTGACCCAGACGCGGCGGCACTCGACCATCTGTTCGCTGCTCGGCGTGCGCCACGTAGTGCTGGCGGTGAACAAGATCGACCTGGTGGACTTCGACCAGGCGGTGTTCGACCGCATCGTCGCCGACTACCGCGCCTTCGCCGCCGACCTGAACTTCGGCGAGATCACCGCCATCCCGATGTCGGCGCGCCACGGCGACAACGTCACCCTGCGCTCGGCCAAGACGCCCTGGTACAAGGGCCTGACCCTGATCGAGCACCTGGAGACCGTCGATGTGGAGAGCGATACGGCGCAAAAGCCGTTCCGCTTCCCGGTGCAGTGGGTCAGCCGGCCCAATCTCGACTTCCGCGGCTTTGCCGGCACCATCGCGTCCGGAACCGTACGGCCGGGCGATCCGGTCACCGTCGCCGCCTCCGGCCGGCAGACCAAGGTGGCGCGCATCGTCACCTATGACGGCGATCTGGACGAGGCCAAGGCCGGCGACGCCGTCACCCTGACCCTGGCCGACGAGGTGGATGTCGCCCGCGGCGACCTGCTCTCGGCCCCGACCGCGCGGCCGGAGGTCGCCGACCAGTTCGCCGCCCACGTTCTGTGGATGGGCGACGAGCCGCTCTTGCCCGGTCGCCCCTACCTGATGCGCATCGGCACCCGCTATGTGCCGGTCAGGATCACCGCGCTGAAGCACAAGCTGGACGTCGACACCCGCGAACAGCTGGCGGCGCGGACGCTGACCCTGAACGAGATCGGCGTCTGCAACCTCTCGACCACCTCGCCGGTGGCCTTCGACGCCTATGCCGATAACCGCGAGACCGGCGCCTTCATCCTGATCGACCGCTATTCCAACGCCACCGTCGGCGCCGGGATGATCGATTTCGGCCTGCGCCGCGCCGCCAACATCCATCGCCAGGACGTGCTGGTCGGCCGCGCCGACCACGAACAGCTGAACGGCCACAAGCCGGCGGTGCTGTGGTTCACCGGCCTGTCCGGCTCCGGCAAGTCGACCATCGCCAACCTGGTCGAACGCGAGCTTTACGAGCGCGGCGCCCGCACCTTCCTGCTCGACGGCGACAATGTCCGCCACGGCCTGAACCGCGACCTGGGCTTCTCGGATGCCGAGCGGGTGGAGAACATCCGCCGGGTCGGCGAGGTGGCCAAGCTGTTCGTCGAGGCTGGGACCATCGTGCTCTGTTCCTTCATCTCGCCGTTCCAGGCCGAGCGGCGGATGGTGCGCGAACTGTTCGCCGAGGGCGAGTTCATCGAGATCTTCGTCGACACGCCGCTGGAAGACTGTATCGCCCGCGATCCCAAGGGCTTGTACGTAAAAGCTCAGGCAGGCCAGATCGCCAACTTCACCGGCGTCTCCTCGCCCTACGAAGCCCCGGAACACGCCGAACTGGTCATCCCCACCCACGGCCAAGACCCCGCCGAAGGCGCGCGCGCGATCATCGACGACCTGGTGAAGCGCGGGCGGATTTAGCTGTTCCGCTCATCCCCGCGTAGCGGCTGGCCTGGGAATTTAACCGCCAAGGACGCCAAGTTCGCCAAGAAGAAAAGGTCGGTTCAGACCCTTGGCGTTCTTGGCGTCCTTGGCGGTAAAAAGCCTGGGTCCCGCCTTCGCGGGGATGAGCGGTTTCCTATCAACCCACCAGCAGCAGGCCGATGATCACGCCGATGCCCAGCGCGAAGCCGATGGCGGTGACGGGGCGGGACTGGACGGCGACGCCGGCGATCTCGGCCTGGCCGAGCGCCCAGCGGCGGGCGTATTCGCGGCGGGCGCGGGCGCGGTGGATGGCGGTGGCGACCAGCTTTTCGCGCGCCTGATCGGCATCGGCGGCGAAGCTGCGCGCCCCGGCCTGAACCTTTTTGACCGTCTTCTTGACCACTTTCGGCGCGGCCTTGGCGGTCTTGGCCGCGGCCTTCACCGTCCTGGTCACGGCCTTGCGGGCCTTGGCCGGCGCGGCGCCGTTGGTCGGGGTAGCGTCGCTCATGTCGATCTCCTGGATTCGCGTTCAGCAGATGGGAACGCGGCGACGGCACCGCTAGTTCCTCTGCGGCTGCGCCATCTGTGGTGTGTGGAAGAACAGCGCCTGACCGATGACCGCGCGCAACTCTTCCTCCCGAAACGGTTTGACGATCAGAAAGGCCGGCTCGGGCTTGCCGCCGGTCAGCAGGCTGCCCGGAAAGGCGGTGATGAAGATCACCGGAATGTCGAAGCGCCGCAGGATGTCGTTGACCGCGTCCAGCCCACTCGAGCCGTCGGCCAGCTGCACGTCGGCCAGCACCAAGCCGGGCTTCTGCGCCGCGGTGATGGCCTGGGCCTCGGTCCGCGTCGCGGCGATGCCGGTGACGTGATGGCCAAGCTCGCGCACCAGCCGCTCCAGATCCAGCGCCACGATCGGCTCGTCCTCGATGATCAGCACGTCGGTGGCCCTCTGGCCCTGGATCAGCGCCTCCGCCTGATAGAGCCGCTCGCGCGTCATCTCGATCGGCAGGCTGAGGATCGCGGCCGCCTCGGCCTCGGTGAACCCTTCCATCAACACCAGCAGCAGAGCCGTGCGGAACTCCGGCGACAGGCTCTGCAACCGCCGCTCAGCGCCCGAGCCGACCTCCGCATCGATGGAATGGCCGTTCAGGGCGCGTCGCCAATGGGTGTGGAAGGGCTTGTACAGCGCCACCTTGACCGGCAGATCCTCCGCCAGGCTCAGCTGGTCGGCCAGCAGCGCCTCGAACATGGCCTGGACCGTGGCGTCGCCCTCGGGTTGAGACCCGGTGAGCGCGCGGGCGTAGCGGCGAAGATAGGGAACATGGCGGGCGATATCGCTGGCTGGCATGCGAAACCCTCACCTCCCAACTTGGCCATTCAATGGCGGTCCAGTCCCAAAGGTTCCCCGCAAAGTCTGTTGGCCTGAGGAACTTTGGCCGCACTCAGGGCTTCTTTCGGGAGCTTCTCTCTGTTCGAGCCCCCGCTCCCCCTCAGACACAGTGCAAGGATTTTCCCATGACGCAACCAGACGCTCGCAGCCGTAAAACCGCCCGCCGCGGCTTCGCCGCGATGGACAAGGATCGCCAGCGCGAGATCGCCCGCAAGGGTGGCGCGAGCGTGCCGGACGAAAAGCGCAGCTTCTCGCAGGATCGTGATCTGGCCGCGGCCGCCGGCCGCAAGGGCGGTGAAGCCAGCCACGGCGGCGGCCGCCGCCGCTCCAGCGACACCACCACCCGCACCAACGCCCAGGCGTAGGGGCTAGTCCCGCCAGCCGTGCGCCCCCAGACTTCTCCCAGGGGGAGAAGGGGGGGTCCACGCGCTGGGAAATTGGGGACACGTACGCATCGCTGATCTCCCGGGCATAGTTCCGAGATCGCGGGATGCGTACATGTCCCCAATTTCTCCCTCACCTTCCCCTTGGGAGAAGGAAAGTTACCAAGCTTGCAGCAGGAACACCGCGAAGGCGGCGGGGTCGGGGCTGACCCATTGGGCGCCGACGCGCCAGCCGGCGCGGGCGGCCAGGGCGGCAAAGCCGTCCAGCGTAAACTTGTAGGAGTTCTCGCTGTGGATGGTCTCGCCGGCGCGCATCGAGAAGGTGTGGCCGGCGACCGTGAAGCTCTGGTCGGCGCGGCTGACCAGATGCATCTCCATCCGGCTTTCTTCAGCGTTCCAGACGGCGCGATGGCCGAAGCCGGCCAGGTCGATATCCCCGCCCAGCTCGCGGTTGATGCGGCCAAGCAGATTCAGGTTGAAGTGGGCCGTGACCCCTTGCGCGTCGTCGTAGGCCGCGACCAGCACGTCCTCGGCCTTGACCAGATCCGCGCCGACGATGAACTGAGCGCCCTGCCCCAGCAGTCGCCGCGCCACCTCCAGGAAGCCCACCGCCTCGTCCGGCGGGAAGTTGCCGATGGTCGAGCCGGGAAAGAAGCCGGTGCGCGGCCGACCATCGGCCGCCGCCGGCAGGGCGATCGGCTTGGTGAAGTCGGCCAGCAGCGGCGCGACCTCCAGGTTCGGATAGTCGGCCTTCAGCGCGGCCTGCGCCTGCGCCAGGGCATCGGCGCTGATGTCCATCGGGATATAGACCCCGACCTGGGGCGCCGCATCGAGCAGCAGCCGGGTCTTGGTCGAGGCGCCGCTGCCGAACTCGATCAGCGCCGCGTTCGGCGAGATGTAAGCAGCGATCTGCGGCGCGGCCTCGGCCAGCAGCGCGGTCTCGGTGCGGGTCGGATAGTATTCCGGCAGGCCGGTGATCGCCTCGAACAGGGCCGAACCGCGCTCGTCGTAGAAATATTTGCTGGGCAGCCGCTTGGGCGACGCGCTCAGGCCCTCGAGCACGTCGTCGCGGAAGTGGCCGTCACTGGCGGCGGCCGGGGCATCCTCGGCCAGCCTCAGGCCCGAAAACATCCAGCGCTGGTGTGGATAGAAAAAGTTGCGGTAGGTCGCGCGCACATGGCCCGGCGGCGTTGCGCAGCAGCCGCCGCGCAGCACCATCTGGTTGATCATGAACTTGCCGTTGTACTCGCCGACCGCGCCGGCATCCGGCCGGAAGCCCGGATAGGGCGCGTACGAACTGGCGGTCCATTGCCAGAGCGCGCCGAACATCTGGCGCAGGCCAAGCTCGCCTGGCGTCGCGGCAATCGGCGTCAGGCTGTCGAGGTCGAGCCCGCCCGCGGTGTGGTCGAGACCGGCGGCCGCCCGTTCCCACTCCATCTCGGTGGGCAGGCGCTTGCCGGCCCAACGCGCATAGGCGTCGGCCTCGTAGTAGCTGACGTGGCTGACCGGCGCGTTCAGGTCGAGCGGGCGCAAGCCGCCCAGGCCCATCTCGTTCCAGCCGCCCGCCTCGTCCTGGGTCCAATAGAGCGGATGGGCCCAGGCTTCCTGGCGGGCGGTCGCCCAGCCGTCGGAAAGCCAGAATTCGGCGCGGTCATAGCCGCCGCCGGCCATGAACTGCAGCCATTCGCGGTTGGTCACCAGCCGGTCGGCCAGCCGATAGGGGCTGAGCTTGGCTGTGTGGCGGGGGGTCTCGTTGTCGAAGCCGAAGCCGGATCCGTCGTGGCCGATCTCGACCAGGCCGCCGGCGAAATCGACGAAGCCCGTCGGACCTGGATCGGGGCTCTCGATGGTCGAGCCTGGACGATAGGCCGGATGGCCGGGCATCTGAGCGAACAGGTGCAGTACGTCCATCAGGATCAGTTCCTGGTGCTGCTGTTCGTGATGCAGGCCGAGTTCGACCAGTGCGGCGACGGCCGGATCGCGTCCGAACGGCCCGGCCAGCAGCTCGGTCATGGCCGCATCGACGTGGCGGCGATAGGCGCGCACCTCGCTCAAGGACGGTCGCGTGACCAGGCCACGCTCGGGCCGCGGCCGGCGCGGGCCGACGGTCTCGTAGTAGGAGTTGAACAGATAGCCGAACAACGGATCGAACGGCCGGTAGCCTGGATCGTTGGGGATCAACAGAAAGGTCTCGAAGAACCAGGCGGTATGGGCCTGGTGCCATTTGACCGGACTGCAATCGGGCATCGACTGCACTGTCTGGTCTTCGGCCGAGAGCGGCGTGGTCAGGAGCAGCGTCGCGGCGCGCACCTGGGCAAAGCGGCCGGCGAGCGCGGTCTCGCCCGCCTCGGGCGCAAGCTCACTCGACCGTTCTATGGCGCCATCGGGCGGACTCAAGCGGGGCACTCCAAGCCGGGCCGGTCCATCGCTTGTCTCCCCGTCACGCCGCGCAGCCCAGGCCAAACGAACCCACCGCCGGTCGGTTCCTCGGTCTGGCTCCTATAGGTAGGCGGGCGCGGCCGGAACGGAAGGCCTCGGGTCTCGTTCATTCGCCGATCAGGCGTCGGACGCCTTCGGCGGCGCCGGTCCCGCCCCGTCGCAAGCGGTTATCGACTGACCGGCCTTGCGCTCCAGCCGGCCGGCGAGTTCGATCAGCAGCGCCGGGGGGGGGCCCTTGGCGATCTGGTCGAACTGAGCGCGCAACAGCCGGCCGATCGCATCCAGCCGCTCAGCCTCACTCGACCTGCGCCAATCGGGTTGATGGGTCATGCGCCCGCGTCTGACAGCCCGCGGCTTAACCTGGGCTGAACAGAAGGACCTCTCTCGGCCCGCGCAGCAACCGCATTTCGTTCGGTGAGGCCGTAACCCCTCATCCTCCCCGCGCTGACGCGCGGGGCCCCTCCTTCTCCCTCTGGGAGAAGTCTTCTAGGTCGAAAGGGCGGCGACTTCGCCGGCGAAGTCGTCGGGCTTCTTGTCGACACCCTCGCCAAGCGCCAGGCGCGTGAAGCCGACCACCTTGACCGGCGAACCGAGGGTCTTGGCGGTTTCGGCGACCAGTTGCTCGACCGTCTGGTCGGGGTTCATCACGAAGGCCTGCTTGAGCAGCACCACCTCTTCGAGGAACTTGCGGATGCGGCCCTCGACCATCTTTTCGACCACGTTGGCCGGCTTGCCGGACTCCAGCGCCTGTTCGGTGAAGATGGCCTTCTCGTACTCGATGGCGGCCTGGTCCAGGTCGTCGGGCGACAGCGACAGCGGCGCGGTCGCCGCAACGTGCATGGCGATGCGCCGGCCAAGGTCGGACAGCACCGCTTGATCGCCCTCGCCTTCCACCGCGACCAGCACGCCGATACGGCCGAGGCCGGGCGCGGTTTGATTGTGCATATAGACGCCCACGGCCCCGACCGGCACGCTGAAGTGAGCGGCGCGGCGCAGGCGCATGTTCTCGCCGATCGTGCCGATCAGGCCGGTGATCATCTCGCCGACCGGCTCGCCGTCCTTGGTCTTGGCCAGCGCGATGGCATCGACGTCGCCACCGGTTTCGAGGGCGGCTTCGGCGGTGGCCAGGGCGGCGGCCTGGAACAGAGCGTTGCGCGCCACGAAGTCGGTCTCGGCGTTCAGTTCGATCACCGCGCCGGTCATGCCCTTGCCGTCATTGCGCACGACCGCGGCCACCAGCCCTTCGGCGGCGACGCGGTCGGCCTTCTTGGCGGCCTTGGACAGACCCTTGGTGCGCAGCCAGTCCATGGCCGCTTCCATGTCGCCATTGGTCTCGGTCAGGGCGCGCTTGCAATCCATCATGCCGACGCCCGACTTTTCGCGCAGTTCCTTCACCAGGCCGGCGGTGATCTCAGCCATGGACCTTCTCCAGATCGATCAGAATGTGGGAGCGGGACGCCGCTAAGCGTCCCGCCGAGACAATATAAGGACGGTAAAGCCCGATTTTTAGCTGGCGGCCGGTTCTTCCGCCACCGCATCGAGGGCTTCCTCGGTGCGGGCCTGAGGGTCCTCAGGCGCAGGGGTTTCCTCGGTGGCCGTCTCGGGCGCATCGACCTTGGAATCGTCATCGGCCGATTCCGCGACGGTTTCCGCCTCGGCCTCGGCCGCGACGGGGGCGGCGTCAGCCTGGGACTCCGCGGCCGTCTCGGGCGCGGCGGACTCCGGCTCGGCGGCTTGCGGCTCGGGCGTGGGCGCCGGCGCGGGTTCAGCCGCGGCGGCCTTGCGGCGCAGCGCCGGCTCGACCGGGGCTTCCGCGGCGCCGATATCGACGCCGAGCGCCACCTGGCCCTCGGCCAGGCCGTCGAGCACGGAATCGGCCACCAGGTCGCAATAGAGCTGCAGCGCGCGCGCCGCGTCGTCATTGCCCGGGATCGGGAAGGTGATGCCGTCGGGGTCGGAATTGGTGTCGAGGATGGCGACCACCGGGATGTTCAGCTTCTTGGCCTCAAGGATGGCGATGCCTTCCTTGTTGGTGTCGATCACGAACATCAGGTCGGGGATGCCGCCCATGTCCTTGATGCCGCCCAGCGACAGTTCCAGCTTCTGCTGTTCGCGGGTGAGTTGCAGCAGTTCCTTCTTGGTGCGGCCCTCGCCGCCGGTTTCCAGCAGGCCCTCCAGTTCGCGCAGGCGCGCGATCGAGGCCGAGATGGTGCGCCAGTTGGTCAGGGTGCCGCCCAGCCAGCGGTGGTTGACGTAATATTGCGCGCAGCGGCTGGCGGCGATGGCCACCGGGTCGGACGCCTGGCGCTTGGTGCCGACAAACAGCACGCGGCCACCGGAGGCGGCGACTTCGCGCACCTTGACCAGGGCCTGGTGCAGCAGCGGGATGGTCTGCGACAGGTCGATGATGTGGATGTTGGAGCGGGAGCCGAAGATGTAGCGCTCCATCTTCGGGTTCCAACGGTGCGTCTGGTGGCCGAAGTGGGCGCCAGCTTCGAGAAGCTGCCGCATGGAAAAATCGGGTAGCGCCATGAACCTTTGATCCTTCTTCCGGTTCGTGCCTCCGCGGGGCCTACCCCTCCTTGCGAAGGGGACCGGAACGGAAAAGCGCGAGGATTGACCCGCGCATCGCCGAACGCCCTGCGTGTGTGATGGCCGCCACATAGGGCGGGATGGCGAGAAAGGCAAGGATGAAGGGCTAAGCCGCGGCCTGGCTTGTATAAAATCCGCTCATCCCCGCGAAAGCGGGGACCCAGGTTTTTTCACCAGAGTTCGTCATACAGATCACGCCAGCCAGGATTTACCCCCTCGATCAGCTCGATCTTCCAGGCGCGATTCCATTTCTTGAGCCTGCGTTCACGCCGAAAAGCGTTTTCTCGGCTCTCGAAAGTCTCGTACCAGACCAGCTTGGCGACACCGTACTTGGCGGTGAAGCCCTGCCTGACCTTCTCCCGATGTTGCCAGATCCGTTTCGCGAGCCCATCGGTGGAACCGATGTACAGCGTGCCGTTGCGATCACTCGCAACGATATAAACGCTGAACCCCAAGCTAAAAACCTGGGTCCCCGCTTTCGCGGGGATGAGCGGATTATTATTACCGTTCAACATAATCCGCCCGCATCTTTACTCAAACTTCTTCCAAAAATGCCACACCCGGCGCCGTCTTCAACGCCCCGCGCACCGCGGGATCCAGCGAGAAGCGGCCGGGGAGTTTCAGTTCGACTTCACGACCGTCGCCGACGCCGGCGACCAGGATGATCTCGCCGCCGGCGCCGCCGTCGGCGGGGCGGAGGCGGCGGCGCAGGCCCTCCATGTCGGCGCTGGCCGGCGAGAGGTGGACGCGCAGGCCAGCCGTGGCGCCGGCGATGGCGCGTTCCAGCGGTTCGGCCTCGTCGCCAAAGAAGCGCACGTCGCCGTCGGCGGCCTTGGCGCGCACCTTGATCACCACCGCCTTGCCCGGCTCCAGCGCCTCGCGGCAGCGGCGCAGGGATTCCGGCGGAAACAGCACCTCGTACTCGCCGGTCGGGTCCGACAGGGTGACGAAGGCGAACTTGTCGCCGCTCCTGGCCGAGGCGCGCTCCTGGCGGCGGCGCACGACCCCAGCCATGCGGAAGGCCTCCATGCCCGCCTCGACCTGGGAAAGCGCATCGGTGAACAGGGTGACGCGCTTGCGGCGCAGCACCTCCATCATCGATTCCAGCGGGTGGCCGCTGAGATAGAAGCCGACCGCCAGCCGCTCCTCGTCCAGTTGCTCGGTCTCGCTCCAGCGATCGCGCCTGGGCAGGCGCAGGCGCGCCGCCTCGGCCTGTTCGCCGAACAGATTGGCCTGCAGCGAGGCGCGCTCAGCCGCGGCGCTCTGCGCCTGGGCGTTCAGCACGTCGGCGCCGGCGATGATCTCAGCGCGGTTCGGATGCAGGCTGTCGAAGGCCCCGGCGCGGGCCAGGTTCTCCAGCGCGCGCTTGTTGACCTGGCGCGGATCGACCCGATGGACGAAGTCGTGCAGATCGGAAAACCGCCCGCCCGCCTCGCGCACCGCGACCAGATGCTCCATGGCGGCCAGGCCGACATTGCGGATTGCGCCCAGAGCATAGAGCACGGCCCCGTCCTCGACGGTGAAGTCGGCAGCCGAGCGGTTGACGTCCGGCGGCAGGATGGTCACCCCGCTCCGCCGGGCATCCTGGTAGAACAGCGCC
This sequence comes from Caulobacteraceae bacterium, assembly GCA_041691315.1. Classification (GTDB taxonomy): domain Bacteria; phylum Pseudomonadota; class Alphaproteobacteria; order Caulobacterales; family Caulobacteraceae; genus Poindextera. Next base: position 7,858 of record JBEPUW010000060.1, on the reverse strand, counting down.
AACTTGTCGGTATTGGAGATGTCGAGGCTCATCGAGCCGGCGAAGAACTCCACCGCGGCGTGGGTCTTCAGCCACGCGGTCTGGTAGGCGATCAGCGCATAGGGCGCGGCGTGGCTCTTGGAGAAACCATAGCCGGCGAACTTCGCCATCAGCTCGAAGATCACCTCCGCCAGCCCGGGCGGCACGCCGCGCTCGGTGGCGCCCGACATGAAGCGGGCCCGCTGCTGATCCATTTCCTTCTGGATTTTCTTGCCCATGGCGCGGCGCAGCATGTCGGCCTCGCCCAGGCTGTAGCCGGCCAGCGTGCGCGCGATCTGCAGCACCTGCTCCTGATAGACGATGACGCCGAAGGTTGCGGCCAGCACCGGCTCGAGCAGCGGGTGCAGCACGTCGACCGGCGCCCGTCCCGCCTTGCGCTCGATGTACTCGGGAATGCTGGCCATCGGCCCCGGGCGATAGAGCGAGATCAGGTCGGAGACCTCTTCCAGATTGCCGGGCCGGAGCTGGCGCAGGATGTCGCGCATCCCCTGCCCTTCCAGCTGGAAGAGGCCGATGGTCTGGCCGGTGGCCATCAGCTCGTAGGTCGGCGCATCCTCCAGCGGCAGCTGTTCGAGATCGATGCCGGCGCCGCGGCGCTCGAGGAAATGCACGGCGCGGTCGATGACGGTGAGCGTCTTCAGGCCCAGGAAGTCGAACTTCACCAGCCCGGCGCTTTCGACCCATTTCATGTTGAACTGGGTGGCGGGAATGTCGGAGCGCGGATCGCGATAGAGCGGCACCAGCTCGGTCAGCGGCCGGTCGGCGATGACGATGCCGGCGGCGTGGGTCGAGGCGTTGCGGTAGAGGCCCTCCAGTTGCAGCGCCACCTCCAGCAGCCGCGCCACCTCCGAGTCGTCATCCCTGGCCTGCTGCAGCCGGGGCTCGATCTCGACGGCGCGGGCGAGCGTGGTCGGGGCGGCCGGATTGTTCGGGATCATCTTGGCCAGCCGGTCGACCAGGCCCAGCGGCAGTTGCATCACCCGGCCGACGTCGCGCAGCACCGCGCGGGCCTGCAAGGACCCGAAGGTGATGATCTGCGCCACCCGGTCGCGGCCATACTTGGCCTGGACATAGGCGATCACCTCTTCGCGGCGCTCCTGGCAGAAGTCGATGTCGAAGTCGGGCATGGACACCCGCTCCGGGTTCAGGAACCGCTCGAAGATCAGGCCAAAACGCAGCGGGTCGACCCCGGTGATCAGCAGCGACCAGGCGACCAGGGAGCCCGCGCCGGACCCGCGGCCGGGGCCGATGGGGATGCCCTTGGCCACCGACCACTTCATGAAATCGGAGACGATGAGGAAATAGCCGGAAAAGCCCATCGACTGGATGACGCCGATCTCGCGCTCCAGCCGCTCGTGATACTCGGCGACCGGCACGGCCGGGGTGTGGGTGGCCAGGCGGAGGATCAGGCCCTCGCGCGCCTGGGCGGCCAGCTCGTCGGCCTCCGAGCGGCCGTCGACGGTGGGGAAGCGCGGCAGGATCGGATCGCGCTTGACCACCATGAAGGCGCAGCGCTGGGCGATATCAAGGCTGTTGTCGCAGGCCTCGGGCAGGTCGGCGAACAGATGGCGCATTTCCGCGGAGGTCTTGAAGCCGTGGTCGGCGGTCACCCGCCGCCGCTCGTCCTGGCCGATGAAGGCGCCGTCGGCGATGCAGAGCAGCGCGTCGTGCGCCTGGTGCATGGTGCGAGCGGCGAAATAGACGTCGTTGGTGGCGACCAGCGGCGCGTCGTGCTCATAGGCATAGGCCACCAGGCCCGGTTCGGCGGCGGCCTCCACAGCCAGGCCGTGGCGCTGCAGCTCGACATAGAAGCGGTCCGTGAACACCGCCTGCATTTCACCGAGCGCCGCATTGGCCTCAAGTGTGCGGCCGGCGGCGAACAGCGGATCGACCGGCCCGTCCGGCCCGCCGGAGAGCAGGATCAGCCCTTCCGAACGCTCGACCACGCGGGCCCAGGGAACCCCGGGCTCGGCGGTCGGCTCGATATCGAGATAGGCCGCCGAAGACAGCGCCATCAGGTTGAGATAGCCGGCCTGGTTCTGGGCCAGCAACACCACGGTCGGCGTCCGCGCCCAGCGCTCCGGCGGGCCTTCGCCGATGCCGGTGACCGGCAGGGCGCAGCCGACGATCGGCTGCACGCCGGCCTCCTTGGTGGCGACGGAAAACTCCAGCGCTCCGAACAGGTTGGCCCGGTCGGTCAGCGCCACGGCCGGCATGTCGGCGGCATGGGCCAGCTTGCCGATCGCGTCGGCCTTGATGGCGCCCTCGAGCAGCGAATAGGCCGAGTGGACGCGCAGGTGGACAAACCCCTCGCCCAAACCTCCGCCTTCCGCCTCAGCCATCGCCTTCAGCCTCTTAACGTCCGCGACTCAGGCGACCAGATGCGCCACCGAACATACCATCCAGACGAACCCCGCCACCGACGCAAGCGCCAACGTCTCGCGCGCCAACCGAACCACCATTTTCGCCTCCTGACGATGTACTTGTTTTGTTCTTATTCTTGTTTTGTTCCGGGCTGTCAAGGGCACTAATATATTTGACTCAGAAAGCGTTGCGGTTGAGCCTAGGGCTCAATGGCGGACGGGCTGGAATCCGATCAACGGAAGTGGATTCCCTCGCGGGAAGCCGTGCTTCTTTGTCGTCGTCTTTTTGGCATGGCGGAGCATCTCGCACAGCGCCGACTAGGCCAGTTTGCGGCCGACAGGATCGTCGCCACTCGTTGTACGAACTGGGCGAGACATTCCGAGCTGGAAGATCCTGACATCCGAAAGGACGCCGACGTGCCACCGTCGTTCTGGAGCGACATGCAGGGGCATTCGCTGGAGATAGAATGGAACCAAGGCCTGTTCGCCACTCGCACTCACATGATGAACGGGATGACCATCACGCGCATTCACGGCGCGCTGTTCTGCGAGACGGACATCCGGGAGCACCACGCTAGAATTACCGGCCAGGTCGCCCCTACCTTCAGAGAATTGCCGACAGCCCGCGTTCCCCGGCCGACGATTGATTTATCCCTCCTGGCCCCGGTTGAGTCGCCGCTTGACGATGCGTTAGGTGCGGAACTCCAAAAAGAGATCGGCGCGTTGAGGGCGCAGGCGTTCGGAACCAAGGCCGGCGACGTCACTAAGCGTGAAGCAGCGCCTCAGGCCGCGCTACGTCCGCGCGCAAATCCTGTGAAGCCTAGCGAGATCACAGCTTGGTATAAAACCCTAACCGCTGCGGAGAAGACGCTCGGCGTAACGAACCTCTGGGCCTTAGCCCGGAAGCGCTTTCCGGGGCGCCATTTGCCGCGAAAAATGGTGGAGCATTATGGCGCGGGTCGGGGCACCGGCCATCGATCGAAGGCGCAGAGTTCCCCAAAAGGGTAAGCGGAGTTCCCCAAATTTTTGGGGAACTCCACGGGGAACTGCCGGTCTTCCCCACAGGGAATTCGACAGGAAAGTCTGCATTGCGGACCATGATCGCACTGGCCCACCGACACTTGCGCCGTAGCCAGCGGGAGCGATCTAAATGCGCATGCCTAGAGGGCCGTGATCCTAGAGAGGGCCTAGCCCCATACGGAAACGGCCCGCGTTAGCAGGGCCGCCACGTACCGCCGCCGCGACGTGGCGACGATGATCCTCAGGAGAGGTTCTGATTACCACGTCGCGGCTATTTTTTCAATTCTTAGCGGGGGGTCCGCGCGGTACGGCCCGCGCGGCCTTTTTTTCTTCCCGGTCCCGACGCTCGGCCTCTTTCACGTCGGCGAGCGAGACGCCTAGCAGCCCTTTTGTCAGGCTCCTTAGCTTCTCCATGGGCTCGTTGGGCGGGTCGTTTCCCTCGCCCTTGTCGCGGCTTTCAGAGGGCGGCTTGTGGGGCGCCATAGCCAATGAGTTCCTTGTAGGTGAGCCGCTTGCCGGCGACGGAGGATAGCACCTTACGGAAGCGGCCCGCGTCGTTGTCCTTGCGCTCGTTGAAGCGGAACACTTGTTCGCTGACGTAGCGGCCAAGGTGGAAGGGCTCGACGCTGACGTAGGTGCCTTTCAGGCTGCGCCTCAGCAGGCTCCAGAAGTTCTCAACGCCGTTCGTGTGGACAAGGCCGCGGACGAACTCGCCCTGGTGGTCAACCGACTGGTGGACATAGTCGCGAGCGAGGCCGTTGTACGCCGAAAGGCCGTCCGTCATGACCATGGAGCCGGCGTTGACGTTGGCCCGCACGACGGCTTGCAGCGTCTTGGCGTTGGCGTCCTTGATCAGATGGGCGCGGACCCGGCTGGCATTGTCGGCGCCGCCCCGCTCCAGCATCCCGACCACGGCGGCCTTATCGACGCCGCCCGTGCCGCTAACGACCGCTTCGCGCTTGCGGGCGTGCATGTTCTTCGCCAGCTCACCGACGTAGGTTTCGTCCGCCTCGGTCGTGCGGTCGAACTTTTCGAAGCCGCCAAGCTCCATGGCGAGCCGGATGCGGTGGAGCATGTGCCACGCGCTTTTCTGCGTCACGCCAATGGCGCGGGCCAACTCGTAGCTGGAAATGCCGTTCTTGCAGTTGGCGATCGACCACACCGCGACGAACCACTTGTCGAGCGGAAGCGGCGAGTCCTCAAAGATGGTCCCGACCTTGGCGCTGAATTGCTTGCGCGGGTGCTTTCCCTTGCACTCCCAAAGGCGACGGGTAGCGAGGAACCGCACGTCCATCCGACCACACGTCGGGCAATAGACGCCATCGGGCCAACGAAGGGCGACCATCGTGTCCAGGGCGCGGTCGGCGTCCGCGAAGTACCGGACGGCTTCCATGAGGGTGCGGGGCTGCGTTTCCATGAGCCAAACCTAGGCCCAGGCGGTTACTGAGTCAAGTATATTATTGCCCTGTCAAGGGCGGCAAATGCTCGATCGCCTCAACGGCCTCCGCGTTCACCACGCAACGCAAGGACGCTTTGAGCATAAGGTGAGGATTCTGTGAGGATGCACTTGACTTTGGCTTTCGCCGGGTACAGCCTCGCGACGCCTAGCCAGCCGAACACGGCCGGCGTTCGATTTTAGACAGGAGTAGAACAATGCTGGCGTACATCAATGACACTATCGTCGAATACCTCGAACCGTCCGATAATCTTCGGCGTTTCGAAGTTGTTACCGGTGTAGTTTCTGCTCCTTCGGAGGGTGTTTGCTCTCCATATATTACCGTGCGTGATCCATAACCTGAGTACGTCGGATCACTCCGCAGGAGTGTCTAGAGCAAGCACGCGATCTGGCGACTCGCACCCCGAAGGGGCAGGCGAATGCGCCGTCGAGTTGGAGTCGGTCAAGCGTTTGAGCTTGATGTGTCGTTCGTCGATGAGACGACGACCGAAAATGTGGTGCATGATGGAAAGCGGCCGCGAAAGGTTGCCGTTGGGCATGAGCTCGACGCGAGAATTCACGGCATCGGGGATTTCTCCGATTGGATGGACGCCATCACTAGGTCGAGGATCGTATTGGCCGTCCTCGGGCTTGGAGCGTTTTTTCTGCTTGCCGCGTCCGTTCTTGGTTGGTGGAGGCATGACTACAGCGGCCTTGGCAGGGTCTGGAACGTTGTCGGGCCGGTTTACGGCACGATCGCCGGTTATTTTTTCGGCCATCACAGACGCATTTGAAGCGGCGCGTTGCTGGGGGACCAGCCATGAATAAAGCCGTGCGAAAAGACCGGCGGGTTCAAATGGACCTTTCCGAGACATCTTTTGAGCGACTTGTTCGACTGAAAGAATTGGTGGAAGCGTCCACTTATACTGAAGTCATGAAGGATGCGCTTCGCCTCTACGAATATATAGTTCTCTCTGACAATTCAGGGGCTCGGTTCATCTTGAAGGATTTGGACGGAACAACGTCTGAGCTCAAAATATTTGTTTAAAGCCAAGTTGCCGGGTCGAACTAGACGACTACGTCCTTCGCGAAGGAATCCCAATGATCCGCAAAGCGCGCGCCGCATGGCGTGGGACTGGCCGGGATGGCGAGGGCGATATCAGCACCGATTCAGGGGTGCTGGACGAGACGCCCTATTCCTACAAGACCCGGTTCGAGACCGTGAAGGGGACCAATCCCGAGGAGCTGATCGCCGCGGCGCATTCGGCCTGTTTCACCATGGCGCTGGCCTTTCAGTTGCAGACGGCGGGCTATACGCCCAGCGAGCTCACCACCACCGCGGCGGTGTCGCTGGACCCGGATGGGGCGGGGTTCAAGATCACCCGCTCGACGCTGACGCTGGTCGCCGACGTGCCGGGGCTGGATGCGGCGACCTTCGACAAGCTGGCCGAGGCGGCTGAGAAGACCTGCCCGGTGTCGCGGGTGCTGAACGCCGAGATCACGCTGGAGAAGACGCTGAAATAGGCGTCGCTAGACCTCGCTGAGACCCGCCGCCGCCAACACCGCGGGGTCGTCGCCAAGCACGCTGCGCAGCACCGGCTTGGCGTCGTGGAGGTGGGCGGCGAGGACCGAGAAGCCGGAATAGCGCGCGCCGTAGGGGTTGGGCTCCAATTCGAACAGGTAGAGCTGGCTGGCGAGCGCCAGCATGACCAGGTCCAGGATGGCGTCGCGGTTGCGTTCATACGCTAGAGCCGGGTCGGCGATGTTGTGCGCCCGTTCCCCCGCCGTCACCGGCAGGTTGGCGAAGGTCCGGATTCGCTCATCGCCGAACAGGGAGCGGAACTGCGCGACCGTGTCGCGATTGTCGGTAGCCAGGAAGATCGGGTCGCCCGCCGCGATGTTGGCGACCAGGGTCTCGCTGCGGACCTTGGCCTTGTAGTCGGTGTTGCGGACGTGGACGCCGAGATAGCGCGGTCCGACCCGCCTCAGGCGATGCAACAGGGTCTCGACCAGGGGACCGCGCAAGCGCAGCCGCGCCAGAGCGCCGACCCCGTTGGCGCCGCCGCCGCTGTTGTGATGGACGAGCAGCGGCTCGGCATAGTCGCGCGCGAAGTCGAACGAAGGGGGCTGGCCGGTCTCGGTTTCGAGGAACCCCAGACTGGGGTCGAAGCGGGTGGCGTATCGACTGACCCGCCCGGCCAGGAACCTCGGAAAGACCTCCAGCCGATCCAGCCGGCCGGAGACCCCGTCGGCGTCCAGCACCAGGCGCGGCCGGCGGCTGGTGAAGTAGTCGGAGAAACGGTCGCGGAAATAGGTCTTCGAGTAGGCGGTGTCGACGACAACGATCCGATCGAAACGCTCGGCATAGAGACAGGCGGTGTCGATCTGGCAGAGCGTGTCGTTCAGCCCGCCAAGCGGTCGGCAGAGCAACAGCCTTTCCGTGGTCATGGTCGCGGCCCCAACCGTTCATCCCGGAGGGCAGAATAGGCGCCTCTGGCCGGAACGCACAGGGCGGGCTAGCGTTAAGCTTAGGGCCGCGATGTATTCCCGACGCGGCGCCGCATGGGGGCGCTTAGATGTCAGACAAATCTCGAACCTTCGTCAGGGTCGCCGGGCTCATGCTGGTCGCGCTGGCGCTCAGCGCCTGCGTCGCGGGCTCGGCGGAGTCGCACCATGCGGCGGCCGGCGGGCTGTTGTCGCAGTTGCTGCTCGGCTTCTGGCACGGGATCATCGGGCCGTTGACGCTACTGGTCGAGGTGATCAACCATTTCGCCCCGCACGCCCTGCCCTGGGATCTGCACCTGTACGAGAGCACCGGCACCGGCTGGGCCTATGATGTCGGCTTCTATTTCGGCCTGCTCGGCGGCCCCGGCGCGGTGTTCGGCGGCTGGTCAAGGCGGCGCTGACAGGGCGAAAAAATAGTCGTCATCCCCCGCTGGAGCGGCACTTGCCGCGGAATGCGGGGGACCCATATGTGGACGGCCCCCTGCTTGCAAGGTGA
>JBEPUW010000059.1:0-23234 GCA_041691315.1 Caulobacteraceae bacterium | reverse complement strand
GATACGCCCGTGCACTAACATTGAAACTGGATCACCACTCGGGGGCAGGCCACTGTGAATGTAGCTTCAGCTGCTTGGATAAATTTGACGGGTCCATATTGAGCCGGCGGGCGGCCGGTCGGATTCCGCCTTCCTCGGCGACCACTCCTCACCCGTCTCAAGCAGATAGCAAATTGCATAGATGTACTCGGTGCTGAAATCCGTCTTGGCCGCTATCTCCGGAATGGAATAACCGCGCTTCTTCAACGCGCCGATCTCAGACGCCAGCTCGAGCGTGGTGTGTTGGCGGCGCGCCAGGTTCTCGACCAGGCTCATGACGAAGCAGTCTTCCTCGTCCACATCGACCACGATCGCCGGAATCTCCTTTTGCCCGAGGGCGATGAACGCCTCAAGGCGACCCTGGCCGCACACGAGATCGAAGATCCCCGTCCCCGCCCGCCGACTGACGGTGATTGGTTTCTTCAAACCAAGATGGGCGATGCTCGTCACCAGCTCATTGAACACCTTCCGGTTTCGAGCTCGCGGATTCAACACGTTGATCGCATGCACCGCGATCATGACGATGTCGGGGACGGGTTCGCTCATGCGGCGGCCCTCAAATTATAGCGGCGGCTCAGATAAAAGAGACCATCCAGCGAGTTGAACCGGTACGCGTCAAAGAAGACGCCGTTTTCCTCAGCAAGTTTGAGCTTCGGCGAGGACCCGAGGTCGATCCAAGGCAACAGGTAGTAGTCGCGGGCCTGCCGATTTTCCGCGTCCATCCGCACCGCCACACTGATGTCTGGACGAAGGCCAGTATCGAGCCGGATTTTCCAGCGCAAATGGCCGGCCGGGGTTTCGAAGGCCCGCGCGATCACGATCGACACCGTGAACTCGCGGTTTATGTGCAGCAGGTCGGTTTTTGGGTCGCGATCCACTTCGCCGCCGAGCCGGCGGATCTCGTCTGTGGTTTGCGCGACGATGCCAGGATGCATGTCCCGGAGGATGCGGTTGGTTTCGATGTACCGATAGTCGCGGCCGGTGGAATAGCCGATCAGTTGATACGCGCGGACCAAACTGCCGAACCGCGTTCGGTAGACCGAGCTGGACGGCATGTTGTCCGCCTCGTCGATCACCAAACCTGACAGCCATCCCTTTTCGGTTTGAAGGTGCGTCAGCAGCTCCAGCATTTCTGCGTCGGTGTATCGGCGACTACGCTCGTTGATGATGCGTTGAGCCGCTTCGAAGAAATCGACGTCAACGATACCTTCGAACGCTCCATCGGCGCGAACCCATTGGTCCGGCGTGTTGGTCACGCGGGCCGCCTTCAATTTGAAGGACACGCGGTTATAGACGTTGTTTCCGATATACTTTTCGTTGGTCAAAATCTGATGGACGGTGCCGCGCGTCCACTGACGACCAAGATCCGTCGCGATGTCGTCGTCGTTCAGCTGGCCAGCGATCTTGCGCTCTTTCAGGCCTTGCAGCGTGAAGAGGCGGTAGATTCGGTGGACGGTTTCAATTTCTTCCGCCGGGCCTGGCCGGAGGATCACCCGGTCAGTTTGCAGGCTCTTATGCTCACCGTGCGACAGCTCGGCCTTTGGGTTGCGGTTTTCATCCACCAACACACGGCGCAAGCCAAAGCCTGCAGGACCCCCTTGCCGGAACCCGTAGCGAATTAGCCGGCATTGGCCGGTAAACACCTTGGCGGACAGCTCGCGGCTGTACTCACCAGCCATGGCCCGCTTGACCGTCTTGATGATGGTCGAGCCGACGCTTCCATCATTCTCAAATTGCTCGGCGCAATAGTGGACTGACACGCCAGCCTTGCGGCAGATGAATTCGTAGTAGGCGCTTTGGTCCGCGTCCTTAAATCGACCCCACCGGCTGATGTCGTAGGCGAGGATGACGGAAAAGTCCGGCTTGCCGGTCGTCACATCGTTGATCAACCGCTGGAGGGCTTCGCGACCGCTTAGGTTCAAGCCGCTCTTACCCTCATCAGCATAAGTCTGGACGATTTCCATTCCACGTGTAGCGGCGTAGAGCGCGATGATTTCGGCTTGGTTTTCAGTCGAGTATTTCTGATGTTCAGTCGACATGCGCACGTATTGAGCGGCCCGAATTTTCGGCCTGATCACAACTTCATCTGAACGGACGTCATTCGAAATCATCACACGCGCCAAGCTTATGCAGCCGTTCTTCAAGGGACAGCTTCGTCTTGAGACGAGGTTAGGAGCCGGTTTTGGAAAAGTCTTTCACGGAAAACGACCGAAAAGTTCAGTCGAAAAAACTGAAAAACTTTTCAGACCGAACGGCCCATGATCGGACGCCGTTCGCCGTAGCGATCGCGGCGGCATTAGTTTCAGACTTCGGCGCGAGCCCTTCTGCGGTGAAGCGTGTCGCCCGTCTGGCGTCCGCCAATGAACGGGCCGTGCGAAACTGGTTCGAGGCTAAGAACAGCCCAAGCGGTGAGAACCTGATCGGCTTGATCCGACATTCGGACGCCGTGCTGAGTGCAATCCTCAGCCTCGCCGGCCGTGGCCCTATGAATGGGTCAGATCACCTGGCCAGCGTCCGCCGCCAGGCCGTCGAGCTCCTAGCGGAAATCGACCGCCCGCAATCGCCCGGCTGAGCCGGGTTCGGATCTTCGCGGTGCGGTGCTGTGGCGATCCTGGCCGACCCCTGGCGACCGTTGCTGTGGTCGTGGTCTGCTTTTGTCCGGCCCTTCGCTATACCCCGAATCGGACGCTGCGGGATATTGCTGGTGGCCCGGACTGACACGGTTTTGGCCCCAGGCCTTGACCTGCATACGACGAAAGTCCGGCCGCTCGTCGTTAGCTAGGGGGAAACCGCAACCCGGCCAGCCTCACTCTCTGACCATTTTGGATGGGGGGGCTTCCGAGTTCGTCATCAAGATTTCGGTCGGCAATTAACGCTTTGATGAGCGGCACATAGTCATATCGCTGGAAATTGTTATATTTTCTCCTATTTCTACCGTCCAGCGCCTCGGTCGCTTTCCGATCAACAAAAGCCTTGAAGTTGTCGATGATTGCTGCGGGTCGTTCGAACTGTACTGTTGGGCCCACCGCCTCCTCGACTTGTGGTTCTGAGGAGGGTTCTAGTTTCTGTAGATCAGAATCTTGTTGATCTTCAAGTGCCCTACTTTGAGCAACGTCTTGAACAATTTCTTGGACCCTATCCTTAAGCAGCCAAGCAAATACTGCTGCCACGAGGGCGACCGCAATCGGTGAATTAATAGCTCCCCAAAAGTTTGATCCCGCCGGCGGCGCTAAGAAGCCGGCGATGCAAATGAGAGCTTTTTCCATATGTGCACCCCCCCAAGGCAAAGTCGACGCTGCACTCTATCCAAGTGCTCGCGCAGGTAGATTCGGACAGCTCAAAATCCGCTTCGAACACGGACATCGCCAGCCACCGCACCGGGCCGGCCAGTGCCATCCGGCCCGTCTGACAGCCTTGCAACTAAAGGGCCATTCCTCGCCTAACGCAACCCGGCCGGGATGGTATTTCCGGCCTCAGGCTCAACGCTCCGGGTAGTCAGCGCTTTCGACATAACGGTTAGGTTCGAAGAAGGCGACTATGCGGGTGGCGCAAACCGGACATTCGCCCGGACCTAACTAGCGGCGTGTTACTCCTCGTCACGAGTCGCCCAAACCCGCGGTGCCCAATTCGTGTCAGTCTGAGCCACCAGCAATATCCCGAATCGGACGCTGCGGCGGCGGATCGACGAGGTTACGTTACTTGCGGGGAGCGCGCGCGGCGGCTCACCCCCCGCCCTCCTCGCGCCAGAGCCGCGCGGCTTCGGCGCGGGCGTCTTTCGGCGTGCAGTCGTAGCGGCGGCGGAAGGCGCGGTTGAAATAGGACAGGTCGCCGAAGCCGACGCCGAAGGCGATGCGCGAGATCGGCTCGGCGGCGAAGCGGGCGCTGGTCAGCATGGCGTGGGCCTGGCTCAGGCGCTGTTGCAGCAGGTAGCTGGTGAAGCTCTGGTCTTCGGCCTCGAACAGCTGGCGCAGATAGCGCGGCGAGATGCCCTGCTCGGCCGCCACCGACTCGGCGGAGAGCTCCAGCAGCCCGGCGCGCTCACGGATATGCGCCTTGGCGGCGCTGAGCCGTCCGGCGGCCAGGCCGCGGGTGGCGGCGAGCGCGGCCGCCTCGCCGCCGGCCCCGACCACCAGGGCCATGAGGTCGCCGATATGGTCGACGACGACGCGCCCCGCCGCTGGGGAAAACTCCCATTCGCCGCTTGGCAGGGTGCGGGCATAGGTGACGAGCAGGCCGAGCGCCTCCGTCCCGGCCGGGATGAGGCGGCCGATGGCGCTGTCGATGTGACGGGCGAAGGCGCCAAGAACCCGCCGCTCGATGCGGATGCACAGATGCTTGCCGGCCTCGGCCATGACATAGGCGCCGACTTCGCCGCATTCAAGCAGGCAGGCGTCTCCGGCCCCCACCTCGATCTCGCCGCCGGGCCGGCGGATCAGCAGTGGCCCGCCCAGGTTGACCAGTAGCACGATATCGTCGTTCTCGGCCGCGGCGATTTCGCGGGTGCGATGGTGGATGGCGGGCCCGACCACCCCGAAGCCGACGCGCAGCGACGGCAGGGCGCGCAGGGCGGCCTTGGCGCGATAGGGGTGTTCGGAGAGCGGGTCGATGGCCAGGCGCCACAGCTTGCGCGTCACCAGGTCCCGCCAGATGTCGAATCGCTCCCGCACAGGCAGCTGGTCGGTGGAAAACCGCATCAGCCGGTACTCGGGGTCGGCATCGGCCATCGATGAAAACAACCCCAAGGCGGCGCCCAGCCTGAGTTTATCGCCTTTCGGCGGGCTATTGTAGCGTTTGTTACGCCGCCCAGTCCCGCTCGTGCGCCGCGCAGTCCAAGCCCCGCCCGCGGAGGACCGCTAGCCTGCTCCGCGTCCAACGTCCGAAGGCGTCGGATGGCGTGAGCCTGGGGGCGATGAAGGTGAATCCGATTGTTTCGAAGATGCGAACCGGCCGCGGCCGGTCGCCCGTGCTGTTGCTCGGGGTCTCCCTGGCGGCGCTCAATTTCTCGGCCAGCGCGGCCCTGGCGCAGAACTATTGCGCCCCGGGGGCCTGCAGCGGGGCTGCAACCAATCAGACGGCCATCGGCGCCGGCGCGGGTGTGGCCGTCACCGGCGCGGACGACACCAGCGTCGGCCAGGCCGCCTCCGTCAGCGTCTCCGGCGCGTCGAACACCGGCATCGGCCGGTTCTCCTCCTCGACCGTCACCGGCCACGACAATACCGGATCCGGCTGGCAATCATCTTTCGCGGTCAGCGGCAATTTCAACACCGGCGATGGCTCCCAGTCCTCCTGGAGCGTCACCGGCGCGGAGAACACCGGGATAGGAGCACAGTCGTCTCAACTCGTCTTCGGCGACGATAACGTAGGGGCAGGCTTCGGTTCGTCCGATTCGGTCAGCGGCAGCTTCAACACCGGTTCCGGCTATCTGTCATCGCGACGTATCCAGGGTGACGATAACGTTGGGGTGGGCGACGCCGCCTCAAACGGTGTTACGGGCGATCGCAACATCGGGATCGGACTCAATTCGTCGCAATTGGTCTCAGGGGACGATAACACCGGCGTGGGAAGCGCCGCCTCGGACGGCGTGACCGGTTCCAACAATAGCGGCTTCGGCGCGCGCGCCTCGGAATTTGTCAGCGGTGACGACAATGTCGGCGTCGGCAACAATGCCTCCAATTCCGTCACCGGCACCGGGAATGTCGGCGTCGGCCCGCAAAGCTCGTTCAGCGTGACCGGCTCCGACAACCTCGGCGTCGGCGGCAACGCCTCGCAGTCGGTCAGCGGCGTGCGCAACGTCGGCGTCGGCCAGCAGGCCTCCGAGCACGTCACCGGCTCCAACAACACCGGCGTCGGCGCGCTGTCGTCCACCTCGGTGACTGGCCTCTCCAACAGCGGCTTCGGGGCCGGCGCGTCGAGTTTCATAAGCGGGACCGGAAACACCGGCGCTGGCGCGCTATCCTCGTTCGGCGTAACCGGCGACTTCAACACCGCGGCGGGCATCATGTCGGGTGAGCGGATCACGGGCAGCTTCAACGCGGGTTTCGGGGCCGGCGCCTCGCAGAGCGTCATCGGCGACGCCAATGTCGGGGTGGGCGAGAGTTCCTCCACCACCATCACCGGCAGCAACAACAGCGGCTTCGGTGCAAACGCCTCGCAGAGCATCGTCGGCAACCTCAACACCGGCGTCGGCGCGGAAGCCTCGCAGAATGTCACCGGCACGGCGAACACCGGCCTTGGGCCGCAAGCCTCGCAGAACGTGACGGGCGACGCCAACACGGGCGCCGGGTTCGGCGCCTCGTTCAGCGTCACCGGCAACCTGAATACCGGGTCCGGCTTCCTTTCGTCGGCCGGCGTGGTGGGCAGTCTGAACACCGGCTCGGGCGCGCAGTCCTCGGACTTCGTGACCGGCGCCAACAACACCGGCGCCGGCGAACGGTCGTCGAATTTCGTCAACGGCGACGACAACGCCGCTTTCGGGGCGGCGTCCGGCCAGAGCGTGACCGGCTCGGGCAACGTCGCGGTGGGCTTCCAGGCCGGCGACAAGATCAGCGCCAGCAACACCGTCGCGGTCGGCGCCGGCAGCACGGCCGGCGCGACCGGGGCGGCGGCCGTCGGCGCGGGCAGCCAGGCCAGCGGCGCCAACGCCATCGCCCTGGGCGCCGGCGCGAGCGCAACGGCGGCCAATTCCGCGGCTTTGGGCGCCGGCTCCGTCGCCGACCAGGCGGACACGGTCTCCGTCGGCTCGGCGGGCGCGGAGCGCCGGGTGGTCAACGTCGCCGCCGGAACCGCCGACACCGACGCGGTGAATGTCAGCCAGCTCAACCAGTCGGCCGCCCGCACGCTCTCGCAGGCGAACGCCTATACCAACGCCGCCCTGGCAAAGGCCAACGCCTATACAAGCCAGGTGTCCAGGCGCGCGGACGCCGCCGCAGCCGCCGCCATGGCCACCGCCTTCATGCCGCAGCCGCTGCGGGCCGGCAAAGGCATGGTGAGCGCCGGCTTCGGGGTCTTCAACGGACAGGCTGGGTTCGCGGTCGGCGGCGGCATCAGGCTGAACGACGATCGAACGACCTTCCGGGCGGGGGTGAATTTCACATCGGACGGCCGGACGGGGGGTGGAGCGGGCGTCGGCTGGGAGTTCTAGCCCCAACCGGCCAACGCCCGTGAAGCGGCCCCACTTCGCAGGGCCGGACGGGGGGTGGAGCGGGCGTCGGCCGGGCCTTCTAGCCCCACCGGACCGACGTCCGTGAAGCCGCAGCAGGCGCAATAACGCATCGTTCGCTTCCCAACGGCTTCGATTGTCAGGCCGGCCTTTGGTCGGCTAGATGGCCGGGCAACTTCGGGGGAAGACGAGATGAATCGCAAACATTGGCTCTGTATCGGCCTGGCTGTCCTGACCAGCGGCTGCCTGGGATCGGCGGACACGAAAAAGGCCGACGACGCGACGACGCAGTTCTACCAGCAGATGGCCGCCAAACAGTACCAGGCCATCTATGACGGGTCGGCGCCGGAACTGAAGAATACGGTCTCCGCGGCCGACTTCATCGCCACGATGCAACACGTCGATGACGGTGCGGGGGTCTGCCAGCCCCCGGTGAAGCGTCTGGATATCCACACCAAGGCCAACCCGGACGGGTTTATGCGCTCCCAGGGCTACACGCAGACCTGCGCCAACGGCAAGCTGACCGAGACGGTGACCATCATCCTGCGCAATGGCGTCGCCAAGCTGGCCGGCTACCAGTTCAACAGCGGTGACGCGAGCGATTCAAGTGCGTCGAGCGACTCAAGCGCGTCAAGCGCCTCGAGCCCTTCGAGCAACTCAAGCGACTGACGGCGCTCATGCAGCCCACCGCCCTGGTCACCGGCGCCGGCAGCGGCATCGGCCGCGCCGTTGCGGTGGCGCTGGCGGGCAAGGGCTATCGCGTCGCCCTGGCCGGTCGGCGGCCTGAGGCGCTGGATGAGACGGCGCGGATGGCGGGAGCGGCCGACACGCTGGTCATCCCCACCGACGTCGGCGACGAGGCGGCGGTGGACGTGCTGTTCGGCGCGGTCGGCGACGGGTTCGGCCGGCTGGATCTGTTGTTCAACAATGCCGGGACCGGCGCCGCGCCCGTGCCGATCGACGAGCTTTCGCCGGCGCAGTGGAACCGGGTGGTGGCCGTCAACCTGACCGGCGCCTTCCTCTGCGCGCGCGGCGCCTTCCGGATGATGCGGGCGCAAACCCCGCGCGGCGGCCGGATCATCAACAACGGTTCGATCTCGGCGCATGCGCCCAGGCTCTATTCCGCGCCCTATACCGCGACCAAGCACGCCATCACCGGCCTGACCAAGTCGCTGGCCCTGGACGGGCGGGCCTTCGACATCGCCTGCGGCCAGATCGACATCGGCAATGCCGAAACCCCGCTCACCGCCCGCATGGCCTCAGGCGCCCTGCAGGCCAACGGCGAAGTGGCGCCCGAGCCGACCATCGACGTGAGCCTCGTCGCCGACGCGGTGCTCTACATGGCCGGCCTGCCGCTGGACGCCAACGTGCTCAGCCTGACCGTCATGGCGACCAAGATGCCGTTCGTCGGGCGAGGGTAAGACTCGAAGCAACCCGATCAGCCGGCCCGGGTGGCCGCGGCCAGCACG
Source organism: Caulobacteraceae bacterium (assembly GCA_041691315.1). Lineage (GTDB taxonomy): Bacteria > Pseudomonadota > Alphaproteobacteria > Caulobacterales > Caulobacteraceae > Poindextera. Next base: position 14,567 of record JBEPUW010000059.1, on the reverse strand, counting down.
TCTTCGACCGAACCGTCGGCCTCCAGGCCCAGCACATGATGGCTGTGCCACAGGGCGTAGAAGACCAGGCTCCAGGCCGGCTGGCCGTGGGCGGCGGCGTCGCCGAGCACGGCGCGAACCTGGTCGGCTGCGAATACCTCGGCCACGCCCGGCTGGGCGGCGACCAGATCGGCGACGCTGGCGGCCCGGCCAGCGATCCATTCGCCGATCGGCGGGTTGAACCCCTGCTTCCTGGCGAACGGCTCGGCGGCCGGGACGTTGCGCGCCAGCCATTCGCGCAGCAGCCATTTGCCCAGGCCCCCGCGCACCTTGGCGCGGTCCGGCAGGCGGAAGGCGAAGTCGGCGACTACCGGGTCGAGATAGGGCGTGCGGCCCTCCAGGCTATGGGCCATCAGGCAGCGGTCGAGCTTGACCAGCAGGTCGTTGGGCAGCCACTCGGCGCAGTCGATCGCCTGCAACCGCTGCATGGTCGAGCGGCCCAGGCCGGCCTGCGCCGCCTCGGCGCGCGCCAGGCCGTCGCGCCAGCCTTTCAGGAGGGCGGGGTCGGCCGCTGCCCCGCGAAACACCCCGCGGGTGCGCGAACGCCCGGCGAGCGCGCCCAGCCACCCCGCGCGGCGATAGCGGCTGTAGCCGCCGAACACCTCGTCGGCCCCCTCGCCGCTCAGCACCACCGTCATCTGACCCTTGGCGGCGCGGGCCAGCATCCAGGTCGGCAGGGCGGCCGCGTCGGCGGTCGGGTCGTCAAGGGCGGCGGCGACCGCCGGTGCGAAGGCCCAGAAGTCGGCTTCAGTCACCTCGACGATCTGGTGCTCGGCGCGGGCGGCCTTGGCGACGCGCCGGGCCAGGGCCGTCTCGTCGGCGCCGCCGCTGCCGGGAAATCCGGCGGTCATGGCCAGCACCGGCTGATCGGTGAGCCGCGCCATCAGCGCGACCAGCACCGAGGAGTCGATGCCGCCGGACAGGAAGAGGCCGTACGGCACGTCCGAGCGCAGGTGGTGGGCGACGGTGTCGATCAGCACCGCGTCCAACTGGCCGAGCAGCGCCTCGTCATCGCCCTTGACCGGCCCGCCGGTTGGCAAGGCCGGCCTGACGCGCCTGGCGGTGACCGCTTCGGAGGACGCGCTCGTGGACATGACCAGCCGCTCGCCGGGCAGCAGGCGCTGGATGTCAGCGAAGATCGTCTCCCGCCCGGTGGTGAATTTCAGCTGCAGCAGTTCGGCGCGTGCGGGCGCGCGAAGCGCGCGGCCGGCCAGGCCGGCCGCCATCAGCGCCTGGGCTTCGGAGGCGAAGGCGAAATACCTCGGCGTGTCCACATAATAGAGCTGCTTGATGCCGAAGGGATCGCGCGCCAGCACCACCTGTCCGGTCGACGGATCGTAGAGTGCGATGGCGTACATGCCGCGCAGCTGGTCGGTGAAGTCCAGGCCGCCCCGGCGATAGAGCTGCAAGGGAGATTCGCAGTCCGAGCCGGTCCGATACGGCGCATCGACCAGGATTCTGCGGATCTCGGGATCGTTGTAGATCTCGGCGTTGGCGACCAGAACCGCCCCCCCGGGCTCGAACAGCGGCTGGTCGCCGGTCGCCAGGTCGATGATCGCCAGCCGGGTGTTCAAAAGCCCGATCGCACCGCTGACGAACTTGCCGACCCCGTCGGGGCCTCGGTGCGCCATGGCGCACGCGAGGGCGTCCAGCCGCGCCTCATCGACCGGCCGGCCGTCGCGCATGACGATGCCCGCAATGCCGCACATGCCCGGTCAGGCCTGCATTTCGCGGCGGGAGCGGCGGCTCTCGGAGGGGGTGCGAAAAAAAATGCTCAAGCTTTAACGAGTCCCAAACCGCGTTTGCGTAAGTTGCCGCGGGGCCACTGGATAAAGAGCCGATATGTCGGGGCTAAACAAGAACCGTCGCCAAGACGAAACACGCCGCTTGCGCCCGCTTGTGGCGCTGCGCAAGTTTACGCGCCGCTTCATCGGCGACAAACGCGCCAACGTGCTGATCATGTTCGGCCTGACACTGCCGCTGCTGCTGGCTATTGTCGCCGGAGGCATCGACTTTTCTTACGCCGAAGGCGCCAAGACCACCTTGCAGGACGCCGCCGACGCCGCCAGCCTGGCGGTCAGCGCCGAGGTGGTGCTGCACCCCAACGATACGGTCGCCCAGCTGAGAGCCGTGGCCGCCGCCGCGCTTGCCGCGGACGACAAGAGCCCTGTCACCATCACCAGTTTCCAGGTCTGCGCGCCGGTCGCCCAGAGCAGCAACTGCGCCGGTGGGCTGGCGAACAATACCGTCCTCGTCGCGGTCCAGGCCTCGACCACCTGCATTCCTGTGCCGATTGCGACCGTGGTCTGCCAGGGCAGTCCGCCGGCCATGACCGTCACCGCCAGCACCACCACCGTCATCGGCTTCGGCGCGACGCTGCAGCTGAACGTGGTGGTGGACTCGTCGGCCTCGATGATCGTCGGCTCGACGCCCGCCGACGTGACCACGATCGCCAACTGGGTGGGCGCCACGACCACCGTCAAGGAAAAATGTGGCGGCTCGTCGGTCAAGATAAACTGTCGGCAGTACCTAAACTGGAACTCGGTGGCGTCGGATCCGGTGGTCGACACCCCGGTGACCCAGGCGACCGTCTTCGCGTCGGACAGTCCGCCCTGCGCCTTCGCCTGCCACGACAACGGCAACAGCACCACGGCGGCGGACATCAACCTCGGGCTGACCCGCGCCACGGCGGCCGGGGCCACGACGCGCTTCCAGGTCATGATCTCGGCCGGCCAGGATCTGGTCAATCACGTGTCCACCGAGGTCAACAGCACCACGGCCCTGGCCAGGAACAACTACGTCTTCAACATCTTTTCGTTCGATGACACGCTGCACAAGTACGGCACGACGAACATGGCCTGTAATTCCACGGCGAACGGCGGCTGCGCGGCCCCGCTGAGCGCGGTGACCTCGGTCAGCCCCGGCCTCGACACCTATCTCGACAACGCTATGTCGACCTTCGCCGGCTCGGGCGCCAACTCGATCGGCGCCAACGGCACCGGCGCCTCGGTCGCCTCGCCGCTAAAATTCCTGCTGCTGGTGACCGACGGCCTGCAGTCGGACCGCAACAAGAACTGGCAAAACTGCACCAGTTGGGGCAACGAGGCCCTGTGGGGCTTCAGCAACACCTGCCTGGCCGGCATGTTCGACAAGCCGATCGACACCGCCAACTGCACGACGCTGAAGAACGAGGGCGTCGTGCTGGCCGTCCTGGAGACCCCCTATGTGCCGCTCACCGGCATGGATCCCCAGGAAACCCCCTATGAAGGAACCGTCCGGCACGTCATCTATCCCGGCGGCCCGAACGGCGGCAATCCTGTGAGCGCCGTAAGCGCCGCGCTGCTCGCATGCGCAACCACCGGCTATTATTTCCAGGCCGTCAATTCGACCGACATCTCCACGGGCTTCACGGCGCTGACCGACAAGTTCCTGCAACACTCGGCCCGCATCTCGCAGTAGCGCCGGGTCAGACCTGCGCGAGAAGGCGTGCGCCGAGGATCGGTGCACGCCCGCGGTCGCAACCGCTTCGCCTAGTTCTCGGAATCGCCGGCAGCTGACGCGATGGCTGCTGCGAAATACCGCTCATCCCCGAGCAAGCGGTGACCCATCGAACCACGTCGCGCCGGCCAACCTGACTGCCGGCATCGTCGACATCGCCACCAGAACCGGCGTCGACAACGGCGGCGAAGTCTCGATCTATGGCGGTGGCCACGGCGAGATCGAACCGTCCTTCGCCTATGGCGGCCAAGTCGGCGCCACCAACCTGTTCGTCTCAGCCAGCGACCTGCGGAACGACCTCGGCATCGAGTCGCCGGATGGCCGCTCGGACCCGATCCACGACCATACCCGGCAGTTCCAGGGCTTCGCCTATCTCGACCACATCATCGATCCGCAGAGCCAGGTTTCGGCGATCGCCGGCGCCTCCAACCAGAGTTTCCAGATTCCCGACGTCTCCGGCCAGTTGAACGGCAGTCTCGGCCTCACCGTCGACGGTCAGACCGACTTCCCCAGCCGGGACATCAACGAAAGCCAGATCGAATCCACCGCGTACGGGGTGCTGAGCTATCTGCACACGGCCGGCCGCTTCACCGGCCAGGTGTCGCTGTTCGCCCGCTATTCGAGCCTGAAATTCACCCCCGAACTCATCTCCGACATTCTCTACAACGGCATCAGCCAGGCAGCGGACAAGTCCGACATCACCGGCGGCCTGCAGGCGGAGGGCGCTTATCAGCTGAACGACCACAACACCCTGCGCGCCGGGGCGATCGTGCAAATCGACCGTTCGATCAGCAGGACGACCTCACGGCTGATGCTGGTCGACACCGATCCCGCCAGGCCCACCTTCGGCAGCCAAATCAGCGACCGGCCGTTCACAATCGTCGACAACGGCGCCGCCGACGCCCAGACCTACAGCGCCTATGTCCAGGACGAATGGAGGCCGCTGCGCAATCTGACGGTCAACTATGGCCTGCGCTTCGACCAGTTCAACGGCTTCCGCGATGAGAACCAGTTCAGCCCGAGCGTCAACCTGGTCTGGCGGCCGACGCCCTCGACCAAGTTCCATGCCGGCTACGCGCGCTTTTTCTCGCCACCCCCCTTCGAACTCATCGCGAACGAAACGGTGGCCAAGTTCGTCGCGCCGACCGGCAATCCGTTGGCGACCTCCACCGCCGCGCCGGCGACCACCACCGACACCACCCCCTTTGCCGAGCGGGCGGACTATTTCGACCTCGGACTGGCGCAGAAGATCGTCGAGTTCACCGCTGCCTACGACCAGGGGCCGTTGTCGGCCTACGCCAACTTCGCCTATGAGAAGGCCCAGGGGCGCGACTGGATCTCCAGCCAGTTCAATTTCGACCCGGCGTCACTGAACTACGCGCGCACCCAAGACATCTACCTCGACCATGACGAGACCTTTTCGGCCTCGGCCGGGGCCGTCCTATCGGTGGCTTGGCTCACGGTTCGGTTTCGACCTGATTCTATGGCAGCGGCCTGCGCGCCGACCTGCCGCTGGCGACGCCGATCACCTTCGCGGACGGCTCGCAGCTGACCGCGATCCCCAACGGCGCGCACACGCCAGGCTACGTGCAGGTCAATCTGACCCTGTCGCACCGGTTCGACAACCGGGTGACCAGTCCCTACGAGGTGCGCTTGGACGTGATCAATCTGTTCGACCGGGTCTATGAAATCCGCGACGGCTCCGGCGTCGGGGTGTTCGCGCCGCGGTTCGGGCCGAGGCGGGGGTTTTTCATCGGCTTGAGCAAGTCGTTTAGTTAGAAATGTCCCGGGCAGGTTTCGACTTTGAAACAACCTAAAGTTAATCGATGTATACTATGATCGCTCTTTAACCATCGGGTCGTATACCTGGAATTGCCTCAACTATTTTACCGTCCATTAAGTCGTGCAGCGACATTTTCTCGTGGCTTTTCGGGGTGGGTGGTCGACGGCTTGATCTTCCAAGCTGCCCTTTGCACGTCTTTGGAGATCAACCTATGCGGACTTTTGCTAAGCGTTTCATTCAGGCGGACTCGGGCGCCACGGCCATCGAATACGGGCTGATCGTCGCCCTGATCGCGGTCTTCATCATCGGCGCCGTCAGTCTGGTCGGCGGCAGCCTAAGCACTCAGTTCAGCTCGGTCGCGACCAGCATCTAACAGAGCGGGCCGCCGTCAGGGCCTGGCGGCGGCCACGAGCATCGCCTCGAACGCTTCGACGATCGCGGCGACAGCTCGGTTCTTGCCGGCGAAGACGCCATCATGCGCTTCCGGATGGACTAGCATGGTGGCGTTGGCCTCGAAGACCAGGACACGACCGTCGGCCAGGACCCCGAAGTCGATCCCGGCATAGTCGAGATCGAGCTTGCGGCCGATTTCACCGATCGCCGTCATCGCGGCGGCGCCGAGCACGGCGTGCGGGTCGTCGAGGAACCGCTGTTCCTCCGCCCGCCTGGCTGCGTCCGCGCCCATGCGGGCGCTCTGGTGGTGCACCAGCCAGTCGCGAGAAATGGCGAGATGGTAGGGGTATGGACGCCGGTCGATGAAGACGATCCGGTATTTGCGGAAATAGCCATCCGGGCTGCGATAGTCATGGAAGACCGTCGCATAGTGGTCGCCCGAGACCTCCAGCGCCTCAAGTTCGGCCTCCGTGCGCGCCAAGCGCAGGTCTTTGCCACCGTGCGAGCCCAGGGGCCGGATCAGGATGGGGGGCTCAAGGCCCGCCTGTTCGACCGCGCCAGCCAGTCCGAGGCGCTCGACGTCGGCGGCCGAAATCCGCGCGATGGCGGGCGCCAGCACCCCGTCGATCTCGCCCAGCAGGGCCGGCGCCGCATCGCGCCGCGTGCGCATGACGGCGTCCGGCGCATTCAACACCGGCCGCCGGCAGACCTGCAGGAACCGCCGCATCGGCGCCTCGGTCGGGCCGGCCAGGTCCGGATCGCCGATGGCATTGAACACCAGGTCGTAGGGCGGCAGGGCCTGGGCCTGATCGGCGTCGGCATATTCGACCACCCAGCGCAGGCGGCTGAACCGGTCGCGCGGCATCAGGTGGTCGAGGGGGACGTTGCCGCTCTCGGCTGTGCTCGGCATGAGCACGGTCAGGCGCGACCGGGGCGCCGGTTCGACGAACAGGTTGCGCCCGCTATAGGCCAGATCGCGGTGGCGCCTGGCCTCTACGGCCCTGCCCTGCTCGGCCAGCAGCGACGCCAGATTCTGATGCGCGACCAGCATGTCGGGGTCGAGCGCCAGGGCCTGCCTCGAGCAACGCTCCGCCTGGGCCTTGTCGTCGGCGCGGAGGTAGACCGTGCCCAGGCTGGCGTGGGCCGCGGCCAGACCGGGATCGATCGCCAGCGCCGCCTTCAGGCAGCGCTCGGCGGCGTCGGCGCGGTCGGCCTCGGCATAGGCGTTGCCCAGCATGAGCTGGGTCGCCGCGCGGCTGGGATCGATCGACGAGGCCCATTCGAGGGCCACGATGGCCTCGTCCGGCCGCCGCAACGCCAAGGCCGCCGCGCCGCGGGCGAACCAGGCCTCGGCCAGGCTCGGGTCGAGATCGAGCGCCGCCGCGGCCGAGGCTAAGGCCGCATCGGCGTCGCCGATGTCCAGCAGCGCCAGGGCCAGGCCCGTGCGGGCGGCGGCGAGGCCAGGGTCGAGATCGATGGCCGCGCGATAGGCGCCGATCGCCGCCTGTCTGTCGCCGGCGGCGACCAGGGCCGCGGCCAAGGCGACCCACGCCGCAGCGAGGTCCGGAAAGCGCGCCGCCGCGGCCTGGCCCGCCTCGATGGCGGCAGCGATGTCGCCGCTCTCGCGCAGCGTATTGGCCAGGCCGACCGCGGCATCGGCCTGATCTGGGTCCAGCGCCAGGGCCTGGCGGTAACCGGCGGTCGCCGCGCCGTGTTCACCGTTCCAGTGGCGGAGCCTGGCCAGGGTGGTCTGGGCTTCGGCGTGGTTCGGACGCAGCGCCACGACGGCCTCGAAAAGCGTGACGGCGTCGTCGGTGCGGCCCGCCTCGAACACCATCAATCCGTACAGATAGAGCGCGGTGGGATCGCGCGGATCGGCCTCCAGCGCCCGGCGATAGAGCCGCTCGGCCTCCTCGTGGCGGCCGGCCTGGTGCTGTTCCAGCGCCGCGGCCACGATGTCGTCGACCGCGCCAGATGCGGAAACGGCCACGTTCGCCATTCAATCAGCCGGCTAGACGGTGGCCGAAATGGGCGGGGCGGTCGTTATCGTCGGCAGATTCTGCCCGGTCAACGGCGCGCCGAGGCTGGCCCTAATCGAGCCGCCGCCGGCCAAGGCCCGCATCTGAAACAGCGAAGCTATTGATTGGTTGGAGATATGCACGCCGATCGACTCCTGACCTTGGTCGGGCGGGCGCTCGTGCGCGCATGCAAAAGGCCCGACCCGCGTTCCGAAGTGCAAACGCCGGGCCGGGCCGATGATGCTTGCGGTTCAGGCGTCGGCGTTAGCAGCCCTGCACCCAGACCTGGCGTTGGCGATAGGGGTCCCAGCGCCAACCGCCGCAATCCGACGCCGGCGAGTCGTAGTCGTCGCCGTAATAGCCATCTCCGGCGTAGTAGCCGTTGTCGTAGTAGCCACTATCGTAGTAACCGTCGCCGTAGTAGCCGTTGTTGTAGTAACCGTCGCCGTAGTATCCGTTGTAGTAGGGCGCCGCCAGGACCGCGCCGAGACCGAAACCGATCGCGCCGGCGGCGAATCCGTCTCGGCCGCGAAAACCCCTGTCGCGGAAGTCATCGCCGCGGAAGCCATTGCCGCGGAAGTTGTTGCCCCGGAAACTGGCGCCGCGGAAGCTGTTGCCGCGGAAACTGTTGCCTCGGAAGCTGCCGCCGTTGAAGGCGTGGCCAGATCCGCCGTGCATGTGCTGGGCCTGAACCTGGCCGGTGGTCATGCCCATCAGGCCGAGGGCCGCCGTCGCGGCGGCGAAGAACTTGCGCATTTCTCTATCCTCCGAAAATGGCGAGCGGTTCCTTGTTAAGACAACGTCCGCCGAACCGAAAGGCTGCGCCACCGCGTGATCGGTTGCGGCGGCTGTCCGACACGCGCATGCTGGCCGCGGGCCAGGCGGGATAAGGGGGCGAAGATGAGCCGTTCAACGGGTTCGCGAGCCGCGGCGATCGCGGCGGGGGTTCTGGTGGCGATGATGGCGGTGGGGCCGGCGCTGGCCGATTGCTACGACGTCGTCGGCTGCAGCAACAAGAACCTGTTTTCGCGGAACTACAGCTATCTCGGCTCCGTGTCGGACGGACCCAGCTGCGACTTCCTCTACATGATGCGCAACCGGATCTACGCTCAGCACGGCTATTGTTTCAAAACCGCCCGCGGCATTTCCGAGATCGGCAACAGCGGCTGCCACATCGACAATCAGGCTGCGGTGCCGCTGAGCAATATCGAGCGGGCCAATATCGCCACCATCCAAATGGCCGAGCGCGCCAAGTCCTGCACGCCCTGAGACGGCCTCGCTTCGGTCGGCTGCGACGCCCCGGACCGTTGACGAGGCTGGCGAACTCGACGTAGCGACCGTAAAGAACGCCGCGTCGCCCGGCTCATGAGAAACCGCGCGCGCCAGGAGACCGCATGTCCATGCCCGCGCTCGAGCGCAATCCGGTCGCCGCGCCCGCGCCGGAATCACTCGAGCTGACCATCCTGATGCCCTGCCTGAACGAGGCCGAGACCATCGAGGTCTGCGTCGCCAAGGCGATCGGCTATCTGCGCCGCACCGGTGTCGCCGGCGAGGTGCTGATCGCCGACAACGGCTCAGACGACGGCTCGCAAGGCTTGGCAGAGGCCGCCGGCGCGCGCGTCGTCGCGGTGCCGGAAAAGGGCTATGGCGCGGCGCTGATGGGCGGGATCGCCGCGGCGCGCGGTCGCTTCGTCATCATGGGCGACGCCGACGACAGCTACGATTTCGACCAGCTCGACGGCATGGTCGACCACCTGCGCGCTGGCGCCGATCTGGTCATGGGCAACCGCTTCCAGGGCGGCATCTCACCCGGCGCCATGCCCTTCCTGCACCGCTATCTGGGCAATCCGGTGCTGTCCTTCATCGGCCGGCTGTTCTACTCGATCCCCATCGGCGACTTCCATTGCGGCCTGCGCGGGTTTTCGCGCGAGGCGATGCTGGACCTAGGCCTGCAGAGCCTCGGCATGGAGTTCGCCAGCGAAATGGTGGTCAAGGCCTCGCTGCGCGGCCTGCGTATCGAGGAGACCCCGACCACGCTCAGACCCGACGGCCGCTCGCGCCCGCCGCACCTGAAGACCTGGCGCGACGGCTGGCGGCACCTGCGGTTTTTGCTGCTGCATAGCCCGCGGTTCCTGTTCATCTATCCGGGCGTCGCCCTGATCCTGCTCGGCCTGGCGGGCTCGGCGCTGCTCGCGCGCGGCGCGGTGCGGGTCAGCCCCCGGCTGGAGCTCGACATCCACTCGCTGGTGGTCGCCTGTTTCGCCGTGCTGATCGGGGTGCAGCTGGTGGTGTTCGGGGCCCTGGCGCGCCGCTATCAGATGCTGGAGGGGGTGCTGCCAAGGGCGCAGCGGTTCGAGAAGTTCCTGATGGGACTGAGCCTGGAGCCGATCTTGCAGGCCGCCCTGGTCATTTTTCTGGCCGGCGCGCTCGGCGCCGGCTGGGCGGTGTTCGACTGGGCGGGTTCCGGTTTCGGCCCCATTCAGTACAATGGCGTGATGCGTGTGCTGGTCATGTCGCTGACGGCGGTCGCGGTGGCGATCCAGCTGGCGGCGGCGGGCTTCCTTGCGTCGGTGTTCGCCCTACGGCGCTGAGGTGGAAAAGGCATTGAAGCGTCTGCTGGCGTCGCTCCTGCCCATACTGGCGGGAACCCTGATGATCATGGCGGTGGTCGTGATCAACGGACGCCCGTCCGTGTTCACCGACTCTGACGACTATTATGTCGAAGGCCGCACCCTGGTCATCGGCTTCGCCCAGGCGATCGGGCTCAGGAAGCCCGACCCGGCCCCGACCGATCCGCAGGACATCGCCGACGCCCAGCAGCTCGCCGCCGACCTGCACATGTCACACACCGAGATCGGGGCGCGCTCGCCCTTTTTCGGCGCCTTCCTCTACCTGACCCAGAAGGTCGGCACGCTGTGGCTGACAGCCGCCGTGCAGGCGGCGATCGGGGCCTGGCTGGTCTTTCTGGTCTGGCGCGCGGGCTTTCCGCGCGCGCCGCCCTGGACCGCCTATTTGACCCAGGCGATCGTCGCCTTCGGCTCGACCCTGCCCTTCTTCGCGGGCTTCGCCATGCCGGACGTCTTCGCCGGCTATGCGGCCGTGGCGACGCTGCTGATCCTGGTCTACTGGGAGCGGCTGCGCACTCCCGAGCGGCTGGCCCTGGCCGCCCTGCTCGCCTTCTGCATGGTCGTGCACACCTCGCACCTGCTCAACACCATCGCCATCGCCATCGTCGCGCTGGTCGGCTTCGTGGTCTTCAAGGCCCCGCGAGAACGCGCCTACGCGGCCCTGTTCACGGTGATCGGCGCGATCCTGGTCACCCTGCTGGTCAACGCCGCCTACAAGGAATCCGTCCAGCTCAGGACCGGCGACGAGTTGCGCCGGCCGCCGTTCCTGGCCATGCGGGTGATCGCCGACGGGCCGGGCCGCACCTATCTGCGCAAGGTCTGCCCATCCGGCGCGGTCTGGACGCTGTGCCAGTTCCGCAACCTGCCCAACACCAATTCGCAGGACATGCTGTGGTCCGACGACCGCACCAAGGGCATTTTCAATGTCACCACCTTCGACAACCGGCTGAAGATGGAGCAGCAGGAGAACAGCTTCGTCCTGCACGCCGTCGCCTTCGACCCGCTGGGCCAGATCGTCGCCTCAGCTCAGAACTGGGGCGATCAGCTGGTCATGGTCTATGTCGACGACCCCTTACGCAATCCGCACTACTATCTGACCAACGCCTATTGGAGCACCACCAACCTCCCCTGGCTGATCAACCATGCCGCCGATTGCGGCCGCGACCAGTGGGGTTGCGGCGCGCGGCTGACCATGGACGGTTCGGCTTGGCTGCACGGCGCGCTCTTTGTGCTCGGCCTGGGCATCATCGGCTGGCGGCTGAGCGCCCACGACATCCTGGAGGCCGTCGGACGGCGTGAGCTGATCTGGAAGGACGAGCGTACGCGCCTGGTGATGACGATCGGGCTGCTGCTGGCGGCGGTGCTGGTCAACGCCTTCGTCTGCGGCGCCCTGTCGGGGCCGTTCGCGCGCTACCAGGCCCGCATCACCTGGCTGATCAGCCTGGGCGCAGCGATGTCGGTGGTCTCGGTGGTCCCGGCGACGTTGACCATGCCGGCCTGGCCCGTGCGCCTGCGCGCCCTCCCGCTGGTCCAGGCCTTCGAGCGCCGGTTCGACTGGTCCTTCATCCGCTTCGGCCTGGTCGGGACCGCCGGCTTCATCGTGCACGCCTCGGTCCTGCACCTGATGGTCTATGAGGTCGGGCTGAACCGCTATGCGGGCTGGCTGGCCGGGTTCGCCGTCGCGGTGACCACGACCCTACTGCTCAATCGCGCCTTCACCTTCAGACACACCACCAGCCACCACGGCCCGTGGCGGCTGGCGGCCATCTATCTGGCCGTGCAGGGGGCCGGCGCGGCGGCCAATTTCGCCACCTATGCCGCGGCCATCGCCATCGTCCCAGCCCTTGAGCGCATGCTGCTGATCCCGTTGGCCATGGGCTCGATCGCCGGCCTCTGCCTGACCTTCCTGGGCTCCAAGCACCTGGCCTTCCGGCCGGCCAAGGCGGTCGAAGCGGCGGCCGAGGCGCCGTCTTCCTGATCAGGCCGAACGGCTGACGGCGAAGTCCGCCAGGTCCTCGAGCGCCACGCGCCAGTCGTTGTCCGGGAAGATGGAAAGGGCGGCCTTGGCGGTCCAGGCATAGTCGGCGGCCAGGTCGAGCGTCGCCTGCAAGGCCCCGGCGCCGACGATCAGTTCGCGGGCGCGGCGGAAATCGGCCTCGGTCTGCTCGCGCCGGCCGATGGCGCGCTCCCAGAAGGCGGCCTCGCGCGGCCCGGAGCGGGCGATGGCCAGCAGCAGCGGCAGGGTGGCCTTGCCTTCGCGGAAGTCGTCGCCGGCGTTCTTGCCCAGGGTCTCGGCGACGCCGCTGTAGTCCAGGGCGTCGTCGGTGAGCTGAAAGGCCAGGCCCAGATTGAGCCCGTATGAGCGCAGCGCGGCGACCTTGGGCTCGGGCGCGCCGGCCGATACAGCGCCAGCCTCGGCGGAGGCGGCGAACAGCTCGGCGGTCTTGGCCTTGATGATCTCCAGATAGGTGGCCTGGTCCAGATTGAGGTCGTGGGCGCGGGTCAGCTGCAGCACCTCGCCCTCGGCGATGACGCTGGAGGCCTTGGCCAGGATGTCCAGCGCGCGGATCGAGCCGGCCTCGACCATCAGCTCGAAGGCCCGCGCGAACAGGAAGTCGCCGGTCAGCACGCTGGAGGCGCCGTCCCAGATCAGGTGCGCCGCTACCTTGCCTCGGCGCAGCTTGGAGCCGTCGACCACGTCGTCGTGCAGCAGGGTCGCGGTGTGGATGAACTCGACCGCCGTCGCCAGTTTCAGGCAATCGTCGCCACCGGCGCCGGCCAGGCGCGCGGCGGCCACGGTCAGCAGCGGCCGCAGCCGCTTGCCGCCGGCGGCGATCAGATGGTTGGCCAGGGCCGGAATGACCGAGACCGGGCTTTGCAGACGCAAGCCGATCAGCCGGTCCACCACGGCCATATCGGCCTTGGCGAGAGCGACCAGCATCGTGACGGAGCCCCTAACGGGGGCGGCTGCCGCCTTGGCTGCGTCCAAAACCTTGAGCTCCTGCCAACACGCGACGGTTTTACCGGGCGACAATGGTGGGGGGATAGGTCAGGGTCAAGGCAAGCACAAGCCACGGCAAGGGCTTTGATGGATCAATCCGCCGTTCAGGCCGATGTGAGCGAGGACCTGTTGCTTGGAGGGCGCCTGAGATTGCGCCAGCCGAGCGTCGGCTATCGCGCCGGGCTCGACGCGGCGCTGCTGGCCGCCGCTTGCGACGCCAAGCCGGGTGAACGGGTGCTGGAGGCCGGATGCGGGGTGGGCGCCGCCCTATTGGCGGCGGCGGCGCGGCGGCCGGTCGCGCACTTCACCGGCGTCGAGCGCGACACCGCGGCGCTGGCCCTGGCCAACGAGAACATCGTCCTGAACCGGCTCGATGATCGGGTCGCGGCGATCGGCGGCGACGTGACGGCCGGGTTTCGGGCGCTGGGCCTGCCGCCGTTCGACGCGGCCCAGGCCAATCCGCCCTTCTTCGACGACGCCAACGCGCTGCGCGGGCCGCATCCGGCGCGCGAGCAGGCCTATATCGCGCCGGAAGGCCTGTCCGCCTGGCTCGCCTTCCTCATCAAGGCCGTGCGCGAAGGGGGAAGCATCACCCTGGTCCACCGCGCCGACCGGCTGGGCGACATTCTGGCCGGGCTGGCGCCCAAGGCCGGCTCCGTGCGCATCCGCCCCATCCAGCCCTTCGCCGACCAGCCGGCCAAGCGGGTCCTGGTGCGCGCCATCAAGACCGGGAAGGCGCCGCTGGTGCTACTGCCGGCGCTGATCCTGCACGACCGGACGGAGGCCAAGCACACCGCTCAGGCCGAGGCCATCCTGCGCGGCCAGGCCGCGCTGGACTGGACCTGAGCGTCCCGCCTAGTTCTTGGCCTTGTCGACCAGGGCGTTCTTGCTGATCCAGGGCATCATGGCGCGCAGCCGGGCGCCGACCTCTTCGATCGGATGCTCGGCGTTGCGGCGCCGCGTGGCCTTGAAGCTGGGCTGGCCGGCGGCGCATTCAACCATCCAGTCGCGCACGAAACGGCCGGACTGGATGTCCTCGAGGATCCGCTTCATCTCCGCCTTGGTCTCGGCCGTCACCACCCGCGGGCCGGAAACGTACTGGCCGAACTCGGCGGTGTTGGAGACCGAATAGTCCATGTTGGCGATGCCGCCCTCATAGATCAGGTCGACGATCAGCTTCACCTCGTGCAGGCATTCGAAATAGGCCA
>JBEPUW010000058.1:0-23933 GCA_041691315.1 Caulobacteraceae bacterium | reverse complement strand
CTCAGGCCTCACCTTGCAAGCAGGGGGCCGTCCACATATGGGTCCCCCGCATTCCCCCGCTTCGCGGCTTCAGCAGGGGATGACGGAGTTTATTTAGGTCGGCGTCGCCTCCCGGCGCATGCGCCGGACTGATCCAATGCAATGCTAGCGGTCATTGATGCGCACTCTCGCGCCGATCGGATGCAGACCCAGGCGTTCGGCGACGCGCCGCGACGAGCGGTTGGTCAATCGGGTCGAGTAGATCAGGTCGCGGCCTTCGAGGCAGGGCAGGGACGACCAGCCGGCGGTAGCGGCGGCTGCGAAGCCTTGGCTGCGGAAGGCTGGGAAGGTGAAGACGCCGATCTCGGCGCCGGTCGCCCCAAGTCGCGGCGTGAAGGCCATGGCGGCGATGTCGTCGCCCTGCACGGCCACGCACCAGGGCCACCAGAAGTCGCCGAGATCGAGGAAGCCGGCGTGGATCAGCGATTTGGGCAGGCCGTCGCCGGTCAGGCGGTCCAGCAGGCGCTCGCCCTCCGGCGTGTCGGACCGCACCAGCGTCGCCTCCGATCTGTCGGCCAGACCGTTCGGCAGCGCAAAGACGATCTCCGGACCATCAACCTCGACGGCTGCGTCCCGCGACAGCAGCGCGACCATCTGGTCCAGGCAAGCCGGCGGCGTGTCGGGATCGCTCCAGGGCGCCGTGGCGGCGGCGAGGGCCTGCAGGCGCTCAGCGACCGGCTCGGAGACGTCATGACGCAGACGGACGATGTTTCCGGCGGCGCCGCCGGCGAAATAGAGCCGCGGGCCGGGCGCGCGTTGCGTTGGGATCGACGGCGGACGCGGACCGGAGGGGCGGGGCGATCCCGCCTCGATGCGACCGGAGGCGGAGGTGACGAAACTGTCGGCGACGTCGCGCTGCAGGCGGCCGAAGTCGTCGGCGGCTGCCGTCACTCGGCCTGGGTCGCCATAGGGATGAGCACGAAGGCTTCGCGGAAGCCGATCAGGGCGATGGCGACGGCGCTGCCGAACAGCACCGAATTCTGAAAGCCGAACCGCGAACTGACCAGGCCCAGGGCCACGATCAGGCCGGCCATCAGATAGCCGCCCCAGCGGTCGAAGGCGGCCTGGAACTGCTCGCGCCGGCGCGTCCTGGACGGCGCTTTTGCCTGAGACGCGACCGGCCGGCCGGCGCGGATCGCCTCGACGCGCGGGTTCATGATCGCGAACCACAGCGGAGGCATCATCGCGGCCAGATACATGGGCATCAGGCCGCCAGGCAGGCGCGGCTGGCCGTCGAGCACCCGCAGCGCGTCAAAGCGGCGGTTGGCCGAGCGGTGATGCTCGGAATGGCGGCCGAGATTGAGGAAATAGAGGCCGGAAAACCGTGTCTCCCAGTTCCAGCAGTGCTGCACGTCGGGGCGCTCGTAGCGGCCGGGAGAAATCTCTTTGCGCTGCAGGCCGTAGTGCTGGAGGTAGTTGATGGTCTCGACCGAGAAGATGGCCACGGCGCTCTGGATGGCGACGGCCGCCAGGCCATAGACGCCGACGAACAGCCAGGCCGCGAGATACCAGGCCGAAACGATGACCAGATAGCCCAGCATGCGGTTCTGGATGGAGAACCAGCCCTGGCCGCGCGATTTCAGCCGCCGCACCTCGATACCCCAGGCGCCGCGCAGGCCGCCGACGATGCTGCGCGGGATGAAGGCGTAGAGCGTCTCGCCCAGCCGCGCGCTGGCCGGATCCTCCGGCGTGGCAACGCGGATATGGTGGCCATAGACGTGCTCGACGGAAAAGTGCGGATAGGTCACCGTGCAGAGCAGGAAGTCGCCCAGCCAGCGGTCCAGGCGCGACTGGCGGTGCATCAGTTCGTGTGCGACCGCGATGCCGACGGCGCCGTAATAGAGGCCGACCAGCACGGCCAGAATCACGACGTCGGCGCCGACCGAATGCCGCTTCCAGACGTAGTAGAGCATCAGGCCTTCGATGAAGATGAACTTGAAGGCCAGCAACCGGGGTAAGAGGCCGTATTCGAGCCTGGGCTTTTCCGCCGCGCCGTCGGCGAAGGCTTCGCGCCGGGCCGAGCCGCCGATCAGGTCCATGGTCACCGGAATCGCAAAGGCCGCGGCCATGTAGAGCACGGTCCGCAGCGCCTGGTTCAGGCCGAGCGTCGGCAGGCTGGGGGCCAGCCACAGCGGCAGGGTGAAGGGCAGGAAAAGCAGCGCCCGACGAAAAAAGCTCGTAATCGCGCTCATGTCTACGGTCCTGGTGAGCGGTGGCAGGGCGGGCCGGATCGAACGGCTTAAGCCCGCGAACCCGACTGTTCGCCCGACGCGGGATTATCACGCCGCCGCGCCCGCGTCGACGCCGCAGGCCGCTGCGGAAAGTCGCGGGCTATCCGGCCTCTGCTTCCCAAAGCGCAATGCATTTGCTAACCCGCCCGCCTCGCTGGTCGCGGTCGTGGCGGAATTGGTAGACGCGCAGCGTTGAGGTCGCTGTGGGGCAACCCGTGGAAGTTCGAGTCTTCTCGACCGCACCAGTGAGATTTGGGTCAACAGAGCACGCCGAGGCGGACTGAACGGGAGGTCTTCAAGATGGCGCGCGCTGACGACGACCTCAGGGTCGCGACCTCGACCGAAGATCTCGAAGACCTGGCGCTGCGCGACGACTATGCGCTGAATCCCGCCTTCGTCGAGATGGTGGTGGACGCCGCCGAGCGCGCCGATTCCAAGCGGCTCACCGAGCTGATGGACGCCCTGCACCCGGCCGACATCGCCGACCTGATGGGCTTCCTCTCCGGCGACTATCGCGAAGCCCTGGTGCCGCTCCTGGCGCCGGACGTGCTGGCCGAAGTGCTGTCGGAACTCGACGGCGCACTGCGCGAGGACATCCTCGAGCACGTCGCGCCCGGCGTCCTGGCCGCCGCCATCGGCGAGATGGATTCCGACGACGCCGCCGACGTGGTCGACGACCTGGAAGCCGACGTGCGCGGCCAGGTGCTGGCGCAGATGTCCGACGTCGACCGCGCCGGCATCGAACACTCCCTGGCCTTCGCCGACGAGACCGCCGGGCGGCTGATGCAGCGCGAGGTGCTGGCCGCGCCGTCGTTCTGGACCGTCGGCCAGACCATCGAGCACGTGCGCCAGGCCGCCGAAGATCTGCCGGACCTGTTCTTCGACGTCTATGTGGTCGACCCGGCCAACCGGCCGGTCGGCGCCGCCCCGGTCAGCCGTCTGTTGAAGAGCCGGCCCGAAGCACTGCTCTCCGAGATCATGGAATCGGTCACCGAGATTCCGGCCGACATGGATCAGGAAGAGGTCGCCTATATCTTCGACAAGTACCACCTGATCTCGGCCCCGGTGATCGAGCCCGGTGGGCGGCTGGTGGGTCAGATCACCGTCGACGACATCGTCGGCGTCATCCGCGAGGAGAGCGACGAGGACATGCTGGCCCTGGCCGGTGTTTCGGACACCGAGATCGGCGCCACCGTGTTCGGCGTCACCCGGGCCCGCTTCTGGTGGCTGTTCATCAACCTGGGCACCGCCATCCTGGCCTCCAGCGTCATCGCGCTCTTTCAGGGCTCGATCGAGAAATTCGCGGCCCTGGCGGTGCTGAACCCGATCGCCGCCTCCATGGGCGGCAATGCCGGCACCCAGACCCTGACCGTCGCCGTGCGCGCCATCGCCACCAAGGAGCTGAACGCCACCAACGTCCTGGCGACCATCTGGCGCGAACTGGCGGTGGGTCTTATGAACGGGGTGGCCTTCTTCGTGGTCATGGGCGGGGTGACCTTCGTCTGGTTCCACGACCCGGTCATGGCGGTGATCGCCGGCGCGGCCATGATCATCAACTTGTTCGCCGCCGCCCTGGCCGGGATCCTGATCCCGCTCGGCCTCGACCGGATGGGGTTCGACCCGGCCGCCTCCTCGGTGGTCTTCCTGACCACGGTCACCGATTGTGTGGGCTATTTCAGCTTCCTGAGCCTGGCGACCCTGGTGCTGCTGCATCATTAAAGCGGTCTTGATCTTGCCGGTGACGACGACGACGACTCCGCGTCTGTTTCAAACTGGATCAAGAAGGCGATGACGCCGCGCCACCGGGCTTCCCCCGCCGCGATTGCGCTGATCAAGCGGTTCGAGGGTCTGCGCCTGGTCGCGGCCCAGCTCGACGACGGCCGCTGGACCATCGGCTACGGCCATACCCGTTCGGCCCGCGAGGGCGCCGAAGTCAGCGAGGCCGATGCCGACGCGCTGCTGGCCTACGACCTGATCGAGGTCGAGGCCGCGATCGACGAGCTGACCTATACGCCGCTGACCCAGAACCAGTTCGATGCGCTGGCCTCATTGGTTTCCAACATCGGCGTCGAGGCGTTCCGGCATTCATCCGTGCTCCGACGTATCAACGAGGGGGCGCTGCTGCAGGCTGGCTGCGCCATGGAAATGTGGCGCAAGGCCGATTTCGAGGGCGACCGCATCGTCATCGACGCCCTGGTTCGCCGCCGCGCGACCGAAAAGGCGCTCTTTCTGACGCCCGAGGACGGTTTCATGGCCGCGCCCTCGGCGATCCTGCAGCCGAGGATGGATTTCGACGTCGGCGCGTCCGTGCCGCGCGTGCGGCAGACGGAACTGAAGACCAGTCCAGGTGGCGCGATCGCCACCCCGATCGGCAGCCAGGCCGGGCGCCGGCCCGAAGACCCGACGTCGCCCAGCGAACGGGCGGCCGCGGCGGTCACCGCGCGGCTGAAGGCCATCCTGCCCGAGGAGCCGCCCGCCAGCGAGCCCGAGCCCTTTCCGGCCCAGCTGACGCCGACCGCGCCCGAACCGACGCGCGCCGAACCCAGCGAGGCGGCGCGGGCCTCCGTGCGCTCGATCTTCGAGCAGACCCGCGACGAGCCCGAGGACGCCGGCATCGGCCCCTTGGTCATCCTCGGCCTGATCGGCCTGGCTCTGTTCGCCGGCGGCCTCTACTGGGCCTTTGTCTCCAGGCCCTCCGGCGGCCTGATCGGCTCGCCCGTGCTCGGCTTCGCGCTGGGCTTTCTGGGTATCGTATGCGTCGGCAGCGCCGCCTATTTCCTGGTCGAACGGCTGGGCGGCGACCGCGAAATCTAGGCGTCGGCCTATAATTCCCCGTCATGGCCCGGCTTGTCCGGGCCACCCATGGTCGCCGACCGAGGTTGGTGTCCACGGAATTTGAACGCCCGTGGTCAAAGTCGAGCTTGAGCGACCATGGATCCCCCGCATTCCGCGGCTTAAGCCGCTCCAGCGGGGGATGACGGAGTTTTATAATCGTCATAGCCCGTCTATCCGGCCGCCACCGACGTGAGACCGCGCACACTGGATAACGGTTTCGTGTGGATCTGGACCTTGGCGTGTGCGGGATCCTTTGGGAGGATGGGCCATGCGCTGGACACTGCTGGCCCAGATCGCCATCGCCGCCCTGCTGGCCGCGCCGGCGGCGATGGCGGCGCCGACCTGCCAGGACCGCACCGGCGACACCGTCCGTTGCGGGACCGAGGGCGCCATGCCCGTCGGCTGGACCCTGCCGGACGAGCAGCGTGCGCGGGTGCTGGCGGCGCGGCCCGCGGAGCCGCCGCCCAACCTGTTCGGCCTCGGCCTCTTCCTGATCGGCTTCTTCGCGCTGCTGGTTCTGATGCCCGACTTCGACGGCCAGTGGGACCGCCAGGAACGGGACGAGGACGAGTGACCTACCAGCAGCTATAGCCGCCGTCGGCGACCACGATGGCGCCGGTCATCAGGCTGGCGGCGTCGGAGGCGAGGAAGAGTGCGACCGAGGCGACCTCCTCGGGCTCGCCCAGCCGGCCCATCGGCGTGCCGTCTATCCAGCGACGGTACATCTCGCCGTTCGGATCGGCGAAGGCGTTGATCGGCGTGGCGATATAGGTCGGCGCGACCGCGTTCACCCGCACCCCGCGCGGCGCCCACTCGGCGGCCAGCGACCTGGTCAGCTGGTGCACCGCGGCTTTCGACGCATTATAGTGGCTCTGCCCTTGCGGCCGGTTGACGATCAGGCCGCTCATCGAGCCGATATTGACCACAGCGCCGCGGCCGGCCTCCAGCATGTGGCGGCCGAAGGCCCGGGCGCACCAGAAGGTCCCGTTCAGGTTGACGTCCAGCACGTTCAGCCAGCGCTCGTCTTCCATCGCCTCGGCCGGGATCTCGCTGCGCGCGATGCCGGCATTGTTGACCAGGATGTCGATGCGGCCCTTGGCGGCGGCCAGGGCATCGGCCACCTCGGTGACGCGGGCGGCGTCGGTGACGTCCATGACCACGCCGTCGACGGCATAGCCCCTGTCCACAAGGCCCTGACGCGCAGCCTCGATCTGCGCCTCGCCGAGGTCGGCGATGGTGACGACCGCGCCGGCCTCGGCCAGGGCCTCGACGATGGCCAGGCCGATGCCGCTGGCCCCACCGGTGACCACGGCGGTGCGGTCGGTCAGCTTGAAGCGGTCGAGATACATGGCGGGTCTTTCGGATGTGGCGGATCGGGACGCCGACCCTAAACGCGCGCGCCGCATCGTGCTAACGGACGCGGATGATCCCCAACGCCGGCCCATCTCTAGACTTCGACCTCGGCGAAACCGCCGACGCCATTCGCGACACCACCGCGCGCTTCGCCGCCGACCAGATCGCGCCGCTGGCCGCCGAGATCGACCGCACCAACGCCTTTCCGCGCCAGCTCTGGGAGCCGATGGGGGCGCTCGGCCTGCACGGCATCACCGTCGAGGAAGAGTTCGGCGGCCTGGGCCTGGGCTATCTCGAACACGTGGTGGTGATGGAGGAGGTCAGCCGCGCCTCCGCCTCGGTGGGCCTGAGCTACGGCGCCCACTCCAACCTGTGCGTCAACCAGATCCGCCGCTGGGGCAGCCCCGAGCAGAAGCGCCGCTATCTGCCGAAGCTGATCAGCGGCGAGCACGTCGGCGCCCTGGCCATGAGCGAGGCGGGGTCAGGCTCCGACGTCATCTCCATGTCGCTGCGCGCCACCCGTCGCGGCGACCGCTATGTGCTGAACGGCACCAAGTTCTGGATCACCAACGGCCCGCACGCCGACACCCTGGTGGTTTACGCCAAGACCGATCCCGTGGCCTCCAGCCGCGGCGTCACCGCCTTCATCATCGAAAAGGATTTCGCCGGTTTTTCCTGCGCCCAGAAGCTGGACAAGCTGGGCATGCGCGGCTCCGACACCGGCGAGCTGGTGTTCGAGGACTGCGAAGTGCCGGAAGAGAACGTCATCGGCCCGGAGAACGGCGGCGCCGGCGTCTTGATGAGCGGGTTGGACTACGAGCGCACCGTCCTGGCCGGCGGGCCGCTGGGCATCATGCAAGCCTGCCTGGATGCGGTGCTGCCCTATGTGCGCGAGCGCAAACAGTTCGGCCGCCCGATCGGCACCTTCCAGCTGATGCAGGGCAAGGTCGCCGACATGTATGTCGCGCTGAATTCCGCCCGCGCCTACGTCTATGCCGTGGCCAAGGCCTGCGACGGCGGTCGCACCACCCGGTTCGATGCGGCGGGCGCCATCCTGCTGGCCTCCGAGAACGCCGTGCGCACGACGCTGGAGGCTGTCCAGGCGCTTGGCGGGGCCGGCTACACCAAGGACTATCCGGTCGAGCGGCTGCTGCGCGACGCCAAGCTCTATGACATCGGCGCCGGCACCAATGAAATCCGCCGCTTCCTCATCGGCCGCGAGCTGGTAGGCGAGGGCGGGTCGTGAAGCGCGAGCTGATCGGATCGGGGTCGCGTTTCGAGGCCGAAGCCGGCTATTCGCGCGCGGTGATTGTTCAGCACACCGATCACGCAGAGGTGTTCGTTTCCGGCTGCACCGGCTTCGACTATTCGACTATGAGCATAGACGACGACGTGGCTGTTCAGGCGCGTCAATGTTTCGTTAATATTGCGGACGCATTGACGCAGGCGGGCGGGAAGCTGACGCACCTGGTGCGGGTGCGCTACTATCTGCCTGATTCGAGCGACTGGGGGCGTGTTGCGCCGGTGTTCGGCGAAGTCCTGGCCGACATCCGGCCGGCCGCGACCTGTCTGATCTGTGGGCTGATTGACCCGCGCATGAGGATCGAGATCGAGGCGGATGCACGGATACCGCGGCAGAGTTTGGGGAGTTAGCGCGGTCCTGACGGTCATGCTCGGCGGCTGCTCGCTGCTGCATCCGGCGCCGAAACACCTCGCCGACATTGCCTGTCCCGACGGCGGCCGCAAGGCGACCGCCGAGCTGGTCTTCGGCCGGGTGGCCGAGGATGGTTCGGGCGGGGTCTCGGAAGCCGATTTTGCCCGGTTCCTCGACGGCGAGGTCAGCCCGCGCTTTCCTGAAGGCCTGACCGTAATCGACGCCGAGGGCCGCATGATGACGCCGCCGGCCGGCTCGATGATCCGTGAACCGGCCAAGCTGGTGATGATCGTGCTGCCCGGCGACAAGGACGACAGCACCAAGCTGCAGGCCGTGCGGCTCGCTTATGTGAAGCGCTTCCACCAGCAGTCGGTCCTGCTAATGACGCATGGGGACTGCGTTTCGTTTTAAGGATCCTTCTCTCCTTGCGGGAGAAGGTGGCCCCGAAGGCGCCGGATGAGGGGTCGATAGCCCTCTCCGGCAAATCCCGACGATCACGCGGCGATTTCAGCGCGACCCCTCATCCGTCAGCTTCGCTGCCACCTTCTCCCGCAAGGGGAGAAGGGAGGGGAAGATGAAAAAGGGCCGCCCCATTGCTGGGACGGCCCCTCCATCGTCGGACCGCGGCCTGCCGGGTTATCCGCCTCAGCGGAGAGCACCTTCCTGACCAATAGATTTAGCCTGCCAGCGTCCAATCTACGGACCTTCCTCGGAGAAAGTTGGGCCTTTGACCTCCATGTACCTCAACGCTGGGTATAACGCCAAGCCGGGACAATCCTACTGTGTGTTATCGTCCTCGTTGACAAGCGTCGCCCCGCTCACTCGTGCTCGAGCAGACGAGTCAGCGGCACACCAAGTGCATCGGCTATCTGGCCGAGAACCCGAATAGTAGGGTTGCGACGACCTCGCTCAATCTCCCCGAAATAGCTGTTCACGATCCCAACGCGATGGGCGACCTCTTCCTGGGTCAGCCCACGCTCCATTCGCAACCGCCGAATGTTTCTGCCGACTATGTGCTCCCAGTCCATAGCCCATCGGAGAGGGGAGATTGACGCTCGGCCAGTTACTATAGTAGAGTGACTATATCGGCTATACGAGTCGGAATATGGAGGCGCGCGGCGTGGAGTGACATACAAGCGTCACCATAACTTATTGAATAGGCTGAAATAAAACGCCCCGGCCGAAGCCGGGGCGAGTAGCATTACTGGCTTTTAGGACCAGTTTTAGGACCGGCCGTTAGGAGGTTGCCAGAAACCCCTTATGATTCAGTCTGTTACCAGTTTCTAGGCACAGATGAGACACTGGACCACCTCCTTTCAGCTGTTGAACAGGGACTCAGAAGATAGAGGCTGATCGCGCGGTTTGAAAGGCTCTTGCGCGCGGTCGCGCTTGGAGCCGCGCTTCCGGCCAGCTAGAAGGCCGGCGAACCCACGCCAGACCAGGAGCCATTGGATGGCCGCCGACCCCGAGAATACCCTCATCCTGACCCTCGATACCGGGCCGGTGACCATAGCGCTCAGGCCCGACCTCGCGCCCGGCCACGTGGCGCGGATCAAGGAACTGGCGCGGGAGGGCTTCTATGACGGCGTCGTCTTCCACCGCGTCATCGGCGGCTTCATGGCCCAGGGCGGCGATCCGACCGGCACCGGCATGGGCGGCTCGAAAAAGCCCGACCTGAAGTCCGAATTCTCTGAAACCAACCACGCTCGCGGCGTCTGCTCGATGGCGCGGTCGAACGATCCGCACTCGGCCAACAGCCAGTTCTTCATCTGCCTCGACGACGCCAGCTTCCTGGACAACAAGTACACCGTCTGGGGCGAGGTTACCGACGGCATGGAGAATGTCGACGCCCTGCCGAAGGGCGAGCCGCCGCGCACCCCCGGCAAGATCGTCTCCGCGCGGGTGGCCGCGGACGAGAAGGCCTGAACCATCGTCTCGGCCCCATCGATGCGGCTGAGCGACTTCGACTTCGACCTGCCCGAAGACCTGATTGCGCTGCGCCCTGCGGTTCCGCGGGACTCCGCGCGGCTGCTGGTCGTATCACCCGGTCCGTTGCAAGACCGCCTTGTCAGCGATCTTCCGGACTTCCTGCGTCCGGGCGACGCTATCGTCTTCAACGACACCCGGGTGATCCCGGCGCGGCTGAATGGGACGCGGGAGCGGGACGGGTCGGCCGTCGCGGTCGAGGCGACCTTACATCGCCGGCTCAGCCCGCATCGTTGGACCGCCTTCATGAAGCCGGGCAAGCGATTGCGGGTCGGCGACCGGGTGCGCTTCGGCGAGCGCGACGACCGCGCCTGCTTCCTGGGCGTGCTCGACGCGACCGTGGCGGCCAAGGGCGAGGCGGGCGAGGTGACCCTGTCGTTCGACCTATCGGGCCCCGATCTCGACGCGTCGATCGCCGAGCGGGGCGCCATGCCGCTGCCGCCGTACATCGCCGCGCGCAGGCCTGAGGACGAGCAGGACCGCCAAGACTATCAGACCGTCTATGCCCGCGAGGACGGCTCGGTCGCCGCGCCGACCGCCGGCCTGCATTTCACGCCCGCGCTGCTGGACGCGCTGAAGGCCAAGGGCGTCAACTTGCATTTCGTCACCCTGCACGTCGGCGCCGGCACCTTCCTGCCGGTGAAGACCGACGAGGTCGCCGCGCATCACATGCATCCGGAGTATGGCGAGGTGTCAGCCGCCACGGCCGCGGCGCTGAACGCGGCCCGCGCCGCCGGCGGCCGCATCGTCGCCGTCGGCACCACGGCGCTGCGGCTGCTGGAGAGCGCCACGGGCGAGGACGGCATCGTGCGCCCATTCGGGGCTGAGACGGCGATCTTCATCACCCCCGGCTACCGCTTCCGGGCCGTCGATGTGCTGATGACCAACTTCCACCTGCCCAAATCGACTCTGTTCATGCTGGTGGCGGCGTTTTGCGGCCTGGAGACCATGCGCGCGGCCTACGCCCACGCCATCGCCAACGGCTACCGCTTGTATTCCTACGGCGACGCCGGCCTGCTATTCCGCGCGGCCTGATGGGCGCCTTTCCGTTTCGCATCTCGGCCAGGGACGGCGACGCGCGCGCCGGCGTGATCGAGACCGCGCGTGGCCCGATCCACACCCCGGCCTTCATGCCGCTCGGCACGGCCGGCACGGTCAAGGCGCTGACCGTCGACCAGGTGGCGGCGACCGGCTCGGAGATCATCCTCGGCAACACCTACCACCTGATGCTGCGGCCGACCGCCGAGCGCGTGGCGCGATTGGGCAGGCTGCACAAGTTCATGCGCTGGGAGCGGCCGATCCTGACCGATTCCGGCGGCTTCCAGGTCATGTCGCTGAGCAAGATCGCCAAGGTGGCGGAGGAGGCGGTCACCTTCCAGAGCCACATCGACGGCTCGCGCCATGTGCTGACGCCCGAACGTTCGATCGAGATCCAGGCCGATCTGCTGGGCGCCGACATCGTCATGCAGCTGGACGAGTGCGTATCCTGGCCGGTGGACGAGGCGAGGGCGGCCGAGGCTCTGCGGCTATCCGCCCGCTGGGCGGCGCGCTGCAAGACCGCGTTCGGGACCCGCAGCGCCCAGGCCCTGTTCGGCATCCAGCAGGGCTCGACCTTCGAGGCCTTGCGCCGCGAAAGCGCCGAACGGCTGGTCGAGATCGGCTTCGACGGCTACGGGATCGGCGGTCTGGCGGTCGGCGAGGACCACGCGGCCATGTGCGGCGTGTTGGACTATGCGGTCGGCATGCTGCCGGCTGAACGGCCGCGCTATCTGATGGGGGTCGGCAAGCCGACCGACATCGTCGAGGCGGTGGCGCGCGGGGTCGACATGTTCGACTGCGTCATCCCGACCCGGTCGGGCCGCCACGGCCAGGCCTGGACCTGGGAGGGTTCGGTCAATCTGAAGAACGCCCGCTTCGCCGACGACGAGACGCCGCTCGATGCGGCCATCGACTGCCCCGCCAGCCGCGATTACAGCCGCGCCTATCTGCACCACCTGGTGAAGTCGGGCGAGATCCTGGGCCAGGTGCTGCTGTCCTGGCACAACATCGCCTTCTACCAGACCCTGATGGCCGCCCTGCGCGCCGCCATCGCCGAGGGGCGCCTGGAGGCGCTGCGCCGCGACGTCCGCGACCGGGCCATGCCCCAACTCGATCGCTGAAAGGCGGCCTTGTTACATGACTGGCCTAGACTCGCTGGGCCAGCCAAGAAGCCCCTCCCCCTTGCGGGGAAGGGGTTGGGGATGGGGGTGTCAGCGCCGCGGTTTCAAACTTGGGGATAGTCTCGGACCATCCGTCGCCGCCGTCGGCGGCGCACCCCCACCCCTAACCCCGCCCCGCAAGGGGGCGGGGAACGTACAAACCTTGCCGCGCCCCGTTTGAATCCTAGGCCGGAAGCTTCTTGGTTTCTTCGGCCTTGGCTTCCGCCTTGTCGCCCTTGACCTCGTCCTTCTCGGCCTTGGTCAGTTTCAGGTCGGCATAGGGCTTGCCGTCGCCGGAGAGCAGCACGGCGAGCGGCCGGGTGGACTTGAACTCGGCCAGGATGGCCATGGCCACCACCGTCAGCGGCGTCGACAAAAAGGCGCCGGTGATGCCCCAGACCACGCTCCAGAACGCCAGGGCGAACAGCACCACGACCGGATCGAGGTTCAGCCGCTTGCCCTGCATGCGCGGCTGCAGGACGTGGCTGACCCCGAAATGCACCGCCTCCATGCCGACCAGGAGGATGATCGGACGGTAGATGTCGTTGAATTCCACCAGCCCGAAGATGGTCGGGAAGAGCACGCCGATCGCCGCGCCGATGGCCGGGATATAGTTGGCGAGGAAGATGATGAAGGCCCAGAACAAGACGTTCGGCAGGCCGGTCGCCACCATCAGTATGGCCGACAGCCCGGCGATGATGATGCCCACCACCGTCTGCACCCAGATATAGCTCTCTACGCCAAGGCGGATGCGCTCGAAGACCAGCCGCGCCTCCTTGCGCCGATGGATGTCGACGAACAGTTCCGGCCACTTGGCGTCGAAGCCGCGCCGCGATGCGAGCAGGAAGCCCAGATAGATCAGCACAAAGACGGCGCTCTCGGCGAAGTCGCTCAGGCGTGAGGCTATCGCGCCGACGTAGCGCGTCGGATTGGCCTGATGGATCACGTCCTCCAGTGTGATCGAGCGGGCGATATTCATTTTCGCCGCGCCCATGTTGAGCAGGAAGTTGAGCCGGTGCTCATAGTCCGGCGCGCGGGCCGCGACATCCGCGCCGTTGTCGGCCGCCAGCCAGATGGCCGAGCCGAACACCACGACGATGAAGGCCAAGGCGATGCCGGCCGCCAACCCGCGCGGCAGGCCGTGGATGCGCCTGGACATGGCGCGCGCCAGCCCGTCGACCAGGAACAGCAGAAACACCGCGAGCGCGATCGGGGTGAGGATGTGGCGCAGCGCCCAGAGCGCGAAGCCGGCCAGGATGACGGTGCAGATGGCGGCGCAGATCACCAGCACAGACAGGCGGTTGCCCCTGCGCTCTGTGCGAACGGTCGGATGTATCGGAGTGGATTCCCGCGCCATGGCTTAGCGGTAACGGCGCCGATGCGACTTGACCAGCCCGCCCTTAAACTTCGGCGATCGTCGATATCCAGTCGCAGACCGTCTCGATGACTTCAGGCGCCAGGGTTTCTTCGATATCGCCGTATTCCGACACCGCCCCGGTGCGCGCCGTCTGCAGGAAATGGTTCAGGCCCGGCAACTCGATGAGCGTCGCCCGCCGGTTGCCGGCCAAGGCCTTGCGCACGTTCGGGACATGATGGTGGGGCGGGGTCTGCAGGTCGCGGCCGGCGAACACCGCCAGGGTCGGGCAGGTCAGGGCGGCCAGGCTCCTGGTAGGCTCATAGGTCCACCAGTAGCGCCGCCAGGGCGAGGCGGCCATGCGGGCGCGGGGCTCGATCCGGTCGGCGGCGAAGCGGCCGGCGGCGGCCTCGCGTTGCAGGATCGCCCGGGTGCGCGCCACGCCCTCTTCCGGCGTCGGGGCGTCGCGGCCGGCAGCGGCCAGTTCGTGCGCCAGAGCGACGGTCCGCACGGGATGCAGCGGCCGGCCGCCGACGGCCACGGCGCCGCGGAACATCTCGGTGTCGAACATGTCTTCCTCAGGTACGCCGCTTGGGGTCAGCAACACACAGAAGGCGATGCCGGGGTCGGCGGCGGCGACGTCGGCGCTGATGTGACCGCCCTCGCTGTGCCCGAACAGGCCGATGCGGCCAGGATCGATCCCCGGCTGCTGCCTGAGAAAGGCGACAGCCAAGGCCAGGTCGGCGGCGAAGTCACCGGTGGTGGCGAGGTTGAAGTCGCCTTCGGACTCGCCCGCGCCGCGCTTATCGTAGCGTAGCGTGGCGAGGCCGCGCCGGGTCAGGGCGTCGGCCCAGATGGCGAAGGGCCGGTGCCCGAGCACCCGCTGATCGCGATCGACGCGTCCGAACCAGGTTGAGAGCACCACGGCGGCGTGGGGCGGCTGAGCGGCCGGCCTCGTCAGGGTCCCGACCAGGCGCGAGCCATCCGCGGCCGCGAAGGCGACGGCCTCGGTCGCATAGGCCAGAGGCGGCTCCGGCGTCTGCGGCCGCGGCGGCCACGGCCGGACGCGAGGCGGCCCGCGTTCGAAGCTCATCGGATAGGCGGCGCCAAAGTGGCGGCATTCGCCGATCAGCCGCTCGCCGTCCGGCCAAAGCTCGAGCGCGATGTCGACGATGGCCGCGTCGAACCGCCATCGCGCGCCGCGCCTGACCAGCGGCAAGGTCAGCTGGCCGTAGGTCCTGGTGTTGAACAGCGCCGTGCCGCCGTCGCCTGCGGGATCGAGCGTGAAGTTCAGCGTCACCTTGACCGTGCCGGTGTCGAGGTCGCCGGTCCATTCGCCTGCAATGTCTGGGTTCATACGTTCAGGATCGACGGCCGATCCAGCGCTGGCAAAGCACGATAGCTTGGCTTGCCTTGCGCCCAACGGCCTGCCACCCTCAGGCTCGGAAAGGGCGCAGACTCGTTTCCGATCCCCAAAGGTCAACCGTCATCCCCCGCTGGAGCGGCGAAGCCGCGGAATGCGGGGGAACCATGAACACTGACCCTTGACGGTGATCCTGGGCGGGTGAGCCGCGTCATGAACTCACATACGCCTGTGTTCATGGGTGGCCCGAACAAGTCGGGCCATGACGGGGTGACGGTTAGGGCGCGCCTCTCACCAGGGAGTCATCCAATCGCGCCGCGGCTGCGTATGACCTGACGCCAACCTGGCGCAGATTCTAGAGGAAACCCAATATGTCCAACACCAGATCGCGGCTCTTGATCGCCGTGGCCGCCATCGCGATCGGCGCCGGCGCAGCCGGCGGCGTGGGCGTTGTCGCTGCTCAAGCCAATCCCATGGTCGGCGGCGCCGCCATGTCCTCGTCGAAGAACATCGTCGAGAACGCCGTCAACTCGAAGGACCACACCACACTGGTCGCCGCCGTGAAGGCGGCCGGCCTGGTCGACACGCTGGAGGGCCCAGGCCCGTTCACCGTTTTCGCCCCGACCAACGAAGCCTTCAACAAGCTGCCCCCCGGCACCGTCCAGACCCTGGTCGCGCCGGAAAACAAGGCCACGCTGACCAAGATCCTGACCTATCACGTCGTTCCCGGCCATCTGACCGGCGCCGACCTGAAGCGCATGATCGCGGCCGGCGGCGGCAAGGCCACGTTGACCACGGTCGAGGGCGAGCCCCTGACCGTCAGCCAGGGCGGCATGGGCCATCTGGTCCTGACCGACGCCAAGGGCGGCCGGTCAACGATCACCATCGCCAACGTCATGCAGTCGAACGGCGTCATCCACGTCGTCGACACGGTGCTGATGCCGTAAAGTATTTTGGCGTCGCCCTGGCCTTCGGGCCAGGGCTTCGTCGGCTCTTGTCGCCAAAACCCGCCACGACTATGGTCCGCGCCCTTTCCCAAGGGCCGGTAGCTCAGTGGTAGAGCACTCGACTTTTAATCGAGTGGTCGAGGGTTCGACCCCCTCCCGGCCTACCATTTCTGATACGATCCCGCTGGCGGACGGCCGTCGGGATTTAGGCCAAACCTATTTGCGTCGTGGCGGGGCATGGCGGACATCTTTATTTCCTATGCCCGGTCGACGGCGAAGCAGGCGCAAGCGATCGCGCAGGCGCTGCGGTCGCAGGGCTATGGCGTCTGGCTCGACGACGCGATTCCCGCGCACCGCGCCTATGCCGACGTGATCGAGGAAGAGTTGAAGGCCGCGGCCGCGGTGGTGGTCCTCTGGTCGACCGAGGCGGTGAAGTCGCAATGGGTGCAGTCGGAAGCCGATCACGCCCGTGAGGCCGGCAAGCTGGTGCAGCTCAACATCGACGGCGCGGTGCTGCCGATGCCGTTCGACCGCATCCAATGCGCGGACCTGACCGGCTGGACCGGAGACGTGGACGCGCCGGGCTGGCGCAGGGTCGTTGATAGCATCGCCAGCTTGACGGCCGGAAAGATGGTCGCCCCACTCGCGCCGCCGCCGGTCGTGGAAGCTCTGCCGCAGTCTCAGTTGAAGCCGAGCATCGCGGTCGTGCCCTTCGCCAATCTGAGCAATGATCCTGAGCAGGACTATTTCGTCGACGGCGTCGTCGAGGAGATCGTCAGCGCCTTGTCGCGGTTCAAATCGATCTTCGTGATTTCCGCCGGCGACCACCTGGTCTCCGACGGCAACGCGATGAGCCCCCAGGATGCGGCGCGTGAGTTGGGCGTGCGCTATGTGCTGGAGGGCAGCGTGCGCAAGGCCGGCGGGCGGGTCCGCATCGTCGTGCATCTGGTCGACGCGAGCAGTGGAGCGGAGATCTGGGCCGACCGCCTGGACGACACGATGGAGGATGTCTTCGCGCTGCAGGATCGGGTGGCGGCGCGCGTGGCCGGCGTTATCGAGAACACGGTCCAGGATGTGGAGGAGGTGAAGGCGGCGACGCGCCCGACCGTCAATATGAGCAGCTACGATCTTTTTCTTCGTTCCAGGGTGCTGTTCAGATTTTCCAGAAAGGCCGAAATGTTGTCGTCGATCGACCTGCTCGACCAGGCGATCGCACTGGACCCGGAGTTTGCGGACGCCATAGGGCAGTCCTGCGTCTGCCATCGCCAGATGATCGATCATGGCTGGGCCGACGACCCGGACACGGTCCGCCGCCGCGGTCTGGAGCTGGCGGAGCGCGCCTTGAGGCTCGCAGGCGAAGATGCAAGGGTGCTGACCCAGATCGCGGTCAGCCTGCCGGGATTGGAAGGCCGCCTGGACCGCGCCATCGCCCTGATGGACCGCGCCCTGGCTCTCAATCCGGCGTCCGCCTTCGTTCTGATGGGCAGCGGATCGCTCAGGCTGAAATGTGGAGAGCCCGATCTAGCGGCCGAGCATCTCGAGACCGCGATGCGGCTTGATCCCATCTCGACGCTTAACGGTTTCATGCGCATGTATCTGGCCTCGGCGAGGTTTCAGCAGGAGCGCTTCGACGAAGCCCTGGCGCTGTTCCGGACCACGGCGCTTCGCCTGCCCATCAGCTATGCGGTCCTGGCCGCGCTGCACGGTCATCTCGGACAGACGGCCGAGGCCCAGGAGGCGCTGGCGCAGTTCAAAAGCCTGATGACCGGGACGATCGACGAGGCCGCGCGCATCTGGTTTCCGCGCCCTCGCCAGCGCAAGCTGTTCCTTGACGGTATCGCGATGGCGGAGGGGAAAACCCCGACCGTGAGCCCAGCGCAAGGCTAGCGCCGAGCCGTCTCATCTGGCTGTATGGCAAAGCTTGAGGGGGATCAGGTGGACGAGGTCGACGCTTTTCTGGACGCCGAGTGGTCCAGGCTAGTGACGCCGAAACTGGGCTTTCCGAACTACGCGGCGCTGAACGCGGAGCTGGGCCAACAGCAGCGTTCGAAACTCGATTGAGGGCGGTCTGCGCGCCGCGAACACCGCCTACCGGTTGTTCTTCGGCGCGGCGTGGGCGGCGCTGGGCGATCTGCGGCGCGCCACGACCATCGCCATCGCCACCAGGGCCAGGGCCGCATAGGTCGTCAGGCCAAAGTCGATGACCTGCCGTTGACCGACGGCGACCAGGACGCCGATCACCAGCGTCGCCAGGCCAAGCGCCGCCAACGGCCATCCAGGCCACAAGCCCTTGCGGTTCGGCCATTCGGCGGCGAACAGGCCGGCGAAGGCCAGAACCTCCGGCAGGAAGTAGTGAGGTCGCGACACCGGCAGGATCGGCGCCATCAGCACCGCCAGCGCCGAGAAATAGAGAAACTCCCCCAAGGCGTCGCTGCGCCGCCACATCATCGCGATCACGCCCAGGGTCAGCACGGCAGAGATGGCCAGGCCGGTGATGAAATAGGCTGTCGGCGGCGTCGGCGCGCGGGTCGCGGCGTCCGGGTGCAGCGTGTTGTAGGCCATGTATTCGAAGGACTGGATGCTGGAATTGGTCCCGTGCATCTCGTGGCCGAGCGCGGGATCGCCTTGCCCGTTGATCTCACCCCTCATCCGGCTGTCCAGGAACTCGTGATAGGCGTGCACGCTGGCGGTCGGCCCCATGATCGCCACCGGCAGCAGGAGTCCCGCCAGGACCCCGGCCACCGCGCCCAGGATCATGCGACGATCCAGCCGCAGCAGCGGGAAGATCAGCAGGTAGAGCGGAAAGAGCTTCAGAACCCCGACGAACCCGACCAGGGCGCCCGCCGTCAGGCGGCGGCCACGCAACATGGCCACGGCTGCACCGGCGACCAGCAGCAGAATGAACGGCGTCGATTGGCCCCGGCCGGCGCCGTCGCCGAACCAGATCGCCGTCGGGATCAGCGGCCAGACGCGCTGCGCCCACCAGATGTGCGAGCCTCGGGGCGGCGGCCCTTGGGCGCTGATCGCCTCCAGGGCCGCGGCGATCAGGTGCAAAGACCAGATCAGGCAGGCCAGGCTGAGCCCGTAGAAGATGGTCGCCGACGCCCAATAGGGTAGGATGAACGCGCGCTGGGCCGGGGTCGCGGTCGGCGGCGGGTCGGCCAGTGGAACCATGAGGGTCGCGAAGAGCGGCGGGTATTGGTAGTGGAATCCGCGCCGGTCAGCGACCCGATAGAGGTCCTGCCCCTCTCTCACCGCCCACCCCGCGCGCAGGAAGACGTCGAGATCGCCCTTGCCGGGATAGCGCCCGGCTTCCGCAATCAACGTGGAGACCGAGAAGGCTGCAAGCACGATCGCGACCAGCCAAAGGCCGGCCCAAGCCCGCGGCCCGACCGGAGCGGTCTTGGCGATTCTCTCAAGTAATTTGCGCACGCCGGAGAGAGAGACATTTGTGGCGCGCGCGTCAACCGTTCCGCGCCGGTCTTTGCGCCGCGGAGTGCAAGACCCTGGCGCAAGCAGACGACCGGGTCTCTGGCCCGCGCCGCACGGGTTTCGCTGTCGGGCGCGGTAGAAATTCTCATTTGCCTATTTAATCAATAGAGCTAATCCGGCTGCGACTGACCCGGAGACGCGTTCGATGACCAGACAAGGCCGCACGCGCGAACTCGGCGCGTCCTGCGCGTGAGCCCATCGTCGATGGTCATTCCCGAGGCGCCGCTGCGCTCGCCGGTGCGCGCCGCGCGGCCGCCCTTCTTCCGGCGCCGCTCGGCCATCCCCGGATTCGGCCTGACCCTCGGCATCACCATCACTGTGCTGTCGGTGGTGGTGCTGATCCCGCTGTCGGCGGTGGCGATCAAGGCGTCGGGCCTCGGCTGGCAGGACCTGCTGACCGCCGGCTTCTCGCCCCGCGCCCTGGCCGCCTACCGGCTGTCCTTCGGCGCGGCGCTGATCGCGGCGGGGATCAACGGCGTCTTCGGCCTGATCACCGCCTGGGCGCTGGTGCGCTACAGCTTCCCCGGCAAGGCGCTGGTCAACGCCCTGGTCGATCTTCCGTTTGCGCTTCCGACCGCCGTCGCCGGCATCTCGCTGGCGGCGCTCTACGGCCCGCACGGCTGGGTCGGCGGCCTGCTGGCGCCGCTGGGCGTCAAGGTCGCCTACACCCCGCTCGGCGTCATCGTGGCCCTGACCTTCATCGGCCTGCCGTTCGTGGTGCGGACCCTGGAGCCGGTGGTGCGCGACCTGGCCGACGACGTCGAGGAGGCCGCCGCCAGCCTGGGCGCCAGTCGCCTCGCGACCCTGACCAAGGTGGTGCTGCCGTCGCTGGCCCCGGCCTGGCTGACCGGCTTCGCGCTCGCCTTCGCCCGCGCCGTCGGCGAGTACGGCTCGGTGATCTTCATCGCCGGCAACATGCCCTACCACTCCGAGATCGCGCCGCTGCTGATCGTGGTCGAGCTGGAGCAGTTCAACTACCAGCAGGCCGCGGCCATCGCCCTGGTCATGCTGGTCGCGGCCTTCGTCATGCTGTTCGTGATCAATGGCGTCCAGGCCTGGTCGAGGCGCTATTCATGAGCCTCGTCCAGGCCCGCCATCCGACCGAGGATCCGCCCTGGGCGCGTTGGACCGTTCTGGCACTCGTCCTGGGCTTCCTGGCGCTGATGCTGATCCTGCCGCTGGCGGCGGTGTTCGCCGGGGCCTTGAAGAAGGGGGTCGAGGCCTCGCTGGCGGCGATCAGCGATCCGGACGCCATCAAGGCGGTGAAGCTGACCCTGCTGGTCGCGGCCATCGCCGTGCCGTTCAACGCCGCTTTCGGGGTCTGCGCCGCCTGGGCCATCTCCAAGCACTATTTCCCGGGCAAGAGCTTCCTGATCACCCTGATCGACCTTCCGTTCTCGGTCTCGCCGGTAGTCTCGGGCCTGATCTATGTGCTGGTCTTCGGGGCTCAGGGCTGGTTCGGCGACTGGCTGATCGACCACAACATCACCATCATCTTCGCCGTGCCGGGCATCGTGCTGGCGACCATCTTCGTCACCTTCCCCTTCATCGCCCGCGAGCTGATCCCGCTTATGCAGGAGCAGGGGGTGGCCGAGGAGGAGGCGGCGGTCTCCATGGGCGCGTCCGGCCTGGTCACCTTCTTGCTGGTCACCGCGCCCAATATCCGCTGGGGCCTGTTCTATGGCGTGCTTTTGTGTAACGCCCGGGCCATGGGGGAATTCGGGGCCGTGTCGGTGGTTTCGGGCCATGTTCGCGGCCTGACCAACACCATGCCCCTGCATATCGAACTGCTCTACAACGAGTACGACTTCGTCGGCGCCTTCTCGGTGGCGGCGCTGCTCTGCCTGCTGGCGCTGGTCACCCTGGCGCTGAAAACCGGGCTCGAGCTGACCCAATCGGTGCGGGGCCGCCATGTCTGAACCCAGCGACGCGCCGCCGATGACCATCTCGATCCAGGGCGTCGAAAAGCGCTTCGGCCGCTATCCGGCGCTGAACGGCGTCAGCCTGGAGATCCGCCACGGCGAGTTGCTGGCCCTGCTGGGGCCGTCGGGCTCGGGCAAGACCACGCTGCTGCGGCTGATCGCCGGCCTGGAATTCCCCGACCGCGGCCAGGTGCTGTTCGACCAGGCCGACGTCACCTACCTGCACGCGGCGGCGCGCCAGGTCGGCTTCGTCTTCCAGCAATACGCGCTCTTCAAGCACATGACGGTGGCCAAGAACGTCGCCTTCGGTCTCGACGTGCGGCGCAGGAACAAGCCGCCAAGGGCCGAGATCACCCGTCGCGTCGACGATCTGCTGAAGCTGGTCGAGCTGGACGGCATGGGGCCGCGCTATCCCTCGCAGCTGTCCGGCGGCCAGCGCCAGCGGGTAGCGCTGGCCCGCGCGCTGGCGGTCTCGCCCCGCGTGCTGCTGCTCGACGAGCCGTTCGGGGCGCTGGACGCCACGGTGCGCAAGTCGCTGCGCCGCGAGCTTCGCCGCATCCATGACGCCACCGGCGTCACCACCATCTTCGTCACCCACGACCAGGAAGAGGCGCTGGAGCTGGCCGACCGCGTCGCCATCCTCAACCACGGCCAGATCGAACAGATCGGCACGCCGGCCGAGGTGCACGACCATCCCGCCAGCGCCTTCGTCTGCGGCTTCGTCGGCGAGGCCAACCGGTTCGAGGGCAGGGTGGAGCAGGGCGGCTTCACTGCCGGCCCGATCGCCGCGCCCGCGAGCGGCGTCGCCGACGGCGCGGCCGTGGCCTTCATCCGCCCGCACGACCTGATCCTCGCCGGGGACGGCGAGGGCTTCGAGACCCACATCGCCCGCATCATCCCGCAAGGCCCGACCGGCCGGGTCGAGGCCGAGACCGCCGACGGGCGTTGGATCGAGGTCGATTTCGCGCGCGATCAGCTGACGTCGCTGGCGCCGGGCGCGGGTCTCAGGCTGGCGATCCGCCAGGCGCACGTTTTCCCGGCATCGCAGGCCTAGGCCAGCGGATCAGCGCCCCAGCAGTCTGAACGAGGCCAGGAAGTTGGTGGTCTCTGGGTCGGTCGGGCCCCGGTCGGACTGGGCGATCAGTTCATAGAGATGCTTGTTCGCCACGAAGATCTGCACCCGCGCCGGGGGTCGGCCCTGACGGCTGAGCAGGAACTCCCGCCCGATCGTCTGGCCGGTCGTGGCGTAGGTGATCGGCCCAATCGCGCCGCTGACTGCGCTGGCCAGGGTCGCCGGCGCGTCCGACAGGGCCTGGTCTTCCGACTTGGTCGAGCCGGAGCCGTCGATCACGTTGACCAGGTTGTCGCGGCCGGCCACCGAGGCCTCGACCAGCAAGGTGTGGACCGTGCTCCCATCCGCCGCGGCGGGCATATCGGTCACCTTCGGGGGCCCGCGCAACGATACGGCGAAGCCCCAGGCCGGATAGGCGTATTCTTTCAGCGGCGGCGCCGGCGTGCAGGCCCAGGCCGCCGCCATGGCGACGGTCAGCACCGCGGTTCGGATCATGCGCATTCCCGGCCCCCCGCGACCCCGCCAGGTGGGGCCGGCCTCTGCCGCCACCTAAGCCGTAAACCGCGCCCAAGGCCATAGGGTGCGATCGTTGCCTACACGACGGGCCGGCCGGCGGCGAAGTCGGTGAGGATGCGCACGAAGTCGCGCGGCGCCTCGATCGACGGGATGTGGCCTATGCCCGGCAGAACCACCAGCTGCGAACCAGGGATCGCCGCGGCGGCCGCCCGGCCGTAGCGCACCGGCACCAGGTCATCGGCTTCGCCCCAGAGCAGCAGGGTCGGCGCGGCGATCCGCGCCAGCGCCGCGGTGTCCGGCCAGCCGCGCCCCAAATCGCTGGCGGCGAAGATCTTTTCGCGGGTCGGGTTGTTGGCCGCATCGTGTGGGTTCAGCTCCGGCAGACGCTCGACGATGGCGCGCCAGAGCGGCGTGTCGGGCGGCGCGCGTGGGGCGGGCGGGGTCTGACCGGTTCGGACCAGGCCGACCGCGCCGCAAAGGATGGCATAGCGGGCGACGCGCGCCAGCGACTGGCCGGGCTGAGCGGCGCGGGCGGCGTAGGCGGCGACCAGCCAGCCGCCGTAGGATTCGCCGGCCAGCGTGCAGTCCTCGAGGTCCAGCGCCTGCAGAAATCCGGAGAGGTGCGCCAGCTGCGCCTCGGTCGAATAGACGATGTCCGGCTGCTCCGACGGCAGGAAGCCGACCAGCTGCGGGGCGACCACGCGGTGGCGCTCGGCCAGGAGGTCGAAGACGCGGCCCCACTCGAAGGCGGCCGACCCGGAGAAGCCGTGCGCCAGCACCAGCGGCGGGCCTTCGCCCTTCTCATAATAGGCGATGCGATGGCCAAGCACGCCGACCTCGCGCAACGCCGGCATCCGCCAATCGAGGTCCGGGGCCTCAGGTGTGGTCTCGGTGCTCATGCGCGCCCCTCCCGGCCCGAAATTGGGGACAGTGCGCCGGGAGGCCGGCGAGGAGGAGAGGGTGGAAGTCCC